>NZ_QAYC01000001.1 GCF_003053725.1 Rhodovulum kholense
CTGGCCCAGCGGTCCTCCGAGGCCGCGAAAGAGATCAAGACGCTGATTTCGTCCAGTTCCGATCAGGTCGAATCCGGCGTGGCGCTGGTGAACCGGACCGGCGAGGCGCTGACCGACATCGTCGAGCGCGTCAGCAACATCGCCGTGCTGATCGGCGAGATCGCGACCGGCGCGCAGGAACAGTCTGTGGGGCTTGGCGAGATCAATGTCGGGATCAACGAACTGGACAAGGTCACCCAGCAGAACGCCGCCATGGTCGAGGAGGCGAACGCCGCCGCGGTGACGATGAAGCAGGAGGCGGGCAATCTGCAAAGCCTCGTCGCCCGGTTCCGTCTGAAGGGCAGCGGCCCCGTGCTGACCAGCCCGCGGAGCCCGTCGGCGCCCACCTACACGCCCGATCGCCCGTCATCCGCCACGATGGTTGCGCCCAAGCGGGCCGTGAACGACAGCGGCTGGCAGGATTTCTGAGCCTGCACGCCGGTGAGCGGGCAGCGGGTCTCGGACCGTTCGCAGAGCGTCAGCGCTCGGAAGGAGCGGTCCGAGATGCCGGAACCTTCAGGCGGATCGGTGCGGGCTTGGGAAAGGCATCGACCGGCTCCCGCCGCCGTTCGGCAATTCCGTGCGGAGCCGTGTTTGCGATTGCGCGGGATGAGCCGGACGAAGAAGACCGCGACGCGCGTCTCTGGCATCGGGCAAGTTCGCACGCGGCCGCCCGGACGAAGATCCCGAGACCTCGAGCGACCTCGGTGTATCCCAGGCCGGGTTCAGGCCGCGTCGCCCGAAAGATAGACCTTGACCGGGCGTACAGGGCGGCCGTCGGACCAATGACCCAGGTCGAACTCCAGACGGTCGGCCTCGGTGCCCTCGCGGATGACCCGGTCGAGCGCAGACCAGAGATAGCGCCAGTCCAGCGTGTCTTCGGCGCCAACGCCGTCGAGCAGCAACAAAGACAGAAGCGGGCGGAAAAAGCTGGTATCGTCGGTCGCCTGTTCGTGATTGGCGAAATGTCCGGGGCAGCCATGGGTATCGGTCTGCGACAGGTACATGCGCTTGCGATCCGTGGCGATGGCACCGAACGGGATATCCCATTCGGATTTCGGCACGATCCAGTCGGCGTCGCCATGCAGGATTGCGACCGGCATGGTCAGTGCCTTTCCCGTGACGCTCAGGTTCACATCGTCCTGCAACCGGTCGAGGGCCAGGCCGATCTGGCCCGGCGCCGACGCGGCGGAACTGCTGGGGATCGGGTCGGCAGTCACGACCTGCAGCGGCATCAGATTGGCGGGCAGGCCGTCCTGGGTCACGTACCAGGGCCAGCTCAGCGCGAAGAGTCCGCCCAGCGAATGGCCATAGACATAGGTATCGACCGCGACATCGGGTCCGAAGCCGACCTGGGCATAGGCATCGGTGACGCTGGCCAGCGCGTTCCGCATCCATTTCTCCTGGGAGGGCCGCAACCCGTCGCCGAAGACCTCGTCCAGCAACTCGGCCACGGTCATCAGCCCTCTGGCGGGAAAGCTGCAGAACCCGGTCTGAAAGTTCGGAAAGAAGACGGTATAGCCCTGACGGACGAGGTGTTCGAGATGAGCGCGGTAGATCTGCGACGCCCCCAGCACGAAGCCGTGCAGGAAGATCACCGCCTTGGGGCGTCCGTTCTGCCCGAGCCAGGGCGTCTTCGGCCGATAGACCTCGATATAGCTGCCCTTCTGGCATTTCCCGAACCGCTCGACGGTAAACTCCGGCGAGGTATAGACGGCGCTGTAATCGGGACGTGGCGGCGCCTTGGGGCGCAATGGTCCGAACACCCGGCAAAGGGCGGCCTGAAGCAGATAGCCTAAGGTGGTGCGCAGATCGCTCAGAAGCATCGACACGGCCCAAGCCTCCCTTGATGGGTCAGGACAATGAAAAGGCGGGGAGGGCGGCGGGTCAAGCTGTTTGCACAACTTGGCGGCGACTTTCTTTCGCCTTGCGGTAAGGTTCGGCGGGGCGCAATGCGGCCCCCTTCGGAAAGGGGGCCGCGGCGCGGCCGGGGCCTCGGTCAGGCGCGCTCGGGCACCTCGAGGCCGAGCCAGTCGCGATAGAAGGTGTCGATATCCGGTTCGAAATCGTGGATCACCGGATACCAGGGCGTGGGCGCCTCGACGTCCAGCAGGTCACCCGAGAGCGGGCAAAAGTATTCGCGGATCACCTGCCAGCCGGTCGAGGGCGCCATCAGCTTGGGATAGAGCTTTTCCATCGCCTCTGGCGTGTCGCGGACCCGGACCTTGGCATGCAGCTTCCAGTTCTCGGTCCAGTCGCAGAAATCGTGCCCGGCCCAGCTGCGGATCACCCATTTCTTGTCTTCGGCCCGCTGGACGATGAAAAGTCTCGGTCCCAGCGGCAGGATGATGCGGTCGTCCCAAGGGACCTGCTCCTGCAGGATCCCGAGGTAGATTTCGAACCTTTCCTGATCCTTGGGCATGGACAGCATCTGATGCAGCGTGTCCTGGTCGATGGTGCCGTCCACGAGATCGCGGATCTTGGCTTCGGTATAGGCCATGTCTGTTCCTCCCTTTCTGAAACGGGCGCCGGGATCGCCCGGCGCCCGGGTTGGGTCATTCCTCGACCAGCTGGACGATGTTCACATCGGGCAGTTCCGACAGGTCCATCGAATAGTCCTTGCCGTAGGACGGGATCGGCAGGTCGGCCTCCTTCAGTTGCCAGCTGTCCGGCAGGTCCCAGAACGCCCGGAAATCGCGTTCGAATTTCGGGCCGAGCTTGAACGAGGCGGCATACATCTGCTGGACATGGGTGCCCGCCTCCTTGGCCAGGATCTTTTCGCGTTCGCCCGCCATCCAGTCGCGGGTCGGCACCGACTGTGCCAGCCGCTCCTGCCGGATCTCGGCACGGCGCGCCTCGGTCGCGGCCAGATCGGCCACCACCCGGCCGCGCTCGCCCTCGGCCAGCACGACGCCATAGACGCTGTCGGCAAAGCGCGCGAGCAGGTAGCCGCCATTCACATCGGCCGCCACCGCCTCGGGCTTGCGGTCGAGCGGGTCGCCGAAGCCCGGGCCGCCGCGCATGTAGTTGAGGTAAAGATCGTAATCGGCGAACATTTCCTCGGTGGTGATGGCCTGCTTGTCGCGCTTGATCCGGGCACCCTCCAGCATCCCGTCCCAGACCGGGTTCTCGGGGTCGGTATCGCCGCCCCAGGGGATCGGCTCGCCTCTGGCGATCTTCTCTTTCAGCCCGGTGTCATGCGCGGCGAAGCGGTAGCCCGAGGCCGCCGGATAGCCGCCCATCAGCCCCCAGTCGGAACTGATATGGCCGTTGCCCATGAAGAACATGGTCCAGTCCTTGGCGTTCCAGACCATGCGCAGGCTTTCGAAGCCGCAGCCGCCGCGATACTTGCCCGCGCCGCCCGAGGAGGCCTTGATCTGGCGGCCGAGATAGACCAGCGGCTCGGCCAGTTCCCAGATCTCCATGTCGCCCATGTCGCCCTCGGGGTTCCAGATCGCCGCCGCGTGGCTGATGCCGTCGCGCACCGCCGTGGCACCGACCCCGTTGGCCGCGCATTCGAACGAGTTCACGGCGTGTATCTCGTCATACTGGTTGAAGCCGCCGCCCTGCAGCCAGTTCGAGGTATTGGCATTGCCCGCATTGACCTCTTCGAGATAGCCGCGTCCGAAATAGCTGCGCGAGAGCCCCCGCCAGAGCGCCGTCCAGGACGACACGAGGAAGTGCCAGCTATAGGCGAAGGCCACGCGCCGGTCGTCGGGGTTCATCCAGGTGCCCTTGGGCAGGCGGAATTCGGTGCCGTAGGCGGCGCCGTCGTTGATCATCTCGGTCGGGATCAGGGTCTGGGTCATCATCACCCAGATACCGGACGTGAAGCTGACCGAATGGGCGTTGTAGGTGTGCCAGCCCCAGCGCGACGAGCCTTCGAAATCGAGCCGCCAGGTGCCATCCTTGCGGATCGTCATCTCCGACGGCGTGTGCATGATCGTGTCGACCTTGGCGAAGTCCGAGGGCACGCGCACGTCGTCGTGGCTGTAGGGCACGTCGACGAAGCCCACCTGGCGATAGGTGCCCGGAATGGTCATCGCCTTGATCCGGTTCTGAAGCCCCAGCCGGCCATGTTCGACCGCCTCATAGGCGAATTGCCAGTAGGCATCGATCCCCTCGTCGGCGATCACCTCCTCGACCAGCTTGCGGATCATGTGACAGCCTGCGACCCGGGTGCGTTCGTCGAGCATCCAGTAGCGCGTGGTACGCACCGCGCGCTGGCTTTCATGCAGCCAGTCGCGGAACAGCGTGTCGTTCTCGCCGATCTTGCGGCAGGTCACCGAATAGCCGTCGCCGAAGCGCTGGACCTGGCCCGTGGTCATCGAGCCCGGCCCGACGGCGCCGGTATCGATCACATGGGTCACGCCGCCGACCCAGCCGATCAGCTCGCCCTCGTGGAAGATCGGCACGATGGTGTGGATGTCGCACGGGTGGACGTTGCCGATCAGGCTGTCGTTGTTGCAGAAGATGTCCCGGTCCTTGACGCCGGGATTGGTCTCCCATCCGTTCTCGATCATGTATTTGATCGCGGCCCCCATGGTGCCGACATGGATGATGATGCCGGTCGAGGTCAGGATGCTGTCGCCCGCCGCGTTATAGAGGGTGAAGCACAGCTCGCCCTCCTGCTCGACGATGGGCGAGGCCGCGATCTTCTTGGCGGTCTCGCGGGCATCGACGACACCGGCCCGAAGCCGCGAGAACAGCTTGTTGTACTTGATCGGATGCTCGTCCCGCAGCTCCATATGGCGCAGCCCGGCATAGTGGCCGCTGCGTTTGGTGGCCTCCATGATCTTGTCGCGGTGCTGCTTGAGGGTCTCGCCGCCGCGGACGATGCCCTTGATATCTGTCTGGATGTTCATGTGATGTCCTCCCTTTCGCGCGTCACAGTTCCTTGAGGTGGAACAGGCGGTGTTCGTCGAGCCAGGTTTCGAACCCGTCCGGCACGACGAAGGTCGTGGCGTCGGATTCGATGATCGCGGGGCCGACGATCTGGTTGCCGGGCAGAAGCGTTTCCATCCGGTAAAGCTGGGCCTCCACCCAGCGGCCCTTGCGGTAGAACTGCCGCGTGCCGGTGCGCGCCTCGCGCGGCGGGGTGGCGTCGTGCAGGGGTTCCTCGGGGATCTTCGGTTTCGGGATCGGGACGGTGCCGCGCATGATCGCGCCGGTCACCGAATAGCCCAGCTCGGGCGAGCGGGCCGAGGCGGCATAGACCCGGCCATAGGTGTCGTTGAAGGCAGAAACCAGCCGGTCCCAGTCGTCGGCGCCGGCGGCCGAGGCGATCGGGCTTTCGATTTCCAGGTCGTTCAGCTGCCCGCGATACTGCATCCGGAAACCGGGCTGCAGCTCGACCTTGTCGGCGGAATAGCCGTTGCGCTCGAACTCCTCCAGAACGCGCTCGGTCAGCTCGTCCCAGGCGGCCTGCAACACCTGGGCCTGGGTCGCCTTGTCGGCCTCGTGGGCATCGGTGTCGATATTGATGTCGAGCGACTTGTCATAGCGGTATTCGAAATCGGCCGCCGCGCAGCCGAAGGCCGAAAAGCCCGCGGCCCAGGCCGGCACGATCACGTCCTCGAAGCCCAGGCCTTCGGTATAGCCATAGGTGTGGACCGGGCCCGCGCCGCCATAGCTGAAGCAGGTAAAGCTGCCCGGGCTGTAGCCCTTGCCCGAGATCATCGAGCGCATGTAGTCGCGCAGCTCGGCATCGAGCAGCTCGATCACCCCGGCCGCGGCATCCTCGACCGACAGCCCCAGCGGGTCGGCGACCTGCACCTTGATCGCGTCCCAGGCGCGCTGGCGGTCAAGCTTGACCTGCCCGCCGAGGAAGTTGTCGGGGTTCAGGTAGCCCAGCACCACATGGCAATCCGAGATCGAGACCGTCTCGATACCGCTTTCGGCCCAGCAGACGCCGACGCGATAGCCCGCGCTGTCGGGGCCGAGCTTGATCGCCTTGGTATAGGGGTCGAGCCGCACGAAGCTGCCCGCGCCCGCGCCGACCGAGTCCATCGCCACCAGCGGCAGCGACAGCACCAGCCGCGCCATGTCGGGATCGTTGCGGATCGTCAGCTCGCTTTGCGTGATCAGCGCCACGTCGAACGAGGTGCCGCCGATGTCGGAACAGGCGATGTTCTTGTAGCCCAGCTTCTCGCCCAGATACTTGGCGCCGATCACGCCGCCGATCGGGCCCGACACGATGGTCCGCGCCAGTTCCTTGGCCTTCCACGAAATGGTGCCGCCATGGGTCGCCATCACCCGGAAGTCGAATTTGGACCCGTGATCCTTGAAAGCGCCCGAGATGCCATGCAGCGTCTGGCGCGACGGCTCGGCGGCATAGGCCTCAAGCACGGTGGTATTGGTGCGGTGGGTCTCCTTGCGCACCGGGTAGTAGTCTGTCGAGGCAAAGACCGGGATCGTCTTGCCGCTGGCCTTGACCTCGTCCTCGACGATGTCGCGCACCCGGCGTTCGTGGGTCGGGTTCTTGTAGGAATGCAGAAGCGAGATCACGATGCCTTCGACATCCTCGGCGATCAGATCGCGCGCGGCGGTCCGGGCCGACTCCTCGTTCAGCGGGATCACCACCTTGCCCATCATGTCGATCCGCTCGGCCACGCCTCGGGTCAGGTCGCGCGGCACCAGCGGGTCGTCGTAATAGTGCGTGTTGATGTGGATGCGGTCCTCGTAGGCGAAGCCCAGATAGGCCTGGATCGCGCGGCCCATGCGGTGGAAGTCCTCCATCCCCGCATTGACGATCAGCCCGACCCGAAGCCCCTTGCGCTGCACCACCCGGTTCAGCATCGCGGTGCCGGAATAGACCCCGGTCTGGATGTTGCGCAGCGCATCCTCCAGCGTCAGGCCCCAATGTTCGAGCCCCTCGCGGCTGGATTCCAGCAGGCCCTGCGCCTCGTTTGCGGGCGTGGTCTGGGCCTTGCCGACGACGAAGTCGCCGTCTGCATCCACGAAGAACGTGTCGGTCATGGTGCCGCCGGCGTCGATGCCCAGCACCTGAACCGACCGCGCGTTCCGTGCGGTCTGTGTCATGCGTGTTTCCTCCCGTTTCAGCGCCGTCTCGGGACGCCGTCCGGTCAGACTATGCGGGCGGGCGTCGGTACCGGCCCTGTCCGGCGCTGGCGTGGCCGCCGGACAGTCATATTCGTTAAGGCAGGGTTTCGGGCGGCATTGTCCGGGGGCGAAGGGAGAGCCGTCCGGACAGGATGTGTCCGGCTGTCCGGACAGGTGCCGGACAGGTGCCGAACAGGTTTCGGAGGGTGTGGGCAGACCGATTCGCGCGGTCTTGTGGGGGCGACCGCGAAGGTCCGTCCCCGTGCGTCAGTCCTCGGGGCGGGTCAGGCCGTAGGCGGCGAGCTTGGTGTAGAGCGTCGAGCGCGCGATCCCCAGCCGTCGGGCAGTGGCCGACATGTTGCCGCCGCTTGCCGCCATCGCCTCAAGGATGCGGGTGCGCTCGTCCGGTTCGGGCCGGGGCAGGGGGGCGGCCGGGGTCCGGATCTTTTCTGGCAGGTCTTCGGCGTCGATCACGCCGCGGCCGCAGAACAGCACCAGCGCCTGCATGTCGTTTCTCAATTCGCGGGCATTGCCGGGCCAGGGATAGGCCATCAGCGCCTCGCGTGCGGCCCGGGTCAGCGCCGGCGCCCGGCGCCCGGCCTCGGCGGCAGCCTGGGACAGGAAATGCTGGGCCAGCAGCGGAATGTCCTCGGCCCGGTCGCGCAGCGGCGGCAGCCGGAACTGGATCGTCGAGATGCGGTGGAACAGGTCGCGCCGGAACCGGTTTTCGGCCACGTCCCGGGGCAGGTCGCGATGGGTCAGCGCGATCACCCGGAAGTCGGAGCGTTCCGGCGCATCGGGGCTGCGCGCCCGGGTCAGCCCGTCTTCCAGGACCCGCAGCAAGAAGGGTTGCACGTCTCCGGGCATCTCGCCGATCTCGTCCAGGCAGAGTGTGCCGCCATGCGCCGCGGCCACGGCGCCGCTGCCGGGGCCGTCGGTTTCGAACAGCACACCCGCGGCGCTGTCGGCGCGCAGCGCGCCGCAATTCACCGGCACATAGCGCCCGTGCCGCTGGGCCGAGGCATCGTGGATCGCGCGGGCCAGCAGCTCCTTGCCGGTGCCGGTCTCGCCGCTGATCAGCACGGGCACGGCCGAGCCCGCCACGCAGCGCGCATGTTCGAGCAGGCGGACAATCGCGGGCGCGGTCCCCAGAAAGGCGTCGAACGGGTCGCCGCTGGGGGTTTCGACGGGCGTCCGCCGGCCGCGATAGGCCGTCAGCACCAGCCCGATGGGCAAGCCGTCGCGGCGCAGGATCTCGCCATCCATGCCCGAGAACCGGTCCGACATCTCGCTTGCCCAGTCATCTTCGCGCCGGTCGCCGATGGCGCCGCCCTGGATCGCCTGGTTCGACCAGACCGCGCGGGTGTCGTGCAGCACCGCGCCGCGCCGGTCGATCAGGATCATGTGGGTGTTCTGCCAGCGCGCGCGGCGGCCCATGAACTGCTGGTACAGCACCTCGCGCTCTTCGCCGATCAGCCGGGCCAGCGCCTGGGTGATCTCGTCGCCGACCGCCATCGCCAGCGCCATGCTTTGCGGCAGGAACACATCGGTCGGCCCGGAGATGTCGACGATCCCGCGCAGCGACCGGTCGACCGGGTCCAGCACCGGCACGGCGGCGCAGCTCCAGCGCTGGATCTCTTCGCAGAAATGCTGGATGCCATGCACCAAGGCCGGCCGCCCCGAAGCCGCGGCGGTGCCGATGCCATTGGTCCCGATGCTGGTTTCCTGCCAGTTGCCGCCGATCTGCAGCCGGTTCTCGCGGCCGGTGTCGATCACCCCCGGATCGCCCTCGGTCTCGGTGATGATGCAGTCGGGCGAGGCCAGGATCATCATCGATCCGGTGTCCTTCAGCATCGCCCGCGCCCGGAGCAGCGCGGCCCGGGCCAGCCGCCGCAACTCGGCGGTTTCCGTGCGCTTGCGCTGCAGCACCTCGTCGGTGACCTGCGGTGCGGTCAGCCGGTCGGGCAGCACACCCGAGTCGCGCGAGCGCAGCCAGGAGGCCGCCAGGTCCGGGTCGAGATCGTCCGGCAATGCGCCGGTGTCCAGGAAGCGGACCCAGTCCGCTTTCCTGACGAAGCGTTCGCGCGCGACCATATCTCCTCCCAGGGACCGTGCCCGGCCCCGAATACGTCGTCACGTTTGTCGCATCATTCTACCGGGCGCGGGGAAATCTGGAAAGGTCGCGGCCCGGGCTCCTTTGGCGGGGACGTGGGAGGGGCGGGACGGGCAGGGCGGGACCGGCGGCTTGCCGCTCGCGGCAACCGGATTGTTCCCAGAACCGGGTCCAGGTGTTAACCTTGATTGACGGTTCGCGTTGCGCATAGCGCGAATCGGGACGGATCTGCGACCCGGACCTCCCGGAAGGGCTGTCCGAGACAGGTCCATTCGCCGGATTTCCCCCGGCTCCGAAGGCCTCCGGTACTTACCCCGCCGGAGGCCTTCATCCTTTCAGGTTCCGGGTGCCGAGGCCTCACTTCCCGCGCGCCAAGGCGGCGACGCCGGTGCGCGCCATTTCGCAAAGACCGAGCGGGCGCATCAACTCGCCGAAGGCGTCGACCTTCTGGGGCGTGCCGGTGATTTCGAAGACAAAGCTTTCCAGCGTCGAGTCGACCACATTGGCGCGGAAGATATCGGCAAGCCGCAGCGCTTCGACCCGCTTCTCGCCGGTTCCGGTGACCTTGAAAAGCGCCAGTTCACGTTCGACCGACGGCCCCTCGACCGTCAGATCGTGGACCTCGTGCACGGGAACGATGCGGCCAAGCTGGGCCTTGATCTGCTCGATCACGGCCGGTGTGCCGGTGGTCACGATGGTGATCCGGCTCTTGTGGCCGGCGTGATCGACCTCGGCCACGGTCAGGCTGTCGATATTGTAGCCGCGCCCCGAAAAGAGCCCGATGACGCGGGCCAGCACGCCTGCCTCGTTGTCGACGGTCACCGCCAGGGTGTGACGTTCGCTGGTCTCGGCATTGGGGTCGCGCAGGTCATAGGCGGAATGTCTGGAGGTGCCTTGCTGGATGTTCAACGGAGCCATGTCATGTCCTCTCGGCGTTATCGTTTGCGCCCGGCCGGGTGCCGGGCGAAGTCTCGGGGCTTCGGGCGCGCGGCACGAGCCATAGCGCGACCGCCAGGGTCAGCGCCATGCCCGCCAGCGGAAGCCACGCGGCGGGCGGTTGCGGTCCGGGCCTTGGCACGAGGTCCGGCACGACCCTCGGTGCCACGGTCCGGAACGGGCCGACATCGTCGCGGTCTGCGTCCCGACGCGCCCGGGCCGCGCCGCGATCCGGGCGGCGAGGATTGCCGAGGGCAGGGCGGCGGCAATGACCAGCGGCGGCCGCCCACGGGCCGCCGGCAGGCGCCGACCCGTGCGGGCGTTGCCGCCAGGGTAACAGCGCCGCCGCCATGGCTCAGACGAGGACCGCGCCCTTGGTCCCGATCGCCCCTTCGGTCTCGGCGTCGCCCAGCAGCATGTCGTTATGGGCGCGACCCGACGGGATCATCGGGAAGCAGTTCTCGTGCTTCTCGACCAGGCAGTCGAAGATCACCGGCCCGTCATAGGCCAGCATCTCGGCGATGGCGTCGTCCAGATCGGCAGGGTCCGAACACTTGATCCCCTTGGCGCCGAACGCTTCGGCGAGCTTGACGAAATCGGGCAGCGCCTCGGACCAGCTGTGCGAATAGCGCCCGCCATGCAGAAGCGTCTGCCACTGCCGGACCATGCCGAGGCGCTCGTTGTTGAGGATGAACTGCTTGACCGGCAGGCGGTATTGCACCGCCGTGCCCATCTCCTGCATGTTCATCAGCCACGATCCCTCGCCCGCGACGTTGATGACCAGCGCCTCGGGATGGGCGACCTGCACGCCCACCGAGGCCGGCATGCCGTAGCCCATGGTGCCAAGCCCGCCCGAGGTCATCCAGTGGTTCGGCGCCTCGAAGCCGAGGAACTGCGCCGCCCACATCTGGTGCTGGCCGACCTCGGTGCAGATGAAGCGGTCCTTGCGGTGCCGCGTCAGCGCCTCGAGCCGCTGCAGGGCGTATTGCGGCTTGATGATCGTCTCGGACGGGGTGTAGCGCAGGCAGTCGACGGTCTTCCATTCGTCGATCTGCGCCCACCAGGGCTTGAGTGCCTCCTTGTTCACCTTGCGCCCGCGCGACTTCCAGATCCTCAGCAGATCCTCCAGCACATGGGCCACGTCGCCGATGATCGGCAGGTCGACATGGATCGTCTTGTTGATCGACGAGGGGTCGATGTCGATATGGGCCTTGACCGAGTGCGGGCTGAAATCGGCCACCCGGCCGGTGATGCGGTCGTCGAAGCGCGCGCCGACACAGATCATCAGGTCGCAATCGTGCATCGCGAGGTTGGCCTCATAAAGCCCGTGCATGCCCAGCATGCCCAACCAGTTCTTGCCGCTCGCCGGATAGGCGCCCAGACCCATCAGGGTGGAGGTGATCGGAAAACCCGTCGCCTCGACAAGCTCGCGCAGGAGCTGGGTCGCGGCATCGCCCGAATTGATGACCCCGCCGCCGGTATAGAAGATCGGCCGCTCGGCGGTTTCCATCGCCTCGACGAGGCGGGTGATCGTCTCGCGGTCGCCCTTGACCCTCGGGTGGTAATGGCCGTGTCCCGCCTTGACCGGACCGACATAGGTCCCCTCGGCGAATTGCACATCCTTGGGAATGTCGATCAGCACCGGGCCGGGACGGCCGGTGGTGGCGACGTGAAAGCCCTGATGGATCGTCTCGGCCAGCTTGTCGGGGTCCTTCACCAGCCAGTTATGCTTGGTGCAGGGGCGGGTGATGCCGACGGTATCGGCCTCCTGGAAGGCATCGTTGCCAACGAGGAAGGTCGGAACCTGGCCCGACAGAACGACCAGCGGGATCGAGTCCATCAGCGCGTCGGTGATGCCGGTGACGGCATTGGTCGCGCCGGGGCCCGAGGTGACGAGAACGACGCCGGGCTTGCCGGTCGAGCGGGCATAGCCCTCGGCCGCATGGACCGCGCCCTGTTCATGGCGCACCAGGATGTGCTGGATGTCGGTCTGCTGGTAAAGCTCGTCATAGATCGGAAGCACGGCCCCGCCCGGGTAGCCGAAGATTACGTCGACCCCCTGGTCCTTGAGCGCCTGAACCACCATCTTCGCGCCGGTCATGGGCTGTGTCATCTTTTCGTTCTCCGTGCTGTCCGCCAGCTTTTGCGCATAAAAAAGCCCCCGTGGAGCGGGGGCGCATGGGGAGGACCCTGGGTCCGCCGTTACCGGCCCATGCGCCTGTCTTCCGTAATTACGAGTACGAGGGTCATTGCCGCGGGACTCCTTTGGCGTTGCGTGCGCGGGACATTAGGAGCCTGCCCGGAAGGGGTCAACCGCAAAAATCGTGAAGAATAGTTCCCTGCGGCAATGAATCCTTTCCGTTTGTTGCGCACCGATGGGGGTCTCGCGCACAAGTGCGAAACGCGGGTTGCGCTGGACGCAGGTCGGACATGCGGAATGAGCAACGCAGGGCGGCTGGCCGGGGCCGCGCGGGGCGGCTAGGGTCGCGCCCGTTTTGCGCAGCACGCAGGCTCCGGCCGGTCCGAGCGACGACCGACCCGGGGCAGCGGACCCAAGAAAAGGACATCTGCCCATGGATCGCCGCTCTTTCCTGAAGACCTCCGCCCTTGGCGGCTCGGCCGCCGCGGCCACCACGCTGGCCGCCCCCGCCCTGGCCCAGGGGGTGCGGACGCTGACCATGGTCACCTCCTGGCCGAACGGCATGGCTGGGGTCCACGATTCCGCGATGTTCTGCAAGAACCGGATCGAGGCGCTGAGCGACGGCCAGATCAAGGTCGAGGTCAAGGCCGCGGGCGAACTGGTGGGCGCGTTCGAGGTGTTCGACGCGGTCAGCTCGGGTCAGGCCGACATGTACCATTCGTCGGACTACTATTTCGTCAACCAGCACCCGGCCTTCGCCTTCTTCTCGACCGTGCCCTTCGGGATGACCGCTCAGGAGCAGATCAACTGGTACTATCAGGGCGAGGGTGCGGCCTTCCATGACGAGCTGGGCGAGATCTTCGGGCTGAAGATGTTCCTCGTCGGCAATACCGGCGCCCAGTCGGGCGGATGGTTCCGCAAGGAGATCAACACGCCCGAGGACTTCCAGGGGCTCAAGTTCCGCATGCCGGGGCTGGGCGGCGTCGCCATGGGCAAGCTGGGCGTCTCGGTCCAGAACATCCCCGGTGGCGAGGTCTATCAGGCGTTGTCGACCGGCGCGCTTGACGGCACCGAATGGGTCGGCCCCTGGGCCGACGAGAAGGCGGGCTTCTACGAGATCACCAAGATCTACTACACCGCCGGGTTCCACGAGCCGGGCGCGGGGCTGTCCCTTGCGCTGAACCGCGATCTCTTCGACAGCCTGACGCCCTTCCAGCAGCAGGTCATGGCAAGCGCCGCGGCCGAGTGCAACCAGTGGACGCTGTCGATGTTCCTGTCGCAAAACAGTGCGGCGCTGTCGCGGCTGGCTTCGGAAGGGGTGCGGATCATGACCTTCCCCGATCCGGTCTGGGACGTGTTCGGCCAGGCCGCGCAGGAGGCGCTGGAGGAAAACCGCGACGGCGATATCTACGACCGCATGCTGGACAGCTACATGGCCTCGATGCGGAGTTCGTCGAGCTGGCTGCAGGCCTCCGAAGGCACCTACCGCGCCCAGCGCGACCGCGTGATCGGCTGATCCCGGCAGGGCGGCCCCGGTCCTCCCGGATCGCGGGCCGCCGAATCGAGACAGGCGCCGGACGGGGTCCGGCAGGCCGCCCGGTGCGGTTGCACAACTTTCGGGCGGAATGCGTGGCGATTCTGTAAGGAAAGTTCGCGCCCCGTCCTTTCTGGCTATTTATCTGATCTGACCCTCCCGCTAGATTGCCCGCACCTAAAACGATCCGCCCGTCGAGGAGGCGGGCACGAAACCGGGAGGAGAGAGTTCATGGATCGACGTTCATTTCTGCGCAGGTCCGCGCTGGGCGGTTCGGCCGCGGCCGCCGCCGCGCTGGCGGCACCCGCCTATGCCCAGGGCAAGCGCACGCTGACGCTGGTCACCACCTGGGGCCGGGGGCTCGCGGGCGTGCATGACGCCGCGCAGTACTGTGCCGACCAGATCACCGCCGTCACCGATGGCCAGCTGACCGTCGATCTGAAGGCTGCGGGCGAGCTTGTCGGCGCCTTCGAGGTGTTCGACGCGGTCACCTCGGGGCAGGCCGACATGTATCACGGGGTCGACTATTATTTCGTCGGCCAGCATCCGGGCTATCAGTTCTTCGCCTCGCTGCCTTTCGGCATGACCGCACAGGAACTGCACAACTGGTACTATCACTCGGGCGGGCACGAGCTGCACAACGAGCTGGGCCAGATCTTCGGACTGAAGAGCTTCCTTGCGGGCAATACCGGGCCGCAATCGGGCGGCTGGTTCCGCAGGGAAATCAAGAGCCCCGAGGACTTCAAGGGCCTCAAGTTCCGGATGCCGGGGCAGGGCGGCGAGATCCTTGGCAAGCTCGGGGCCTCGGTGCAGAACCTGCCCGGGTCCGAGGTCTATCAGGCGCTGTCTTCGGGGGCCATCGACGGCACTGAATGGATCGGCCCCTGGGCCGACGAGAAGGCGGGCTTCCAGGAGATCACCAAGATCTACTACACCGCCGGCTTCCACGAACCCGGCCCGGGCCTGTCGCTGGCGATGAACCTCGAGGTCTTCGAAAGCCTGACGCCGTCGCAACAGGCGACGGTCCAGCAGGTGACCGCCTCGGCCAACCAGTGGGCGTTGTCGCTGTTCATGAAGAACAACGCCTCGGCGCTGCGGCGGCTGCAGGCGGGCGGCGTGCAGGTGCGCGAGTTCAGCGACGACGTATGGGACGCCTTCGGCGCTGCCGCGCAGGAGGTCTTTGCCCAGTACATGGGCGATGATCTCTACAAGAAGATCTACGACAGCTACGTCGCCTCGATGCGCGATTCCGCTGCCTGGATCGAGATTTCGGAGGGGGTCTTCACCCGCCAGCGGAACCGCGTTCTGGGCTGAGCCCGGCCGCGCCCGTACCACCTGGCGCCCCGGCCCGAACCAAGGGCCGGGGCGTCGATGCTTCACCGATCCCGCCACGACAGGCGGGGCAAACGGGAGAACCGGATGCTCGACGGCATTCTGTGGGTCTGCAAGAACATCCTGCTGGCCTTCTACAATTTCGGCTTTGCGCTGTCCCATCCGGGGCTCTGGCTCGACTGGTCCGACAAGAAGGCGATCATGCGGGTCGTATATTACGGCGGTTCGGTTGAGTTCTTCTTCGTGGTCTTCACCGCTTTCCTCGTGCTGACCGCAGTCGGGATCTGGCGGCGGCAGGTCATGTGGGGCACGGTCCGGCTGCTCGAGGGGCTGGCCAACGGCATCGGCCGCGCCGTTGCCTGGTTCGGGCTGTTGATGGTGCTGCAGCAGATCATGATCGTCTTCCTGCAGCGGATCTTCCGTGTCTCGGAAATCGGTGTCGGGCCGTTCGGCTACACCTTCACCAAGGATCTCTCGTGGTGGTCCGAAGAACTCAAGCTTTACAACGCCGCCATCGTGGCGCTGTGCGCGACCTACACCTTCGTGCAGTCGGGCCATGTGCGGGTCGATCTGGTCTATTCGGCGGTGGGCTTCCGCGCCAAGCGCGCGATCGACATGGCGGGGTCGCTTCTGTTCATGATGCCGGTGGCGGTGCTGGTCTGGATGTATTCCTGGTTCTTCATGTGGCGCCACCTGATCACGCCCAAGCCCTCGGCCTCGGACACGATCGAGCGGCTTCTGATGAAGGCCCGCGCGGTGCGCTGGAACGTCGAGACCATCGGCTTCTCGCCCAACGGGTTCAACGGGTACTTCCTGTTCAAGGTGCTTCTGGTGGCCTTTACCGGCCTCGTGTTCCTGCAGGCCATCGCGTTCTTCTACCGGTCCTTCCTCGAATTCGTGGAAGGCGAGGAGAGCGCCGGAAAATATCTCGACCGGGACAGCCTTGGCGCCGGCGAAGAAGCCTATGAAGGCACGCATTAAAGGGGCAGGGCAGGCATATGCTATTCGGACTTGATGGCGTCGAGATCGGCCTGATCATCGTCATTCTCTGCCTCTTCGGGGGCATCCTGTCGGGCTTTCCGGTGGCCTTCGCCATCGGCGGCGCGGCGGTCATTTCCTTCGGGATCATCGCGGCGCTCGACAGCGCGGGCATCCTGGTGGCCCAGGTCATCGACACCGGCTCCGCCGCCTATGACGCGCTGATCGCGCAGGGCATTCATCCCGACACGATCTCGCATTTCCGCTATCCCGACCTGCCGACTGTCGCCACGGCGCTGTTCCCGCAGGGCTGGGAAACGGCGATGGACCGCAATATCAGCTTTATCGTCAACCGGATGAACGAACGGGTCTTTGCCGGGCAGTCGATCGAGACGCTGCTGGCGGTGCTGATGTTCGTGCTGATGGGGATCACCCTCGAACGCTCGAAGATCGCCAACGACCTGCTGACCACCATGGCGCGGGTCTTCGGGCCGATGCCGGGCGGGCTGGCGGTTTCGGTGGTGGTGGTGGGGGCCTTCCTGGCCGCCTCGACCGGCATCGTCGGGGCGACCGTGGTGACGATGGGGCTTTTGTCGCTGCCGACGATGCTACGCAACAAGTATTCGCCTGAGCTGGCGACCGGGGTGATCGCGGCCAGCGGCACGCTGGGCCAGATCATTCCGCCCTCGATCATCATCGTGCTGCTGGGTACGCTGGCGGGCGATATCTACGCCACCGCGCAGGAGACGCGCGCCCAGCTTGCGGGCTGTCCCGATGCGCTGACCTATCTGGGGCAGGCTGCCGTCGTCTCGGTCGGCACGCTGTTTCAGGCCGCGATCCTGCCCGGCGTGCTGCTGGCCCTGCTTTATGCGGCCTATGCGCTGGTCTATGCGCTTCTCAATCCGTCGAAGGCCCCGCCGGTGGTCGAGGCCGGGGCGCGGCGCGGGCGCAAGTGGGCGGCGCTGACCTGGTTTCTGGCGGCCCCCGCCGGGGTGATCGGGCTCGCGTTGCTGCTGGAGGCGACCGGGATCGCCGGAAGCCAGGACATTGCCGTCTCGCGCTATTCCAACACGGCCGAATCCGCGAGTCTGCGGACCAATGTGCCCGACCAGTGCAAGGCTTCGATGATCGCGCTGCACGGCCAGTCGAAATGGGATCGCGCGGTCGCCCAGCAGCAAGAGATCGACGCAGGCGGCGGCCGGGTCGAGATGCATCAGCTGACCGATGACGAACTCGCCGCTGCGCGCGCCGAAAAGATCGCTGCCACGCCGCCGGTCTCGGGCGGGGTGCTGCTGGGCTTCACCTTCCTCGCGCTGGCGCTGGTGACGGCGCGGGGCGTGGTGCCGACGGCGCGGCCCGCGCCGCTTCTGATCGGGGGGGCGGGGATCGTGCTGGGCCTTCTGGTCGATGCGCTCTTCATCGGGCCGCTGGCCTCGCCCGGCACGGTGCTGCTGTGGCTGGCGCTGCCCGTCGCGCTGGTTCTGTACGGCTGCCGCTACGCGGTGGCCTGCCTGTCGCGGTCGGATCTTCTGCGGGTGGTCTTCCCGCCGCTGGTGCTGATCGTGGCGGTGCTGGGGTCGATCCTCGGCGGTATCACCAACCCGACGCCCGCAGCGGCGCTGGGCGCGGGCGGCGCGCTGATGCTGGCGGCCTATCGCAAGCTGCAGGAAGAGCACCGGACCGGCAAGCTGATCCTCTGGGCCTCGTATGCCATCGTCATCATGCTTCTGGTCGGCACCAATTTCGACCTGAGGCTGGGCCGCGAGAGCGTCCCGCTCGAGGACTGGATCGCTTTCTTCGTGGCGCAGGGCACCTATCACTTCGCGATGTTCGGCATCCTCCACGCCTGCTGGGTGCTGCTGCGGTCGGGCGTGCTGGGGCCGGTCGTGCGCGAGACGGCCAAGGTGACCTCGATGGTCTTCACCATCCTGATCGGCTCGCAGCTTCTGAACCTCGTGGTGATCTCGTTCGGGGGCGAGCATTACATCCAGCAGTTCCTGCGCAGTTTCGATAACGAGCTTACGGTGTTCCTGCTGGTGATGCTGGTTCTGTTCATCCTGGGCTTCGTGCTGGATTTCCTCGAGATCATCTACATCGTGATCCCGATCGTGGGCCCGGTGATCTATGGCGGAACCTTCGATCCGAAATGGGTGACGATCATGATCGCGGTGAACCTGCAGACCTCGTTCCTGACCCCGCCTTTCGGGTTCGCGCTGTTCTATCTGCGGGGGGTCGCGCCGAAGGAAGTCACGACCTGGCATATCTACCGGGGCGTCGCGCCTTTCGTGGTGATCCAGGTGATCGGGCTGGCGATCCTGTGGTTCCTGCCCGGGATCGTGACCATCGTGCCGAACCTCCTGCCGAACGGCTGATTTCGGGAGGTCCTTCCAAAGGAAAGCCCGCGCCAATCGCGCGGGCTTGCTCTTTCCTGTCGCCGGGCCGCAGGCGGCCCCGCTCCGGTTCTGGCCTTTATCAATCGCGGGTTGGGCGGCTGTCGGGCAGGTGGATCCGGGCGACCTGTTCGGCAATCGGGGCCACCGAAAGCGGGTGTGTTTCGGCCTGATGGTCCTCGGGCGCGCCGATATCCTGCCAGCGGTCGTTCTTGTAGATCTCGAGCGCCGAGAAATTCGCCTTGTAGCCCATCTTCGGGCTGCCCGGCACCCAGTAGCCGAGATAGACGTAAGGCAGCCCGGCCTCGCGCGCGATCTCGACATGGTCGAGGATCACATGGGTCCCGACCGAGCGTTTGGTTCGTTCGGGTTCATAGAAGGAATAGACCATCGAGAGGCCGTCATCCAGGATGTCGGTCAGGCAGACCGCGACCAGCGGCCGGTGGCGTCCGCCATCGGCGGGATCGGCGGTATATTCGACCACGCGCGAGCGGACCGGGGTTTCCTCGATCATCGCGGCGAATTCGAAGATGTCCATGTCGGCCATCCCGCCATCGGCATGGCGGCTGTCGAGATAGCGGCGGAAGAGTGTGTATTGCTCTTCGGTGGCCCAGGGCGAACTGGCCTGCCGCTTGAGATCTGAATTGCGGTTCTGGGCCTTGCGCTGGCTGCGGGTCGGCTGAAAGTCGGCCACCCGGATCCGGGCCGAAAGGCAGGCCGTGCAATCGGCGCAGGCGGGACGGTACAGAACATTCTGCGAGCGTCGGAAGCCCTGTTTCGACAGAGAGTCGTTCAGCGTCTCGGCGGTGTCGCCCTGCAGCGCGGTGAACAGTTTCCGTTCCATCCGCCGGGGCAGATAGGGGCAGGGTTGGGGCGCCGTCACATAGAACTGTGGCGCAAGCGGAAGGGTGTGGCGCATCGTCGGGCAGTCATATCCTGGTTACGAATACGCTAACACTCGTCCCCCGAGGCGCCAAGGGATTGTTGCTACGGATTTGCAGGTCGGTTAATGGCGGCGGTTCCAAGGAGGAAATCAGGCAATCCCTGGGCACGTGCGCCGGTCAGCATCAGGATTACCGAGGCCAATTGCGGCAACAAAAAGGTGATACAGGCCGAATAGGCCAAAGTGTGAAGGGCCGCCGTCGTGAGATCGAGTTTCTCGCCGCGCGCGGTGCGAATCTCTATCGCCATGATCCGCATCCCCCAGGTGGCCGAGCCGCGCGCCAGCGTGACGGTGCGGTAGCCAAAGCCCACGAGGGTGAAGAAGAGCGGCAGAAAGAAGATCGCGGTGAAGGCGGTGAAGGGCAGCGCCAGCAGCGACAGGATCAGGATCAGCACGACGTCGATGACCCAGGCAGCCAGCCGCTTGGAGGGCACGTCGGCATAGAACTCGGGCTGGAGCGCCGGGTCGGGCAGGCCCCAGAGGCGGTCGGCGGAGGGTTCGGTGCGGTCTGTCATCGCTGACATGTAGGAAGCCGGAGGGGCGCCGGGAAGAGGCGGCCGCGGGGCCGCCTCCCGGAAAGCGCGGGTCAGTCCATCTGCTTGAAGTGGAACTCGCCGCCTTCCTTCAGACCCGAGGGCCAGCGCGCGGTCACGGTCTTCGTCCGGGTGTAGAAGCGGAAGGCATCGGGCCCGTGCTGGTTCAGATCGCCGAAGCCCGATTTCTTCCAGCCGCCGAAGGTGTGATAGGCCAGCGGTACCGGGATCGGCACGTTGATCCCCACCATCCCGATATTGATCCGGCTGGCAAAGTCGCGCGCGGTGTCGCCGTCGCGCGTGAAGATCGCGGTGCCATTGCCGTATTCATGGTCCATGGCATAGCCCAGAGCTTCTTCATAGGTCTTCGCCCGGACGGTCGACAGCACGGGGCCGAAGATTTCGGTCCGGTAGATATCCATGTCGGTCGTGACCCGGTCGAAGAGGGTCGGACCGACGAAATAGCCCGCCTCATAGCCCTGAAGTGCGAAGGCCCGGCCGTCGATCACCAGATCGGCGCCCTGGGTCACGCCGGACTCGATCAGGCTCAGCACGCGCTTGCGCGCCTCGGCGGTGATGACCGGGCCGTAATCGACGTCGTTGCCGGCGGTGTAGGGGCCAACCTTCAGCTTTTCGATCCGGGGGACCAGCTTCTCGATCAGGCGGTCGGCGGTTTCCTCGCCCACCGGGACCGCGACCGAGATCGCCATGCAGCGTTCGCCCGCCGCGCCATAGCCCGCGCCCACCAGCGCGTCGGCCGCCTGGTCCATGTCGGCATCGGGCATGACGATCATGTGGTTCTTGGCGCCGCCGAAACATTGCACGCGCTTGCCGTTCGAACAGCCGCGCCCGTAGATGTATTCGGCAATCGGGGTCGAGCCGACGAAGCCGATGGCCTGGATCGCCGGGTTGTCGAGGATCGCGTCGACCGCCTCCTTGTCGCCGTTAACGACCTGCAGCACGCCGTCGGGCAGGCCCGCCTCCTGCAGCAGCTCGGCCAGCATCAGCGGCACCGAGGGGTCGCGTTCCGAGGGCTTGAGGATGAAGGCGTTGCCGCAGGCCAGCGCCGGACCCATCTTCCACATCGGGATCATGGCCGGGAAGTTGAACGGCGTGATGCCCGCGACCACGCCCAGCGGCTGGCGCATCGAATACATGTCGATGCCCGGACCGGCGCTGTCGGTGAACTCGCCCTTCAAGAGATGTGGCGCGCCGATGCAGAACTCGATGACCTCGAGCCCGCGCTGCACGTCGCCCTTGGCATCGGGCAGGGTCTTGCCGTGCTCGGACGAAAGCGCCTCGGCCAGCTTGTCCATGTCGCGGTTCAGGAGGCGGACGAACTCCATCAGCACCCGGGCGCGGCGCTGCGGGTTGGTGGCGGCCCAGCCGGGCTGGGCTTCGGCCGCGGCGGCGATGGCGGCATCGACCTCGGCCTTCGATGCCAGCGGCACGCGAGCCTGCACCTGGCCGAGCGCGGGGTTGTAGACATCGGCAAACCGACCCGAGGTCCCGGCGGTGTGCTGCCCGTTCACGAAATGGGTGAGATCCTTCATGGCGTTCTCCCTGGGTTTTTCTCGGGCGCGAGCTTAGTCTTGCAAATTTGTGCCGAAAAGCCGCAGATCGCCAAAAGCGTTTTGCAGAAATGCAAGGGTGGGCGGATGAACTGGGATGACATGCGGCTGTTTCTGGCGGTGGCACGGGCCGAAAGCCTGACCGGGGCGGGCAAGGCCTTGCGGCTCGATCCCGCGACGCTGGGTCGGCGGATCGCTCGGCTGGAAGAGGCGCTGGGCAGCGCGCTTTTCGCCCGCTCGCCACGGGGCTACGGGCTGACCGAGGCGGGCGAGCGGCTGATGGTCCGCGCGGTCGAGGCCGAACAGGCGCTGACCGAGGGCGTCGAGGAGGTGCGCGGGCAGGAGGGGCAGCTGACCGGGACGGTGCGGATCGGGGCGCCGGACGGGGTCGCCAACTATCTGCTGCCGCAGGTGGCGGCGGCGATCTGCGACCGGCATCCGGGGCTTGAGGTGCAGATCGTCGCGCTGGCACGGGTCTTCAACCTCAGCCGTCGCGAGGCCGACATGGCGATCGCCGTCAGCCCGCCCAAGACCGGGCGGCTGACGGTGCAGCGGATCGCCGATTACCAGCTGCACCTTGCCGCCCATCGCGACTATCTGGCGGCGCATCCGCCGATCCGCGATCTGGCCGATCTCGCCGGGCACCGGATCGTCGGCTACATCCCCGACATGATCTTCGACAGCGAACTCGACTACCTGTCGGCCACCGGGGCCGAGCGGGTGGCGCTGGCTTCGAATTCGGTCTCGGTGCAGTTGAACTGGCTGCGGGCCGGCGCGGGGCTGGGCATCGTGCACGATTTCGCGATCCCGGCCGCGCCGGGGCTGGTCAGGGTTCTGGCTGACCGGGTGGCGCTCAGGCGCAGTTTTTATCTGATCCGCCATGGCGACGACCGCAAGCTGGCACGGCTGACCCGGTTCGCCGGGCTGCTTCTGGACGGGGTGCGCGCGGAATTGCAGCGCCTCGAAGGCTTGACTTGACAGAATGTCGCGGCCCGGGTGACGCTTGGTCAATCGACACCGTCATCCTGGGGAGGAGACAATGCAAGTTCATCAGATCCTGCGCGAGAAACTTGTGCCGGGGGTGGCGACGATCCCGCCTGAAACCTCGGTGGCCGATGCCGCAGCCGAGCTGTCGGCCCGGCGCATCGGCTCGCTCGTGGTCAGCGGCAGCGGCGAGCGTGTCGAGGGCATCGTTTCGGAACGCGATATCGTGCGCGAGCTGGGGCGGCGCGGCCCGAAATGCCTCAAGGACCCGGTGGCCGCGATCATGACCCGCCGCATCCAGTTCTGCGCACTGGAAGACAGCGCCGATGCCGTGCTGGCGCGCATGACCGAGGGCCGGTTCCGGCATATGCCGGTCCTGGAAGACGGGCGGATGGTGGCGATCATCTCGATCGGCGACGTGGTCAAGGCGCGGATGTCGGAACTGGCGATGGAGAAGGCCGCGCTGGAAGGGATGATCATGGGTCACTAGCCCTGCGACGTTCGGAAATCGGTCGCCAAGCCCATGGTGTGCTTGCAAAATGGGCGCCAATATTGTTGCGTGCGCCGGGAAGGCTGCAGGAGGTTTCCCGATGCGCATCGGTCTATATCCGGGGACGTTCGACCCGGTGACGCTTGGCCATATCGACATCATCACCCGGGCCTGCGCGCTGGTGGACAGGCTGGTGATCGGGGTCGCGATCAACCGCGACAAGGGTCCGCTGTTTTCGCTGGAAGAACGTGTCGAGATGATCGAAAGCGAATGCGCGGCGCTGGGCGAGCGGTTCGGAACCGAGATCGTCGTTCATCCCTTCGAGAACCTGCTGATCGACTGTGCCCGCGACGTCGGCGCCTCTATGATCCTGCGCGGGCTGCGGGCGGTCGCGGATTTCGAATACGAGTTCCAGATGGTCGGCATGAACCGCGCGCTCGATGCCAGTGTCGAGACGGTGTTCCTGATGGCCGATGCCCGGCGCCAGGCCATCGCCTCGAAGCTGGTCAAGGAGATCGCCCGGCTGGGCGGCGACGTGTCGAGTTTCGTGACGCCCGGGGTGCGCGACCGGCTGGTGGCGAAGTTCGTCTGACCGCCGGATTTTGCGCCTGGCCGTCAGGTCGGCGGAATGCCGTCGGCATGTCGTTTCTCTCTGGCGGCCCTGACCGGGCCGCAGACGGGTATTTTTGCCAAGAAGAAGGTAGAGGCGGGGCGGCGGGCCCTGCTGTCCCCGGAGTTGCGACGGCAGGGGCGGTCGAGCGGACCGGATCGGGCCGGGCGGCGGCCGTTGGGGGGGGCGCATTCCGCCTTTCCTTAAGCTACACTTGACGCAATGGCCCGCCACCGCGATTCGGAACGCGGCTGCGACAGGGCCCCGAAAAGACTGGCCGGAGAGCAGGCGGATGAGCGATATCGTGGAACTGGAGCGCCGGATCGTCGCGGCGCTGGACCGCATCGGGCGAGGGCTCGATGGGCTGCAGCGGGGCGACGACCCCGACCGGCCCGACCCCTCGGAGCTGGAGGCGCTGCGCGAGGCGCTGGAGACCGAGCGCGGCGCAAATGCGCAATTGAACGAGCGGGTCAAGGCGCTTCATGACCGTCAGGAGACACAGGTGGCGCGGCTTGAGCAGCGGGTGGCCGATCTGACCGCGCGGGCCGAGGCGGCGGAGGCCGATGTCGACCGGCTGCGGGCGGTGAATGCCAAGCTGCGCGAGACCAGCGCGGCGCTGCGCGAGGCGAATGCCCAGGGGCTGGGCGACCCCGGCGCCATCGACGCGGCGATGCTGGCGGAGCTTGAGGCGCTGACCGCGCTGCGCGCCAGCGACCGGGCCGAGATCGACGCCATTCTGGCCGAACTGATGCCGGTGGCCGAAGGAGGGGCGGCGCATGCCTAATATCGAGATCGTGATCGGCGGGCGCAGCTTCGATGTGGCCTGCCAACCCGGCGAGGAACCCTATCTGGCGGCCGCGGCCCGCATGCTCGATGCCGAGGCCTCGGTACTGTCGTCACAGAACGGGCGGCTGCCGGAAGCGCGGCTTTTGCTGATGTCGGGGCTGATGCTGGCCGACAAGACGGTGGGGCTTGAAGAGCGGCTGAAGGGGCTTGAGGCGAAGCTTGCCGAGGCCTCGGCCCGGATCGAGGCCATGGAGACCGCGCCGCGCCCGGCGCCCGAGCGGGTCGAGGTGCCGGTCATTCCGCCATCCGTCGGCGAGACCCTGGCCGAGATCGCGGCGCGGGCCGAGGCGCTGGCGGCTCAGGTCGAGGACCGGGCATCGGGGTCCTGACCGCCAGACCCGAACAGGGGCGCCCGGGAATTCCGACCGGACGCCCTTTTCGATCGGGGATCACATCAAGGACTTGCGTCTGTTCAGGATCACCGAGATTTCCGAAAGGATCCGGCCGATCCGCGCCCCCAGCCCTTCATGCGGCGGGGTCGCTGTCGGGAAGAAGGACAGCCGTCCGTTGTCGAGATCCTCGACGATGGCATCGAGCGCGAAGGCAAGCGGCAACAGGACGCTGCGTGCCACTGGCGCGCCCGGGGCAAAACGCCTGCCGGGGGCCGGGTCAGACACCTCGATCCGCGCGGTGCAGCGCGCGAGGCGCCGGGCCAGGGCTGCGGGCGCATCCGCGGGAAGCCGACTGACCAGATCGGCCGCCTCGCCCGAGACGCCCAGCCCGCGTTCGAGCGCGAGCGTGGCGCCGACAGGCGCGGTCAGCCGGACCTCGGACCGCCATTCACCGTCGAGATTGCGTTCGCGCAGCGCCACGGAACAGGCCAGCGGCCCCCGCAGATATTGCGCGATGCGCTTCGGCGGAAGGTGGTCGCCGGCCGGGCCGTACCACAGACGTGCCCGGATCATCGGGGCGGCCTCAGGCGTTGGCCGCGCGGATCTTGTCGGCCGCGTCCTTGGAATAGGCCACGCCCTTGTCCTCGAACAGCTTGTCGAGTTCGCCCGAGAGCGTCATCTCGGTGACGATGTCGCAACCGCCGACGAATTCGCCCTTGACGTAAAGCTGCGGGATCGTTGGCCAGTCCGAGAAGTCCTTGATGCCCTGGCGGATGTCGTCGTCGGCCAGCACGTTCACATCGGCATAGTCGACGCCCATGAAGTTCAGAACGCCCGCGACCCGGCTGGAAAAGCCGCATTGCGGCGCGGATTTGGTGCCCTTCATGTAAAGCACCACGTCATTGTCGGAAATCGTCTGCTGGATGCGGTCCTTGGCGTCGGTCATGGTCTGCGGTCCTGTCTGCGGGGCCGGGTCGGGCCCCTTGTGGGTCTGGTGCGATCCGGTGCGCACGGCTCTGCGCGCCGCCGGGCGATCCGTCCGGTCAGTCCGGGGCCTTGGTGGTGAGGGCAAGCGCGTGAAGCGCGCCGCTCGAGCCTTCCATCTGGGTTTTCAGCGCCGCATAGACGGCGCGCTGTTGCTGCACGCGGTTGAGGCCGCGAAAGCTTTCGTCGATCACCTCGGCGGCGTAGTGGTTTCCGTCCCCGGCAAGGTCGGTGATGGTGATCTGCGCGGCGGGAAACCTCTCGCGGATCAGGGTCTCGATTTCTTCGGGCGTGATCGCCATGGGCGGGCGTCCTTTCTGCTCTCCCCTGCCAGATGTAGAGGGGGGAACGGCTGGCTGCAAGCGGTCAGCCGCGCCACTCCTCGCGCAGCATGCCGAAGAGCAGGAGATCGGCGATATCGCCGGCCGGACGTTTCCAGTGACGGCGAAGCGTGCCTTCATGGGTGAAGCCCGCGGCCAGATAGACCCGGTGCGCCCGGTCGTTGTCGGCCGCCATGTCGAGCCAGATCCGGTCGGCGGCAAGCTCGGTGAAGGCGTGGCGGACAAGCGCGGCCAGAAAGGCGCGGCCGAGCCCCCGGCCGGTCTCGGCGAGTGCCAGGCGGCGCAGCTCGACCCGACCCGAGGGATTGCCGATCTCGCAGAAGAGCGCAAAGCCCAGGGGGCGGCCCTCGGGGGACCAGATGACCAGCCGGCAGGCAGGATCTGCCAGATGGGTGGCAAGCGCCGTGTCGTCCTCGTCGATCACGAAGCGCGCCATGTCCGGGCGACCCGCGACGGCGTGAAGGAACGGGAAATCCGCCGGTGAAACCGGGCGGATCGCGGTGGCGGAAGGGGCGCGGTCATGTGTCGTCACAGCCCGAGCCTAGCCGGATCTGCACGCCCTGTCAGGCCGGGGCGCGCGGGTCCGTTGTCGCAGGTTCCGCTCAGGGGTTCCGCTCAGGAGCGACCCCGGGGTTAGCCCAGGGCGGCGGCAAAGGCCGAGCGGTACAGCGCCGTGAGATCGGCAAGCGGGGCCGACACCCCGCCGAAGCTGACCTGATCGCCGCCGAACCGGCCGACGGCGGCCAGCGGCACGCCCGCCTTGGCGGCGGCGACCATCAGCGCCTCGGCCGCGTCGAACCCGGCCGCCACCAGATAGCGGGCCTGATCCTCGCCAAAGAGCGTGGGTGTGTCGGCCGCATCGAGGGTGACGCCGATCCCGCCCGCCTGGGCCAGTTCGAAGGCCGCGAGCGCGAGCCCGCCATCGGCCAGATCGGTCGCGGCGGCGATCAGTGCGCGGTTGGCGCGAAGGAAATCGCCATTGCGGCGCTCGGCCTCCAGATCGACCGGGGGCGCGTCGCCGTCCTCGCGGTTGAAGACCTCGTACAGCAGCGCCGACTGGCCCAGATGGCCCGCCGTGTCGCCGATCAAAAGCGCCAGATGGCCGTCGGCGGGCACCCCCGCGATCAGCTCGTCGAGGCTTTCGAGCAGGCCCACTGCGCCGATGGTCGGGGTGGGCAGGATCGGGGCGCCGTCGGTTTCGTTGTAAAGCGAGACGTTGCCCGACACGATGGGCATGTCGAGCGCCAGGCAGGCCTCGCCGATGCCTTTGATCGCGCCGACGAACTGGCCCATGATCTCGGGCTTTTCGGGATTGCCGAAATTCATGTTGTCGGTGGTGGCGAGCGGCTTGGCCCCCACCGCCGAGAGATTGCGGAACGCCTCGGCCACCGCCTGCTTGCCGCCCTCGACGGGGTTCGCGCGCACATAGCGGGGCGTCACGTCCGAGGTGAAGGCCAGCGCCTTGGGTGTGCCGTGAACGCGGATGACGCCCGCGCCAAGACCCGGGCGGATCACCGTGTCGGCCATCACCTGGGTGTCGTATTGCTCATAGACCCAGTGCCGGGAACAGTAGTTCACCGACGAGATCAGCGCCTTCAGCCCGTCGATCGGGTCGATGCCGGGCACGTCGTCCATGGGCGCGGCCGGGGGCGTCTCGACCCAGGGGCGGTCATATTCGGGAGCATTGCCCGACAGCGCCTTCAGGGGCAGGTCGGCCCGCACCTCGCCGCCGTGGACGATCAGGAAGCGGTCTTCGGGGATCGTCTCGCCGACGATGGCGAAGTCCAGATCCCACTTGTCGAAGATCGCCTTGGCCTCGGCCTCCTTCTCGGGGCGCAGCACCATCAGCATCCGTTCCTGGGATTCCGACAGCATCATCTCATAGGCGGTCATGCGCGCTTCGCGGCAGGGCACGCGGTCCAGATCGAGCCGGATGCCCAGATTGCCCTTGTCGCCCATCTCGACCGCCGAACAGGTCAGGCCCGCGGCCCCCATGTCCTGGATCGAGATCACCGCGCCCGAGGCCATCAGTTCCAGGCAGGCCTCCATCAGGCGCTTTTCGGTGAAGGGGTCGCCGACCTGGACGGTCGGGCGTTTTTCCTCGATGCCCTCGTCGAATTCGGCCGAGGCCATGGTCGCGCCGCCGACGCCGTCGCGGCCGGTCTTGGCGCCCAGATAGACGACGGGCATGCCGACGCCCGAGGCGGCCGAGTAGAAGATCTTGTCGGTATCGGCCAGACCCGCCGCGAAGGCGTTCACCAGACAGTTGCCGTTATAGGCGGGGTGGAAGCGCACCTCGCCGCCCACCGTCGGCACGCCGAAGCAGTTGCCATAGCCGCCCACGCCCTCGATCACGCCATGGACGACCTGGCGGGTCCTGGGGTGGCTCACCTCGCCGAAGCTGAGCGCGTTCATCGCCGCGATGGGCCGCGCGCCCATGGTGAAGACGTCGCGCAGGATGCCGCCCACGCCCGTGGCCGCGCCCTGATAGGGCTCGATGTAGGAGGGGTGGTTGTGGCTTTCCATCTTGAAGATGACGGCCTGCCCGTCGCCGATGTCGACGACGCCCGCATTCTCGCCGGGGCCGCAGATGACCTGCGGACCGGTGGTGGGCAGGGTGCGCAGCCATTTCTTCGAGGACTTGTAGGAACAGTGCTCGTTCCACATGGCCGAGAAGATGCCGAGTTCGGTGAAGGTCGGCGCCCGGTTCAGCAGCTGCAGGATGCGGTCATATTCGTCCGGCTTGATCCCGTGCGCGGCGATGAGATCTTCGGTGATCTGCGGCTCGTCCATGGCGGTCGTCTTCCCCTCGGGCAGTTTGGCGTCGTCCTACGACAGGAGCGCGGTCGGGGGAAGGGGGCGCATGGCGGAAGGCGGCACGGAAGACGCGCTGGCCGGGGTCATGCCCGCGATTCGACCGCTGAGTCGGGCCCCGCGCCACCGCAAACGGCTTCCGCCATGGCGGCGGTCTTCACATCCCGGTGAGATCGCATGCGGACGTAACGGCAACTTGCCCAAAAAAGCGCCAAGCTTGTGCTGCGCGCAAAAAAAGGCCGAGCATAAGCTCGGCCCAAGTCCAACAGGGAGGTAAAGACGAAAGCGCTACTTCCGCCTTCGTCCCAGCAATTATGGACGAGGTGGCTGCGGTTCAAGTCCAAACTTGCCGCAAGGCAGCATAGACGGCATGCATGTGACACATATCTCACATCGAGGGCGTGTCTTTGTCGCGCTGCCGCTTCTCCATGATCTGTTCGGTGATGAACTCGCGGAAAGCCGCGATGCGGCGTGAGGCGCGCAATTCCTCGGGGTAGGCGAGGAAGACCGGGACGTCGTGCGATTCGATCTCGTCGAGCACCCGGACCAGATGCGGATGATCCTCGGTCACGTAATCGGGCAGGACCCCGATGCCGAGCCCGTTCAGCACCGCCTGCAGCACGCCGAAATAGTTGTTCACGGTCAGGGTCGAGGGGATGTTGTAGGTCATCAGCTCGCGCACCAGCCGCGCGCCTGCCGCGACCTGGGCCGACGAGGTGTTCTGGCAGATCAGCCGGTGGGTCGACAGATCCTCGGGTGTGGCGGGCATGCCGTGCGCGTCCAGATAGGGCTGGGTCGCGTAAAGCCGCATCTTGATGTTCATCAGCCGCAGCCGGATCAGGTCGGCCTGGCTCGGTTCCTTCATCCGGATCGCGACATCGGCCTCGCGCATCGGCAGGTCCAGAACCTGCTCTTCGAGCATCAGGTCGATCTTGAGCTCGGGGTAGCGCTGATAAAGGATCGGCAGCCGCTTGGCGAGCCAGAGCGACCCGAAGCCGGTGGTGGTGGTGACACGCAGCTCGCCGAACACCTCCTCGACGCTGTCGCGGATGCGCGCGACGGCCGTGTCGAGCCGCCGGGCCATGGCCGAGGTCGCGTCGAACAGCAACTCGCCCTGTTCGGTGAGAATCAGGCCGCGGGCATGGCGGTGAAAGAGGGTCGATCCAAGGCTTTCCTCAAGCGCCCGGATCTGGCGCGAGACCGCCGACTGGGACAGGTGCAGGCTTTCGCCGGCATGGGTCAGGCTGCCCGCGTCCGCGACCGCGTGAAATATCCTGAGCTTGTCCCAATCCATCATGCAATTCCCGCAATGCTGGTATACCGATTTCGACAGATACCTACAGGCGGCGGTTCTGCATTTGCAAACGAAGAAGTGTCGCCGAAAACATTTTGTAGGTCACGGTTCCTGACCTAGACTGGGGGCAAACCCGACGCCAAGGGAGGGGCGCCATGACAAGATCCGATGTCAGCCTGCACGATCGTTACGACCTGTCGAAATCCCGGATCCTGTTGAACGGGACCCAGGCGCTGGTGCGCCTGATGCTGATGCAGTCGGCTCGCGACCGGGCGGCCGGACTGGATACGGGGGGCTATGTCACCGGCTATCGCGGTTCGCCGCTCGGGGCGGTCGATCAGCAGATGATGCGGGCGCGGGCCGAACTGGAGGCCGCGGGCGTGCTGTTCCAGCCCGGGCTGAACGAGGATCTGGCGGTGACCGCGCTCTGGGGTACCCAGCAGGCCGAATTGCGGGGCGAGGGGCGGCATGACGGGGTCTTCGGCCTCTGGTATGGCAAGGGGCCGGGGGTCGACCGGTCGGGCGACGCGATCCGTCATGCGAACCTGGCCGGAACCTCGCCGCGGGGCGGGGTGCTGCTGGCGATGGGCGACGATCATACCGGCGAATCCTCGACCACCTGCCATCAGTCCGACTGGGCGATGGTCGATGCCTATGTGCCGGTGCTCTCGCCCGCGGGCGTGCAGGAGATCCTCGATTTCGGGCTGTACGGCTATGCGCTGTCGCGCTTTGCCGGGGTCTGGGTCGGGCTGAAGGTGATGAAGGACACCGTCGAGGTGACTTCGGTCGTCGATGGTCGCCCGGACCGGATGCGGTTCGTCACGCCGGAATTCGCGATGCCGCCCGGCGGGCTGGGCATCCGGCTGAACGATCACTGGGTGCCGCAGGAAGAGCGGATGATCGACCACAAGCGCTTTGCGGCCGAAGCCTTCGCCCATGCCAACCGCATCGACCGCCGGGTCTGGGGCAAGCCCGGGGCCAAAATCGGTCTGGTGGCGGCGGGCAAGAACTGGCTCGACCTCGTGCATGCGCTGGAACTGCTGGGGATCGGCGAGGCCGAGGCCGAGCGGCTGGGGATTTCGACCTACAAGGTCGGGCAGGTCTGGCCGCTGGACATGAAGGGCTTTGCCGAGTTCTCGGAAGGGCTCGAACTGATCGTGGTGATCGAGGAAAAGCGCAAGCTGATCGAGGTGCAGGCCAAGGAGGCGATCTTCCACAACCGCCGCGGCCGCCGGATCTATGGCTGGAAGAACGACCGCGACCAGGAACTGTTTCCGACCCGCTATGCGCTGGACCCGGTGATGATCGCCGAGAAGCTTGGCCAGATCCTGATCGAGGAGGGCCGCGAGACCGAGGCGCTGACCGCGGCGCTGGCGCGCATTCGCGAGGCGCGGCGCGCCGACAATGCCGAGGATCTGGCGGCGCGGCTGCCCTATTTCTGCGCGGGCTGCCCGCACAATACCTCGACGAAGGTGCCCGAGGGCGGGCGCGCCTATGCGGGGATCGGCTGCCATATCATGGCGCTCTGGATGGACCGCGAGACCAGCGGCTTCACCCATATGGGGGCCGAGGGCGCGAACTGGATCGGCGAGGCGCCGTTCTCGACCCGGGGCCACGTGTTCCAGAACCTCGGCGACGGGACCTATAACCATTCGGGGCGGCTGGCGATCCACGCCGCCATCGCGGCTGGCGTCAACATCACCTACAAGATCCTCTATAACGACGCGGTCGCCATGACCGGCGGGCAGGGCAACGATGGCGGCCTGACCGCGCGCCAGATCGTCGACGAACTGCTGGCCGCCGGGACGAAGCGCGTCGAGGTCGTCTATGACGAGAAGGAAGACCTAGACCCCCGGGGCTTTCCGGCCGGGGTGGCCTGCCATCCGCGCGCCGAGCTGATGGCGGTGCAAAAGCGACTGTCCGAAATCGAGGGCGTGACCGCGCTGGTCTATATCCAGACCTGCGCCGCCGAGAAACGCCGCCGCCGCAAGAAGGGCGCCTTCCCGGACCCCGACACCCGGGTCTTCATCAACACCGATGTCTGCGAGGGCTGCGGCGATTGCGGGGTGCAGTCGAACTGCGTGGCCATCGTGCCGGTCGAGACCGAGTTCGGGCGCAAGCGGGCCATCGACCAGTCGGCCTGCAACAAGGATTTTTCCTGCCTCAAGGGCTTCTGCCCGTCCTTCGTGACGCTGAAGGGCGCGCGCCCGCGCAAGGAGGCCTCGGCCGAGGTCGAGATCGGCGCGCTGCCCGCGCCTGCGCTGCCCCGGATCGAGGGCACCTGGAACCTTGTCATCACCGGGGTCGGCGGCACCGGCGCGGTGACGGTGGGGGCGATCCTCGCCATGGCCGCCCATGTCGACGGCAAGGGCGCGGGGATGATGGAAATGGCCGGGCTCGCCCAGAAGGGCGGCGCGGTGCAGATCCATTGCCGGATCGCCGAAACGCCCTCGGATATTTCCGCCATCCGCGTGGCGACGGGCGAGGCCGATGCGGTGATCGGCGGCGATCTGGTGGTCACGGCGGGGGCGAAGACCGTCGGGCTGATGACGCAGGGCCGCACCGGAGCGGTTGTCAACAACCACGACATCGTGACCGGGGCCTTCACGCGCGATCCGGAATTCCGGGTGCCGTCGGACCGGCTGGAACTGGCGCTGAAGGCGCGGCTGAAGGACCGGCTGCAGCTGTTCGATGCGACCGAGCTCGCGCGGCGGCTGATGGGCGACACGATCTATGCCAACATGATCGTCACCGGCGCTGCCTGGCAGCAGGGGCTGATCCCGATCTCGCACGAGGCCATCGACCGGGCGATCGAGCTGAACGGGGCGGGCGTCGCGGGCAACCGCCGCGCCTTCGAGATCGGGCGCTGGGCTGCGGCCGAGCCTGCCGCAGCGGCGCGGGTGCTGGTCTCGGAGACGGTCGAGAAGCCCCGGTCGCTGCGCGAGCGGATCGCGCTGCGCGAGGCGCATCTGCGCGCCTATCAGTCGGCGCGGCTGGCGCGGCGCTATCGCCGGATGGTCGAGCGGTTCGAGGACCCGTTCCTGCGGGCGGCCGTGGCAAAGGGCTATCACAAGCTTCTGGCCTACAAGGACGAGTACGAGGTCGCACGGCTGCATCTGGAGACCGCCGCCAAGGCGCGCGCCGAATTCGAGGGCGATCTTCAGATCACCTGGCATCTGGCGCCGCCGTTCCTCAAGGGGCAGGGCTCGGACGGCCGTTCGAAGAAACGCGCCTTCGGGCGGCGGATGGAACAGGGGTTCCGGTTGCTCGCGGCGTTCAGGCGGCTGCGGGGCACGCCGTTCGATCCGTTCGGCTGGCAGGACGAACGGCGGCGCGAACGCGCGGCGATCCGGCGCTACGAGGCCGACATGGACGAGGTTCTGGATCGGCTCTCGCCCGCCACGCTGGACGCCTGCACCGCGCTGGCCGAACTGCCGCTGACGGTGCGGGGGTTCGGCCCGGTCAAGGCGGCGGCCGAGGCGGCGGCCGAGGCGCGGCGCGACGAGCTTCTGGCCGCGATCCGGGGCGGCGAGGCGCCGCTGCGGACGGCGGCAGAATAGGGGGCTGACGGGACTGCCGCCGGGCCTCGGGAAATCCGAGTCCGGCGGCCCCTGCGACGCCGATATTTCTTTTCTGTGCGCGGGTTTTGGTGTAGCTCCACAGGCCACCCGGCCCGGCGCCGGAGAGCTTCGGGGAACGCCCATGCGGGGCCAGGTCGCGCGCGACATCAGCTATTCGAGTTCGGCCCGGACCAAGGGCGGCAAGGCCCTGATCCGGGTTTTGGAAAATGCCACGGGGCGCATTTCGCTGATCCGCCGGGCCGAGGGCTACGAGGTCGAGGTCGAACGCGGCCGGAACTTCTGGGAGGTCATGGTCGACCGCTACGGGCTTAGCCTCGACGTGGTGCAGGGCAGCCTTTCGGACATTCCCGCCAACGGTCCGCTGATCCTGATCGCAAACCACCCCTACGGCATTCTCGACGGGCTGATGATGGGGCTGATCCTCGCGCGGGTGCGGGGCGATTTCCGCATTCTGGCGAATTCGGTCTTTCGCAAGGCCGAGGCGCTGAACCGGGTGATCCTGCCTGTCAGTTTCGACGAAACCAAGGCCGCGATGCAGGAGAACCTAGCGACCCGCAAGGCGGCGCTGAGCTATCTGGCCGAGGGGGGCGCCATCGGGGTCTTTCCGGGCGGGACGGTATCGACCGCGCTTCGGCCGATGGGGCCGCCGATGGACCCGGGCTGGCGCAGCTTCACCGCGAAGATGGTGGCGAAATCCGATGCGACAGTGGTGCCGATCTTCTTCGACGGCCACAATTCGCTGCTGTTCCAGCTGGCCAGCCATCTGCACGAGACGCTGCGGCTGGCGCTGCTGCTGAAGGAGTTCCGCTCGCGGGTGGACGAACCCGTGCGGGTCGCGATCGGCCGCCCGATCGACCGGGCGCGTCTGAATGCCCTTGGGCAGGATGCCAAAGCGATGATGGATTTCCTCCGCAACTCCACCTATGAGTTGTCTCCACGGCCTCTGAAGTCGCTCGCATACGGCTACGAGTTCGATCACAAACGCAGGGCATGAGAGCATGGCGGTTGGTGTCTTCGATTCCGGGCTTGGCGGTCTGACGGTGCTGGATGCGGTATCGCGTCGACTGCCCGATGTGCCCTTCGTCTATTTCGGCGACAACGCCCATGCGCCCTACGGCATCCGCGATGCCGAGGATGTCTACAAGCTGACCACCGCGGCGGTCTCGCGATTGTTCGATGCGGGCTGCGATCTGGCGATTCTCGCCTGCAACACGGCCTCGGCCGCAGCACTTCGGCGGATGCAGGAAAGCTGGGTGCCGAAGGACAAGCGCGTGCTGGGGGTCTTCGTGCCGCTGATCGAGGCGCTGACCGAACGGCAATGGGGCGACAACTCTCCGCCGCGCGAGGTCGCGGTCAAGCATGTGGCGCTGTTCGCGACGCCCGCCACCGTGGCCAGCCGCGCCTTCCAGCGCGAACTGGCCTTCCGCGCCATCGGCGTCGATGTCGAGGCCCAGCCCTGCGGCGGGCTTGTCGATGCCATCGAGGCGGGGGACGAGATGCTGGCCGAGGCGCTGGTGCGGTCCCATGTCGAGGCGCTGAAGCGGCGGATGCCCCATCCCGAGGCCGCGATCCTCGGCTGCACCCATTACCCGCTGTTGCAGGGGGCCTTCCAGGAGGCGCTGGGCGCGGACGTCAAGGTCTATTCCCAGGCCAATCTGGTGGCGGAAAGCCTTGCCGACTATCTGGGCCGGCATCCCGGGATGCGGGGGCCGGGGGACGCCTCGATGTTCCTGACCACGGGCGATCCGGGCTTCGTGTCGGACAAGGCCACGCAATTCCTGCGACGACGCATCGAATTCCGCGCCGCGTGATTGCGGGCGGGCGCCTCTGCCTCTACATACCCCTTCGACATCGCAGGAAGACCCATGACCCATTCCGTCGCCATTCTGGGCGCCTCGGGCTATACCGGGGCAGAACTTGTCCGGCTGATCGCCACCCATCCCGAACTTCGCATCGTGGCGCTGTCGGGCGAACGCAAGGCGGGGATGCCGATGGCGTCGGTGTTTCCGCATCTGCGCCACCTCGACCTGCCCGATCTGGTGAAAATCGAGGAGATCGACTTTTCCGTCGTCGATCTGGCCTTCTGCGCGCTGCCGCATGCGACCAGCCAGGCGGTGATCAAGGAATTGCCCCGCGATCTGAAGATCGTCGATCTGTCGGCCGATTTCCGGCTGCGCGACCCGGCTGCCTACGAGAAATGGTATGGCAAGCCCCATGCCGCGCTCGATCTGCAGAAAGAGGCCGTCTACGGCCTGACCGAATTCTACCGTGACGAGATCCGCGCCGGACGGCTGGTGGCGGGCACAGGCTGCAACGCGGCGACCGGGCAATATGCGCTGAGGCCGCTGATCGAGGCGGGTGTCATCGACCTTGACGAGATCGTGATCGACCTCAAGGCCGGGGTGTCCGGCGCGGGCCGGTCGCTGAAGGAAAACCTGCTGCATGCCGAACTGTCGGAAGGCTTTCACGCCTATTCGGCGGGCGGCACCCACCGGCATCTGGGCGAGTTCGACCAGGAATTCTCGAAGATCGCCGGGCGGCCGGTCGAGGTTCAGTTCACGCCCCACCTGATCCCCGCGAACCGGGGGATTCTCGCCACCGTCTACGTGCGCGGCGAGGCCGAGGTCGTTCATGCCACCTTGGCAAAGGCCTATGCGGATGAGACCTTCATCGAGGTCCTGCCCTTCGGAGACCACCCCTCGACCCGGCATATCCGGGGCTCGAACTTCGTCCATATCGGGGTGGTGGGCGACCGGAAACCGGGCCGGGCCATGGTGATCGCGGCGCTCGACAACCTGACCAAGGGCTCGTCGGGGCAGGCGCTGCAGAACGCCAACCTGATGCTCGGGATCGCCGAGGAAACCGGCCTGATGCTGGCCCCCTGCTTCCCCTGAGGGAGAACGCAAGATGCGCGGACTGAAGAAGAGACGGCGGATACAGATCATCCTACTGGCCTTTGCGGCGCTGGTGCTTTCGACCGGGCTGATCGGCTATGCGATGCGCGACGGCATCAACTTCTTCCGCTCGCCGAGCCAGGTGACCGAGGCTCCGCCGCCGCCGACCGAGACCTTCCGCATCGGCGGTCTGGTCGAGGCGGGCAGCCTGAAACGCGGTCAGGGCGAGACCATTCGCTTCAACGTCACCGATGGCGGCGCCAGCGTGCCTGTGACCTATACCGGCGTGCTGCCCGACCTGTTCAAGGAAAACCAGGGCATGGTCGGCACCGGGCGGCTGGTCGACGGCGTCTTCGAAGCGCGAGAGATCCTCGCCAAGCATGATGAAAGCTACATGCCCAAGGAAGTGGTCGACGCGCTGAAGGAACAGGGCGTCTATCGTGACCCGTCCGTTGAGGGCGCGAACGGCAGCTGAGCCTCACGCTAACCGCCTTCGATCCAAATTCCCCCGGTTCCGACGCGAAGCGGGGGAGAAGCTCTCATGAAAACGGTGGAAGACCTCGCGCGGGAAATCGTCCTGCGCGAAGGCGGCTTTGTGAACGATCCCGACGACCCGGGCGGTCCGACGAATCACGGGGTCACGCTGGACACGCTGCGCCGGCTGAGGCTCGACCTGACCGGAGACGGGCTGGTCGACATCGCGGATGTGCGCATGCTGAGTGCCGAGCAGGCGGTGGCGATCTATGTCGATCACTATTTCCGGCGGCCGAAACTCGACGCCCTTCCGGACCTGCTGCATCCTTCGGTCTTCGACATGTATGTCAACGCGGGCGCCAATGCGGTGCGGCTGTTGCAGCAATTGCTGAACGACATGGGCCAGCCCTGCGGGATCGACGGCGTCGTCGGGCCCGAGACGGCGCGTGCCGCGAAGACGGCTGCGGAGGCGGCGCCGGACCATATCGCCGACGCCTACGGCATCGCCCGGCGCAACTATTATTACGCCCTGGCCGACCGCCGCCCGGCGAGCCGCAGGTTCGCCTGCCGGCGAGATGGCGGCAAGGGCGGCTGGATCCTGCGGGCCGAGGAATTCATCTCGGCGCGCTATCATCTCAGCGACGACGAACATCGGGAAAGGACCGCGCGATGGGGATGATGAATGCAGCCCTCGGCATGCTCTTCTCGGGCGGGCCCAATGTGGTGCGCGAGGCGGCCGAGGTGTTCCGGGTCAATGCCGAGGCAGCTGACAAGCGCGATCTGGAATTGCAGCGCGCCGTGCTGGAGGAATTCGCCCGTGAATTCGCCCAGCCGCGCCAGACGCTTTTCGATGCGCTGATCGACGGGGCGAACCGGCTGCCCCGGCCGCTGCTGGCGCTGGGCACGGTCGGGCTGGCGATTTCGGCGATGGTCGACCCGGTTTGGTTCGCCGCCCGGATGCAGGGAATGGCGCTGGTGCCCGAGCCGCTCTGGTGGCTGATGGGCGCGATCATCAGCTTCTACTTCGGGGCCCGGTATCAGGCCAAGGGGCAGGATTTTCAGCGTTCCATCGCCGAGACCATGGCGATGGCGCCGCAGGTGGCGCGCAACCTCCAGCATCTGCGCGACCTGTCCGAAGAGGCGGTCGCGATCCGCACCGCCCGGAGCGATTCCGACGCCGTGGCGGTCTCGCAGGGAGCCAATCCGGCGCTCGAGGCGTGGCGCGAGAGGTAATCGAGAGCTGATCACGGGACGACTGCGCCCGGCGCGGCCGGGCTCACGATTGCGTAAACGTCTCGGCCCCGCGACGCGAAATCCATTGGCGCAGGGGCGCCGGGCGGGTATGAGAACGGCATGGTTATCGAGCTCGGCCACTTCGCCCTCGCCCTCGCCTTCGCCATTGCCCTGGTGCAGGCGATCGTTCCCCTGATCGGTGCCCACAAGGGCTGGAGCGGCTGGATGGCCATGGCCGAACCGGCCGCCATGGCGCAGTTCCTGCTGACCGCCTTCAGCTTCGGGGTGCTGACCTACGCCTTCGTGGTCTCGGATTTCTCGCTGAGGGTCGTGGTCGAGAACTCGCACACGCTCAAGCCCATGCTTTACAAGGTGTCGGGCGTCTGGGGGAACCACGAGGGCTCGATGCTGCTCTGGGTGCTGATCGTGGCGCTTTACGGCGCGCTCGCGGCCTGGTTCGGGGGCGGGCTGCCACCGACCCTCAAGGCAAGGGTGCTGGCGGTGCAGGCGGCCATCGGCGCGGCCTTCTACGCCTTCATCCTGTTCACCTCGAACCCCTTCGACCGGCTGGCCGAGGCGCCCTTCGACGGGCAGGACCTGAACCCGCTGCTGCAGGATCCGGGGTTGGCCTTCCATCCGCCCTTCCTCTACCTCGGCTATGTCGGGCTTTCGATCTGCTTCTCCTTCGCGGTCGCGGCCCTGATCGAGGGCCGGGTCGATGCCGCCTGGGGGCGCTGGGTCAGGCCCTGGACGCTCGCGGCCTGGATCTGCCTGACGGTCGGCATCGCGCTGGGGTCCTGGTGGGCCTATTACGAACTGGGCTGGGGCGGCTTCTGGTTCTGGGACCCGGTCGAGAACGCCTCGTTCATGCCCTGGCTGATCGCCGCCGCCCTGCTGCATTCGGCCATCGTCGTCGAAAAGCGCGAGGCGCTGAAAAGCTGGACGATCCTGCTGTCGATCATCGCCTTCGGCTTCTCGCTGGTCGGTGCCTTCATCACCCGGTCGGGCATCATCACGTCCGTGCATGCCTTCGCCAACGACCCCGAGCGGGGCGTCTTCCTGCTGATGATCCTGCTGGTTTTCATGGGCGGCGCGCTGACGCTGTTCTCGGTGCGGGCCAGCGCGATGCAGGCCAAGGGTGTGTTCGGGACGGTCAGCCGGGAATCGGCGCTGGTCTTCAACAACATCCTGCTGGCGGTCGCGGCGCTGGTGGTCTTCGTCGGCACGATCTGGCCGCTGGTGGCCGAGATGGCCTTCGACCGCAAGCTGTCGGTCGGCGCACCCTTCTTCAACATGGCCTTCACGCCCTTCATGGTGGTGCTGGCGATCCTGCTGCCGCTGGGCTCGATCCTGCCCTGGAAGCGGGCGCGACTTGCCCGCGCGGCAGGGCCGGTGCTGCCCGCGCTGGTGCTGGCAGTGGCGCTGGGGGCACTTGTCTGGGCGATGCAGACCGGACACAGCGCGCTTGGGCCCATCGGCGTGGCGCTGGGTGCCTGGTTGATCGCCGGGTCGGCGGTCGACCTCTGGCTGCGGGCCGGACGTGCGGGGACGGCGGCGCGGCTTGGCCGGCTGACGCGGCTGCCGCGCGCCGACTGGGGCAAGGCGGTCGCGCATGCCGGGCTCGGTATCACCATGATCGGCATTTCCGCGATGCTGGCCTGGAACCAGGAAGACATTCGCGTGGCCCAGATCGGCGAGCGCTATGACCTGGGCGGCTACGGCTTCCAGCTGGACCGGGTGCAGAAGCTGGAAGGCCCGAACTACATCTCGACCACCGCCACCATGAGCGTCTGGCGCGGCGACAAGCAGATCGCAGAAATGCATCCCGAAAAGCGGGTCTACCCGGTCGCGGGCATGCCCACGACCGAGGCGGCCATCGACGGCGGGTTTCTGCGCGATCTTTATGTCGCCATCGGCGATCCGCAGCAGGACGGCGGCTGGGCGGTGCGCACCTATATCAAGCCCTTCGCCAACTGGATCTGGATGGGGGCCATCGTGATGGCGCTGGGCGGGCTTCTCAGCCTTTCCGATCGCCGGGTCCGCGTCGCCGCCGGGGCGCGCAAGGATCGCGGCCCCGTGCTGCCCCAGCCCGCCGAATGAGGATGCCGATGCCCCGTCCCGCGCTGATCTCTGCCCTTCTGCTGGCCCTGAGCCTGACCCCGTTGCTAAGCGGGCCGCTGAAGGCGGTCGAACCGAACGAGATGCTGGCCGACCCGGCCGAAGAGGCCCGCGCCCGCGATATCTCGAAGGGCATCCGCTGTCTCGTCTGCCGCAACGAAAGCATCGACGATTCCAACGCCGATCTGGCGCGCGACCTTCGGATCCTGGTGCGCGAGCGGATCGCGGCGGGCGACAGCGATGCCGAGGTCGTCGACTATCTGGTCGACCGCTATGGCGAATACGTCCTGCTGAAACCCACCGCCACCGGCTCGAACCTCGTGCTGTACATCGCCGGGCCGCTGATGCTGGTACTGGGGCTGGGCGCGGCCGTTTTCTACATTCGCGGACGCCGGGCCGGGCGCGATGCGGGCTCGGAGGCGCTGAGCCCCGAGGAAGAGGCGCGGCTGAAAGAGGTCCTCGGCAAGTGAGGCGCTGACCTCGCGTCTCCCTTTTCCCCGGGCGCGCTGCCGCTAGTCTGACCGGAGACCGGGCAAGGGGAGGATGCTGCCGTGACGGATTACAAGACCATCGGATTTGACTGCACGAACGGGCTGGCGGTGGTGACGCTGAACCGGCCCGAGGTGATGAATGCGCTCAGCGCGCAGATGCGGGCCGAGATCACCCATGCGATGCGCTCGGCGGGGCAGGCGGCCCGCGTCGTGGTGCTGACCGGCGCGGGCCGGGCCTTCTGTTCCGGCCAGGACCTGGGCGACGGTGCCAACATCGCCAATATCGACATCGAGCGCACGCTGCGGGACGAATACGAACCGATGCTGAACGCCATCATCGACTGTCCGGTGCCGGTGATCGCGGCGGTCAATGGCGCCGCCGCCGGGGCCGGGGCCAATCTGGCGCTGGCCGCCGATGTGGTCATCGCCTCCGAGGCTGCGGTTTTCGTGCAGGCCTTTACCCGCATCGGGCTGATCCCCGATGCGGGCGGCACCTACTGGTTGCCCCGGCAGGTGGGCTTTGCCCGCGCGATGGGGGCGGCCCTTTTCGCCGAACCCGTCCCGGCGCGTCAGGCGGCCGAGTGGGGCATGATCTGGGAGGCCGTGCCCGAGGACGGGTTCGAGGCCCACTGGCGCGCCCGGGCGGCGCAGCTGGCCTCGGGGCCGACCGTGGCTTACGCCAATCTCAAGACCGCGCTGCGGCGCTCGGTCTCGAACGATTTCGAGACCCAGCTGTCGCTGGAGGCCGAACTGCAGGGCCGCTGCGGTGCCTCGCGCGACTTCAAGGAGGGCGTGCTGGCCTTTCTCGAAAAGCGCAAGGCCCGGTTCGAGGGCTGCTGAGACGGGGGTGATCGGCCGGTCCTTGCCGAGGCGAGGCCCGGCTCCGTGCGGCGATGGAACGGGACGGGCAAGCCGTGCGTTGGGCAAGGCAAATGACCCAAGGGAAAGGATCCGCCATGACCCGTCTTCATACGATCACCGCCGCTTCGCTTCTTGGCGCCGCCTTGCTGGCGGGGTGCGGCGAAAGCTACGGCGAACGCGCACTGACCGGCGGCGTGCTGGGCGCGGGCGTTGGTGCAGCGACCGGCAACGATGTGGGGACCAGTGCCGCGATTGGGGCCGGTGCGGGTATCCTGACCAAGTAACCGGACCCTGCCGGGCGTCCGGCGCCCCGAGATGAACCCGAAATGAAACGGACCCGCAGGCATCGGCCTGCGGGTCCGGTGTTTCGGTGACGGCCGGGGCGATCAGCGCCGGTCTTCGACATCCACGTAGTCGCGGCGGGTGGCGCCGGTATAAAGCTGGCGCGGACGGCCGATCTTCATCGCCGGATCGCCGATCATTTCCTTCCACTGGGAAATCCAGCCGACGGTGCGGCTGACCGCGAAGATCGGCGTGAACATCGAGGTCGGGAAGCCCATCGCGTCGAGAATGATGCCCGAATAGAAATCGACGTTCGGGTAGAGTTTCTTCGAGACGAAATACTCGTCCTCCAGCGCGATCTTCTCAAGCTCCATCGCGACTTTCAGGGTCTCGTTGTTCTCGATGCCCAGAAGCTCCAGCACCTCGTCGGCGGATTGCTTCATCACTTTTGCGCGCGGGTCGAAATTCTTGTAGACCCTGTGGCCGAAGCCCATCAGGCGGAACGGATCGTTCTTGTCCTTGGCGCGGGCGATGAATTCCGGGATCCGGTCGACGGTGCCGATCTCGCGCAGCATCTCCAGACAGGCCTGGTTGGCGCCGCCATGGGCCGGGCCCCAGAGGCAGGCGATGCCGGCCGCAATGCAGGCGAACGGGTTCGCGCCCGACGACGAGGCCAGACGCACCGTCGAGGTCGAGGCGTTCTGTTCGTGGTCGGCGTGCAGCGTCAGGATCCGGTCCATCGCGCGGGTCAGGATCGGGTCGACCTCATATTCCTCGCAGGGCACCGCAAAGCACATGCGCAGGAAGTTCGAGGCATAGTCCAGATCGTTGCGCGGATAGATGAAGGGCTGGCCGATCGAATACTTGTAGGCCATCGCGGCGATCGTCGGGACCTTGGCGATCAGCCGGATCGAGGCGACCTCGCGCTGCCAGGGGTCCGAGATGTCGGTCGAGTCGTGGTAGAAGGCCGACATGGCGCCGACCACGGCCACCATGACCGCCATCGGATGCGCGTCGCGGCGGAACCCGGTGAAGAAGCGGTGCATCTGTTCATGCACCATGGTGTGGCGGGTCACGCGGTTCTCGAAGTCTTCCAGCTGGGCGGCGGTGGGCAGTTCGCCGTACAGCAGCAGGAAGCAGACCTCGAGAAAGTGGGATTTCTCGGCAAGCTGGTCGATGGGATAGCCGCGATGCAGCAGCTCGCCCTTGTCTCCGTCGATGAAGGTGATCGAGCTTTCGCAGGACGAGGTCGAGGTGAAGCCCGGATCGTGGGTAAAGATCCCCATCTGGCCGTAGAGCTTGCGGATATCGACGACGTCCGGCCCGGCCGTCGGGCTCAGCACCGGCAGCTCGACCGATGTGTCACCCAGAGTCAGCGTTGCGGATTTCTTGCTGTCAGCCATGAAAGTCCCTCTTCTTGAGATACCGGGCCGCGCTCCCTGATCGCGGCTCCGGACGGTGGCGTGCAGGGGGCTTTCGGCGGCGGTGCCTCAGCCCTGGGTGTCAGCCAGCCGGGCGAGCGTCTCGTCCCGGCCGATGACAAGCATCATGTCAAAGACGCTGGGCGTAACCGTCCGCCCGGCAAGTGCGGCGCGCAGGGGCGGGGCCAGTTTCCCGAGGGTCAGCCCATGGGCCTCTGCCACCCCGGTCACGGCCGCCTCAAGGGCGTCACGCGTCCAGCTAGCATTTTGCAGATGCGGCGTCAATTCTCCCAGTATACCACGGGATACATCATCCAGCGATTTTGCTGCTTTCTGATCCGGCTCGAAGGGACGCTCTCCCAGAACGAAATACGCCTTTTCAACGAGTTGGGGGAAGGTCTTCGCGGATTGCTTGAGGAAGGGCAGGGCGCGCGCCAGACCGGCTATCTGTTCTTCCGTCAGGGACGGTCCGTCAGTTGCGGCCAGAAAAGCCTGAACTTCGCGCAGCAGCGCGGCATCCTCCGCCGCCGCGATATGCTGACCCGAGAGGTTTTCAAGCTTCTTGAAGTCGAGCCGCGCGGGAGAGCGGCCGATTCCTTCAAGGCTGAACCATTCCTTGGCCTGGGCGTCGTCGAAGAACTCGTCATCCCCGTGCGACCAGCCGAGCCGGGCCAGATAGTTGCGCATCGCGGCCGCCGGATAGCCCATCGCCTGGTATTCCTCGACCCCCAGCGCGCCGTGTCGCTTCGACAGCTTCTTGCCATCGGGCCCGTGGATCAGCGGGATATGCGCCCAGACCGGCACCGGCCAGCCCATGGCGTGATAGATCTGCATCTGCCGGGCCGCGTTGTTGAGGTGATCGTCGCCCCGGATCACATGGGTCACGCCCATGTCGTGATCGTCGACCACCACCGCCAGCATGTAGGTGGGCGTGCCGTCCGAGCGCAGCATCACCATGTCGTCAAGCTGGTCGTTGCCGATCTTCACGTCGCCCTGCACCTTGTCCGCGATCACCGTCGCGCCCTCGCGTGGGGCCTTCAGCCGGATCACATAGGGCGCGTCAGGATGGGTCGCCGGATCGGCGTCGCGCCAGGGGCTCTGGAAAAGCGTCGAGCGGCCCTCGGCGCGCGCCGCCTCGCGAAAGGCCTCGATCTCGGCCTGCGTTGCGAAGCACTTGTAGGCGGTGCCGTTGTCCAGCATCGCGCGGGCCACCTCGGCATGGCGGGGCGCACGTTCGAACTGGCTGATGGCCTCGCCGTCCCAGTCGAGCCCCAGCCAGGTCAGCCCCTTCAGGATCGCGGCCGTCGCCTCGGGGGTCGAGCGGGCGCGGTCGGTATCCTCGATCCGCAGCAGGAAGCGACCGCCCCGGCCGCGCGCGAAAAGCCAGTTGAACAGCGCCGTGCGCGCGCCGCCGATATGCAGGTACCCGGTCGGCGAGGGCGCGAAACGGGTAACGACAGGGCCGTCCGACATGTCGGTCATGAGCCTTAACCTTTTATTCACCATGGTGGAGATAGCGTCCCTGTCTGTCTAGGAGATCGCTGCGGAGAGGACAAGCGGTGGGGCTTCTGCTGACCGGGCCGGTCGGCCTTGCGGGACCGGCACAGCTGGCGCGGGCGCTGGCCTTGGCGGCGTCGGCGATGCTGGCGTCGGTCGAGGCCCGGCGCGGCCATCTCTTTCCCTGGACGCCGGTCTTCCTGTCGCTGGGCATCGGGCTGTATTTCCTGCAGAAAACCGAGCCGCCGGTCTGGGCGCTCTGGGCCTGCGCCGGGGCCGCTGCCGTGCTGGCCCTGGCCGCGCGCCGCCTGCCCGAGCTGTGGGGGCCTCTCCTGATCGCGCTGGCGCTGGTTGCGGGCGGGACGGCGCTGGCAGGGGCCCGCGCCCATCTGGTCGCGGCGCCCAAGCTCGACCACCGCGTCTATGGCGCGCTCGAGGGCCGGGTGCTGGTTCTGGACCGCTCGATCTCGGACGCGCCGCGGATCACGCTCGATCAGGTCTGGATCGAGCGCGTGCCCCCCGACCAGACGCCCCGCCGGTTGCGCGTGGCGCTGCATGGCGAGGGCGGGGTGACGGCGCCGCCGCCCGGCGCCCGGATCGCGATGATGGCGCATTTGTCACCGCCGGGCGCCCCGGCCGAGCCCGGCGGCTTCGATTTCCGCCGCCATGCCTGGTTCCAGCAGATCGGGGCGGTGGGCTATGCCAACAGCCCGGCGGTGACGCTGAGCCCGCCCGAGGGCGGCGCCACGCTTCTGGTGCACCGCATGCGGATGGCGCTGTCGGACGCGCTTCGGGCGCGCATTCCGGGCGATCAGGGCGCGTTCGCGGCGGCGATCCTGACCGGCGACCGCTCGGCCATGTCGCGCGACACGATCCAGGCGCTGCGCGACTCGAACCTCGCGCATCTGCTGGCGATCTCGGGGCTGCATATGGGGTTGCTGACCGGGGTCGTGTTCGCCGCGCTGCGCTTTGCGCTGGCGCTCTGGCCGCGGCTGGCGCTGCGCCTGCCGATCAAGAAGATCGCGGCGGCGGGGGCGCTGGCGGTCGGCGCGGTCTATCTGGCGCTCTCGGGCGGCAATGTCGCGACCGAGCGTGCCTTCATCATGGTCGCGGTCGTGCTTGGCGCGGTGATGGCCGACCGCCGGGCGCTGACGTTGCGCGCGGTGGCGCTGGCCGCGCTGATCGTGCTGGTCCTGACCCCCGAAAGCCTGACCCAGGCCGGCTTCCAGATGTCCTTTGCCGCGACGACGGCGCTGATCGCGGTCTTTGCCGCGCTGCGCGACCGCCCCGCCGACCGCTGGCGCCCGCCCCGCTGGGCGCAAGGCGCGCTGGCGGTGGTGATCTCCTCGGCGGTGGCGGGGGCCGCGACCGCACCCTTCGGGGCCGCGCATTTCAACCAGGTCTCGCAATTCGGGCTGATCGCCAATCTGGCCTCGGTGCCGCTGATGGGGCTTCTGGTGATGCCCGCCGCGGTCGCCGCCGCCTGTCTCGCGCCCTTCGGGCTGGCGGTGCTGGGGCTCGAGCCGATGCGCTGGGGCATTGCCTGGATCCTCTGGGTGGCCGAGCGCGTGGCGGGGCTTGACGGCGCGGTCTGGCCCGTGCCCGCGCCGGGGCCGGCCGTGCTGCCGCTGATCGCGGTCGGGGCGCTTTTTGTCATGCTCTGGACGGGCCGCGCCCGGGCGCTGGGGCTGGTGCCGATCCTCGCGGCTTTCGCGCTCTGGTCGGCGGTCGAGCGCCCCGCACTGCTGATTGCCGACAGCGGCGGGTTGATGGGGGCGATGGGCCCGGAGGGCCGGGCGCTGTCGAAACCCTCGGGCGAGGGCTTCGTCGCGCTGAGCTGGCTGGAAAACGACGGCGACCGAGCCGATCAGGCCATGGCCTTCGCCCGGCCGGGGTTGAACGGCGCGCGTGGCGAACAGGAGGCTACGGTGGCCGGGCAGCGGGTGACGCTGATCACCGGGCGCGGCTGGGCCGAGCGGATCGCGCCCGCCTGCATGCGGGGCTGGGTGGTGGTGCCGCAATATGTCGACGATCCGCCTGCGGGGTGCCGGATCTTCGACCGCGCGGCGCTGGCCCGGACCGGGGCGCTGGCGTTGTTTCCCGGCGCGGACGGCCCGCGCCTTGTCACCGCCCGCGGCGTGGCGGGCGACCGGCTCTGGGCTCAGTAGCTGCGGATCAGCCCGACCAGACGTCCCTGCACCTTGACCTGATCGGATCGCAGGATGCGGGTCTCATAGGCCGGGTTCGCGGCTTCGAGCGCGATCATCTCGCCCTTGCGGCGGAACCGCTTCAGCGTCGCCTCATGGCCCTCGACCAGCGCCACCACGATCTCGCCGTTCTCGGCCGTGTTCTGTTCGCGAATGACCACCACATCGCCATCGTTGATCCCGGCCTCGATCATCGAGTCGCCCTTGACCTCCAGCGCGTAATGCCGCCCCCGGCCCGACAGCATCGAGCCCGGCACAGCCACCGTATGCGACACCTCGGAAATCGCCTCGATCGGCGTGCCCGCCGCGATCCGGCCCATCACCGGCAGTTCCAGCGCATGGACGGGCGTGACATCCATCGCACCCGATGGGGGCGGCGTCTCGGGGCGGTCGCCGTCGATGACCACCGGGCGGAAGCCCCTGGCCTCCAGCGCCTCGGGCAGCTTGACGATCTCGATGGCGCGGGCGCGATGGGCCAGACGGCGGATGAATCCGCGTTCCTCCAGCGCCGTGATCAGTCGGTGAATGCCCGATTTGGACCGCAGATCCAGCGCTTCCTTCATCTCGTCGAAGGACGGCGGAACACCGTCGCGCTGCATCCTTTTATGAATGAATTCAAGAAGATCCAGTTGCTTGCGAGTCAACATGTCCATCCCCCCACAGGAAGCCGTTCTCTCCTGTTCTAGACATGTTCACGTTTTGTGTCAAGCTTTAGTTACCGCAACGTCAAGTATTCCGCCAGAGCCCCTGCGGGCTGTGGCCCGTCGTCCGCCGGACGGATCAGCAGCGCATCGGCCTCGGCCAGCACCGACAGCAGCGCGCTGTCCTGCCGCTCGAAGGGCAAGAGGCCCTCGGGTGTCAGCCGCGCGCGCAGGAAATGGGTGCGCGGTCCGTTGGCCTCGAGATCTGTGGCCAGCGGCGCGCGCGCGGCCGGCAGCGCCGCCTTGGGCAGGCCCTGAAAGGCCCGAAGCGCAGGCCGCAGGAAGACATGGCCGCAGACCATGGCCGAGACCGGGTTGCCGGGCAGGCCGATCATCGCGGCCCCGCCCAGACGGCCCGCCATCACCGGCTTTCCGGGCCGCATCGCGACCTTGTAGAAGGCCGGCGCCATACCGAGATCGGCCGCGACCTTGCCGACGATGTCGTGATCGCCGACCGAGGCGCCGCCGATGGTCACCACCAGATCGGCGCCCTCGGCCAGGGCGAAGACGGATCGCAGCGAGGCCTCGCTGTCGCGCGCGATGGGCAGCAGCCGCGCGATGCCGCCCTCGGCCTCGATCAGCGCCTTCAGCCCGAAGCCGTTCGCGGCCACGATCTGGTCGGGGCCCGGGGTTTCGCCCGGCATCACCAGCTCGTCGCCGGTCGCGATCAGCGCGACCTCCGGGCGGCGGTGGACGGGCAGGGCGGGCAGGTTCATCGCGGCCGCCAGCGCCAGATCGGCGGGACCCAGACGGCGCGGGGCGGTCAGCATGTCGCCTTGCCGGAAATCGCCGCCCGCCGCGCGGATATTGGTGCCGTGATCGAAGCCCGCGCCCAGCACGATCCGGTCGCCCTCGCGGGTCACGTCTTCCTGAATGACGACGCGGTCGGCGCCCGCGGGCAAGGGCGCGCCGGTGAAGATCCGCACCGCCTGCCCCGGCGCCACCGTGCCCGGCCAGCCCTGACCGGCGGCGGCCTCGCCCTCGACGCGCAGCGCCGCGCCCGGGCGGGCGTCTTCCTCGCGGATCGCATAGCCGTCCATCGCCGATGCCGCAAAGGGCGGCTGGCTGCGGCGCGCGGCGACCGGGCGGGCCAGTACGCGGCCCGCGGCCTCGGCCAGCGGCACCTCCTCGACGGGCAGCGGCGCGATCAGGTCGAAGACATGGCCCAGCGCCGCGTCGACCGAGATCATTCGGAGGCCTCGTAGCGGCCCGACTTGCCGCCCTCTTTCAGCTTCAGCCGGATGCCGCCGATTTCCATGCCCTTCTCGGCGGCCTTGAGCATGTCATAGACCGTCAGTGCCGCCGTACTGACCGCGGTCAGCGCCTCCATCTCGACCCCGGTGCGCCCGGCGGTCTTGACCGTGGCCTCGATACGAAGGCCCGGCAGGCTCTCGTCGGGCGTCAGATCGACCGCGACCCGGGTGATCGGCAGCGGATGGCACAGCGGGATCAGATCCGAGGTCTTCTTGGCCCCCATGATGCCCGCGAGCCGCGCGACCCCGATCACGTCGCCTTTCTTCGCGCTGCCCGCGCGGATCAGCGCCAGGGTTTCGGGGGCCATCCGGACCCATCCCGTCGCCACCGCCAGCCGCGCGGTCTCGGACTTGTCCGAGACATCGACCATATGGGCGCGGCCTTCGGCGTCGAAATGGGTCAGCTCGGGCATCAATGCGCGCCCATCGCCGGGTTGGCCAGCAGCTTGCGGGTCGCGGCGGCGACATCCTCCTGACGCATCAGGCTTTCGCCGATCAGGAAGCTGCGCACGCCGTACATCGCCATCTGCGCCAGATCGGCCGGGGTGTTGAGCCCGGATTCGCTGACGATCTGGCGGCCTTCGGGCACCCGCTTGGCCAGCTGCCTGGTGGTGTCGAGGCTGGTCTCGAACGACTTCAGATTGCGGTTGTTGATGCCGATCAGAGCCGATTTCAGCTTGGCCGCGCGGTCCAGTTCATCGGCGTCATGAACCTCGATCAACGCATCCATCCCCCAGGAAGTCGCGGCCTCTTCCAGCTCGGCCGCCTGGGCGTCAGACACGCTGGCCATGATGATCAGGATACAGTCGGCGCCCAGCGCCCGGGCCTCGGCCACCTGATAGGTATCGTAGAGGAAATCCTTGCGCAGCACTGGCAGCTTCACCGCCGCGCGGGCCTCGGTCAGGAACGGCTTGGCCCCCTGAAACGAGGGCGTGTCGGTCAGCACCGACAGGCAGGCCGCGCCGCCTGCCTCATAGGCACGCGCCAGCGCGGGCGGGTCGAAATCGGGCCGGATCAGCCCCTTCGACGGGCTGGCCTTCTTGATTTCCGCGATCAGCCCGTAGCCCGTCAGCGCCGCCCGGTGCAGCGCCTCGGCAAAGCCGCGCACGGCCGGGGCGGCGCGTGCCGCCGCCTCGACATCCGCCAGCGGCCGCGTGGCCTTGTCGGCGGCGACCTCTTCCAGCTTGTAGGCCTTGATGCGGTCCAGAATGGTCTCGGTCATGCGGCCTCCGATGTGATCCGGGCGAGGCCCTCGACCTTGCTTTTGGCCGCGCCGCTGTCGATGCTGTCCTGTGCCCGCTCGACGCCCTCGCGCAGCGTCGTGACCCGGCCCGCCACCACCAGAGCGGCGGCCGCGTTCAGCAGCACGGCGTCGCGATAGGCCGAGGCCTCGCCGTCGAGAAGCGCCGCGAAGGCGCGGGCGTTGTGATCGGGCGTGCCGCCGATGATGGCCTCGAAGGGATGGACCGGCAGGCCCGCTTCTTCGGGATGCAGCTCGCGCTCGGTGATGGTGCCTTCCTCCAGCATCGCGACATGGCTGATCCCCGCGATCGACAACTCGTCGGTGCCGTCGCCGCCATGCACCAGCCAGGCGACTTCGGTGCCGAGCCGGTCGAGCGTCTCGGCCATGGGGCGCAGAAGTGCCTTGGAAAAGGCGCCGGTCAGCTGGCGCGTGACCCCGGCGGGGTTGGTCAGCGGGCCGAGGATGTTGAAGATCGTCCGGGTGCCCAGCTCGGCCCGGGTCGGGCCGACATGGGCCATGGCCGGATGGTGCATCGGCGCCATCATGAAGCCGATGCCGACCTCCCTCAGCGCGGTTTCGACGACATCGGCGCCGACCATCACGTTGATGCCCATATGGGTCATCGCATCCGCCGCGCCCGATTTCGACGACAGGTTGCGGTTGCCGTGCTTGGCCACCGGCACGCCCGCGCCCGCCACCACGAAGGCGGTCGCGGTCGAGATGTTCAACGTGCCCTTGCCGTCACCGCCGGTGCCGACGATGTCGATGGCGCCCTCGGGCGCGGTCACCTTCCGGCATTTCGAGCGCATGACCTTCGCGGCGGCGGCATATTCGTCGACCGTCTCGCCCCGGGTGCGCAGCGCCATCAGCAGACCGCCGATCTGGCTTGGCGTCGCCTCGCCCTCGAACAGCGCCTCGAAGGCGGTCTCGGCCTCGTCCCGGGTCAGGGGGCGGTCGGCGGCAAGGCCGATCAGCGGTTTCAGCGCGTCGCTCATGCGGGTTCCTTCACGGTGTCGAGGAACGTCTTCAACAGGGCATGGCCATGCTCCGAGGCGATGCTTTCGGGGTGGAACTGCACCCCGTGGATCGGCAGCTCGCGGTGGCGCAGCCCCATGATGGTTCCGTCTTCCAGCCAGGCATTGGCGATCAGGCAGTCGGGCAGGCTGGCGCGCTCGACGATCAGCGAATGATACCGGGTCGCCTTGAAGGGCGAGGGCAGGCCCGCGAAGACGCCCGACCCGTCATGCTCGATCGAGCCCATCTTGCCATGCACGATCTCGGCCGCGCGCACCACCTTGCCGCCGAACGCCTCGCCGATGGTCTGGTGGCCGAGGCAGACGCCCATCAGCGGTATGCCGGTCTCGGCCGCGGCGCGGGTCAGGGGCAGGCAGATCCCGGCCTGGGCCGGATCGCAGGGGCCGGGCGACAACAGGATCGCGGACGGCCGCAGCCCCATCGCCTCCTGCACGTTCAGGGCATCGTTGCGGACGACCTTCGTCTCGGCGCCGAGTTCCCCGAGATAGTGCACCAGATTATAGGTGAAACTGTCGTAATTGTCGATCAAGAGCAGCATGGTCAGCGCCTTCGCGAAAGGGGATGAACCGGGTCGCGGGTCGGGCTATACATGCTCAGAGCGACGCGCCCCGGTCAAGGGGCGGCGGCGGGGCAAAGGGTCCCGCATCGGACAGGGCGGCCCGGGCAGGCCGTCGCGAGGTCGGAGGTACGAGGCATGGGCAGGGTTTTTTCCAGCGGCATTCGCGGCTTTCTCTGGGGTGCTGCGGCCAGCGGTCTGGGGCTGGCGGCGCTGGCGGTCGCGGTGCCGCCGTCCGGTCCTGGTCCCGGCGCCGGGACCGCTTCGGTGCCCGCCCCCGTGAGAGACCCCGTCAGAGACCCTGTGCGAGACCCTGCGCCCGCTCCTGAGCCCACGCAGCCGGGCGAGGCGCCCGCCCCGCGGTTCTCGGCCATCCCCGAAAGCGGCGCGCCCGCCGCCCCCGAACCCGAAGCCGCGCCTGCCGCGGTTCCGGCCCCGGCGGCGCGGCCCGCGGCGCCGTCCGGGCCCGGGGGGCTGCCCGCCACCGATCCGACCACCGATATCGACCTGCCGCCGGGGTCCGAATTCAACCGTCCCCGGCCCGAGACCGAGGCGACCCTGCCCGAGCGCGAAGAGACCCTGCGCGAGACCCCGGCGATGGGCGCCCCGGCCCCCGCCGCCGTCGCCGAGGCGCCGCTGCCCGACACCGCGCCCGCGGCGGCCCCCGCCCCGGTCTCAGCGATACCCGAGACGATGACCCCGCCCGAGGCTCCCGATGCGGCCGTCGATCTTGGGGCCGGGACCGACCTCGGCGCCGAAGAGCCCGCGCCCGCCGGTGCCGCCCTGCGCAGCCCCGCCGCGCCCGAACCGGCCACGCCGCCCGCCCCCGAGGCACGGTCCGATGGCCATCCCGCGACCGGGATGCAGACTGGGACGACGACCGCACCTGCGACCGGGACAGCGACTGGAATAGCGACTGGGACAGCGACCGGGACAAAGCCGGAGGCCGCTCCGGCCATTCCCGGTGCCGGCTTGCCCGCTGATCGGGACGGCGATGCGGCGAATACTTTGCCCCAGCCCGAGCCTGACTCCGTGCCTGACACGGGGCCTGACACGGGGCCTGCCTCCGGAAATGCAGCGCCCCGCATCCTGCCGCCGCCCGGCGCCGGGGCCGCCGATGCGCCCGGAGAGCCCCCGGGCGACTTGACCCCGGTCGCTCCGCTGCCGACGCTCGGCACGGTTCCGGGCGTGGACGCCACGGCCCCGAGCGAGCAAGGCGCGGCGACGGGTCCCGCGCCGGACGACCGGCCGGGGGAACGGGCGCAGGATCGGGCCGCCGCCCCGGCGCCGCTGGGTGCGCTGGCGCGGAATGCCGTGGCCTTCGATCCGCCGCCCGGGGCGCCGCTTCTGTCGCTGGTGCTGGTCGATGTCGGCGCGGCAGGGCTCGACCGCCGGGCTTTGCTGACCTTCCCCTTTCCGGTGACCTTCGCGATCGACCCGGCGATGCCCGGCGCCGCCGAGGCCGCCGCCGATTTCCACCGGGCGGGCTATGAGGTCGCGCTGCTGGCCAGCGGACTGTCGGATCTGCCGCCTGCCGAGGCCGCCGCCCGGCTGAACCGCGCGCTTGGGCTGATCGGCAGCGGTGTTGCCGTGCTCGACCCCGGCACGGACGGGTTTCAGGAGGATCGCGTCCTGACCGATGCGGTTCTGGGCGTACTGGCCGAAACCGGTCACGGGATCGTCACGCGCGACGAGGGTCTGAACGCTGCGGCCCGCGCCGCCGACCGGGCGGGCGTGCCCGAGGCGACGGTCTTCCAGACCCTCGATGCCGAGGGGCAGAACACCGAGACCATGCGCCGGATGCTGGACCGTGCGGTGTTCGAGGCGCGCCAGACCGGGCAGGCGGTGCTGGTCGGTCACAGCCGCCCCGAGACCGTGACCGCGCTTTTTTCCTGGGCGCTGCAATCGGGGCCGGGCGAGGTGGCACTGGCCCCGCTGTCGGCTGTGCTGCGCCTGCCCTGATCCCGGATCAGGCGGCCGGGCGCCGCAACCGCGCGAGATAACCCTGCCGCCCTGCGGCCGCGCGCCAGTCGGCCTCGGGCTGGCGCTGTGCGCGGGCCGCGTCGATCTCGACCTCGTCGAAGCCGCAGGCCCGCGCCATCGGATATTGCTCGGGGATCAGCTGCCCGGCAGCACGGAGCCGCCCGGCAAAGCCCATCCGCCGGAGCGTCCGCGCCAGCGTGAACCCGCGCCCGTCCGATACTGCCGGAAAGGCGATGCGGATGGTCTGGATCTGCGCCAGATGCGGGGTCAGCGTGGCCGGGTCGGTCTCGGGGCCGAGATCGACCCGCAGCGCCCCGGGTGCCGCCTCGAGATCGGCGAAGTCCAGGTAGCGCTCGGCCGGATCGACGGGGCCGAAGCCCGCATCGGTGATCAGGACCCGGTCGCTCATGCCACGTCCTCCGCCCCCATCCGCACGAAGCGGCCATTGACCAGATGGATGCCGCATTCCTGCTTGTCCTGACCGCGCCAGCGGCCCGCGCGCGGGTCCTCGCCCGGAGCGACGCGGCTGGTGCAGGGCGCGCAGCCGATCGACGGATAGCCGCGCGACACCAGCGGATGCCGGGGCAGGTCGTGACGGTCGATATAGGCGGCCACATCCTCGCGGCCCCAGCCATGCAGCGGGTTGATCTTGACCCGCCCGGCCTCGTCGGTCTCGCAGACATGCATCGCCTGGCGCTCGCGGGTCTGGTGCCGCTTGCGCCCGGTGACCCAGGCGCCGAAGCCCGCAAGCGCGCTCTCCAGCGGTTCGGTCTTGCGCAGATGGCAGCAGAGATCGGGATCGCTGCGGTGCAGATCGCCCGCCGGGTCGTGCAGCTCGATCGCCTCGGTGTCGGGGTGCAGCAGCCGAACGCCGGTCAGCCCCAGCAGGTCCGCGACCTCGCGCTGATAGGCCAGCGTCTCGGGGAACAGCATCTCGGTTTCCAGAAACAGCACCGGCAGGCCGGGGTCGAGTTCGGCCACCATGTGCAGAAGCACGACCGATTCCGCCCCGAAGGACGACACCAGCGCCAGTTGCCCGGCGAAGCGGTCGGCCGCCTCGGCCAGCACCTCTTGCGGCGTCGCGCCGTCCAGGCGCCGGTTCAGCGCCGCAAGCCGGGTCTCTGCCCGTTCGAACCCGTTTTCAGGCCGCATTTTCCCTGCTCTCCTCGGAATAAAGCGCCTTCTGGAACGGCGCGAGCCCCAGCCGCCGATAGGCTTCGGCAAAGGTCTCGTCCGCGCTGTCGCGAAGCTCCAGATAGGCCGTCACGATACGTTCCACCGCACCGACGATCTCGTCCGCGGCAAAGCCGGGACCGGTGCGCTCGCCGATGGCGATCCGTTCGGTCGGATCGCCCCCCAGCGTGATCTGATAGGTCTCGACGCCCGCGCGTTCGAGCCCGAGAATGCCGATATCGGCCACATGGTGATGGCCGCAGGCATTGATGCAGCCCGAGACGTTCAGCCGGAGCGGGCCGACCTCATGGGCCAGATCGAGGGTCTCGAACAGCACCGCGATCTCCTGCGCGACGGGGATCGAGCGGGCCGTCGCCAGCGCGCAATAGTCCATCCCCGGGCAGGCGATGATGTCCGAGATCAGCCCGGCATTGGCCGCCGCCAGCCCGGCCGCCGCCAGCGCCTCGAAGACCGCGGGCAGGTCGTCCTTGCGGACATGGGGCAGGATCACGTTCTGGCGGTGGCTGATCCGGATCTCGTCATAACCATAGGTCTCGGCCAGATCGGCGATCGCCCGCATCTGATCGGCGCTGGCATCGCCCGGCTGCTGCCCGGGCGTCTTCAGCGAGACGGTGACGATGGCGTGATCCTCGCGCCGGTGCGGGGCAAGGTTCGTATCCGTCCAGGCCCGGAACGCCGGGCTGCCCGACGGGATCGCGGTACCGCCCGCGCGGAAATCGGGGGCGCGGAAGGCCGCGCGGATCTCGGCCAGGGCGGCTTCGGCGCCGGGAAATTCGGACCGGGTCTCGGCAAAGCGGGCCTCGACCAGATCGCGGATGGTATCAAGCCCCATCTCGTGGACTGCGATCTTGATCCGGGCCTTGTACTTGTTGTCGCGCCTGCCAAGCTGGTTGTAGACGCCCAGCACCGCCTCGACATAGGGCACCAGATCGGCCTCGGGCAGGAAGTCGCGGATGACGCGGCCGATCATCGGGGTGCGGCCGAGCCCGCCGCCGACGCTGACCTCGAACCCCACGGCGCCGTCCCGCGCGACGACGCGCAGCCCGATATCATGGGCGCGCGTCACGGCGCGGTCGGCGGTGGCGCCGGTGATTGCGATCTTGAACTTGCGCGGCAGGTACTGGAACTCGGGATGGTCGCTCGACCATTGCCGCAACAGTTCGGCATAGGGGCGCGGATCGGCGATCTCGTCGGCGGCGGCCCCCGCGAAATGGTCCGAGGTGACGTTGCGCACGCAATTGCCCGAGGTCTGGATCGCATGCATGCCGACATCGGCCAGCGCATCCAGCATGTCGGGCACATCGCGCAGCTTGGGCCAGTTGAACTGGATGTTCTGGCGGGTGGTGAAATGGCCATAGCCGCGATCCCAGCGCTCCGAGATCGTCGCAAGCTGGCGCATCTGGCGCGCGTCGAGCGTGCCATAGGGAATGGCCACGCGCAGCATGTAGGCGTGAAGCTGCAGGTAAAGCCCGTTCATCAGCCGCAGCGGCTTGAACTCGTCCTCGCTGAGGCGGCCGTCGATCCGGCGCTCGACCTGATCGCGGAACTGGCGCACGCGGTTGCGCACGAAACTCTCGTCGAAATCGGAATAGGCGTACATCGTCACTCTCCGGGAAGGTGGTCGAGGCGGTCAGAGGCGTGGGCGGGACCCCGGACGCGGAAGACCTCGCGGAAATGCAAGGGGGCGGGGCCTTCGGGCGCGGTCGCGACCTCGGCCAGATAGGGGCCGACGACCCGAGCGGCGTCGGACGCGGCTGCGGCAAGGCGGGCCTCGGCCGTCTCGGGATCGCGCAGCACTTCGGCTTCGCGGATCGTGGCCGACCAGCGCCCGTCCGCGGTGCGCCAGACCGGGTGGCCCTCGAACAGGTCGTTGGCGGTCACGACGCTGGGGTGAAAGCGGCGTTTCATCGGGCGGCCTCGCGCAGGGCGGGAAGGGACCGGGCGGCGGCGCGCGGCGCCAGACCCAGCAGGATGACGGCCGGGCCGGTCAGCCCGGCGGCGGCGATCTCGGCGGGCAGGGTGCCCAGCCTTGCCGAAAGGATGCGTTCCTCGGGGCGGCCCGCATTCTCGACCACGCTGACCGGGGTCGCGGCCTCGGCGCCATGCATCATCAGCCGGCCCTGGATGAACCGCGCGGCCCGCTTGCCCATGTAGATCGCGGCGACCGTACCCGGCCGGGCCAGCGCGGCCCAGTCGTGATCGGCCAGCCCCTTCACGTCATGCCCGGTCAGCACGCGCAGCTCGGAATTGCGGCCGCGCCGGGTCAGGCTCTGGCCAAGGCTTGCGGCGGCGGCCGAGGCCGCGGTCAGCCCGGGCACCACCGACCAAGCGATACCGGCGGCCTCGCAGGCCTCGATTTCCTCGTCAAGCCGCCCGAAGACCGACGGATCGCCCGCCTTGAGCCGCACCACGACAAGGCCCCGGGCCGCACGGTCGACGATCAGGCCGTTGATGTCCGCCTGCGGCGTCGAGGGGCCAAAGCCGGTCTTTCCCGCCTCGACGATCTCGGCCTCGCGGCGGGCCAGTTCCAGGATCGGCGCGGGCACCAGCCGGTCGTGAATGACCACATCGGCGCGGTCGAGCGCGCGGCGGGCGCGCAGCGTCAGGTCGTCGGGATCGCCGGGGCCTGCGCCGACGAACAGCACCTCGCCCGTCGCCGTTTCGGCCGCCTTGTGGGCTTCAAGCAGGGGGGCAAGCTGCGGGGCGGGGCCCGGCATGCCGTCGAGAAGCCCCGCGAAGGCGTCTTCCCAGAAGCGGCGGCGGGCCCGGCCCTGGGGCAGCGCCTCGGCCGCCGGGCGGAAGGCATCGGCCGCGCGCACCCGCGCGCCAAGCCCGGCGGGCAGCCAGGCTTCGAGGCCCGCCTTGATGCGGCGCGCCAGAACCGGGGCCGCGCCCTCGGTGCCGATCGCCACGACGACGGGGGTGCGGTCGACCAGCGCGGGGGTGATGAAGGCGCTGTCGGCGCGGTTGTCGACGATGTTGCAAAGCACGCCCGCCGCCTGCGCGAGGTCGGCCACGCGGGCATCCTCGGCCGCGTCGTCAGTCGCGGCATAGACCAGCCGCGCGCCGTCGAGATCGGCCGCCTCGACGGGCCGCGCGACCCAGCTGAGACGCCCCTCGGCCTGCCAGTCGACGATCTTCGGATCGGCCTCAGCGGCATGAACCGCGATCCGGGCCTCGGTCTTCAGCAGCAGGCGCAGCTTGGCCAGCGCGGTCTCGCCGCCGCCTGACACCACGATCCGCGCGTCTTCGGTGCGCAGGAAGATGGGGAAGAACTTCATCGGGACTCTCCCTGAAACTTTCCTGCAGTAGAACAAAATTCCCGAAAGAAGGCGATAACCCGGAAGAAAAAGGGTCATAACTCCTTCCATTGCGGCCGTGGCGGGAGGAATTCCCGTTCGCCACCTTTTCTGCGGAAACCCGCCCGGCGCGGGCCGCAGCGGGCGAACGCCCGTCTCGCAGTGTCAGGCGCGCAATCCGCTGGCTCTGGGGGCGAACCGCGCCTAACCTTCGCGAAAATCGCCTGCCCATCGCCTGCCCGGAGTCCTGCCGATGCGTTTTCGCCCCCTGCTGATTGCCGCCCTTCCGGCCCTGGCCGGACCGGCCGTCTGGGCCGGCCCGCATGCCGAGATGCTGGGCGAAGAGGCGGTGACGCTCAGGCTCGACCCGGCCACCGGGGCCCTGACGCTCGACGCGGTGCTGCCCGCGCCGCAGGGCGACGTGACGCTGCCCCGGCAGGACTGGCTGACCGTCGAGACGCTGGAGATCGGCGGCGACGCGACACCGGTGCCAAGCTCGGGCGTCTTGCGGGCGGCGCGGCATATGGGGCGGCCGGTGACGATGCGGCTGACCGGGACGCTGCCCCCGCTATCGCCTGAAATCGGCGAGGCCGCGCGGGCAGAGACGGCCAGCTATCTTCTGGGTTCGGGCTGGCTGCCGGTCGATTCCGCGCCCCGCGCCCGGTTCGAACTGAACCTCGAGGTGCCTGCGGGCTGGCGCCCGGCCGCGACCGGCAGGCTCGGCGCCGAGGCGGTCGGCGCCGAGGGGCGGCGCGCCCAGTTCGTGTTCACCGGTCGGGCGGCCGACATGGGGGTCTTTGCCGGGCGCTATACCGTGGGCGAGGCGAGGCATGGCGACTTGCGGCTGCGCACCTATTTCGAACCCCGCGATGCCGCCTATTCGCCCGCCTATACCGAGGCCGTCGCGGGCTATATCGACCGCTTCTCGGCCGAGATCGGCCCCTATCCCTATGCGGGCTTCTCGGTCGTGTCGGCGCCGATCCCGGTCGGGCTGGGGATGCCCGGTCTGACCTATGTCAGCCAGTCGATCCTGGGCCATGGCTACATGCGCGGGCGGTCGCTGGCCCATGAGGTGCTGCATTCCTGGTGGGGCAATTCGGTCGCCGTCGATTACCGGCGCGGCAACTGGTGCGAGGGGCTGACGACCTACATGGCCGACCATGCGCTGGCCGAGGATGCCGGTCCCGAGGCCGCGCGCGAGATGCGGCTGGGCTGGCTGCGCGACCTCGCGGCGCTGCCCGCCGACGAGGACCGGCCGCTGACCGAATTCCGCGCGGCCTCCCATGGGGCGCGGCAGGCGGTCGGCTACGGCAAGGCGGCGCTTCTGTTTCACATGCTCAAGGCCGAGCTCGGTCCCGCAGACTGGCACAAGGGCCTCAGCCGCTTCTATGCCGCGCGGCATGATCGGGTCGCCGCCTGGCACGATCTCCGTGCCGCTTTCGAGGAGGCATCGGGGCGCGATCTGGGCTGGTTCTTCGATCAGTGGCTGACCCGCAGCGGTCTGCCCGCGCTGCGGCTCGAGGCGACCGAGCCCGAGGGCACGACCCTGCATCTGGTGCTGGCCCAGTCCGGGCCCGTCTATCGGCTGTCGGTGCCCGTGGTGGTCGAGACCGAGGCGGGGACCGAACGCCATCTGGTTCTGCTCGATGCCGTGCGGGGCGAGGCCACGCTGAGACTTCGGGCTCCGGCGCGGGCGGTTTCGGTCGATCCCGATTTCGATCTGGCCCGCGCGCTGGCCCCGGGCGAGGTGCCGCCGATGCTGGGCGATCTCTTCGCCGGACCCGAACCGGTGCTGCTGGCGCTTGGCGGCGAGACGGTGGCGGTCGAGGCGCTGGGCGCGCGGCTCTTGCGGCGCCCGGCGCGGCTGGTCGATGCCGCCGCCGCCGAGACCGCGCCCGCGCTGATCGTGGTCGGTGCGGGGGCCGAGGTTGCGGCCTGGCGGATGGCGCATCTGGACGGACCTGCGCCCTGGAGCATGGATGTCGGCCGCGCCCGCGCCTGGGTCGAGCGGGACCCGGGCGGGCGGCTCATCGGGTTTCTCTCGGCCGACCGGGCCGAGGATCTGGCCTCCGAGCTGGGCGCGCTGCGCTATCAGGCCGGCCAAAGCTATGCGGCCTTTTCGGGCGGGGCCGCCGTGGCGGCGGGCGACTGGCCGACCGGCGCGACGCCGCTGAGCCGCCGCTTCGACTGACCGGCGCCACGGTCCGGACAGCGCGTCCCCGGCCAGGGGGCTGCGTCAGTCCGGGAGGTCCCTCAGCGCAAAGAAATGGTCGGTCGGCCCATGCCCGTGCCCGACCGACAGCGCCGCGGCGCCTGCGATGGCGGCGCGGGTATAGGCGCGCGCCGCCTCGGCCGCAGGGCGCATCTCGCCCGTCCGGGCCAGCCAGGTCGCCAGTGCCGACGAGAGGGTGCAGCCGGTGCCATGGGTGTTCGGGCTGTCGATCCTCGGCCCCTCGAACCAGACCCGCCCGGTCGGCTCGAGCAGCAGATCGGGGCTGTCCGAGCCGGACAGATGGCCACCCTTCAACAGAACGGCGCGCGGCCCCAGCGCCAGAAGCGCCTCGGCCTGCGCCGCCATCCCGGCGCGGTCCTGCGCCTCGGGACGGCCCAGAAGATCGGCCGCCTCGGGCAGGTTCGGCGTGATCGCGGCGGCCATCGGCATCAGATGCACAGAAAGCGCGGCCACGGCCTCTTCGGCCAGCAGCCGGTCGCCGCCCTTGGCCACCATCACCGGGTCCAGCACCACCGGCGCGTCGAGCCCGGCCAGCGCCCCGGCCACCGCCTCGACGATGGCGGCCGAGCCCAGCATGCCGATCTTGACCGCGTCGATGCGGATATCCTCGCGGATCGCGCGGATCTGGTCGGCAACCAGGGCGGGCGCCACCAGCTCTGCCCCCCGCACCCCCTGGGTGTTCTGCACGGTCAGCGCCGTGATCGCGGCCATGCCATAGCCGCCATTGGCGCCGATGGTCTTCAGATCGGCCTGGATCCCGGCCCCGCCCGAGGGGTCGGACCCGGCAATCGACAGGATATTGGGGATCATGCGCTTCTCCAGGCTTCGGCCAGGGCGCGTGCCGCCGCCGCCGGATCGGGCGCGGCGGAAATCGCCGACACCACCGCCATGCCATCGGCGCCCGCCGCCTTGACACCGGCCGCGTCCGCGACGCCGAGCCCGCCGATCGCGACGCAGGGCAGGGCGGTGCTGCTCACGATCCGCCCAAGCCCGTCGACGCCCAGCGGGGCCGCGTGATCGGGTTTGGTGGCGGTCGCATGGACCGGCCCGACGCCCAGATAGTCGACACTGCCCGCGGGGATGGCGTCGAGCTGGGCCAGGGTCTCGACCGACAGGCCAAGCAGCCGCCCCGGTCCCAGGGCCTTGCGCAGCGCGCGCGGGTCGCCATCGGACTGCCCCACATGAAGCCCGTCGGCCCCTGAGGCCAGCACAACCGCCAGCCGGTCGTTGACGATCAGCGGCACGCCGCGCCGGGTCAGATCCGGTTTCAGCTGCCGGGCGAGCGCGACCAGATCGCTGTCGCTGGCCCGCTTGTCGCGCAGCTGCACCATGCTGGCGCCGCCCCGGACCGCCGCCATCACCAGATCCGGCGAGGCGCCGTCGGGGGTCACGAAATAGACGGCGAGGGTGTTTCGGTTCATGAGGGCTCGACCCGTGCGCCGAGGTCCAGCGCCTCGGGCGTCATGGCGTGCAGCGCGTCGATCAGCGCGACCGCAAAGCTGCCGGGACCGGATGCGCCCCTGGCCGCGATCTCGCCCGCCAGCCCGAAACAGGCCAGCGCCGCGACCGTCGCCTCGGCCCGGTCGGCGGCCTCGACCGCCACGAAGGCCGCGACCAGCGCGGTCAATGAACAGCCCAGCGCGGTGACTTTCGGCATCATCGGATCGCCATTGTGGACACGCCAGGCGCGGGTGCCGTCGGTGACGTAATCGACCGGCCCGGTGACCGCGACCACCGCCCAGCTGCGCTGGGCAAGGGCCCGCGCCGCCGCCTCGGCCGCCTCGACCGGGTCGGCGCTGTCCGCGCCCTTGCCGCGCGTGGCGGCCCCGGCCAGCGCCAGGATCTCGGAGGCATTGCCCCGGATCACCGCCGGTTCCAGCGCCAGAAGATCGCCGCAAAGCGCCTGCCGGTACGAGGTCGCGCCGACCGCCACCGGGTCGAGCACCCAGGGCAGGCCCGCCGCCCGCGCCGCCCCGGCCGCGGCCTTCATGCCGGCGGCCCAATGCGGCGAAGGTGTGCCGATATTGATCGAGAGCGCCTGCGCCAGCGGCGTGAATTCAAGGGTTTCCTCGGCCGCATGCAGCATCGCGGGCGAGGCGCCCGCCGCCAGCAGCACATTCGCGGCCGTGTTCATGGCGACGAAATTGGTGATGCATTGCACGAGCGGCGCGCGCTCGCGCATCGCGGCAAGATGGACGCCGGGCGTGCGCTCTGTGCTGCGGGCGCCGGTCGGGGTCTCTTTCGCGCTGGGCATGGCTGTCCTCCCCTGGCATCGGACGGCCGCATCGGCCCGCTTTCGGGCCCGGCACGCGACTTCCTCCGCCAGCATGATCTGGTTCAGGTTCTAAGGGTGCTTCTCAGCCCGGGCAGATCCGGACGCCCCTGTCACAAGGTCACCAAACCACGTCCGCGCGCGGATGAAAAGGCCCCGGCTTCGGGCGGCGCTTGCGCCCGGGTGACACGGCTGCCAGAAGACGGGCAAACCCCGAAAGGGCGGATCGGATGAAGGGACGGCTTGCGATGACAGGGTATGATGCGACGGCGGTTCCCGCCCTGGCAGGTCGGGGCCGCGCGTGACACCTGCGGCGCGGATCGCGGCGGCGGCGGAGCTGCTCGATGCCTGGCGCGCGGGCGCTCCGGCCGAGAAGCTGCTGACCACCTGGGCGCGGCAGAACCGCTTTGCCGGGTCGAAGGACCGGGCCGCGATCCGCGACCATGTCTTCGACGCAATTCGCTGCGCCCGATCCTTCGCCGCGCTGGGCGGGGCGGCGACGGGGCGCGGCCTGATGCTGGGCCGCCTGCGCGCCGACGGCATCGACCCCGGGGCGGTCTTCACCGGCGAGGGTCACGCTCCGGCGCCCCTGTCCGAGGCCGAAGCCGCGCCCCTGCCCAACCTGGCGGATCTGCCCGAGGCGGTCGCCTGCGACTGTCCCGAGGCGCTGGAAGAGGTGCTTCGCGACAGCCTCGGCCCGGCTTTCCGCCCGGTGATGGACCTGCTGCGGCACCGCGCGCCGGTCTTCCTGCGGGTCAATCTGCGCCGCAGCGGCCGGGACGAGGCGGCGGCTCTGCTGGCGGGGGAAGGGATCGAGACCCGGCCGCATGCGCTTTCGCCCACCGCGCTGGAGGTGACGGCCGGGGCACGGCGCGTCCAGCAGTCCCGCGCCTTTGCCGAGGGGGTGGTCGAACTGCAGGATGCGGCTTCGCAGGCGGTGGCCGATCTGATGCCGCTTGGCCCGGGCGCGCGGGTGCTCGATCTTTGCGCGGGCGGTGGCGGCAAGACGCTGGCCATGGCCGCGCGCGGAACGGCCCGGCATTATGCCCATGACGCGGCGCCGCAGCGGATGCGCGACCTGCCCGACCGGGCCGCCCGGGCGGGAATCGCAGTGACCTGCCTTGCCAGCGCCGAGCTTGACGAGGCCGCGCCCTTCGATCTGGTGCTCTGCGACGTGCCCTGTTCGGGCAGTGGCGCCTGGCGGCGAAGCCCCGAGGCCAAATGGCGCACGACCCCCGACGACCTGACCCGGCTGACCGCGCTGCAGGCCGGCATTCTCGACCGGGCGGCCGCTCTGGTCGCGCCGGGCGGGCATCTTGGCTATGCCACCTGCTCGCTCCTGTCGGCCGAGAACGACGCGCAGATCGCGCGGTTTCTTGCCAATACGCCGGGCTGGATGCGGATCGCCGAGCGACACTTGACCCCGCTTGATGGCGGCGACGGATTCTATGCGGCGGTCCTGCGGCGCGGCGATGGCTGACAAGCGTTACGTTACGTTGGTCGGCGATCCTGTGCCGTTCGGTCATCCCGATGGGGCCGCATTAACCTTCGGTTAACACCTGTGGAGAAAGAGTGGGCAAGACGCTCTGCCCGGGAGGCCTCATTGTTGCGTTTTGTGCCCGTTCTGGTGACTGTGCGGCGATCCGCGGCGGCCCATGCCGACCGCGCTTGGGTGGCCTTGGCACTTGGCGTTCTGCTGGTTGCCGCGGCGTTGACATCGCCCTGGCCCGGGCTTTTTGCGCCATTGCTGACGGCGGGCAGCACGCTGGCCTGTCTGGCCCTGCTGCTGCGCCTCTTCGGGCGGCCGGTGTCGGACATCCCCTCGGACCGGCTGCGGCGGCTCTGCGCCAGCGCGCCGGGCGCGACCCTGGTCACCGATGCCGAAGGCTGCGTGCTGATCGCAAGCCCCGAGGCGCAACGCCGGGTCGCGGCGGTGCGCGGCCAGCCGGTCGCGGGCGCGCTGCAGGCGATCTTTGCAGATCCCGACCATGCGGTCTCGGACCTGATCTCGGCCGCCGCCCGGGGCCTTCCGGCCGCGGCGCAGCGCAGCCTGGCCTCGGGGCCGCTCCGGATCGGGGTCGAACGCGCCGGGTCGGGGCTGTTTCTCTGGCGGCTCGAATCCTGCGCAGCCGACGGTCCCGAAATCGCGCTGCCGATGGTCCGGCTCGATCCGGCCGGGCGTCTGGCGGTCATCAACGCCGCCGCGCGCGCGCTGATCGGGCAAAGCCCCGACAGCGTGGCGGCATTGCTGGGCGGGGCTTCGGACGAGACCGAAGAGGTGATGGTCGAAACCCCCGAAGGGCCAAGCCGCCGCCGCCTGCTGCAGCTTCGCATGGCCGATGGCGGGCGCGAATTCTATATCCTGCCCGAGGCCTCGGGGGCCCGGGGCGCCGAGGCGCCCGAGGGGTTTCTCGACGCGCTGCCGGTGGCCCTCTTGCAGCTCGACATCGACGGCACGGTGCGGCTGTCGAACGCCCGGGCGAACAAGCTGCTGGGCGCCGATGCCGGCGAGGCGCTGAACCTCTGCGACCGGCTCGAAGGTCTGGGCCGGTCGGTCGGCGACTGGCTGGCCGATGCCGCCCAGGGCCGCGCCCCCAACACCGCCGAGGTGTTGCGCGTCGCCCGCGACGACCGCGAGCTGTTCGTTCAGGTCGCGCTGGCGCGGATGGGCGGGGGCGGTCTGGTCGCCGTGCTGCATGACGTGACCGAGATGAAGACTTTGGAGGCGCAATTCACCCAAAGCCAGAAGATGCAGGCGATCGGCCAGCTGGCGGGCGGGGTGGCGCATGACTTCAACAACCTGCTGACCGCGATCTCGGGCCATTGCGACCTGCTGATGTTGCGCCACGATGCGGGCGATCCCGATTATGGCGATCTGGTGCAGATCCACCAGAACGCCAACCGCGCGGCGAGCCTCGTGGGCCAGCTTCTGGCGTTCTCGCGCAAGCAGACGCTCAGCCCCGAGGTGATGGATCTGCGCGACACGATGGGCGAACTGGCCCATCTGCTGGACCGGCTGGTGGGCGAGAAGGTGCGCCTGAGGATGCGCCATGCCGAGGCGCTGCCGCCGATCCGGGCCGACAAGCGTCAGCTGGAACAGGTGGTGATGAACCTCGTGGTGAATGCCCGCGACGCGATGCCCGAGGGCGGCGAGATCCGGCTGGAAACCGAGGCGGTGCAGCTGAGCACCGAATTGCAGCGCGACCGCGCCGTGGTGCCGCCCGGCCCCTATGCGATGATCCGCGTCCGCGACGAGGGGCACGGCATTCCGCCCGACCGCCTGACCAAGATCTTCGAGCCCTTCTACACCACCAAGCGCCCCGGCGAGGGCACGGGTCTGGGCCTTTCGACCGTCTATGGCATCGTCAAGCAGACCGGCGGCTTTGTCTTCGTCGACAGCACCGTCGGGCAGGGCAGCTGCTTTTCGGTCTATCTGCCCGCCTATGCCGGCGAAATCGGCCCGGCCGCGCCCCGGCGCGAGCAGGGCACGGTCGAAGACCAGCCCGCACAGGCAGTCGTGCTGTTGGTCGAGGACGAGGCTCCGGTGCGCTCGTTCGCGGCGCGGGCGATGCGGATGCGCGGCCATACCGTGCTGGAGGCCGAAAGCGGCGAGGAGGCCCTTGAGAAGCTCGCCGATCCCGATCTCAAGGTCGATGTCTTCGTCAGCGACGTGGTGATGCCGGGGCTCGACGGGCCTGGCTGGGTCAGCAAGGCTCTGGCCGACCGTCCGGGCACGCGGGTGATCTTCGTCTCGGGCTATGCAGAGGACAGCTTTGGCGAGATCAAGGCGCGGATCCCGAATTCGGTCTATCTGCCGAAACCCTTCTCGCTGGCCGATCTGACCGCCACCGTCCAGCGCCAGCTGCGCGCCGCGGCCCGCGCGCGTGAAGGCCACCCCGACGAAGAAGAGGGACGGCTGCCGGAAGAGGTCTCGTGACCGCCCGGCGCGCCCGGCTTCATGGCCCGGCTGCGCGATCTCGTCGGGCGTGAACACTTCCTTAACTGTTTCGGTCAATCCTGAGAATGGGAACAATTTGACTTGAAATGTTCGCCTTTTGATCTCATATGGATGAGAACAAGAGGCGAACAAGAGCGGTCATTGCCGCCCGCTTCCGGGTGTGGAATAAGGAACCAAACATGGCGACGGCGAACCTCCTGGACATGGCAGACAAGAAAGCTTCGGACAAGCAGAAGGCGCTCGACTCGGCGCTGGCACAGATCGAACGGCAGTTCGGCAAGGGCTCGATCATGCGGCTCGGGGCCGACAACCCCGTGCAGGAGATCGAGGCGACCTCGACCGGCTCGCTCGGTCTCGACATCGCGCTGGGGATCGGCGGGCTGCCCAAGGGCCGCATCATCGAGATCTACGGGCCCGAAAGCTCGGGCAAGACCACGCTGACGCTGCATTGCGTTGCCGAGGAACAGAAGAAGGGCGGCGTCTGCGCCTTCGTCGATGCCGAACATGCGCTCGACCCGATCTACGCCAAGAAGCTGGGCGTCAATCTCGACGAGCTTCTGATCAGCCAGCCCGATACCGGCGAACAGGCGCTTGAGATCGTCGACACGCTGGTGCGCTCGGGCGCGGTCAGCATGGTCGTGGTCGACTCGGTCGCCGCGCTGACGCCCAAGGCGGAACTCGAAGGCGACATGGGCGATTCCAATCTCGGCGTGCATGCCCGGCTGATGAGCCAGGCGATGCGCAAGCTCACGGGGTCCATCAGCCGCTCGAAATGCATGGTGATCTTCATCAACCAGATCCGGATGAAGATCGGCGTGATGTTCGGCAGCCCCGAGACCACGACGGGTGGCAACGCGCTGAAATTCTATTCCTCGGTCCGGCTCGACATCCGCCGGATCGGGTCGATCAAGGACCGCGACGAGGTTGTGGGCAACGCCACCCGCGTCAAGGTCGTCAAGAACAAGGTCGCGCCGCCCTTCAAGCAGGTCGAATTCGACATCATGTATGGCGAAGGCATCTCGAAGACAGGCGAGCTGCTCGATCTCGGCGTCAAGGCCGGCGTGGTCGAGAAATCGGGCGCCTGGTATTCCTATGGCGACGAGCGGATCGGGCAGGGGCGCGAGAACGCCAAGAACTTCCTGCGCGAGAATACCGAGATCGCGATGCAGATCGAGGACAAGATCCGCGCCGCCCACGGGCTCGACTTTCACATGAGCGGCGACGACAGCGACGAGATGATCGAGGACTGACGCGCCCGCCGCCTCGACAGTTCGAACACCCGCCCTTCGTGGCGGGTGTTCCGCTTTCTGGACGGGCCTTGCGTGTCTGCCCCATGGACAGGCCCCGTCCGCGGCGATACATCGGACGACAAACCGGAAAACTCCCCCGAAAGGTCTCAGACCGATGCCCAGCCTGAACGAAATCCGCTCGACCTTCCTGAGCTATTTCGAACGGAACGGCCACCAGGTGGTCGACAGCTCGCCGCTCGTTCCCCGCAACGATCCTACGCTCATGTTCGCGAATTCCGGCATGGTGCAGTTCAAGAACCTCTTCACCGGGGTCGAGAAGCGCGACTATACCCGCGCCACCACCGCGCAGAAATGCGTGCGCGCCGGCGGAAAGCATAACGATCTCGACAATGTCGGCTATACCGCGCGCCATCACACCTTCTTCGAGATGCTGGGGAATTTCAGCTTCGGCGACTATTTCAAGTCCGATGCCATCCCCTTTGCCTGGGAACTCCTGACCAAGGATTTCGGCATCCCGAAGGACAAGCTGCTGGTCACGGTCTATCATACCGACGACGAGGCGGCCTCGATCTGGAAGAAGGTCGCGGGGCTTTCGGACGACAAGATCATCCGCATCCCGACCAATGACAATTTCTGGATGATGGGCCCGACCGGCCCCTGCGGCCCCTGCACCGAGATCTTCTACGATCATGGCGATCACATCTGGGGCGGCCCGCCCGGATCGCCCGACGAGGATGGCGACCGGTTCATCGAGATCTGGAACCTCGTCTTCATGCAATACGAACAGTTCGAGGACGGCACCCGGCGCGAGCTGGCGGCGCAGTCCATCGATACCGGCATGGGGCTGGAACGGATCGGCGCGCTTCTGCAGGGCAAGCACGACAATTACGACACCGACCTGATGCGCGATCTGATCGAGGCCTCGGCCCATGCCACCTCGACCGAACCCGACGGGCCGGGCAACGTCCATCACCGGGTGATCGCCGATCACCTGCGCTCGACCTCCTTCCTCATCGCCGACGGGGTGTCGCCCTCGAATGACGGCCGCGGCTATGTGCTGCGCCGGATCATGCGCCGCGCGATGCGCCACGCGCATCTTCTGGGCAGCCAGGACCCGGTCATGTACCGGCTGGTGCCCGCGCTCGTCACCCAGATGGGCGCGGCCTATCCGGAACTCCGCCGCGCCCAGTCGCTGATCGAAGAGACGCTGAAGCTGGAGGAAACCCGCTTCATCCAGACGCTGGACCGCGGCCTGCGGCTGCTGGACGAGGAACTGGCCCGTTTGCCCGAGGACGGCGATCTGCCCGGCGAGGCGGCGTTCAAGCTGTACGACACCTACGGCTTCCCGCTCGATCTGACCCAGGACGCGCTGCGCGAAAAGGGCCGCAAGGTCGATGTGTCGGGCTTCGATGCCGCGATGGCCGAACAGCGTGCCAAGGCCCGCGCCAGCTGGGCGGGATCTGGCGAGACGAAGGAATCGACCATCTGGTTCGAGATCGCCGAGCGCATCGCCGCGACCGAATTCCTGGGCTACGATACCGAAACCGCCGAGGGCCAGGTGATGGCGCTGGTGGCCGAGGGGGCCGAGGTCAAGGAGCTGGCCGCGGGCACCACCGGCTGGATGATCGTCAACCAGACCCCGTTCTATGGGGAGTCGGGCGGCCAGGTCGGCGATACCGGCACCTATCTCAAGCCCGAGGGCCGGGGCGAGATCCTCGATACCCAGAAGATGCCGGGCGGGCTGTTTGCCCATAAGGTGACGCCCGCCAAGGCCGCGCTGGCGGTCGGTGACGCGGTCGAGCTGCGCGTCGATCACGCCCGCCGCTCGGCGATCCGGGCCAATCACTCGGCCACGCACCTGCTGCACGAGGCGCTGCGCCAGACGCTGGGCGATCATGTCGCCCAGAAGGGCTCGCTGAATGCGCCCGACCGGCTGCGCTTCGATTTCAGCCATGCCAAGGCGATGGCGGGCGAGGAACTGGCCGCGGTCGAAAGCCAGGTCAACGGCTTCATCCGCCAGAACTCGGCGGTCGAGACCCGGATCATGACCCCCGACGATGCCCGCGCCATCGGCGCCCAGGCGCTTTTCGGCGAGAAATACGGCGACGAGGTGCGGGTCGTCTCGATGGGCCGTGCCGCGACCGGCAAGGGGCAGGACGGCCAGACCTGGTCGATCGAGCTCTGCGGCGGCACCCATGTCGCCCGCACCGGCGATATCGGGCTGTGCGTCGTGCTCGGCGACAGCGCCTCCTCGGCCGGTGTGCGCCGGATCGAGGCGCTGACCGGGCAGGCCGCGCTCGACCATCTGATCGCGCAGCAACAACGCCTCGCCGAGGTGGCCGAGGCGGTCAAGGCCCCGGCCTCGGACGTGGTCGCGCGTATCCGCAGCCTGGTCGACGAACGCCGCGCGCTGGAACACGAGGTTGCCCAGCTTCGCCGCGAGCTGGCGCTGGCGGGTCCTGCTGGCGCAGCCCCCGAAAGCCGCGAAATCGCGGGCGTGCCCTTCCTCGCCCAGGTCCTGCACGGCATTTCCGGCAAGGACCTGCCGCCGATCATCGACGAACACAAGGCGCGGCTCGGCTCGGGCGCGATCCTGCTGATCGCCGAGGCCGACGGCAAGGCCTCGGTTGCGGCAGGCGTCACCCCGGATCTGACCGACAAGGTCTCGGCGGTCGATCTGGTCAAGGCGGCGGTCGCGGAACTTGGCGGCAAGGGCGGCGGCGGCCGTCCCGACATGGCCCAGGGCGGCGCCAAGGACGCCGCCAATGCCGAGGCCGCGATCAAGGCGGCCGAAGCCGTTCTGGGGGCCTGATCCGATGCCCGCGCTCTGGATCGCCCATGTCACCGTGACCGATGCCGAAGCCTATGGCAAATATGCGGAACTGGCCGGTCCCGCCATCGCCGCGCATGGCGGCCAGTTCATCGCCCGGGGCGGCCGCTTCGTCCAGCTTGAGGGGCGCGAAAGACCGCGCAACGTGGTCGCCCGCTTCCCCTCGGTCGAGGCCGCGGTCGCCTGCTACAACAGTCCCGAATACCAGGCCGCGCTCGACCACGCGCGCGGCGCCTCGGAACGCGAGCTGATGGTCGTCGAAACCAGCGAATAACGCCCCTCCGGGCCCCCGAAGACAAAGGCCGCGCTCCGATCCCGGGCGCGGCCTTTTGCATGTCTTCTTGGCGCAAATACCCAAAAAGAAAACGGCCCCGTCAGGGGCCGTCTCTGAAATCGTCGCCCGAAGGGCGTCCGCAGGATCGCGGGCTCAGCCCGCGGCGCGCGCCTGGCGCTTGCGCTCATGCGGGTCGAGATAGCGTTTGCGCAGCCGGATCGACCCCGGCGTCACCTCGACCAGCTCGTCGTCGTCGATATAGGCGATGGCCTCCTCGAGGCTCATCCTGACCGGCGTCGTCAGCCGCACCGCCTCATCCGTGCCCGAGGCGCGGATGTTGGTCAGCTTCTTGCCCTTCAGCGGGTTCACTTCCAGATCGTTGTCGCGCGAATGCTCGCCAATGATCATCCCCTGATAGACCTGCTCCTGCGCGCCGATGAACAGCTTGCCGCGGTCCTCGAGGTTGAACAGCGCATAGGCCACCGACACCCCGTCCTCGATCGAGATCAGGACGCCCGCGCGCCGGCCCGGGATCGGCCCCTTGTGAGGGGCCCAGTCGTGGAACACGCGGTTCAGCACGCCGGTGCCGCGCGTGTCGGTCAGGAACTCGCCCTGATAGCCGATCAGCCCGCGCGAGGGCACATGGGCGATGATCCGGGTCTTGCCGGTGCCGCCCGGGCGCATCTCGACCAGATCGCCGCGCCGCACACCGGTCAGCTTCTCGATCACCACGCCCGAGAATTCATCGTCGACGTCGATGGTGACTTCCTCGATGGGCTCCAGCCGCTGGCCGTTCTCCTCGCGCATCAGCACCTGCGGGCGCGAGATCGACAGCTCGAAACCCTCGCGGCGCATGTTCTCGATCAACACGCCCATCTGCAGCTCGCCTCGGCCCGCGACCTCGAAGGCCTCGCCGCCGGGCGTGTCGGTCACCTGGATCGCGACGTTCATTTCCGCCTCGCGCATCAGGCGTTCGCGGATCACCCGCGACTGCACCTTCTTGCCCTCGCGGCCCGCCAGCGGGCTGTCGTTGATGCCGAAGCTGACGCTGATCGTCGGCGGGTCGATGGGCTGGGCGGGCAGCGCCTCGGTCACCTGCGGCGCGCAGAGCGTATCCGCCACGGTCGCCTTCGACATGCCCGCAAGCGTCACGATATCGCCCGCCTCGCCGGCCTCGATCGGCTGCTGCGACAGGCCGCGGAAGGCCAGCACCTTCGACACCCGGAAGCTTTCCAGCATCTCGCCGGTGCGCGACAGCGCCTTCACGGTATCGCCCGGCTTGACCCGGCCGCTTTCGACCCGTCCGGTCAGGATGCGCCCGATGAAGGGATCGGCCGAAAGCGTGGTCGCCAGCATGCTGAAGGGCGCGTCGGTCCGCGCCAGTTGCTTGGGCGCCGGGACATGCTCGAGGATCAGATCGAAGAGCGCATGCAGATCCTTGCGCGGCCCGTCCAGCTCCATATCCGCCCAGCCCGACCGGCCCGAGGCATACATATGCGGGAAATCGAGCTGCTGGTCATTCGCACCGAGGCTCGCGAACAGATCGAAGACCTCGTTCAGCGCGCGGTCGGGTTCGGCCTCGGGCTTGTCGACCTTGTTCAGGACGACGATGGGCCGGAGCCCCAGCGCCAGCGCCTTCGCGGTCACGAATTTGGTCTGGGGCATCGGCCCTTCGGCGGCGTCGACCAGCAGAACGACGCCGTCGACCATGCTGAGGATCCGTTCCACCTCGCCGCCGAAATCGGCGTGGCCGGGGGTGTCGACGATGTTCACCCGGTGGCCGTCCCATTCGACCGAGGTGCATTTGGCCAGGATGGTGATCCCGCGCTCGCGTTCCAGGTCGTTCGAGTCCATGGCGCGCTCGGCCACGGACTGGTTCTCGCGGAAGGCGCCGGATTGTTTCAGGAGCTGGTCCACCAGCGTCGTCTTGCCATGGTCCACGTGTGCGATGATCGCGATATTGCGAAGGTCCATCGAAAATGCCTCGAAATGGGGGTTGCGGCGGACATACCCTGTGTGGGGGCCAAAGACCAGCCTCCATTGCCACGGCGCGTTTTCACGGGCCGGGTCCGGTGTTGGCGATGACGTGATGGCAGATCAGCGGGCTCAATGCAGCATTCTTGCGGCCAAGGCAGGGCTGCTCCGGGTCGAACTCTGTCTGGGGCCGGTCAGTGCGCGGCGGTTTTCGAAAAGAGGTGAATGACCAGAATGCCCGCGATGATCAGCCCAAGCCCCAAGGCGCCGGGCCAGTCGATGCGCTGGCCGAAGACCGCCCAGCCGATCCCCGAGATCAGTACGATCCCAAGCCCGGACCAGATCGCATAGACGATGCCGACCGGCATCACCTTCAGCGTCAGGGCCATGAAATAGAAGGACAGCGCATAGCCCAGCACCACCAGCACCGAGGGCCAGAGCCGGGTGAATTGCTGGCTCGCCTGCAGCGAACTGGTGGCCATGGTCTCGGTGACGACGGCGAGCAGCAGATAGAGGTAATGCTTGGGCATGGAACGCTCCGGACCTAGCGCGCGATATAGCGGTCGCGCCGGTGGTTGGTGGCGATGATCACGTTCAGGACCGCGGCGCCCGCCAGCGAGCACAGCACCGTCAGCGGCGGGATGGCCGCGAAGGCCAGGGCGAAGACCACGGCGTCGAAACCAAGCTGGACCCAGCCCGCGCGGATGCCGCGGCTGTCCTGCAGCCAAAGGGCCATGATGCCGACCCCACCGAGGCTTGCGCCATGGCGGAACAGCGCCAGCAGCCCTGCGCCCGCCGCGACCCCGGCCAGCATCGATCCGGCCAGCGGCTGTACCCGGCCCAGCGTCAGCACATGCGGCAGGAGTTCGGTGAACAGCGACAGCAGCGCCACCGCGCTGAAGGTCTTGACGGTGAAGGCCAGCCCCATCCGGCGCAGCGCCAGCCAGTAGAAGGGCAGGTTCAGCGCGAAGAAGATCGGTCCGAAGCCGAAGCCGCTGACATAGCTTGCGACCAGCGACAGCCCGGCGATCTGGCCGGTCACAAGGCCCGCGCTTTTCAGGATCTGCACCGACAACGCGACCAGCAGCGTGCCCACGACCAGTCCCTGGGCATCCTCCAGAATCGAATGGCGGGGAACGGTCGGGGGGGGCATGTCGGTCGGCATGGGCTAGGGGATGGCGCGCCGCGTGCCACTTGTCCAGTGCCTTGCGAGGCAAAAGGGGCCGGCGCGGCGGCCGGCCCCTTCGGGATGCTCAGGGCGTGGGCGGTTCAGCCGGCCAGCGCCTTGTTCAGGTTCTCGTCGATCTTTTCCAGGAAGCCCATGGTGGTCAGCCATTTCTGGTTGGGGCCGACCAGCAGCGCCAGGTCCTTGGTCATCGAGCCCGATTCCACGGTCTCGACCACCACGCGTTCCAGCGTCTGGGCGAAATGCATCAAGGGCTCGTTGCCGTCGAGCTTGGCGCGGTGCTTCAGACCGCCGGTCCAGGCGTAGATCGAGGCGACCGAGTTGGTCGAGGTCTGTTCGCCCTTCTGGTGCTGGCGGTAGTGGCGGGTGACGGTACCGTGTGCGGCTTCGGCCTCAACGATCTTGCCGTCGGGGGTCATCAGCACCGAGGTCATCAGCCCGAGCGAGCCGAAGCCCTGGGCCACGGTATCGGATTGCACATCGCCGTCGTAGTTCTTGCAGGCCCAGACGAAGCCGCCGTTCCACTTCATGGCGCAGGCGACCATGTCGTCGATCAGGCGGTGTTCATAGGTGATGCCCGCCTTCTTGAACTGCTCTTCGAACTCTTCCTCAAAGACCTTCTGGAACAGGTCCTTGAAGCGGCCGTCATAGGCCTTGAGGATGGTGTTCTTGGTCGAGAGATAGACCGGCCAGCCGAGCGAGAGGCCGTAATTCATCGAGGCCCGGGCGAAGTCGATGATCGACTGGTCGAGGTTGTACATGCCCATGGCGACCCCGGCGGCGGGGGCGTCGTAGACGACCTTCTCGATCACCTGGCCGTCCTCGCCGACGAATTTCATCGTCAGCTGGCCCTTGCCGGGGAAGCGGAAATCGGTCGCGCGGTACTGGTCGCCGAAGGCGTGACGGCCGATCACGATGGGACGGGTCCAGCCCGGCACCAGGCGCGGCACGTTCTTGCAGATGATCGGCGCGCGGAAGACCACGCCGCCGAGGATGTTGCGGATCGTGCCGTTGGGCGATTTCCACATCTGCTTGAGGCCGAATTCCTCGACCCGCGCCTCGTCGGGGGTGATGGTGGCGCATTTCACGCCAACGCCGATTTCCTTGATCTTGTTGGCCGCGTCGACGGTGATCTGGTCGTTGGTCCGGTCGCGCTCTTCGACGCCAAGGTCGTAGTAAAGCAGATCGAGGTCGAGATAGGGCAGGATCAGCTTCTTCTTGATGAAGTCCCAGATGATCCGGGTCATCTCGTCGCCGTCGAGCTCGACGACCGGGTTTTCGACTTTGATCTTTGTCATGGGCGCCTCTTTTCGGTGCGGGATTCGCGCTTTCGGATTGCGTGATACCGCAAAGAGGCACGGCGGGGAAGATAGTATGCGGTTGTATACGAAATGGCGCGCAAGCGGCATTCCCTTGCGTCAAGCCGGTCCCGATCCCCGACCCGGCGCAGCGGTCGGCAGGGGCCGCGGGGCGCGCCGACCGGCAGGAGGCCAATGAAAAACGCTCCGCCCACGGGGACGAAGCGTTTTTCAGAGGGCCGCGACGGGGCGTCGCAGCGGATCAGCGGGTGCCTTCGGTCAGGCGCCGGCGGACATAGGTGGTGACGTTCTCGATCATCGGGTCCATGTGCGGCTCCTGGAAGAAGTGATCCGCCCCCTCGATCTCCTGATGGGTGATGGTGATGCCCTTCTGCTCGTGCAGCTTGTCGACGAGCGCGCGGGTATCGGCCGGCGGTGCCACCCGGTCGGCGGAGCCGTTGATGATCAGGCCCGAGGACGGGCAGGGGGCCAGGAACGAGAAATCGTACATGTTGGCGGGCGGGCTGACCGAGACGAAACCGGTGATCTCGGGCCGCCGCATCAGCAACTGCATGCCGATCCAGGCCCCGAAGGAGAAGCCCGCGACCCAGCAATGCTTGGCGTTCTGGTTCATCGACTGCAGGTAGTCGAGCGCCGAGGCGGCGTCGGACAGCTCGCCCACGCCCTGGTCGTATTCGCCCTGGCTGCGGCCGACTCCCCGGAAATTGAACCGGAGCACGGTGAAGCCCATGTTATAGAATGCGTAGTGCAGGCTGTAGACCACGCGATTGTTCATCGTGCCCCCGAATTGCGGGTGGGGATGCAGGACGATGGCAATCGGGGCGTCGCGGTCTTTCTGCGGGTGGTAACGGCCTTCCAGACGACCTTCGGGTCCGGGAAAGATGACCTCGGGCATGCGTGTCTTCTCATTCGCGGTGCCCGCGATTTCTTGACGAAATCGGACAGGCTCCATAGGACAGGACGAACCCGGCGGGCGCGGGTCGGGGTGCATCCGGAGGTAATGGTCCGCCGGGGCTGCGTCAACTGTTTGCCGGGGGAGCGTCGATGAAACTCAGCACCAAGGGGCGCTATGCGATGGTCGCCCTCGCCGATCTGGCCTTGCAGCCGGAAGAGTGTCTGGTCTCGCTGTCGGAAATTTCCAAGCGCCAGAACATTTCCCTGCCCTATCTCGAACAGCTTTTCGTCAAGCTGCGCCGGGCGGGGCTGGTGGAATCGGTGCGCGGCCCCGGCGGCGGCTACAAGCTGGCACGCCCGGCCGCGGATATCCGGGTCTCGGACGTGCTGGGCGCGGTCGACGAGACGGTCAGCGCGATGCATACCGGTGCGGGCGTCTCGGGCGGCACTTCGGGCACACGGGCGCAATCGCTGACCAACCGGCTTTGGGAAGGGCTCAGCGCGCATGTCTATGTGTTCCTGCACCAGGCCCGCCTGTCGGATGTGATCGGCAACGGCCTTGCGCCCTGTCCGGCGGTGCCCGCGCTCTTTCACGTCGTGGACGAGGACTGACGCCGCCATCTGTCGCGGTGCCGCCCGCGCGCCTTGCGGCCGTCGACCGCCCGGCGGCGGTGCGGCCGGAAAAGGGCCCGGAACAAGGGGCAGAACAAGAGCCGGAACAAGGGGAAGACCATGCCCGGGCGGGTATATCTCGACTGGAACGCCACGGCGCCGCTGCGGCCCGAGGCGAAGGCCGCGATGATCGCGGCGATGGATGTGGTGGGCAACCCGTCCTCGGTTCATGCCGAGGGCCGGGCCGCGCGCGGGCTGGTCGAGAAGGCCCGTGCCCAGGTGGCCGCGGCGCTGGGGGCCGAGGGGGCCGAGATCGTCTTCACCTCGGGCGCGAGCGAGGCGGCGGCGCTGGCCTGCGCCGGGCGCTGGTTGCAGGGCGCCGAGATCGAGCATGACGCGGTGGCGGCCTGGATCGACCCCTGCCTGCCGGTCGATGCCGAGGGGCGGGTGACGGTGCGCGATCCGGCCGGGACCGCGCTTCAGCTGGCCAATTCCGAAACCGGCGTCATCCAGCAGATCCCCGAGGGTCTGGCCGTCTGCGATCTGACGCAGGGATTCGGCAAACTGCCGATCGCCTTCAACTGGCTGGGCTGCCAGATGGGTTTGGTCTCTGCCCATAAAATTGGCGGACCGAAGGGGATCGGGGCATTGGTGATGCGCCCCGGTTGCGACATGGAGCCGCAGATTCGCGGCGGCGGTCAAGAGCTTGGCCGCCGGGCGGGCACCGAGAACGTGATCGGCATTGCGGGCTTCGGGGCCGCCGCAGAAGCCGCCGCCGCCGAGCTTGCCGCAGGAAACTGGGCGGAAATCGAACATTTTAGAAGCATTCTAGAATTAGCGATTGCAGAGCGCGCAAATAAGACTATTTTTGTCGGGAAAGGGGCGCCGCGTCTGCCCAACACCTTGTGCCTCGCCACGCCCGGCTGGAAGGGCGAGACTCAGGTGATGCAGATGGATCTGGCCGGCTTCGCGGTTTCCGCAGGGTCGGCCTGTTCGTCGGGCAAGCTGCGCCCCAGCCGGGTTCTGACCGCCATGGGGCTGGGCGAGGACGTGGCGGCATCGGCGATCCGGGTCTCGATGGGGCCGGGCACGACCGAAGAGGATGTAAGGCGCTTTGCCGAGGCCTGGCTTGCGGCGGAAGCGAAATTCAGGGCCCGCGCGGGCTGAGGACGCGCCGGCCGACGGATCGGACAGGCTCCGCGGATCGGCGGGCCAAGACAGAGAGGCGGAAGACCAGGATGGCTGCTTTGGACAAGGCCGACATGAAGAACGTCAAGGAGGGGGTCGACCAGGAGACGGTCGAGGCCGTCCAGTCGATGGCCGGCAAGTACAAGTACGGCTGGGATACCGAGATCGAGATGGACTATGCCCCGATGGGGCTGACCGAAGAGATCGTCCGCCTGATCTCGGCCAAGAACGACGAGCCCGAATGGATGACCGAGTGGCGTCTGCAGGCCTTCCGCCGCTGGCAGCAGATGGAAGAGCCCGACTGGGCGATGGTCGACTATCCCGAGATCGACTTTCAGGCGCAGTATTACTACGCGCGGCCCAAGAGCATGGCGGAGAAGCCGAAATCGCTCGACGAGGTCGATCCCAAGCTGCTTGAGACCTACCAGAAGCTGGGCATTCCGCTGAAGGAACAGATGATCCTCGCGGGCGTCGAGGGCGCCGAGGCCGCGCCCGCCGAGGGCCGCAAGGTCGCGGTCGACGCTGTGTTCGATTCGGTCTCGGTCGGCACCACCTTCCAGAAAGAGTTGCAGGCGGCGGGCGTCATCTTCTGCTCGATCTCGGAAGCGATCCGCAACCACCCCGATCTGGTGAAGAAATATCTGGGCTCGGTCGTGCCGCAGTCCGACAACTTCTATGCGACGCTCAATTCGGCGGTCTTTTCGGACGGGTCCTTCGTGTATGTGCCGCCGGGCGTGCGCTGCCCGATGGAGCTGTCGACCTATTTCCGCATCAATGCCGAGAATACCGGCCAGTTCGAACGGACGCTGATCATCGCCGACAAAGAGGCCTATGTCTCCTATCTGGAAGGCTGCACCGCGCCCCAGCGCGACACCGCCCAGCTGCATGCGGCGGTGGTGGAAATCGTGATCCTCGACGATGCCGAGGTGAAATATTCGACCGTGCAGAACTGGTTCCCGGGCGACGAGGACGGCAAGGGCGGGATCTACAATTTCGTCACCAAGCGTGCCGATTGCCGGGGCCCGCGGTCCAAGGTGATGTGGACCCAGGTCGAGACCGGCTCTGCCGTGACCTGGAAATACCCCTCCTGCATCCTCAGGGGCGATGACAGCCAGGGCGAATTCTACTCGATCGCCATCACCAACAACTGGCAGCAGGCCGATACCGGCACCAAGATGGTGCATCTGGGCAAGAACACCCGGTCCCGGATCGTGTCCAAGGGGATCTCGGCGGGCCACGCCCAGAACACCTATCGCGGCCTCGTCAGCATGCATCCGAAGGCGAAGAACAGCCGAAACTACACCCAGTGCGACAGTTTGCTTATCGGCGACAAGTGCGGGGCGCACACCGTCCCCTATATCGAGGTGAGAAACAGCAGCTCGCGGGTGGAACACGAGGCCACCACCTCGAAGGTGGACGAGGACCAGCTTTTCTACTGCCGCTCGCGGGGCATGGACGAGGAGGAAGCCGTGGCCCTGGTGATCAACGGGTTCTGCAAGGACGTGCTGCAGGCGCTGCCGATGGAATTCGCCATGGAGGCGCAGCAGCTGGTGGCGATCAGCCTGGAAGGGTCGGTCGGGTGAACAGGCCGAAGACGATGGCCGCCTCCGGCGCGGGCCGCGGCGCCGGCGCCGAGACCGGGCGCGCGGCGGCCGACCGGGCGCGCGGCCCGCGCCGGAGGCGGCTGCCGCTTCCGTCGATCCCCGGCCATGGCGGGCGGCTGTTCCTGACCACGCGGATGCGGCTTCTGATCATCGCTCAGGGGCTGATCTTCTACGCCTCGCTGCAGGACGAAGAGACCATCGACTGGCTGGGAACCCTGGTGCCGCTGTCGAAGGGGCAGGCGGCCCTGGCCGAAGGACTGCTCGGGCTCATGCTGTTCCTGCTCTGGGGGCTTTGCATGATTGCCTGGATGCGGGTCTTCGCGGCCCAGCGTCGCGACACGGAGGACCGGACATGATCGTCACCACCACGCCCTCGGTCGAGGGCCGGAGCATCATAGCCTATCACGGCGTCGTCGTCGGCGAGGCGATCCTGGGGGCCAATGTCTTCCGAGACATCTTCGCGGGCATCACCGACATCATCGGCGGCCGGTCCTCGGCCTACGAGGCCTCGCTGGGCGAAGCGCGCGAGACCGCGCTGGCCGAACTGGAACAACGGGCGCGGGCCATGGGCGGCAATGCCGTGGTCGGCGTCGATCTGGATTACGAAGTCATCAACAACATGCTGATGGTGTCGGCCTCGGGCACCGCCGTCACGTTGAGCTAGGGGATATCGACATGCTGGAAATCAAGAACCTGCACGCTTCGCTGGAAGAAGAGGGCAAGGAGATCCTGAAAGGCGTCAACCTGACCGTCGAGGCGGGCAAGGTGCATGCGATCATGGGGCCGAACGGGTCGGGCAAGTCGACGCTGTCCTATGTGCTGTCGGGCAAGGGCGGTTATGAGGTCACCGACGGTTCGGCCACGCTGGCCGGTGTCGACCTTCTGTCGATGGAGGCCGAGGAACGCGCCGCCGCCGGTCTTTTCCTGGCCTTCCAGTACCCGGTCGAGATCCCGGGCGTGGGCAACATGACTTTCCTCAGGACGGCCGTGAACGCCCAGCGCAAGGCCCGCGGCGAAGAGGAAATGGACGCCGCCACCTTCCTCAAGGAGGTGCGCGCGAAGGCCAAGGACCTGAAGATCGACGCCGAAATGCTGAAACGCCCGGTCAACATGGGCTTTTCGGGCGGCGAGAAGAAGCGCAACGAAATCCTGCAGATGGCGATGCTGGAACCGAAGATGTGCATCCTCGACGAAACCGATTCGGGGCTTGATGTCGATGCGATGAAGCTGGTGGCCGATGGCGTCAACGCGCTGCGCTCGCCCGACCGGGGCTTTCTGGTGATCACCCACTATCAGCGCCTGCTGGACCATATCGTGCCCGATGTCGTGCACATCATGGCGCGCGGCCAGATCATCAAGACCGGCGGTCCCGACCTCGCGCTCGAGGTCGAACGGAACGGCTATGCCGACATCCTGGCGGAGGTCGCGTGATGGGGCTGCCGCAGGCGAAACTGACCGCGACCGAGGCGCGGCTGGCCTCGCTCGCGATGCCGGTTCAGGCGGGCTGGACGCGGCCCCTGCGCGAGGCGGCGCTGACCCGGGTGCAGGACCTGGGCCTGCCCGGGCGGCGCGACGAATACTGGCGCTTCACCCGTCCCGACGAGCTGATCTCGGCCGCGCCGGTGCCGGCGGCGGTGCTGCCGCCCGCCGAGAACGCCACTTTCGAAGACATCGACCGGCTGCGTCTCGTCTTCGTCGACGGGGTGTTCGACCCCGAGGCGTCCGACGATCCGGCGCTGGCCGGGCTTGAAATCACCCGTCTGGCCGAGGCCGAGGCACAGGACATCCCCTGGGCGGCCGATCTTTACGGCGTGCTCGAGTCCCGCGGGCAGAGCCCGGTGCCGCGTCCGCTGGCCGCGCTGAACACCGCCTTTGCCACCGATGGCGTGCTGATCCGCGCCACCGGCAAGGTCGAGAAGCCGGTGAACCTGGTCTATCGCCATTGCGACGAGACCTCGGATGCGATCCTGCATCACCTGATCCGGGTCGAGCCCGGCGCCGATCTGACCGTGCTGGAAACCGGCCCGGCGGCGGCGCGGTTCAACAAGGTGATGGAGGTCGACGTGGCCGATGGCGGCGCCTTCCACCATGTGCGCAGCCAGGGCCGCGACCACGACCGCCGCGCCGCGACCCATATCTTCGCGCGGCTGGGCGAGGAAAGCATCTTCAAGTCCTTCACCCTGACCATGAACGGCGCGATGACCCGCAACGAGGTGGTGATCGAGCTGACCGGCGACGAGGGCGTGGCCCATGTCGCGGGCGCCTGCATGGGCGATGGCAGCTTTCATCATGACGACACCGTCTTCATCACCCATGACGCGGTGAACTGCGAAAGCCGTCAGGTGTTCAAGAAGGTGCTGAGGAAGGGCGCGACCGGCGTCTTCCAGGGCAAGATCCTCGTCAAGGAGGGGGCGCAGAAGACCGACGGCTACCAGATCTCGCAATCGCTGCTGCTGGACGAAGAGGCTAACTTCCTCGCCAAGCCCGAGCTCGAGATCTATGCCGACGACGTGGCCTGTTCGCACGGCTCGACCTCGGGCGCGATCGACGAGGATGCGCTGTTCTACCTGCGCTCGCGCGGGGTGCCGAAGGCCGAGGCGCAGGACATGATGGTCCTGTCCTTCCTGGCCGAGGCCATCGAAGAGATCGAGTCCCAGGCGGTGCGCGACGAGGTCGTCGCGAGCCTTGCGGCCTGGCTCGAACGGCACCGGAGGTAGGATGGCCGTCACCACCGAAATCGTCGCGACGTGGCGCGGACCGCGCGCCGCGCTGCGGCGGCAGTTGCGGATGGGGCCGCGCGAGGATCGCGCGCTGATCTATCTGATGATCGCCTGTTTCCTGATCTTCATCGGGCAATGGCCGCGCCTTGCGCGCGAGGCCTACATGACGCCCGAGGTGCCGCTGGAGGCGCTTCTGGGCGCGGCGCTGTTTGGCTGGATGGCGCTGGCGCCGCTGTTCTTCTACGGGCTTGCGGCGCTCAGCCATCTGGTGGCGCGCGCGGTCGGGGGCAAGGGCAGCTGGTTCACCGCCCGGCTGGCGCTGTTCTGGACGCTGCTCTGCGTCTCGCCGCTCTGGCTTTTGCAGGGGCTGGTGGCGGGCTTCATCGGCGCAGGCCCCGCGCTGACGCTGGTCTCGACCGTTCTGGCGGTTGCCTTTCTCGCGATTTGGCTCTTGTCTCTGGTCGAGGCCGAGGCGTAGGCCCGTGCCTGACGAGACGCAGGATAGCCCGATCATGACCGAACCCAGACCCTCCTTGCTGTCGCTGGCCCGCGACACCGTCACCGATCCGCGCGGCAGCGCGGTGCGCATCCTGTCGCTGGCCCCGCCGCGTGCCGTGCTGTGGGAGGCGCTGGTTCTGGTCGTGATCCTCAGCGTCCTGCTGACCGAACTGGGCGAGCTGATCAGCCCGGCGCCGATCGACCCGATGATGCCGGTCTTCATGCATTACCCGCTGGCGGCGGCGGCGGTGCAGGGGCTGCTTTTGGTTGTCACGGTGCATGCCATCGCCGGGATCGGCCGGGTCTTCGGAGGCACCGGCGATCTTGCCGGGGCGCTGGCGCTGACCGTCTGGCTGCAATTCATCATGGCCTGCCTGCAGGTGGTGCAGCTTGTCTTCCTGATCGTCCTGCCCCCCGCCGCGGGCCTTGTGGGCATTTTCGGCATCGGCCTTTTCTTCTGGCTTCTCAGTCACTTTGTTGCCGTTCTTCACGGCTTTCCCTCGGTCCTGAAGACCTTTGCGATGATCGTCTTCTCGATGATCGGGATCGTCTTCGGGATGAGCCTGATCCTGTCGATCCTCGGTATCACCCTGACCGGAGCCATGCCCGATGTATGACGTGCACAAGATCCGCGCCGATTTTCCCATTCTCTCGCGTCAGGTGAACGGCAAGCCGCTGGTCTATCTCGACAACGGCGCGTCGGCGCAGAAACCCCAGGTCGTGATCGACGCGGTCACGCAGGCCTATGCGATGGAATACGCGAACGTCCATCGCGGGCTGCACACGCTTTCGACCATCGCGACCGAGAAATACGAGGCGGTGCGCGGCACCATCGCGCGGTTCCTCGGCGCCGCCGATCCGGACGAGATCGTCTTTACCACCGGCGCGACCGAGGGCATCAACCTCGTGTCCTATGCCTGGGCCGCGCCGCGCTTCGAACCCGGCGACGAGATCGTGCTGTCGGTGATGGAGCATCACGCCAATGTGGTGCCCTGGCATTTCCTGCGCGAACGGCAGGGGGCTGTGCTGAAATGGGTCGATGTCGATGGCAACGGCAATCTCGACCCGCAGGCGGTGATTGACGCCATCGGGCCCCGGACGAAGCTGGTCGCCGTCACCCAGATGTCGAACGTGCTGGGCACCGTGGTCGATGTCGCCGCCATCGTGAAGGGCGCGCATGAGAAGGGCGTGGCGGTGCTGGTCGACGGCTCGCAAGGTGCGGTGCATCAGCCTGTCAACGTGGATGCGCTGGGCGCCGATTTCTACGCCATCACCGGACACAAGCTCTATGGCCCCTCGGCCTCGGGCGCGATCCATATCCGCAAGGAGCGGATGGCCGAGATGCGCCCCTTCATGGGCGGCGGCGACATGATCCGCGAGGTGCACAAGGACGGCATCCTCTATGCCGATCCGCCGATGCGCTTCGAGGCGGGCACCCCCGGCATCGTCCAGCAGATCGGGCTGGGCGTGGCGCTCGACTACATGATGGGCGTCGGCATGGAGGCCATTGCGGCCCATGAGAAGGCGATCACCGCCTATGCCATGGACCGGCTGACGGGGCTCAACTGGCTGCAGGTGCAGGGCAAGGCCGACCATCGCGGCGCGATCTTCTCGTTCACGCTGGAAGGCCCGGCGCATCCCCATGACATCTCGACCGTGCTTGACAAGAAGGGCGTCGCGGTCCGCGCGGGCCATCATTGCGCGGGGCCGCTGATGGACCATCTGGGCATCACCGCGACCTGCCGTGCCTCCTTCGCGATGTACAACACGACCGAAGAGGTCGACACGCTGATCGAGGCGCTGGAACTCTGCCACGATCTCTTTGCCTGACCGGGCGCAATCCGCGCCCTTGGTCTTCTCCTCCCCGTCCCGGCGCCGCGCGCGTGTTTGACGCAGTGCCAAGGGCGGGACTGCGCGAGAAACTTTCTTGCGCAATCACGAGGCCGTGACATCGGTCCGAGGAGGAGACCCCCATGCCCAGCGTCCGTTTTTTCAGCGGCGAGACCGTCCCGCTAGAAATGCACAAGGTCCGCGTCGTCCAGAAGCTGACCCTGCCCGATATCGACACGCGTCTCGCGGCGATCACCGCGGCGGGCAACAACACGTTCCTTCTGCAGAACAGGGACGTGTTCATGGACATGCTGACCGACAGCGGCGTCAACGCCATGAGCGACCGGCAGGTTGCCGCGATGATGGTGGCCGATGACAGCTATGCCGGGTCCGCGACCTATACCCGGCTGGAAACCCGGCTGCGCGAGATCTTCGGCATGGACTGGATCCTGCCGACCCACCAGGGCCGCGCCTGCGAGAACATCCTGGCGCAGGTGCTGGTGACGCCGGGCTCGATCGTGCCGATGAACTATCACTTCACCACCACCAAGGCGCATATCGTGCTGAATGGCGGCCGCGTCGAGGAGATCATCCATGCCCGGGGCCTCGAGGTCACCTCGGACGAGCCGTTCAAGGGCGACATGGATGTGGCCGCGCTGGAACGCCTTGTGGCCGAGCATGGCGCAGAGCGCATCGCCTTTGTCCGGGTCGAGGCGGGCACCAACCTGATCGGCGGCCAGCCGGTCTCGCTGGCCAACCTTCGCGAGGTGCGCGCGGTCTGCGACCGGCACGGGCTGACGCTGGTCTATGACGCGAGCCTGATGGCCGACAACCTCTACTTCCTCAAGACCCGCGAGGCCGCCTGCCGCGATCTGTCGATCCGCGAGATCACCCGCCAGATCGCCGATCTCTGCGACGTGATCTATTTCTCGGCCCGCAAGCTCGGTTGTGCGCGCGGCGGCGCGATCTGCGTCCGCGACGAGGCGCTTTACAACCGGATGCGGGGGCTGGTGCCGCTTTACGAGGGCTTCCTGACCTATGGCGGCATGTCGGTGCGCGAGATCGAGGCGCTGACCGTCGGGCTTGACGAGACCATGGACGAGGACATGATTTCGCAGGGGCCGCAATTCATCGCCTACATGGTGGGCGAACTCGACCGCCGCGGCATTCCGGTGATCACGCCGGCGGGTGGGCTTGGCTGTCATATCGACGTGATGCGTTTCCTCGATCACGTGCCGCAGGCGCAGTATTCGGCGGGGGCGCTGGCCTCGGCGCTGTACATCGCCTCGGGCGTGCGCGGGATGGAGCGCGGCACCCTGTCCGAACAGCGCGCCCCCGACGGCACCGAGCCGCTGGCCAATATGGAGCTGGTGCGGCTCGCCATGCCGCGCCGGGTCTTCACCCTGTCGCAGGTCAAATACGCCATCGACCGGATCGACTGGCTTTGGCAGAACCGTCGGCTGGTGGGCGGGCTGACCTTCGTCGAGGAACCCGAGATCCTGCGTTTCTTCTATGGCCGCCTCGCGCCGGTCTCGGACTGGCAGCAAAGGCTTGTGGCGCAGTTCAAGGCCGATTTCGGCGACAGCCTCTGAGGGCTGTCCCGGTCAGGCCGGGCAAAGCCGCCCGTCCGTCAGCACCGTGTCGCGCGCGGCCAGCGCGCGGCGCAGCCCGGCATCGTGGCTGATCACGATCAGCGCCAAGCCGCGCGCCCGTGCCAGCGGCATCAGCGCCTGCCACAGATCGCGCGCCGCCAGCGCGTCAAGCTGGGCGGTGATCTCGTCGCAGATCAGCACCCGGGTCTCGGGCCGGATCATCCGCGCCAGCGACACCCGCGCCAGCTCGCCCCCCGACAGCTCGCCCGGAAGGCGCCGGTGCCAGTCGGGCCGGATGCCCAAAGCTGCCAGCGCCCCGGCATCGGGCGGGCCACCATTGGCCAGGATCTTCGCCACCGTCCAGCGCGGGTCGGTCGCGGCATCGGGCGACTGGGGCGCGTGCTGGACCGGGCAGGGCCCCCTGTCGGGAAGACCCGAGCCTTGCCAGCGGACGCGGCCGCCCTCGGGTCGTGTCCGCCCCGCAAGGATGCGGCCCAGCGTCGACTTGCCCGCGCCCGAGGCACCGCCGATCCCCAGCACCTCGCCGGGCGCAAGGCGCAGCGACACGCCGCGCAGCACGTCGCGGCCGCCGAAGCCGTGGCGGATGTCTTCGGCGCTCAGCATGCCTCGGCCCACTCGGTTGCGGTCCAGGTCTGGGCGTCCCAAAGCGCGCGCGTGAAGGGGTGGGTCAGCCCCTCGGGGAAGGCGGCGGCCGGAACGGTCTCGACCGGGCGGCCCTCGCGCAGCACCGTCACGCGGGTCGTCGTCGCCACCAGCCGCGGCAGGTCGTGGCTGATGATCAGAACGCCGGTGCCCTCGGCGGCGAGCCCCGCCAGCAGCGCCATGATCCGGTCGGCCGCCCCGGGGTCGAGCCCCAGCGTCGGTTCGTCGGCGATCAGGGTTCCGGCCCCGGTCGCCAGCGCCGTTGCGATCAGCACCCGCTTGGCCATGCCGCCCGACAGCTCGTGCGGATAGGCGCGCAGGGCGGCCTCGGGCAGGCCGAGCCGCGCCATCAGCGCGGCCGGATCGGCGCGCCGCCCTGCAAGCCGGGCCATCCGTGCGATCTGCGTGCCCGCCCGGGCCAGCGGGTCGAGCGCCGTCACCGCCTGCGGGGCCAGGGCGATGCGGCCCGAGACCCCGATCCGGCCCGAAAGCTCGGCATTGCGGGGCAGGGTGCCGGTCAGCGCCTCGGCGATCAGGCTTTTCCCGGCCCCCGAGCCGCCGATCAGCCCCGCGCAGTCGCCGGACGCGACGGTCAGGCTGACGCCCGCAAGCGGGCGGGTCAGGCGCCCGTCATGCTGGCGGAAGGCGACCGACAGATCCTCGACGCGCAGCATCAGGCGACGCCCTCCGTTGGATCGGCCGCGCGCCGCAGCGCCTCGCCGAAGCGTTCCACCGTCAGCGCGACCAGCATCAGGCCGGTGCCCGGGAAGACCGCGACCCACCAATGCCCGGCCATCAGTGCCCGCAGCGAGTCCGCCAGGATCACCCCGATCGAGGGCAGATGCGGCGGAATGCCGAGCCCGACGAAGGACAGCCCCGCCTCGTGCAGCACGGCATGGGGAAAGATCAGCACGAAGCCCGCCACGATCTGCGGAAGAAGATGCGGCGCCAGATGATGGCGGGCGATCCAGACGGGTCCGCGCCCGAGCCCGCGCGAGACCGCGACATAGTCGGACGCCGCGACCGTCTGCGCCTCGAGCCGCAGGACGCGGGTCAGCCGGGGCCAGTGAGTCAGCCCGACGCCCAGGATCACGCCCGCCATGCCGCCGCCCGCGGCATAGGCGATCAGCAGGATCAGCACGAAATGCGGCAGCCCCAGCGCCAGCTCGGTCGCGACCCCCACAAGCCGGTCGGCCAGCCGGTGCGAGGCGGCGGCAAGCCCGAAGACGACCGCGACCGCCGTCGACAGCACCGCCGCGAACAGCCCGACCTTGATCGAGGTGGCCAGCGCCAGCGCGGTGCGCAACGCCATGTCGCGCCCCAGACTGTCGGTACCGAAGGGATGCGCCAGCGAGGGACCGAGATTGCGCGACAACGCGCTGACGGGCGGGCCTTCGGGTGGCAGGGCAAGCGCCGCCAACAGCAGCACCGCGACAAGCCCCAGCGCCAGCCCGCCCCGGATCAGCAGATCGCGGCGCACCGGCGAGGCGAGGGTGAGGGCGGCGATCATGCCTGCCTCAGTCTTGGGTCGAGCAGCCGCGCCGCGATATCGGCGGCGAGATTGCCCAGAAAGACCACCACCAGCGTGGCCAGCGCGATCCCCAGCAAAAGCGGCGCATCGGCGCCCAGCGCCGCGCGCACCGTGGCCTGCCCAAGCCCCGGCCAGGCAAAGACCGTCTCGGCCAGCACCGACCCGCCGATCAGCTCGCCCGTGCCCGCCAGATGCACGGCCAGCGCCGGGCCCAGCGCGTGGCGCAGACCCGGCCGCCAGACCAGCCAGCCCGGGCGCGCGCCGTGGGCGGCCAGATGGCGCGCGGCGGGGCTTTCGAGAAAGGCCGCGGCGCGGGCGCGGCTGTGCAGGATCAGCGGCCCGGTCCCCACCACCGACAGGGTCGCGGCGGGCAGGATCAGGTGGTTGAGCCGCGCAGCCAGATCGGCCTCGTCGGCGGTCAGACCGGGCGGGGCCGCGCAACAGGAGGGCAGCCAGCCCAGCCCGACGGCGAAAAGCGCGATCAAGAGCAGCGCGACCCAGAACCCGGGGCTTGCCGTCAGCACCACGGCAAAGCCCCGGATCGCGCGGTCGGGCCAGCGCCCGCGCGTCGCGGCGGCGGTCAGCCCGAGGCCCAGCCCCACCGCGAAGGATATCACGAAGGCCAGCGCGATCAGCGTCAGCGAGGCCCCGGCCCGATCCGCCAGCACCTCGGCGACGGGCGCGTTGAAGGTGATCGAGCTGCCCAGATCGCCGCGCGCGATGTGGCCGAGCCACAGCGCGAACCGTTCGGGCGCGGGCGCATCGAGCCCCCAGGCCTGGGCAATGGCCGCGCGCTGGTCGGGGCCGACATCCGCGACCCGGGCGCCGACATAGGCCGTGATCGGGTCGACCGGCGCCAGCGAGACCAGCGTGAAGAGCCCCGCCATGGCCAGCGGCAACAACCAGGCCAGCCGGATCAGCCGCTCGACCAGAAGCCGCCCGAGCCAGCCCGTCATTCGCAGGTCCAGCGCCAGCCGGGCAGTCCCTGGGTGATCGGCCAGCCATGGCCATGCGGCTCGGTCTGGATCGGGCCGAGATCGAGACAATCGCTGACCCAGTAGGAATGGTCGATATTGATCAGCCAGGCCCAGGCCGCGTCGCCCTTCGCGCCAAAGCCCGTGGTCCCGTCCCATTGCGCGGCGCGCCATTCGGGCAGCGAGGCCTCGAAGGTCTCGGCGGCTTCGGCGGCGGCGAGATGGGCGTCGACCGCCGGGTTTTCGTAAAAGCCCGGATTGTACCAGCCGCGACCGGCAAAGCCGCTGTCATAGAGGTTGAAGACCTCCGACGGGTCGTGCGAGCCCCAGCCGAAGACCACCGGCTCGGAATGCATGAGCCGCCCGATCTCGTCCCAGCTCCGGCCGTCGGGGATCGCCCGGATGCCGACCGGTTTCAGCGCCTCGGCGACCCCCAGCGCCAGCGCCTGCCGCACCGAGTCGGAGGCCGGGTAGACCAGCCGGAATTCGGCCTCGAGCCCGTCCTTTTCGCGCAGCCCGTCGCCATCGGCATCGGTCCAGCCCGCAGCCGCCAGCGTGGCGCGCGCGGCGTCGGGGCCGGTCTCGGTCAGGCGGTCCTCTGGGTTATCCCAGGGCAAACCGTCGGCCGGGCCATGGGCGGGCGCGCCATGGCCGTTGACCGCCAGCGCCAGCAGCGCGGTCCGGTCCACCGCCTGATCGACCGCCACCCGGATGGCGCGGTCGGCGGTGACATCGTTGCCGATGGGCGCGCCCTCGGCGGTCCGGCCGCCCGCGGGCCGCATCGGGAACATCACCCCGCGATTGTCGACGCTTGGCACATGCAGCACCTGCATCCCCTCTGGCGCTGCATCGGCCTCGGCCGGGGGTACGGCGACGATCTGCGCCGCGCCGGTGCGCGCCAGCGCCAGCCCCGCCGCCTCGGCCCCGAAGACGAAGGTCACGCGCGGAAACGGGATGTCGGGGCCGTACCAGTAGGGGTTCGGCGCGACGATCAGCTGTTCGCCCTCGCGCCATTCGACCAGGCGGAACGGCCCGGCGCCGACCGGGTGGCGGGCGTAATCCGGCCCGTAGGATGCCTTTGGCACGATCCCCAGTGTCGCCAGATCTCCGGTGAAGGTGATCTGCGGGTGGCGGAGTTCGAGCTCGACCGTCAGCGGGCCGGTGGCGCGGGCCTCCTTCAGCACCTTGAGATCCGTCAGCCCGTCGCCGTCGCGCGCGGCGTTGAAGGTGAAGGCCACGTCCTCGGCGGTCAGGGGCGTTCCGTCCGAAAACCGCGCATCGTCGCGGAGCGTGACGGTCCAGGTCAGACGGTCGTCCGACAGCGACCAGCCGGTCGCCAGATCGCCCGCCAGCGACAGGTCGGCCGCGCGCCTGAGCAGCGTCGCCTGAAACAGCGGATTTCCGTAGCGGCCCCAGCCCATGATCGGGTCAAAACCGGTCTCGGGTTCGCCGCCCACCGCCAGCACCAGCGGCGGGGCGGCCTCGACAGCCAGCGGCAGACTCAGCGAAACGGCAAGGGCCAGGAAGGACAGAGGGCGCATGAGGACTCGGTATGATTTATGCCTTTCATCTTCATACGCCCGGCGTGGCGGGAATGCCAAGCGCGGTTCTGTGCCTTGTTTGCCCCGCGCTCCGGAGGCAAAGTCGCCGCAAAGCGGGAGGGGCCCATGCAGCGCATCACGATCACCATCGAAGACGACCTGCTGGAGGCGCTCGACGCCTTCATGGACCGGTCTGGCGCGTCGAACCGGTCCGAGGCGCTGCGCGACCTGATCCGCCGGGGGCTCGACCAGGACGCGCCCGAGACCGCCGAATGCGTGGGCGTCGTGACCTATGCCATGGACCCCGCGCAGCGCGATCTGGGTCGGCTCGTGCCCGAAAGCCGCCAGCAGCATCACGACGCGGCCATCGCGGCGCTGTCGGTGCCGCTTGACCATCACGCGGCGGTCGAGGTGGCGGTGATGCGGGGTACGGTGGGCTCGGTCCAGGCCTATGCCAACAGCCTGTTCCTGCAGCGCGGCGTGCGGCACGGCCAGACCGTTCTGATCCCGGTCCGGACCGAGGTCGAGTTCCACCTGCATGGCGAACGGGCGCATACCCACGATCACCTGCGGGTGCTGGACCGATTCTGACCCTGTCCGCGAAGGGTCCGGGCTAAAGCCTGAGCCGCCGCGCCCGGGCGCCGCCCCGGCGGCATGGGCGGGGCAGGGCCAGATCCAGCGGCCGGGGCGGCATCGCGCGGATCTGCACCAGCAGGCGGCGGAACTCGTCCAGCGCGGCTGTGGCCGGACCCGGTGCCGCCTGCGCCTCGGCGGCGCGGGCGGCGGCGGGCAGATCGGCCCGGCCGGGCAGGCTGCCCAGCCATTGCATGAAGCCAAGCTGGCCCAGCTCGCGCGCCCGCGGCCCCGTCTGGGGGCAGGCGGCAAGCCGCATCAGCACCATCTCCAGCATCGCCGGCAGACCGGCCCCGCCCGGAACCTCGTCACGAAAAACCGGGCCGCGCCGGCCCCTGATGTCATCCATCGCGGATCTCCTTGCCGGGGCACCCCGCCCGGGTTCACACGCTTGGATGGCAGGTCTCCTGGCTTGCGGGTCATCGCCGCCCCGACCCTTCCCGGACCGTTCGGTCCAGTGGCCGTCTCGGGGGGCTCTCCGCCTACAGTTGCGGGGGCAGCCGCGGATTTGCCGGAGGTTCCGGCGGACCGCGTTCCCTTTTCACCCGCGCGGCCGGCAAGGCCTGCGGGAACCATCGCCACAAGCGCTACCCGGCCGGGCGGGCGGCTGTCAATGGCGCAGAATATCGGCCGTGAATGTGAGCCGGCCTCATAAAGATCCTGACAAACATGAATTGGACAGGCGCGGCCGAAGGCCATATCTGCCGTCCATGACCCAATCCGCGCCCCGCCCCGCCCGCCATTCGCCTGTCTTCGAGACCCTTCGCACCGCCGCCGCCGAGCGGATCCTGGTGCTGGACGGGGCGATGGGCACCCAGATCCAGAAGCTCGGCCTGACCGAGGACGATTTCACCGGTTCTGGCGGCGGCTGCGCCTGTCATCTGCACGGCGACAAGCCGCAGAAGGGCAACAACGACCTTCTGAACCTGACGAATCCCGACGTGATCGAAGAGATCCACTACCGCTATGCGATGGTGGGTGCCGATATCGTCGAGACCAATACCTTTTCCTCGACCGCCATCGCCCAGGCCGATTACGGGCTGGAAGACAAGGTCTTCGCGCTGAACGAGGCGGGTGCGCGGCTGGCCCGCAAGGCGATGGACCGGGCCGAGGCCGAGGACGGGCGGCATCGCTTCGTCGCGGGCGCGCTGGGACCGACGAACCGCACCGCCTCGATCAGCCCCGACGTGAACAACCCGGGCTACCGGGCCGTGACTTTCGACGACCTGCGGATCGCCTATGCCGAACAGCTGCACGGGCTGATCGCGGGCGGGATCGATCTGGTTCTGATCGAGACGATCTTCGACACCTTGAACGCCAAGGCCGCGATCTTCGCCTGCGAGGAGGTCTTTGCCGAACAGGGCCTACGCCTGCCCGTCATGATCTCGGGCACCATCACCGACCTGTCGGGGCGGACGCTGTCGGGCCAGACGCCCACGGCCTTCTGGCATTCGGTGCGCCATGCCCGGCCGCTGACCATCGGGCTGAACTGCGCGCTGGGGGCCGATGCGATGCGCCCGCACCTGGCCGAGCTTTCGGCCGTGGCCGACACGCTGATCTGTGCCTATCCCAATGCCGGGCTCCCGAACGAGATGGGCGACTACGACCAGACACCCGACGAGATGGCGGCGCTGGTCGCGGGCTTTGCGAAGGACGGGCTGGTCAATATCGTCGGCGGCTGCTGCGGGTCGACCTATGACCATATCGCGGCGGTGGCAAAGGCGGTTCGGGGCCATGCCCCTCGCAAGATCCCAGAGATCGCGCCGAAGATGCGGCTCTCGGGGCTCGAACCTTTCACCCTGACCGACGACATCCCCTTCGTGAACGTGGGCGAACGGACGAATGTCACCGGCTCGGCCCGGTTCCGCAAGCTGATCAAGGAACAGGACTACGCCACCGCTCTGGATGTGGCGCGCGATCAGGTCGAGAACGGCGCCCAGATCATCGACGTCAACATGGACGAGGGCCTGATCGATTCGAAACAGGCGATGATCGACTTCCTGAACCTCGTCGCGGCCGAGCCCGACATCGCCCGCGTGCCGGTGATGATCGACAGTTCCAAGTGGGAGGTGATCGAGGCGGGCCTGAAATGCGTGCAAGGCAAGCCGGTCGTCAACTCGATCTCGATGAAGGAGGGCGAGGCGGCCTTCCTGCACCATGCGCGGCTGTGCCGGGCTTACGGCGCGGCGGTGATCGTGATGGCCTTCGACGAGAAGGGTCAGGCCGATACCGAGGACCGCAAGGTCGAGATCTGCGCCCGTGCCTACAGGCTTCTGACCGAAGAGGTCGGCTTCCCGCCCGAGGACATCATCTTCGACCCGAACGTCTTCGCCGTCGCGACCGGCATCGAGGAGCATGACAATTACGGCGTCGATTTCATCGAGGCCACGCGGCGGATCACGGCCGAGTGCCCGCATGTGCATGTCTCGGGCGGCGTGTCGAACCTGTCCTTCAGCTTCCGCGGCAACGAACCCGTGCGCGAGGCGATGCATGCGGTGTTCCTGTATCACGCCATCCAGGCCGGCATGGACATGGGCATCGTCAATGCGGGCCAGCTGGCGGTCTACGACCAGATCGAGCCCGCGCTGCGCGAGGCCTGCGAGGACGTTGTCCTGAACCGCCGTGCCGACGCGACCGAGCGGATGCTGGAGATCGCCGAAAAATACCGCGGGCAGGGCGGGTCGCAGGGCCGCGAAAAGGACATGTCCTGGCGCGAGCTGCCGGTCGGGAAGCGGCTGGAACATGCGCTGGTCAACGGCATCACCGAATTCATCGAGGCCGATACCGAAGAGGCCCGGCTGGCGGCCGCGCGGCCTCTGCATGTCATCGAGGGCCCGCTAATGGCGGGGATGAACGTGGTGGGCGATCTTTTCGGGGCGGGCAAGATGTTCCTGCCGCAGGTGGTCAAGTCGGCCCGCGTGATGAAACAGGCCGTGGCCGTGCTGCTTCCCCATATGGAGGCCGAGAAGGATGGCCGCCGCGAGGCTGCGGGCAAGGTCCTGATGGCCACCGTCAAGGGCGACGTGCACGACATCGGCAAGAACATCGTCGGCGTCGTGCTGGCCTGCAACAATTACGAAATCGTCGATCTGGGCGTCATGGTCCCGCCCGAGAAGATCATCGCCGCCGCGAAGGAGCATGCGGTCGACATCATCGGCCTGTCGGGGCTGATCACGCCCTCGCTGGACGAGATGGTGCACATGGCCTCGGAAATGCAGCGGCAGGGCTTCGACATCCCGCTGCTGATCGGGGGGGCCACGACCAGCAAGGTGCATACGGCGGTCAAGATCGCGCCGAACTACACGGCGGGGCAGGCGGTCTATGTCACCGATGCCAGCCGCGCGGTGGGCGTGGTCTCGTCGCTCCTGAGCGACAACCAGAGGGCGGGCTATGTCGAGGGCATCCGCGCCGAATACGAGGATCTCGCCCGGAAACACGCCCGAGGCGAGGCCGCCAAGAAGCGCCTGCCGCTCGTGGCCGCCCGCGCCAACCGGATCGCCATCGACTGGACGGGCCACAGCCCGGTCAAGCCCTCCTTCCTCGGCACCAGGGTCTATGACCGCTGGGATCTGGCCGATCTGGCGGCGCATATCGACTGGACGCCGTTCTTCCATGCCTGGGACATGAAGGGGGTCTTTCCGCGCATCCTCGAGGACGAGGCCAAGGGCGAGGCGGCGCGCGCGCTTTACGACGACGCGCGGCGGATGCTCGACCGGATCGTGCAGGGCGGCTGGTTCGCGCCGAAGGGCGTGGTGGGCTTCTGGCCCGCCAATGCGGTGGGCGACGATGTGCGGCTTTACACGGGCGAGGACCGCCAGGAAACGCTCGCCACCTTCCACACCCTGCGCCAGCAGACCGCCAAGCGGCCCGGCGTCCCGAATGCGGCGCTGTCCGATTTCGTGGCGCCCGAAGGGGTGGCCCCCGACTATCTGGGCGGCTTTGCGGTGACGGCGGGCCCCGAGGAAATCGCCATTGCAGAGCGCATGGCGGCCGAGCATGACGACTATGGCGCGATCATGGTCAAGGCGCTGGCCGACCGCATCGCCGAGGCCTTCGCCGAGCGGATGCATGCGGAAGTGCGCCGCAGCCTCTGGGGCTATGCGCCCGACGAGGCCTTCACCCCCGAAGAGCTGATCGCCGAGCCCTACAAGGGCATCCGGCCCGCGCCGGGCTATCCGGCCCAGCCCGACCACACCGAGAAGAAGACGCTGTTCCGGCTGCTCGATGCGGAACGTGCGGTGGGCATCCGGCTGACCGAAAGCATGGCGATGTGGCCGGGGCCGTCGGTCTCTGGGCTTTATTTCGCCCATCCCGACAGCTTCTATTTCGGGGTCGGCAAGGTCGAGGCCGATCAGGTCGCCGATTATGCCGCGCGGAAGGGGATTACGCTCGCCGAGGCCGAACGCCATCTGGCGCCGGTGCTGAACTACACGCCCGGCAAGGGGGGCGACGCGGCAGCGGCCTGAAAACCCGCGCGGAGTGGCGCCTTGCCGTCAGGCCCGGTTCAGCACCCGGGCCGTCAGGCTCGACAATGCCAGCGAGGCCAGCACGCAGAAGGTGAAGAGGTAAAGCCCCCAGGCGGTCTCGACCCGGCCGAGGCCCACCCCTTTCGCGACCACGACATAGATCGCGATCAGGAACACATCGGCCATCGCGAGCTTGCCCATGACATGGATCGCGGGCAGCAGCCGGGGCGAGGCCAGTCCGTACTGGATCAGCGCCAGCCCCACGGTCTTGGCGAAGGGGGCGACCAGCGCCAGCAGCGTGACCAGCAGCGCGAGGAAGATGTCGGCCTGCCAAAGCGAGGCAAGCCCCGACAGCACCGAGATTTCCGACATCCCGAACAGCGGCAGAAGCCCCGCGCGCAGCAAGGGCGCGGCCCAGGCGATGGGGAAGAGGATCAGCAGGGCCAGATTGGCGAGGCGCAGCAGCCGAAGGGTCACGGCCGGACCGTCACCGCACCGCCTCGATGGGGCCTTCGGCGCGGCCATGGATGAACTGGTCGAGATAGGGATCGCCCGAGTGGTCCATGTCGGCGACCGGCCCGGTCCACTGGATCACGCCCCCATGCAGCATCGCCACATCGTCGGCAATGGCCCGGACCGAGCTCATGTCATGGGTGATGGTCATGGCGGTCGCGCCCATCTCGACCACGATCTCGCGGATCAGCTCGTTGATGACGCCCGCCATGATCGGGTCGAGCCCGGTGGTGGGTTCGTCGAAGAAGATGATCTCGGGGTCGGCGGCGATGGCGCGGGCCAGACCCACGCGTTTCTGCATGCCGCCCGACAGCTCGGCCGGGAAAAGATCGGCGACCTCGGGTTTCAGCCCGACCCGGCGCAGCTTTTCGATGGCGATCTCGCGGGCCTCGGCCTTGGGCCGCTTGGTGGCGCCGCGCATCAGCCGGAAGGCGACATTCTGCCAGACGGGCAGGGAATCGAACAGCGCGCCGCCCTGAAAGAGCATCCCGAAGCGGGCCAGGAACGCTTCGCGTTCGGCGCGCGACGCATCCTCGCCCTCGATGAGGATCTGGCCCGCATCGGGCCGCACCAGCCCGAGGATGCATTTCAGCAGCACCGACTTGCCGGTGCCCGACCCGCCGATGATGACCATGCTCTCGCCCTTCGGGACGGTCAGGGTCACGCCCCTCAGGACATGGTTCCGGCCGAAGGCCTTGTGGATGTCGCGAAGCTCGATCATGCGGCGAAGAACAGGGTTGTGAGAATGTAGTTGGCGGCCAGCACCAGCACCGAGGCTGCGACCACGGCCGATTTCGTGGCGGCCCCCACGCCCTGGGCGCCGCGGCCCGAATTCATGCCGAAATAGCAGCCGACCAGCGCGATCAGGAAGCCGAAGGCCGCGCCCTTCACCAGACCCGAGGTCACGTCCCAGATTTCCAGGTAATCGGCGGTGTTCCGCAAATAGGCGGCGGCGTTCAGCCCGAGGCTTTGGGTGCCCACCAGATAGCCGCCGAAGATGCCGATGGAATCGCCGACCGCGACCAGCACCGGCACGGTGACCGTCGCCGCCAGCACGCGCGGCACGGTCAGATAGCGCATCGGGTCGGTCGAGAGCGTGACCAGCGCGTCGATCTGTTCGGTGACCTTCATCGTGCCGATCTCGGCCGCGATCGAGGACGAGACCCGCGCGGCCACCATCAGGCCCGCCATCACCGGACCCAGCTCGCGCGCCATGCCGATGGCGACGATCGAGGGCACGACCTGGCCCGCATTGAAGCGCGAGCCGCCCTCGTAGATCTGCAGCGCCAGCGCCGCGCCGGTGAAGATGGCGGTCAGCCCGACGACGGGCAGGCTGTTATAGCCGATCACCCAGACCGCATGGCCGAATTCTCGGAAATAGAAGGGCGGGCGCACCATCGCGTAAAGCGTCGCCCCGAGGTAGAGCGCGAGGCGCCCGACGGCCGCGAGCCCGCCCAGCACGGCACGCCCGAGCGCGCCGACGGGGTTCAGCAGGATCATGTGCCCGCACCGCCGACATAGCGGCGGGCATAGCGGCGGCCGAGCGCGGTCATGATCTCGTAGCCGATGGTCCCGGCGGTATCGGCGACCGCGTCCACCCCCTGTTCGGGGCAAAGCAGGTCAAGCGCGGGCGGGACCGTTCCCAGATGGGTGATGTCGGCCGTGATGAGGTCCATCGACACCCGTCCCAGGATCGGGCAGGGCGTGCCCTCGAACCAGAGCTGGCCACGATTGGACAGCGCGCGGTGCATGCCGTCGGCATAGCCCGCGGTGACGGTCGCGACGACGCGCCGTTCGGCGGCCGTGTAGGTGTAGCCGTAGCCGATGCTTTCGCCGGGCTGGACCTCGCGGGTCTGGATCACCGGGAAGGACAGGCCCACGACCGGCTCGGCCTCGGCGAAGGGCAGCCCGCCATAGACGCCCATGCCCGGGCGGGTGACGTCGAAATGATAGTTGGGCCCCAGCAGAACGCCGCCCGTCGCCGAAAGCGACCGCGGCACGCCGCAGCCGTCGGTCATCTCGCGGAAGGCGGTCAGCTGCTGCAGGTTCGCGGGGTGCCCGGGTTCGTCGGCGCAGGCGAGGTGGCTCATGATCAGGACCGGCCCCGCGGCCAGGACGATGTCGCGCACCGCCGCCCATTCGGCCGGTTCAAGACCCAGCCGGTTCATCCCCGAATCGAGCTGGATGCCGAAGGGACGGCCCGGCAGGCCCTCCATGTGGCGGGTGAGCTGGTCGACCGAGTTCAGCATCGGCACCAGGTCGAGATCGCCGATCATGTCGGTATCGCCCGGCATATGGCCCGAGAACACGCAGATCTGCGGCCCCGGTCCCAGCGCGTTGCGGATCTGGGCGCCTTCCTCGGCGGCGGCGACGAAGAAGCGCCGGGCGCCGGCCTGGGCCAGCACGCGGGCGACGCGCTCGCCGCCCAGCCCGTAGCCGTCGGCCTTGACGACCGCCCCCGTTTCCACGCCCGCCCCGCTTGCGCGGTCGAGCGCCTTCCAGTTGCGCGCGAGCGCGTCGAGATCGATCGTGAGTGTTCCGGTAGCCATGGCCGCTGTTGTGCCACGCGCGCGGGCCGCGTCAAGAGCCGAATGGCCCCGGTTCGGCCCGCCCGCGTCCGGGGCGATCAAAAGCCCTCGACCGCCTGTCCCTGTTGCCAGGGTTTGACGAGGTTGCCAAAGCGGGTGAAGCGGCCCTCGAAGCTCAGCTCGACCGAGCCGATGGGCCCGTGACGCTGCTTGCCGATGATGACCTCGGCCTTGCCGTGCAGGCTTTCCATCGCCTCCTGCCAGCGCGCCATGCCTTCGAGGTCATGATCGCTGGGTTTCTCGCGTTCCTTGTAATATTCCTCGCGGAACACGAACATCACGACGTCGGCATCCTGCTCGATCGAGCCCGATTCCCGCAGGTCGGACAGCTGCGGCCGCTTGTCCTCGCGGCTTTCGACCTGCCGCGACAGCTGCGACAGCGCGACGACGGGAATGTCCAATTCCTTGGCGATGGCCTTCAGGCCCTGGGTGATCTCCGAGACCTCGTTCACCCGGCTGTCCTTGGCGGTGGCGGGGCGCACGAGCTGGAGATAGTCGACGAACAACGCATCGAGCCCGTGGGTCCGTTTCAGCCGCCGGGCGCGGGCCGCGAGCTGGCTGATCGGCAGGGCCGGGGTGTCGTCGATGTAAAGCGGGCAGGCCTCGAGCTCCTTGGCGGCATTGACGAAGCGGCGGAACTCGGCCTCGGTCATGTCGCCGCGGCGGATCTGTTCGCTGGGCACTTCCGAAGCTTCGGACAGGACCCGGGCGGCGAGCTGCTCGGCGCTCATCTCGAGGCTGTAGAAGCCCACGACGCCGCCATTGACCGCGCCGACCGACCCGTCGGGCAGGGTGCCGCGCTTGTAGGCGCGGGCGATGTTGAAGGCGATGTTGGTCGCAAGCGAGGTCTTGCCCATCGAGGGCCGCCCGGCGAGGATCAGAAGGTCCGAGCGGTGCAGCCCGCCGAGCTTCTTGTCGAGATCGGTCAGCCCGGTCGAGACGCCCGCAAGCCCGCCATCCCGCTGATAGGCAGCGTTGGCGACCTTCACGGCATCGGTGACGGCGCGCAGGAAGGACTGGAAGCCGGTTTCCGACTGGCCCTTCTCGGCCAGCTTGTAGAGCCCCTGTTCGGCCTCGACGATCTGGGCGGCGGGCTCAGAGGCGATGTCGACCTTGGCCGCCTTGTCCGAAATCTCGGCGCCAAGCTTCATCAGCTCGCGGCGCAGCCAGAAATCATAGATCATCTGGGCATAGTCGCGCGCCGCGAAGGACGAGATCGCAGCCCCCGCAAGCCGCGCCAGATAGGCCGGCCCCCCCAGTTCGGCCAGCCCCTCGTCATCCTCGAGGAAGGCTTTCAGCGTGACCGGCGAGGCCAGCTGGTTCTTCTGGATGCGGTTGGCGGCGATCTCGAAGATCCGGGAATGGACCGGATCGTAGAAATGCTGCGGCTGGACGATGGACGCGATCCGGTCGAAGATATCGTTCGTGGTCAGGATCGCGCCAAGCAATTGCTGCTCGGCCTCGATATTGTGAGGCAGGCCGGTCGTGTCGTCGTCTTTTTCGCCTTCGGGGCGAATTGTTCTGACCTGATTCATCTTTGCTTCTCTCCCTGCGGCCGGGTTTTAGACCCTCGTCCGCGGCCACGGCAATCTTGGTAAACCTGTGGATTGCCTGTGGATAACTTCCCGACCCGAATCTTGCGGGTCAAGGTCGGGTTGCGTCAAGATATGGTTTCCAGTCGGGGTCTTTCGCCGGATGGCTGAAGGATTTCCGGCGTCAGACAAGCGGGTTTGCGCCTAAACCTCGCGTCGCGCCTCCTGCCAGGCGCGGGGCGCGGTCAGGAACGACTCGACATCGGCAAGCGTCGCGGCGTCGAAGGCGCCCTGGGCGCGGGCCTCGGCCAGCACGTCCCACCAGGTGCAGAGATGATGCAGCTGGATGCCGTGATCGCCCAGCGTCTTTTCGGTCTCGGGGAAGATCCCGTAATAGAAGATCACCGCCGTATGGCCGCAGACCGCGCCGGTGTCGCGGATCGCGTCGACGAAGCTGATCTTCGAGCCGCCATCGGTCGTCAGGTCCTCGATCAGAAGCACCCGGTCGCCTTCGGACATCACGCCCTCGATCCGGGCGTTGCGGCCGTAGCCCTTGGGTTTCTTGCGGACATAGGTCATCGGCAGGGCCATCCGCTCGGCCACGAGGGCCGCGAAGGGGATGCCCGCGGTCTCGCCGCCCGCGATGCAGTCGAAGGCCTCGAAGCCCGCGTCGCGCAGGACGGTGACGGTCAGGAAGTCCATCAGCGTGGCGCGGATCCGCGGGAACGAAATCAGCTTGCGGCAGTCGATATAGGTGGGCGAGGGCAGGCCGGAGGCAAGCGTGAAGGGCGTTTCGGCGTTGAAATGCACCGCCCCGATCTCCAGCAGCATGCGGGCGGAGAGGCGGGCGATTTCGGACTTGTCGGGGAAGGCGGTGGGGATCATGGCGCAAGCGTCTCCGTGTCCTGCCGGAGCGGCGCGACCCGCCCCGGCGATTTTTCTGCGAAAAATGCGCGGCTCACCGCGCGACCCGCCAGTGCAGATCGAAACCCGGATCGAACAGCGTTACCGGCCCGGCCCCGGTCTCGATCCGCGCGGGATAGGCGACGGGCGCGGCGCCCCGGATCAGGGTGATGCGGTCGTCATTGGGCGGCAGGCCGTAGAAGGCGGGGCCGTTCAGCGAGGTGAAAGCCTCGAGCCGGTCGAGCGCGCCCGCCCGCTCGAAGACCTCGGCGAGGCAGGACAGCGTGTTGGTGGCCGAAAAGACGCCCGCGCAGCCGCAGGCGCATTCCTTGGCCGGGTCGGCATGGGGCGCGCTGTCGGTCCCGAGAAAGAAGCGGGCATCGCCTGAAGTCGCGGCCGCGACAAGCGCGTCGCGATGGCGCGCGCGTTTGGCCACCGGCAGGCAGTAGTAATGCGGCTTGATCCCGCCCACCAGGATATGGTTGCGGGTGATGATCAGGTGATGGGTGGTGATCGTCGCACCAAGCCCCGCCTCGGCCGAACGCACGTAATCGACCCCGTCCGCGGTCGTGATATGCTCCATCACCACCTTCAGACCCGGGACCGCGCGGCGGATCGGGTCGAGCACCCGGTCGATGAACACCGCCTCGCGGTCGAAGATGTCGATTTCGGGGTCGACCACCTCGCCATGGACGCAGAGCGGGCAGCCGATCTCGGCCATCCTGTCCAGGACCCCGCGCACCTTGTCGAAATCGGTCACGCCCGAGGCCGAATTGGTGGTCGCCCCGGCGGGGTAGAGCTTGACCGCCGTCACCAGCCCTGCCGCATGGGCGCGGGCCACATCCTCGGGATCGGTCCTTTCGGTGAGGTACAGCGTCATCAGCGGGGCAAAGCGCGCGCCCTCGGGCAGGGCCGCAAGGATCCGGTCGCGATAGGCGGCGGCCTCGGCCCCGGTCACCACCGGCGGCACCAGATTGGGCATGACGATGGCGCGGGCGAAGTCGCGGGCGGATTCGGGCAGCACGCCCGCCAGCATGGCACCGTCGCGCAGATGCAGGTGCCAGTCGTCGGGGCGGCGGATCGTGAGGCTCTGGGTCATGGGGCAGGGCGATACACAATCGCCCGGGCGCTTTCCAGTACCGATCGCGGTCGGCTTGCGGCCTCGGGGCGCCGCGCGCCGCACCTGAGCCAAGCGCCTGACGCAAGGCGGGGCTTCCCATCCGTCAATGGAAAAGTCACGGATGCTGTCCTATCTTGGCGGCATGGGAGGGAACGTCTGTACGCGAACAGGAGTTTCCAAATGGCACTCGCGAATACTCATGTGGCGGGCCCGCGCGGCTCGCTCGTTTCCTCGATCATCGCGGCCATGGTCCGCATCGTCGAGAACCACCCGCGCACCCGTGCGCTGGAAAAGCTTAACGCCATCTCGGACGAGGATCTGGCGGCCCGGGGGCTGACCCGGCAGGACGTGATCCGCCGGATTTTCAGCGACCGCTTCTACCTCTGATCTGCGGCCGGTCGGTCGCTCAGACCGGCACATCCGGCCGGTGGCGCCGCAGCCGCCGGTCCAGATCGGTGCGTGCGCCGGTCAGGTGCTCGTGCTCGGCAACATGGCTTGCATGGCGCAGAACGCCACGCGCCAGATCGGTGCGGCCGGACTTGTCAAGCCGGTCCAGAAGGGCCGCAAGATAGGGGGCATGCTGGCGCCGCGCCCTGAAAAGCCGGAAAAAGACCTCGGCCGTCAGCTGACCCTCGCCGGCCGCGTCGATCAGTTCCGGCAGGACCGCCATGGCCGACAGATGCGCCTCGAGCGCGTCGCCGCAATAGGGCGCGGCCAGCCGCATCACGTTCGGCCCGTCGAACAAAGCGGCATGCATCGCGTCGAGCGTCTGCGCCGGGTCGTAGAGGATCGCCGCACAGCAGGCGGCCTCGATCATGTCGGGGGCATAGCCATAGCGCGAGGCAAAGTCGCGCCGCCGGGCCATCAGAAAACGCCGGTCCCAGTCCAGCCGCGCGGGGTCCAGCGTGGCCTGCGGGGCCAGCGCGACGACCGCCGCTCCCGGTGCCACCACGGAATAGGCGCAGGCCGCATAGCCGCACATCCCCGCCCCGTAAAATACCACCCGGTCGAACGCGTCGAAGAACTCGGAATCGACGCGCTCGTCGAAGAAGTCGTAAACCGCCGCGTCGCGGAACCAGGTCGCGCCATGGGCCACCAGGGTCAGGCGCGACCAGCCCGCGGGCTCGGCCAGCTGGGCGGCCAGTGTGTGGCCGGCGGTCGCTCCGGTCAGGATCTCGCGGGCCTGCTCGAAGGTGACCAGAAGCGTGCCACCCCCTGCCGCCCAGACGGCAGCATGGTCGGGGCCAAGCGCCTTGACCCACGCCCCCGTGCCGGACCGGTCCAGCAACGTGTGCCAGCGGCCTGTCTCGCTCTCGCTCGCGAACCGGTCCTTCATGCCCACCTCTACAACCGTGGGGAAGCCTAAAGCCAAGTTGCGGCGTCCGAAAGGCGCGTTTTTCGCGGACCTGCGCGGCACGGCGTCCGGTCAGCGGAAAATCGCCCCGGGGCCGGTCAGTTGCGCGCCGCCGTCGCGGTCAGGGCCCCCATGCCGATCAGCGCGCCCCCCCCGGCCCGGGTCATCCAGCGCAGCACCGAAGGCCGCCGGATCTGCGCCCTGAGCCGGTCGGCCAGCAGCGCATAGCTCAGCGCGTTCAGCGCGGCGAGCCCGACGAATGTGGCGATCAGCGTTGCGAATTGCGGCGCCAGCGGCGCCTCGGGCCGCAGGAATTGCGGAACGAACGCGATGAAGAACGCGATCGATTTCGGGTTCAACGCCGTGACCAGCGCGGCATGGGCGAAAATCGCCCGGGCCGGGCGCTGCTCTGGCACGCCGCCGCTCTCCTCTTCCAGTGCCGCCGGACGGCTCCGCAAAAGCTTGACCCCGAGCCAGACCAGATAGGCCGCCCCCACCCATTTCAGCACCGAGAACAGCGTGGCCGAGGCCAGCACCAGCGCGCCCAGGCCTGCCAGTGAGGCGGTCATCGCGATCAGATCGCCCAGCGCGACACCCAGGGCCATCGCCACGGCCACCCGCCGGCCCTGGCTCAGGGCATAGCTCAGCACAAGCAGGACCGTCGGCCCCGGGCTCATCAAAAGAAGAGCCGAAGCCACGGCAAAGGCAAACCACAGATCCAAGGGCATTGCGGGCACTCCTGCACGAAAAGGCACGGCTTCCACATACGCCGGTTTCAGCCCGAAACCCAGCGCGGCGAAGGGCCTGTCCCTTCTTCTTGGCTGAAATACCCCGGGGGTCCGGGGGCAGAGCCCCCGGCGTGCAAGATCCCGGCCGTCAGACGGGGCCTCGGGGCCTCAGAAAAAGGCCTGCAGCCCGGTCTGCGCCCGGCCGAGGATCAGCGCATGCACGTCATGCGTGCCCTCGTAGGTGTTCACCGTCTCGAGGTTCACCATGTGGCGGATCACCGGATAGCTGTCGGAAATCCCGTTTCCGCCATGCATGTCGCGGGCCGCGCGGGCGATCTCCAGCGCCTTGCCGCAATTGTTGCGCTTGATCAGGCTGATCGCCTCGGGCGCGGCGCGGGCCTCGTCCATCAGCCGCCCGACCTGCAGGCAGGCCGACAGCCCCAGCGCGATCTCGGTCTGCATGTCGGCAAGCTTCTTCTGGAACAGCTGCGTCGCGGCCAGCGGGCGGCCGAACTGACGGCGGTCGAGCCCATAGGCGCGCGCTGCATGCCAGCAGGCCTCGGCCGCGCCCATCACCCCCCAGGCGATGCCGTAGCGCGCCCGGTTCAGACAGCCGAACGGCCCCTTCAGCCCCTCGACCCCGGGCAAAAGCGCCTCTTCGCCGACCTCGACCCCGTCCATGACGATCTCGCCCGTGGGCGAGGCCCGCAGCGACAGCTTGCCCTCGATCTTCGGGGCCAAAAGCCCCGCCATGCCCTTTTCCAGAACGAATCCGCGGATCTTGCCGCCATGGGCCTCGGATTTCGCCCAGACCACGAAGACATCGGCCATCGGCGCGTTCGAGATCCAGGTCTTGGTGCCGGTCAGCCGATAGCCGGTGGCGGTCTTCTCGGCCCGGGTCTTCATGCTGCCCGGGTCCGACCCGGCCTCGGGCTCGGTCAACCCGAAACAGCCGATCAGCGTACCCTGCGCCAGCCCCGGCAGATAGCGCTGGCGCTGCGCCTCCGAGCCGTAGGCGTAGATCGGATAGATCACCAGCGAGGACTGCACCGACATCATCGAGCGATAGCCCGAATCGACCCGCTCGATCTCGCGCGCGACAAGGCCATAGGTCACGTAAGAGGCCCCGAGCCCGCCATAGGCCTCGGGCAGCGTCACCCCCAACAGCCCGGCCTCGCCCATCTCGCGGAACAGCCCCGGTTCGACCGTCTCGTTCCGGAAGGCTTCGGTCACGCGCGGCTGCAGCCGGTCCCGGGCAAAGGCCCGCGCCGCGTCCCGCAGCATCCGTTCGTCCTCGTCCAGCCGGTTCTCCAGCCGCAGCGGGTCCTCCCAGTCGAACCGCGCAAGCTCTGGCGCATCCTTCGGTTTCAGCGGGCTCTCCAAGGCCGTTCCTCCTCCTTTAGGCTTATGGACGAGGCATAGCCTGCGGGGCAGGGTGGGGCAATCGCCGGTCCCGGCGCAGGGGGCGGACGGGCGCGAAAACGGAACGGCACAGAGGAGGACAGGGCGGGTGGCAGAAGCGATCGGGTCCATCGACGCGGTGCAGGCGATGCTGGCGGGCCAGAACTATGTCTGCGGCCGCGCGCTGGGGACAGTGGCCTTTCTGGCGCTGAGGCTGGGGCGGCCGCTGTTTCTCGAGGGCGAGCCCGGCACCGGCAAGACCGAGATCGCCCGTGCCATCGCCGCCGCGCTTGGCCGCAAGCTGATCCGGCTGCAATGCTACGAAGGGCTCGATGCGGCAAGTGCTGTCTGCGAATGGAATTTCGCGGCCCAGATGATCGCGATCCGCACGGCCGAGGCCGCGGGCGGTGCCGACCGCGCCGGGCTCGAGGCCGAACTCTTCGATCAACGCTTCCTGATCGAACGGCCGCTCCTGCAGGCGATGCGGCCGCAGCCCGGTGGCGCACCCGTGCTGCTGATCGATGAAATCGACCGCACCGACGAGCCATTCGAGGCTTTCCTTCTGGAGGCGCTGGGCGATTTCCAGGTGACGATCCCCGAACTCGGCACGATCCGCGCGGCCGAGCCGCCGATCGTCATCCTGACCTCGAACCGCACCCGCGAGGTCCATGACGCGCTGAAGCGCCGCTGCCTCTACCATTGGGTCGACTACCCCGATTTCTCCCGCGAGCTCGAGATCCTGCAGGCCCGCGCGCCCGAGGCGGCCGAAACCCTCAGCCGCGAGATCGTGGCCTTCGTGCAGCGGCTTCGCAACGAGGATCTGTTCAAGAAACCGGGCGTGGCCGAGACCATCGACTGGGCCAAATGCCTGCTCGCCCTCGACGTGATCGGCCTTTCGCCCGAGGTGATCGCCGACACCATCGGCGCGCTTCTGAAATACCAGGACGACATTCAGCGGCTCGAAGGCTCCGAGGCGCGGCGCCTTCTGGATGCGGTGAGGGCCGAACTTGCGACCGCCTGACCCCGCCGCGCCCCGGAGTGGATGAAGATGGCCGACTATCCCGCCCTCGGCATCCCCGACGAGGGGAAGCTCTCGCACAACATCCTTCATTTCGCGCGTGCCCTGCGCAGGGCAGGGCTGCCGGTCGGCCCGGGCCGGGCCATCGATGCCATTCGCGCGGTCGAGGCGGCTGGCTTCACCGACCGGGCCGATTTTCACCACACGCTCGCCGCCTGTTTCGTGTCGCGCCCCGAGCATCGCGCGGTCTTCGACCAGGTGTTCCGGCTGTACTGGCGCGACCCGCGCTTTCTCGAACACATGATGAGCCTGATGCTGCCCGCGCTGCGGGGCGCCGCGGAAGAGCGCCGGGCGCGGCCGGCCGAAAAGCGCGCGGCCGAAGCGCTGCTGGACGGCGTGCCGCGCGACCTGCCTGATCCGTCCGGCCCGGCGCCGGAAGAGGAAATCAAGATCGACGCGACCGGCACCCAGTCGGCACGCGAACGGCTGAAGAGCCTGGATTTCGAGCAGATGAGCACCGCCGAGACCGCCGAGGCGAAGCGGATGCTGGCCCGGCTGCGCCTGCCGGTGGCGCCCCTTGTATCGCGCCGCAGCCAGGCCGCGCGGCGCGGGCGGCTGCCGGACTGGCGCGGCACGATGCGCGCCTCCCTGCGCGCGGGCGGGGAGGTCCGCGATTTTTCGCAGAAAAATCGGCGCCCGCGCTGGCCCAATCTGGTGGTGCTCTGCGACATCTCGGGGTCGATGTCGCAATATTCGCGCATGGTGCTGCACTTCCTGCACGCCGTCTCGAACGCCAGGGGTGCGGGCTGGGCGCGGGTGCATGCCTTCACGTTCGGCACCCGCCTGACCAACATAACCCGCCATCTCGCGACCCGCGACGTCGACGCGGCGCTTGGCGCGGCCGGGGCCGAGGCCCCCGACTGGGACGGCGGCACCCGAATCGGCAGCGCGCTGCATGCCTTCAACCGCGACTGGTCGCGCCGGGTTCTCGGGACCGGTGCGGTGGTGCTGCTGATCACGGACGGGCTCGACCGCGACGAGGCGGACATCCTGTCGCGAGAGATCGAGCGGCTGCATCTCTCGGCGCGCCGTCTCATCTGGATCAACCCGCTTCTGCGCTGGGACGGATTCGCGCCCAGGGCCCGGGGAATACAGGCGATGTTGCCCCATGTGGATTGCTTTCGCGCGGGCCATTCGGTCCGCTCGCTGGAAGAGCTTGCCGACGCCGTCTCCGAGGCCCGCGACACCGGCGAACGCGACCGCCTGCTGGCCGCCATGCGACATTCCGGACCGGTTTGATCCAGATCAAAGTGACGGCCCGGCGAAAGATACATCTGACAGTCACTGTTTGCGGGCGGCGTCGGAACGTTCCCAGCCGACGCCAGCAAGCCTGCAGCGAGTCCCTGTGTCTTTCCCAACACAGGATTTCGGCATCAAAGGGGTCCTCCCTCCCCGGATGCCGGTCAGTGAAACGCCGTGGGCCCTCCCTCCCACGGCGTTTTTCGCGTTTTCCGTTCCCGTTTTTGTCACAGGCGATCCGTCTTGATCCGACTCGTCGGGCGCTGTCATTATATTCCAAACAGAGAATATAATGAGGGGAGTGAAATCCGGTGAAACCCATGCCACTCAACTGGAAGATTGGCGGTCCGCTCCTTGGGATCGTGTTCTTCCTGGCCGTGCTTCTGGCCAAGCCGATCGGCGTCTCGACCCAGTTCGTGGTGCTCGACGCCATCCTGTGGAACCTCCAGCAGCCCGACGCGGGCATCGTCACGCAAACCGCCGAGGGCTTCACCTCGACCAACGCCTATCTGGCGAAATCGGGCGGGGCGCTGGCGGACGAGGCGGGCAACCCGCTGACCTATCCGGTGGTCTTCGTGCTGGCGATGATGGTGGGAGCGTTCCTGTCCTCGCTGATCCGCTCGACCGTGCCGAAGGGCGAGCGCAACGTACCCGCCATGTACCGCGCCAATACCGGCGGCTTCTGGCCGCTGCGCTGGGTCCTGGCCTTCGCGGGCGGCGTTCTGGTGCTTTACGGCGCGCGGCTCGCGGGCGGCTGCACCTCGGGGCACATGATGTCGGGGATGATGCAGACCTCGGTCTCGGGCTATGTCTTTGCCTTCGGGGCGTTCCTGACCGCCTTCCCGACGGCGATGATGCTTCTGAAGAAGGAGGGCTGAGCTATGACCATGACCCTTGTCATCGCCGGGCTTCTGGGCGCGGCCTTCGGCGCGATGCTCGACCGGATCGGGGCCACGAACCCGAACTGGATCGCGAAGATGCTGACGCTGACCGATACCAACCTGATGAAGACGATCCTCGTGGCCATCGGCACCGCCTCGATCCTGATCTTCGCGGGGCAGATCTACGGGCTTGTCGATGTGGGCCACATGTCGGTGAAGGCGGTCCATGTGGGGGTGTTGCTTGGTGGCGCGATCCTCGGCTTCGGCTGGGCCATCGCGGGCTATTGCCCGGGCACCGGGCTCTGCGGGCTTGCCGTCGGCCGGATCGACGCGCTGTTCTTCGTGGCGGGTGGGCTCGTCGGCGCCGCGGGCTTCATGATCACCTATCCCTTCTGGGACTCGATCGGATTTCTGAACGGCGAGAAATGGACGCTGGGCGCCATCCCGGGGGCCGATTACCCGGCCGCGATTCCGGCGCTGCAAGGCGATCTTGCGGGCATCGTGATGGGGGCTGCCTTCATCCTGATCGCGATCCTGCTGCCGCGCCGGATCGTCGGACGCAAGGCCGCCCGCGCCGCGGCGGCCGAAGCCGCGAAGGCCGCGCCCGCCGAATGATCGGCCTCGGCCCCCGCCCGCCGGACCTCTGGCGGGCGGGGTCGCCACCTTTTGCCTATTCCCCCCGGCGGCCTGGCCCCCCAATATCCGGGCCGAGGGAGGGCACCATCCATGCAGATCGCAGACCATGACGCGATCCCCGAGACCGCGCTGGAATGGCACCGGACGGGGCAGGGTGCGGCGCTGGCCACCGTGGTCGAGACCTGGGGCAGCGCGCCGCGCCCGGTCGGCAGCCAGCTTGCGGTTTCGGGCGCGGGCGGCATGGCGGGGTCGGTTTCGGGCGGCTGCGTCGAGGGCGCGGTGATCGCCGAGGCGCTCGAGGCGCTGGGCGACGGCCGCCCGCGCCTGCTTGACTTCGGGGTCAGCGACGAGGATGCCTTTGCCGTGGGGCTCGCCTGCGGCGGCCGCATTCGTGTGCTTGTCGAGCCGGTGGGGGCGGCGCTGCCCGAGGCGCTTCTGGCCGATCTGGTCGCGGCCCGGGCCGCGCGCCGGGCGGTGGCCTATGTGGTCGAAACCGACAGCTGGGCGCGGCGCCTTGCGGAGCCCGGCGATCCGGGGCTCGGGCCGGTTCTGGCCGACCGGATGCGCGCCGACCGCTCGGGCTTCGAGGGGGCGGCCTTCATCGGGATTCACAATCCGCCGTTGCGGCTTGCCGTTGTCGGGGCCGTCCATATCGCCCAGCCGCTGGTGCGGATGGCGCGGCTGGCGGGCTTTGCCCCGGTGGTGATCGACCCGCGCCCGGCCTTCGGGTCCGAGGCGCGGTTTCCCGGCGAGACCCTGATCGACGCCTGGCCGGACGAGGCGCTGGCGGGCCTCGGCCTCGACGCCCGCACCGCGGTCGTGACCCTGACCCATGATCCCAAGCTCGACGATCCGGCGATTCTGGCCGCGCTTCAGTCCGAGGCGTTCTATCTGGGCTGCCTCGGCTCGCCCCGCACCCATGCCAGGCGGGTCGAGCGGTTGCAGGCGGCCGGGCTGACGCCCGACCGGATCGCGGCGATCCACGCGCCGGTGGGGCTCGATATCGGAGCCCGATCGCCAGCCGAGATCGCTGTCGCGATCCTGGCCGAGATCGTCCAGCGGCTGAGGCGGGGCTGATGCGTTTCGGTCCGGTGCCGCCCTCCGAGGCCGAGGGCGCGATCCTGGCGCATTCGCTGACGCTGGCGGGGCGGCGGCTGCAGAAAGGCCGCGTGCTGACGGCCGAGGATGGCGCGGCGCTGGCCGCGGCGGGGATCGCCTCGGTCACGGTCGCGCGCCCCGATCCGGACGACGTGACCGAGGACGTTGCGGCGGCGCGGCTGGCGGCGGCGCTGGTTCCGGACCCCTTGGCCGCGGCGCTCCGGATCGGGGCGGCGGCGCGGGGGCGGGTGAACCTGCACGCGGTCGGCCCCGGGGTCGTCGGGCTCGACGCCGCGGCGGTCAAGGCGATCAATCGGGTCCACTCCGGCATCACGCTGGCGACCCTTGCGCCGCTGGTCCGGGTCGCGCCCGGCATGCTGGTCGGCACCGTCAAGATCCTGCCCTATGCCGTTCCCGGCGCGGCGCTTGCCCGGGCCTGCGAGGCCGGGCGTTCGGCGCTGCGGGTGCATCCGGTGCGGCGGCGGTCGGCGGGACTGATCCTGTCCGAGGTGGTGGGGCAAAAGCCGGGCCTGACCGCCAAGGGCGAGGCTGCGGTCGAAACCCGGCTGAAGGCACTGGGGATTTCTCTCGGTGCGGTGCGGGTCGTGCCGCACGAGGCCGGGGCGATGGCGGCGGCGCTGGCCGATCTGCCGGGCGAGATCGGGTTGATCCTGACCGGCTCTGCCACCTCGGACCCGCGCGACGTGGGGCCCGAGGCGGTGCGGCTTGCGGGCGGGACGGTCGAACGGTTCGGCATGCCGGTCGATCCGGGCAACCTCTTGTTTCTGGGCGCGCAGGGCGGGCGGCCGGTGATCGGGCTGCCGGGCTGTGCCCGCTCGCCCGCGCTGAACGGGGCCGACTGGGTGCTGGAGCGGGTGGCTTGCGGCATCGAGGTCGATGCTGCCGCCATTGCCGACATGGCGGTGGGCGGGCTTCTGAAAGAGATCCCGTCGCGTCCGCAGCCGCGCGAGGCCTGAGCCCGGGGGGGGCGGGCCTGCAGTCCGGCCCGCGGCGGGCTGCGCGCTGGCCCGCACGTCCTCGGACCGCCGGCATTGGCCCATGGACCGCTTTGGTTGCGAAGGCTCTCGGCCTCCTGTGCCATCGGTCTGTCCGGGGCAGCACTTCGGCCGCCCCGCGCCGGAAAGTCGCTCTGTCTTTGGTGTCCGGAGGCGCTGGTTTGGCCCTGACGCGGGGATCGGCCGCGTCGCACCAGCTGTTGGATCCCCTGGTTCGATGGCGCGGTCCATTCCGCAGAAAGCGAGCGATTCCCCCCCCCTTGGCGTTGCGGTTTCCTGAGCGATCCGAGGCCGTGCCGTCTTCCCTCGTGCCCGGCGTTCAGGTCGGAATGGCGGACGGCCTGTTCTATGGTCTGGAGGAGCCGGCCGGAGGAGGTCACGGCGCGGAGTGTCCTGGAGAGCTTCGGGCCCGGGGCTCGTGTGGGCGACGTCGCTCGGCGGCATCGGCTCTTGCCGTCGCAACTGACGACGCGGTGCCGGCAGGCCCGTGATGGGTGGCTTGCGCTTCCGTTGGATGCGGCAGGCTCGCTGAGCCTCCCTGAGTTCACGCCGTCGGTGGTCGACGCGCCGGACCTTGCGCAGGAATTCTATCGGGATCGGATCGAGACAGGTGACATGGTGATCCGAGTGCCTGCCACGATCCTGACGGGGGCATGACGGGCTGGCGGCGACGGCGCGAGACACGAACTGGGCCTCGACCCGTATTCCGGGCTGACGGTCGTGGTCCGGTCGACGCGGGGCGACCGGCTGCAGATCCTCGTCTGGAACGGAAGCGGCCCGGTGCCGATCTGCAAACGCCTCGGGAGCGGGTCCATCATCTGGCCGAAGGTGCGGGACGGGTTGGCTGCCCCGCGCCCGATCCGGGGCGCTGTTCGAGAGCCTCGACTGGCGGCGGGTGATGGCGCCACGCGTGCTGGCACCGGGTGCGGCGAGGTGAATGGGCCCCGTTGTCTTGTTGGGGCTCGGCGCGTCACCGGGAAAATCATGTCCCTGTCGTCCATGATCGGGCCCGATCTCATGGCCCTGTTGCCGGTTCCGCACCCGCCCCGCGCACGTGATGGCGGCCTGCAACTTCGCCCGCAGGCCCAAGATCCTCATTGGGCTCGCGCCATATGGATAGGTCTGCAAAGCTTGGATGCCAGGGCCGGACAGGGTCATCGTCAATCCGATCCACCAGATGCCTGGACCGACCGCCCGGCGCCATCGGGCGCCGCTTTTTCGAAAAGAGGGCGATCGGGTACCGGATCTCTGCTTTCAGATGTTTGACAGGCGGCCTTTGTCCTCGGGGCTGATGCGGACCGCGGCAGCCCTGAAGCCGGGACGCCCGGTATCTGCGCGTGCGCACCGGGCATCTGGCTCTGAGACCGGGCGCGATTGCGGCAGGCCTGATCGGGGCAAGGCGGCTGTGCCCCGGGGGGGGGCAGCGCATCGGCGATTGGCGCGCTCCTGCGCGTGACGGGTCCGGCTTCGCTCAGGCGGCGCGCAATGCGACGAGGAAATTCCGGACCTTGTCCGACAATGTGCCCGCCTCGCCCGATACGGTGCCGACCGCGTCCTTGAGCGCCATGGACGTGTCGCCAGATCGTTCCACCCGATGCGAGACGTCGTGGATCATCTGGGCCATGTCGGTGGTGCTTGAGGCCGTCGACTCGGCATGCTGGGAGATATGCTGGGCGGCCTGGGTCTGTTCGGCCACCGCAACGCGGATGCTGTCCGAGAAGGATCGCACCCGGCTGACGCAGTCGCTGATGCCGGTCATCCGCGTGCCCATCAGCTGGGTTTCGGACTGGATCCGCTTGATCCGGTCGTTGATCGAACTGGTCGCCTGGCTGATCCGTTCGGCCAGGGCCTTGACCTCGAAAGCGACCACGGCAAAGCCCTTGCCCGCATCGCCCGCGCGCGAGGCCTCGACCGTGGCGTTCACCGCCAGAAGATTGGTCTGCTTGGCAATCTCGGCGATCAGGTTGACCACCTCGCCGATTTCCTCGGCCGCGGATTGCAGGCTTTCCACCTGTTCCGAAGACGCCTCGGCCTCTGCCATCGCATTGGCCGAAGCCGAAGCGGCATTGTTCACGTCCTGGGTGATCGAGGTGATCGAGGCAGACAGTTCGTCGATCGCCGAGGCGACCGATTGCGCGCTGGTGGCGATCCTCGAGGCGTTGTCCGACAGCGAGTCGGCGCCTTGCCGGGCGCGGGAGATTTCGGTTGTCATGGTGCCCGCCGCATCGTCGAGACGGCGCATCGAGGCCGACAGCACATCGGTGATGCGGCCGATGTCATCCTCGAAATTGCGGCCCAGCGTCGAAAGCCGGGTCTCGTATTCCTCGGCCTGCGCGGCGAAGAAGCCGGAGTTCGCGACCTCGGTATCCAGCATCAGCACGCGCGACAGGGCGTCCATGTAAGGGGTCGGGTCGCCGCGCCCGAGGAAGGATTTCTTGCGCACCTCGGCCATGATGAGGCCCTGAAGCGCCAGACCGACCCGGGCATAGGCCGCGGTGTAATGGCTGATCGGCAGGCCGATCCGGTGGTGGACCCGGCCGATCTTTTCCGCACTTTCGAAATAGGTCTGCGAGAAGTTCGAGCTGAACATGAGAATCCAGTGCTCTTTCTGCTTCTTGCGGGCGTGTGCGCGCAGCGCTTCGGTCGTGAAATACGCGTCCCAGTCGGGGGTATTGGCGATGTCTTCATAGAAACTCGCCAGCACCGCATCGAGATGCGGCAGCAGGATCTTGCCAACCTCGGCGACGCGTTCGCGTGTCTGGCCCTGAAGCCCATAGGCCCAAAGACGTGCCGGCTGACGTTTCTTTTCGGCCATGACGCTGACGGTCTCCCTGTTGCGCAAGCGGATGCGATGGGACTATCCGCCGCGACGGTTGACCTCGCGTTACCTTTGTCGAGATAAGAACAATTATAACGAAAAAGCCGCCCCGAAGGGCGGCCGATCGCTGGACGGGCGGATTTTTTTACTTGGCCGGCCCGATCATCATCACCATCTGGCGGCCTTCGAGCTTAGGCATGTTCTCGACCTTGCCGATTTCCTTGACGTCCTCGGCCACCCGTTCCAGCAATTCGCGCCCGAGATTCTGGTGCGCCATCTCGCGGCCGCGGAACCGGAGCGTCACCTTCACCTTGTCGCCGTTCTCGAGGAACTTGATGACCGAACGCATCTTGACCTCGTAGTCGTGGCTGTCGGTGTTGGGGCGGAACTTGATTTCCTTGACCTCGATCACCTTCTGCTTCTTGCGGGCCTCGGATTCGCGCTTTTGTTGTTCATACTTGAACTTGCCGAAATCCATGATCTTGCAGACCGGCGGCGTGGCATTGGGAGAGATCTCGACCAGATCGAGCCCGGCCTGTTCGGCCAGTTCCATGCCGCGGGCGGGGGCCACGACTCCGAGATTTTCGCCCTCGGCGCCGATCAGGCGGATTTCCGGGCAGCGGATGCGTCCGTTGATGCGAGGGCCGGTATCGCGCGTTGGCGGCGCGTTGTGAGGTCGGCGGGCTATGGTGTCGCTCCTTGGATCGTTGCAATTGAGTAGACCCCAAGTTACCGCCGGGGCGGGCGCGCTTCAAGGCGGTTTTCCGTCTGCGGGCAAGGCTCTGGGCCTGCGGCGACGGGCCGGTTTGCCGCAGGTGGGGGCATGCGACAAGCTCTGGGGCGAGAGCCGGGGCAGGACGCTCCGGCGGCAGAGGAGGATAGGATGAAAAAGGCTCTTGCAGCGATCGTCATTCTCGCCGCTTTCGGGCTGGGCGGGTTCCTTTGGTATCTGGGCAACATGGCCGGTCCCGGGGCGCGAAGCGCGGATGTCCCCGCATCCGGAGAGGCCGCGCCCGAAGCGACGCCTGAACCCGCAGAGGCGGCTCCCGACGCGGCCGACGCCCCCGCGGCCGAGGCGGCTCCCGGGCCTGCCGAGGGCCAGGCTCCCGAGGCGCCGGTCGGAGCGCCGGAGGATAACGGAGTGCCGGAGGATCAGGCCGCGACCGGGCCTCAGGCCGACTCGGGCATGGCCTCGGCCGATGACGACATGAGCGTCGGCGAGCAGACGCCGACCGAGTCGGCCGAGGCCCCCGCGGCGGGCGGGACCCCGGAGGAGACCGAAGCGGTCGGTTCGGGCGATGGCAGCGTCAAGGCCGTGGTTCCCGAAGAGGGGCGTGCCCCGGATACCGCCATGCCGCAGGACGACCCGGCCCTGGACGGGGCGGGCGCAGAGGACCCGGCAGCGGCGGGCCAGGACGCAGACGATCAGGGCACGGACGAAGAGGGCGCAGACGGAGAGAGCGCGGAGGCAACGGAGACGGCAGACCCGGGAGGGGCGGAACCGGCCTCGGAAGGGAAAGGCCCTGAAGCGGAAGCGCCCGAGGCCGGGTCGCAGGCCGACGCATCCGCGGCCGGGACGGCCTTGCCCTTTGCGCTGACCGAGGACGGGTTCGATGCCGGAGCGGTGGCCGAACTCATTGCGGCCTCGGATCTTCCAGAGGACGAGAAGGCACTGCTGACCGCCGCAGCCGAGGGCGCGGCCGACGCGCCGGTTCTGGTGCCGCCGGTTGTGGCGCAGATCCGCGCGGCCCTGGGCTACTGAGCGGGCTCAGGCTCCGCCGCTGCGGGCCGCGTCACTCGCGGCCCGCGCTCGTCGCGGCAATGGCCGCGCCAGGGTTTCAGCGACTGTTTCGCATAGGCCGCGCGCGCACGTCTCGGAACGCCACGGGTCTTCGATTTCGGGACTTTCCGTCGCTTTTGCCGCTCCGGCTTTGCCGGGGGCGGCCTCAGGCCGCCGGGGCGGCCTCAAGCGCTGCGATGATCGCCGAGAAATCCGAAGCCTTCAGCGAGGCGCCGCCGACCAGCGCGCCGTCGACATTCGAGGTCGCGAAGATCTCGGCCGCGTTGCCGGGCTTTACCGACCCGCCATAGAGCAGCCGGATGCCGTCGGCCGCGGCGCCGAAGCGGTCTTTCAGCGCGGCGCGCAGGCTGTCATGCACCTCGGCGATCTGCTCGAGCGTCGGCACCCGGCCGGTGCCGATGGCCCAGACCGGCTCGTAAGCCACGACGACGGTCTCGGCGGTGACGCCCGCATCGGGCAGCGACCCGGAGAGCTGCGCGCCGACCACCGCCAGCGTCTCGCCCGCGTCGCGCTGGGCCTCGGTCTCGCCGACGCAGACCACCGCCGCAAGGCCCGCGGCCAGCGCGGCTTCGGTCTTGGCGCGGATCAGCGCGTCGGTCTCGCCGTGATCGGCGCGGCGCTCGGAATGGCCGAGGATCACGTAGCTCGCGCCCGCATCGGCCAGCATCTCGGCCGAGATGTCGCCGGTATGGGCGCCCGACACCAGCGGGTGACAATCCTGTCCGCCGACCGCGACCTTCGAGCCATGGACCGAATCCGCCATCCGGTCGAGCAGCGTGGCAGGCGGGCAGAGCAGGATGTCGATGCCGGGGGCGGGATGGGCCGCGGCCAGCGCGACCGCCTCGCCAAGCGCGCCGCTCAGCCCGTTCATCTTCCAGTTTCCGGCCGCCAGCTTCCTGCGCATGCGCTCACTCCCTTGTCGCTGATGATGATTCCGGCCTTCCTAGGCGATTTCCCGGCCGGGCGGAACGGTCCTTTTCCGCGCAAGCGAGGCGCGCCGGACAGTGCGGGGCCGGAGCATGCGGAGGAGAGGCGATCAGCCCTCGGCGGCGTCGGTCTCGCGGAACTTGATCGATTCGCCGCAGCCGCAGGCATCGACCACATTGGGGTTGCGGAACTTGAACCCCGATTCCAGCAGCGAGGTCTCGTAGTCGATCTCGGTGCCGAAGAGGAACATCTGCGCCATCGGCGCGATCGCGACCCGGGCGCCGCCCTGTTCGACGATCTCGTCCATCGGATCGAGTTCGGCGACATAGTCCATGGTGTATTCCATGCCCGCACAGCCGCCCTTCTTGACGCCGATGCGCAGCCCTTGGGCGTTTTGCTGGTCCATCAGGCGCGCGACCTCCGCCGCCGCGGCGGGGGTGAGGCTGACAGCCTGTTTTCCGGGAATGCCGAACATTGCGTACCTCGTTTCCTTCGGGGCCAAGCTAGGGCGCGGTGGGCCTCCTGCAAGAGCCCGGACCCTGACCGGCAAGGGCAGGCGGCGCGGCCGGGCTACATGAAGCCCAGTTCCAGCCGCGCCTCGTCGGACATCATGTCCATCCCCCAGGGCGGGTCCCAAGTGATCTCGACCTCGACCCGGTTCACGCCCGGCAGCGGCTCGACCGCCTCCTGCAGCCAGCCGGGCATGTCGCCCGCCACCGGACAGCCGGGCGCGGTCAGCGTCATGGTGATCCGCACCACGTTCTCGGGATCGATGATGATCGTGTAGATCAGGCCCAGATCGTAGATATTGACCGGGATCTCGGGATCGTACACGGTACGGCAGGCTTGGACGACCTGGTCGTACATCGGATGGTCGGTGCTTGAGGGCTCGATGAGCGGCGTGCCTTCAAGCTTTCCCTGCGGCTCGGTCATGGCGGCTCCTGTAATTCCTACCAATTATATAAGGAATGGGGAAACCGCCGTCCAGAGGCGGAATGCGGGGGCTGGTGCCGCGAAGGAGAGTGGCGATGTCGTGGATGTCCAGACTGGTCGAGCGCCGGATCCTGCAGGCCCAGGCGCGCGGCCAGCTGCAGGGGCTCGCGGGCGAGGGGGAGCCGCTGCCCGACCGGACGGGCGATGCCTTCGTCGGCGCGGCCGAGGCGGCGGGGTTCCGGATCATGGCCGAGGCGGGCGCGCTGCCGGAAGAAATCTCGTTGAAAAAGCAGGTTCTTGCCTGCAAGGCCCGACTGGCTTCGCTGACCGATCCGGCGGAACGCAAGACCGCGATGGCCGAACTGGCCGATCTGCAGATGCGCCAGGCCATCGCCGAAGAGGCGCGGCGCCGGTTTCTGTCTTTCTGAGCGGGCCGGGTCAGGCCCACATGTCGCGCATCCGGCGGCGCAGGTCGAGCCGGGGCGCCTCGGTCCCATCTGCCGGTCCGTCGGGGCCGGGCGGGTCCTGCCAATAGACCTGCTCGAACTGGCTCAGGATCGAGTCGGGGATGAAGCGTGTCCGCCGGGCATAAAGGTGGCGGTCGCCGAACCGGGCCTGCTGGGTCACATGGAATTTCAGCGGCACCCCCAGCGCCAGGCTGTCCTTGGCGCGGGTCATCGCCACGTACAACAGCCGCCGTTCCTCCTCGATCTCGGCCTCCGATCCGGTGCCCAGATCGGACGGGATGCAGCCATCGACCGCATTCAGCACGAAGACCGACCGCCATTCCTGGCCCTTGGCGGAATGGATCGTCGACAGGATCAGATAGTCGTCGTCGCGCAGCGGCACACCCGCCTCGGCGCTGGTGGCCTCGGGCGGATCGAGCGTCAGGTCGGTCAGGAACCGGGCGCAATCCGGATAGCCCGCCGCGATCCGTTCAAGCTGTTCCAGATCGGCGCGGCGGCTTTCGGCATCCTCGTGAAGCCGGTCCAGATGCGGGGCATACCAGGCGCGGGCGGCGCCGATCAGGTCCGGCCATCCGGCGGGCGCGGTCAACAGCTCGACCAGCGCGGGCCAGTCGGCGGCGGCGCGGGGCGGCGGCGCCAGGCGGCGCAGCGCCTCGGCCGGGGAAGGGGCGGCCTCGAGCGCGTCAAGCACCCGCGCGGCCGTGCCCGGGCCGATCCCGGGCACAAGCTGCAGCATCCGAAAGCCCGAGACCCGGTCGCGCGGGTTCTGCCGAAGCCGCAGCACCGAAAGCAGGTCCTTGACATGGGCGGCCGACAGGAACTTGAGCCCGCCGAACTTGACGAAGGGCACATGGCGCCGGGTCAGCTCGATTTCCAGCTCGGCCGAATGGCTCGAGGTGCGGAACAGAACCGCCTGATCCTTCAGCCTCAGCCCCGCCTCGCGCGCGGCAAGGATGCGCCCGGCGACATGGCGGGCCTGGTCGCGGCCGTCGGGAAGGGTGACCAGTTGCGGCCTGGTGCCGCCCGCGCGGTCGGTCCAGAGCTCCTTGGCAAAGCGCTCGCGCGCCTGCCCGATCACTGCATTGGCGGCCGCGAGGATCGGCCCGGTCGAGCGGTAGTTGCGGTCGAGCGCGATCACCGTGGCGGGCGGTTCGAAGGCCTTGGGAAAGTCGAGGATGTTGCGCACCGTCGCGGCGCGGAAGCCGTAGATCGCCTGGGCGTCGTCGCCGACCACGGTCAGCCCGCGCCCGTCGGGTTTCAGCGCCATCAGGATCTGCGCCTGCAGCCGGTTGGTGTCCTGATATTCGTCGATCAGCACATGGTCCCATTGCGCCCCGGCCCAGCGCGCGAAGCTTTCGTCCTCCATCGCCTGCGCCCAGGCCAGCAGCAGGTCGTCGTAATCCAGCACATTCTGCGCCTGCTTGGCCGCGACATAGGCCCCGAAAAGCCGTTTCAGCTCGTCCTCCCAGGGCAGGCACCAGGCAAAGCGGTCGGCCAGGACGTCGGGCAGCGGGCTGCCCGCATTCACGCAGCGCGAATAGATCGCAAGGCAGGTGCCCTTGGCCGGAAAGCGTTTCTCGGTCGAAGAGAGGCCCAGCCCATGCCGGGCGAGGTTCATCAGATCGGCACTGTCCTCGCGGTCGTGAATGACGAAATCGGGGTCGATCCCCAGTCGGCCCGCATTCTCGCGCAAGAGCCGGGCGCCAGTGGCATGGAAGGTCCCCGACCAGCATAGCGCGCCCGCGGGCCAGGCGCGGTCGGATCCGGCCAGCAGCCGTTCGACCCGGCGGGTCAGCTCTTGCGCGGCCATGCGCGAAAAGCTCATCAGCAGGATCCGGCCCGGATCGGCGCCGCCGGCCAGAAGATGCGCCACTCGGTGCGCCAGGGTGCGCGTCTTGCCAGACCCCGCCCCGGCAATGACCAGAAGCGGCCCCGCACCCTCCGTCCCGTGACTCGCAGCCGCGCGCTGCCGGTCGTTCAGACCGGCGAGATGCCCGCCATGATCCAGCATGCCCCTGCCCATCGTCTCTTGCCGGACCAGTCTAGCGCGATTGGAACAATCATGGAACACCGAAAGACGCCGCAGTCCTGTCCGGGCCGGGGTTCCTCTCGGAACCGCCCGAAGTGAGGGCAAGATTCGCTTTTTCATTTACTCTGCGTCAATTTTGACCGGCGAAACAGGACGGGATCGACTTGTGCCTGGATTTGCGGCTGGTCCGGGGACGGGCGCTGAACGATCGGATTGGCGGCCGGTCCGGTGCGGCCGCGGTGGTTGCGTGGCGGCATGGGGCGCGACGGGCGCCACGACAGATATTCGGGCCGGTGCGGGCAGGGCCGCGGCGCCGGCCCCTTCGGGAGACGGCACGATGCGCCTCAGCAAGCTATCCTTGAAGGTCGTCCTGACGCTGGGTACGGGCCTGCTCGTGCTCGTGCTGTGCATCGTTCAGGGGGTGGTGCTTCAGCGCCAGACCGCCGAGGCGATGCGCGAGGCCGCGCAACAGCGCCAGACCACGTCCTTGCGCATTCTGATCGACCAGTTCGACAACCGTTTTGGCGGCATCGGGTTTGAAACCGCGCCCGACGGCACGGTCAGCCGGGTGACCTGGGACCGCTTGCCCGACCTGACGGACAACGCGCTGATCGACCATGTGGGCGGGTTGTCGGGCGAAACCGCGACCCTTTTCGCCTGGGACGCCGCCAGCGACGACTTCGTCCGTGTGTCGACCAACATCCAGAAACCCGACGGCACGCGCGCGGTCGGCACGCCGCTTGGCCGGGACAATCCGGTCAGGGCGGCGATGTTGCAGGGCCAGACCTACAGCGGAGAGGCGATCATCCTCGGTCGGCCGTTCATGACCGTCTATCAGCCGATCATGGGGCCCGAGGGCCAGCCGATCGGGATCTTCTATGTCGGCATCGACCGCAGCCGGATCGACCATGCGATCGCGGTGCAGCGCCAGACCGGGCTGGTCGTGACCGCGGTGCTGATCGCACTCGCCATGGCGGTGTTGCTTGTGATGCTGCGGGTGCTGCTGCGCCCGCTCAGCGATCTTGGCGGCGCGTTCGAACGGATGGCGGGCGGCGATCTCGAGACCGAGGTGCCGCATGCGCATCGGCAGGACGAGATCGGTGGGATTGCCGACCGGGCCGATGCCTTCCGCATCAAGCTGAAGGCGGCGCGCCGGCTCGACGAGGAAGCGCGCCAGCGCCAGAAGGAAGAGGCGCATGTGGTCCAGACCCTGCGGGCGGGGCTCGAGCGGATGGCCTCGGGCGATCTGTCCCGGTCGCTGGAAGAGCCGTTCCCGGAGAATTACGAAGGGCTGCGGACGGATTTCAACGCCACCATCGATACGCTGAACGACCTGATCGGCATCGTCGCCGAGAACGCGGCCGAGATCCGGACCCGCACCGACGAGATCAGCACCGCCGCGGACGAGCTTTCGCACCGGACAGAAAACCAGGCCGCGACGCTCGAAGAGACCGCCGCGGCGCTGGACCAGATGACCTCGAGCGTGCGGGCCGCGGCCGAAGGCGCGGCAGAGGTCGCCGAGGTGGTTAAGCGGGCCTGCAACCATGCCGAGGAAAGCGGCTTGGTGGTGAAGGACGCGGTCGGGGCCATGTCGCGCATCAAGCGATCTTCGGACGGCATCGGTCAGATCATCGGCGTGATCGACGACATCGCTTTCCAGACGAACCTTCTGGCTCTGAACGCGGGCGTCGAGGCAGCCCGCGCGGGCGAGGCCGGCCGCGGCTTTGCCGTCGTGGCGTCCGAAGTGCGGGCGCTGGCTCAGCGTTCGTCCGAGGCGGCGCGCGAGATCAAGACCCTGATCTCGACCAGCTCCGACGAGGTCGAATCCGGCGTGGCCCTCGTCAACCGCACCGGCGAGGCGCTGACCGACATCGTCGAACGCGTGGGCAACATCGCGGGTCTTGTCGCCGACATCGCGAAAGGGGCCGAGGAACAGTCGGTCGGATTGGGCGAGATCAACGTCGGGGTTTCCGAACTGGACAAGGTCACCCAGCAGAACGCGGCCATGGTCGAGGAGGCGACGGCCGCGTCCACCACGCTGAACTCCGATGCCGCAACCTTGGAACGGCTTGTGGCGCGGTTCGATCTCAAGCGGCGGCCGTCGGCACATGGGACTGCGCCCGCACCGGCGCGTGCCCGTCTCGCTGCGTCCGCCCCGGATCCGGTGCCGGCAGCTGTCCCGAGCGCCCCTTTGCGCCAGGCGGTCAACGACGGCGGCTGGCAGGATTTCTAGGCGCGCGTTCTGCCCCAAACCGCTTCGGCAAGGCCCCTCGAAGGACGGCCCGAAACGCCTTGACCGGCGCGGGCGACGTTCGACGCATCAGGCTGCCTGACCTTCGCGCCCTGCGTTTCGGGCTGCCGGGACAAGGTGTCGGGGACACTGTCCCGGTTCCGGGAGTCAATGCATCCGTCTTCGGTCAGGGCGGGCACCGGAACCAGCCAGTTCGCGCGATACAGCAGATCGACCAGCAGGGCTTGGGTCCAGTCCCGCTCGCCCGGAATCGGGCTCTTGCCCTCGGTCAGATGGATCGACGCCCAGGGATCGGCGGTATTTCCGCGGGCCTCCTTCGCGGCGACCCTTGGTCCCTTCGAGGTGCTGCGCTCTGTCGCCATTTGTCGGTCGTGAAGGGGTAGCCGGATTCGGCGGCAGATCTCGATGACCAGGGGGGGGCGAGCGCCTGGAAATCCAGCGAGCGGCCATCGGGCCGGCGGGCGAGCCAAGGCAGCGCCTTGCCGGAAAGCCCCGCGCGCCCCGACAACAGGCGGCGCACATCCCGAGCCCGCCAGGCAGACGGATCGATCTCGGCCGACCTCGCCCTTGCCGGGGCCAGGGTCAGCATGGCACGCGAGGACGACCCACCGTTCATCCGGGCAAAGCCGCATTCCCGGCCACGCCAAACCCCTCCATCGTCTGCGGGCTGACCAGCGCGAACAGCCAGTCCTGTGACGCCGCCTCAAATGCGATTTCGCGCTTCAGGTCGTGGTTGCGCGAGGTGATCGGCAGATCGGCACAAAGGTCGAGCGACTGTTCCAGCGTCTGCGTCGCGCGATCCTCGGCTGCGAAGCGGTTGTGATGGAGGGTCAGTTGCCCGTCGACGGCCGGCAGCAGGTCAGGGCGAGCGGCATCGCAAGCTGCAAAGGTCTTCTGGGCGCGCCGCACCGTATTGCGGATCACCAGAACCCGCGCCCCCGGTTCGCGGCTTGAAGAGCCGGGACCGCAGCGGCATCGCGCGACCGGCCAGGATGCATCTCGATCCGCACCGCCTTGCCGGCGTCGCTGTCCGGCGCGACTGGCTGCGCATCGCGGGTGGTCCCGATCGCCGGGAAGGGCCGCGCGATATCGGTGGCAAGATCGGCCGCCGCCTCGGTCAACCACTTGCGCCGCGCTGCCACCCAAGCGTTGCGGACATCAGCATTGCGTGACCGCCCAGCGCAAGATGACTGCGCACCATCGCAAGCTGCACCTCGGTCATGCAGGCATCCGACGCATGTACTTCGTCGATCACCACAAGCGCCCGGGACCGCGCGCTGCCGCGCAGATGTCCATATTTCACCCGCAAGCCCCCGAGGGCCAGCCGATCGACCGTCCCCACGGCCACTTGCGCTGTGAGGCATCGCGCAACATGTTCGGCCGCCCAACGCGCGGGCCGGGTTGTGGTGTCGTCCCAAAGCCCTGCGAAGCCCGGCAGGGGCCTGCCTGCGGCCTCTCCCGACAGAAGCTGCCCCGGAACCGCAAGAATGGCCTCGGGGGCGGGGTCGAACATGCGTAAGAGCGCGGCATGGACCCTTCGCAGCAGGTGCTGCGCCGCTGCCCGCGTCGGCACGGCGAAGTAAAGGGCATCGACCTCTCCGGCGGCCAGCAGAGTGGCAAAGCGCCAAGGCGCGGCCTCGGTCTCGCCCGATCCTGTCTCGGCCTTCAGCAAGACGAGGCGCTCGTTGGCGGGCAGGGCTCCGACGGCCTGCTGCGCGGGGCGTGCGACGGGTGGCCGGAAATCAAGGCCCCGCCGGGCGCACTGCGCAGGTGCAAGCTGCCCTCGGCAAGCCCGATATCGGCCCCCCGCCTGTTCGCGCGACCGCGCGCGGTCTTCCAATAGTCCGGACGGAAGTTGCCTTCGAATGGGAACGCCTTTCGGTCGGATCCGATCCAGTCCGCCAGCGTGAGAAGGCCGCAGAAGAAATGCTTGAGCGCCGGTCTGGGCCCCGGTGCCGACGAACACCCGATCTCGGGGAATCCGGTCCGGAAGCGCGCGGCCCATGACGGCGTCCTGAGCCCGCCAATCGTAGCCCGAAACCTTCCCCGCAGGGAAGGCCGCTGCGGCCTTTCCAGCGCTGGTCTCGGGCACCGGCCGCCCCTGAGCCGCATTCGCCCGTGCCCGGAATTTGAGTTGTTCAATCAGGCTCAGGGAACCTGCGGCGACATCTGCCGAATGATGGGCCAGATGATGAAATTCACCTGGTGCCCTGTCGCGCATTCCCCAAGCGTTCGCCGAAATTTGCGAAAGCATCTTCGAGCATCGAAGGTAAAACCAAGTCTCGCTGCAAATGTCCAAGCCGAGATTGGCGGGCCTGACTGGCCAAAGCAACCCGAATGTCGGTCTGATCGGTTTTGGCGCGGAGCGGCTGGTTTCTGAGCCCGGGATCGTGTCAATGAATCGCCGCTCCTTCGAAACCGGAAAGCAGGACCGAACGCGCAGGCTGTTCCGGATCGCCATTCGGGATTGCTTATGAAATCACCCCTTAGGTGTTTGATCCTAAGGACTTATGGTGCGTTCATTCGCTGCAGTGGACGGAAACCTTACGGGACAAGGCGGTCACGGCTGCGCCACGAGCACGCGCGCGGTCAGAACCGCATTACGAACCGATCGCAAGCTTCAGCCGCGGCGCCGAGCCGGGCATTCTGGATCAACTCGAAGGCCATCGCGAAGTGGCGCAAGCGCGAGATGGTGGAGGATCGCAAGACCGGTCCGAAGGACCTGCGCTCGAGCGTTCTCGGCGAGACCGAGAAAGCCGTGACGGGTGCGGTCCGTCGGCACAGCCCGCGGCCCCCAGGGCGCGCGCCGCAGGACTGGCCGGATTGCACGGAATTGACCTGAACCTTTTTCGCCGTCGTCCAGGCGCAGAAGAAACGGGATGTTGGGCGGAGGAAAAGGGGGCTTGTGACCGCATTTGGAACCCACGAATTGTTTCAAAATCTATTCTTGGGCCCGGGAACGAGCATGGTGCAACCGACACAAGACCGATCTGCTGGCCGGTCCCCGACCGAACGGCCCAACCGCTGATGCGTGGTTCACAGGCAGTTGTCGGACCGCACATCGGATGGCCGGAAACGGTCCGCCCCGAGATCCGGATCAATCCGAGCATGACGGCTCGCCCCGCTCGCCGGACGCGGTTCGCCCCGCGCGACGCGTGCGCCGTCTCGAAGGGGACTTAGGAAGCCAGGGAAAGGCGCGTCAGCCCCCAGACTGCGCGGGTCCGAGCCGCCCGGCACCGGTGCCCCCGGCCAATCGTCCGACAGAGGGCGGGGCGCCAAAGCGGCTTTGCCCGTGCAGCACGCCCGGACGGCCCTGGTCCGGAAGCGAAGCAGGCGGAGCGGGCTGGCCCTTCCGTCCGGGCTCGGATAAGCACGGGCCGCAAGACGAAGGAGACGCGCGATGCCCGACACACTGACGCTTCTGGCCATGCTGGTCCTGCTAATGGCGATCGGCGCGATCGCGGGCGTTCTGGCCGGGCTTCTGGGGGTCGGTGGCGGCATCGTGCTGGTGACCGCCTTCTTCTACGCCTTCCACAGTCTCGGCTATGACAGCGCCTATCTGATGCAGATCTGCCTGGCGACCTCGCTTGCGACGATCATCGTGACCTCGACCCGGTCGGTGTTGTCCCATGCCAAGAAGGACGCGGTCGACTGGCAGGTGCTGAAGGGCTGGGCGCCCGGCATCGCAGTCGGCGCGGTCATCGGGGTGCTGGTCGCGGCCTCGTTGCGGTCCGTCGTGCTTCAGGGCATTTTCGGCGGGCTCGCCATGGCGGTCGGGCTGTACATGGCACTTGGGCGCAGCGACTGGCGGCTAGGCGACACCATGCCGAAGGGCCTCAAGCGGGCGCTTCTGTCCCCGGTCGTGGGCTTCCTGTCGGTGCTGATGGGGATTGGCGGCGGCAGCTTCGGGGTGCCGCTGATGACGCTCCATGGCGCGCCGATCCATCGCGCGGTGGCGACCGCCTCGGGTTTTGGCGTGCTGATCGCGGTGCCTTCGGTTCTGGGCTTCTTCTTCGTGCAGATCCCCGACGGGGCGCGGCCGCCCTTCACGCTGGGCGCGGTCAACATCCCGGCCTTTCTGGTCATCATCGCGATGACGCTGATCACGACGCCTCTGGGCGTTCGGCTGGCCCATGCGATGGACCCCAAGCCGCTGAAACGGGTCTTTGCGGTCTTCCTGATCCTCGTCGCGGGCAACATGCTGCGCAAGGCCGCCGGGTTCTGAGACCCGCGCCGCAAGCGTGGCGAACTCTGCCCGCATGCGCTATGCTGCCCGAAAAGACCGGGGCGATCGAGCAGCTATGACGGCAATTTCATTGGTTTTTCGCGCGCTCGCCGCGCTTTGGCTGGGCGTCGCCGCTCCGGCGGCGGCCGAGCCGCTGTCGGCGCTGGCCAGGCCCGATCTGGCGGCGTCTGCACTTGACGATCTGCCGGGCGGGGGCGTTGCGCTTCAGCTCGATCTCAGCCAGCCGGTGCCCTACCGGGTCTTCACGCTCGAGGCGCCGCCGCGGCTGGTCGTCGATTTCCGCGAGGTCGACTGGCGCGGGATCAGCGCCGCTGCGCTGACCGGCAGCGACCGGGTGAGGGCGGCGCGGGCGGGCACGATCCGCCCGGGCTGGTCGCGGCTGGTGCTGGACCTCGCGGCGCCGATGGCGCTGGCCTCGGCCGAGATGCCGCGCGATCCGGTCTCGGGCCGCGCCCGCCTGACGGTGCAGCTTGGCCCGGCCGATCCCGCGCGGGCGGCTGCTCCGGCCGGCCCCCCCGCCCAGACCGCGCTTTGGGGCCTGCCCGCGCCCGAGCCGCTGCCGCCGCCGCCCCGCCGCAACGATGGCAGCCGCCCGCTGCGGGTGGTCATCGACCCCGGCCATGGCGGCATCGATCCGGGGGCCGAGCGCGCCGGGATCAGCGAGGCGAGCCTGATGCTGAGCTTCGGCAAGGAGCTGGCCGAGGCACTGGCCCGGGCCGGGTTCGACCCGGTGCTGACCCGCGCCGAGGATGTCTTCGTGCCGCTGGAAACCCGGATCGACATCGCCCGCGCCGCCCGCGCCGATCTGTTCCTGTCGCTGCATGCCGATGCGCTGGCCGATGGCTATGCTTCGGGCGCCACGGTCTACACCCTGTCGGACACCGCGACCGACAGGGCGTCGGCGCAACTGGCCGAACGCCACGACCGCGACGCGCTGTTGGCCGGAGTCGATCTCAGCGACAAGGACGACGTGATCGCGGGCGTTCTGATGGATCTTGCGCGCACCGATACCCAGCCCCGGTCGGAACGGCTGGCCGAGGCGATCGTCGCCGGGCTCGGCGCCCATGTCGGCCAGCTTTACAAGACGCCGCACATGTCGGCGGCGTTTTCGGTGCTGAAGGCACCCGACATCCCGTCGGTGCTGATCGAGATGGGGTTCCTGTCCTCGCGCGATGACCGCGAGAACCTGACCTCGCCCGACTGGCGCGCGCGGGCGGCGGCCGGGATCGTCGAGGCCCTGCGCGCCTGGGCCGAAACCGATGCCGCCGAGGCCGCGCTGTTGCGCCGCTAGGCCGGGGACAGGAGACCCGATGCCCGCCGTGATCCGAACCGTCCTTCTGGTGCTGATGCTGATGGCCATGCCTTTTGCGGCGGTGGCGCAACCGGTCGACCGGGCGGCGGTCGAGCGGCAGTTCCGCACCTGGCTCGACACCCGGATCTGGCCGCGCGCCCGGGCCGAGGGCGTGTCGCGCACCACCTTCGAGACGGCGTTTTCCGGGGTGCGGCTGGACTGGGATCTGCCCGATCTGGTGCCGCCGGGTCAGGCCGCTGCACCCGGACCGCAGCGCCAGGCCGAATTCGGCGCGCCCGCCGCCTATTTCGACGAGGGCGGGTTGCGGAGCGCGGCGACCACCGGGCGGCAGATGGCGGTGCGCCAGGCCGGGGCGCTGACGGCTGCCGAACGCGCGACCGGCGTGCCGGGCTGGATCGTGCTGGCGATCTGGAGCCGGGAAAGCGCCTATGGCCGCGCCCCGATCCGTCATGACCTCTTTCGCGTCCTCGGCACCAAGGGCTTCATGTCGACCCGCGCCGACTATTTCGCCGACGAACTCGTGGCGGCGCTGAAGATTGCCCAGGCCCGGCCGGTGCCGCTTGCGCAGATGAAAAGCAGCTGGGCGGGCGCGATGGGCCAGCCGCAATTCATGCCCTCCTCCTATCTGGCCCATGCCACTGACGGCGATGGCGACGGGCGCGCCGATATCTGGCGCTCGGGCCCCGATACGGTCGCCTCGATCGCCACCTATCTGGCCCGCCATGGCTGGCAGGCCGGGCGCGACTGGGGGTTCGAGGTGCGGGTGCCTGCGTCGGTCTCCTGCACGCTGGAAGGGCCCGACCGGGGGCAAAGCATCGCCGACTGGGAGGCTCTGGGCGTGACCCGCGTGTCGGGCCGCCCCTTCCCCGAGCACGAGCGGCGGGGCGAGGGCTTTCTGATGATGCCCGCCGGGCGGCATGGCCCGGCCTTTCTGGTGACGCCCAATTTCTATGTGCTCAAGGCCTATAACATGAGCGATCTCTACGCGCTTTACGTGGGCCATCTGGGCGACCGGATCGGCTTTGGCTCGGGCGGCTTTTCCGGGCGCTGGGCGGCCCTGGGTCGGATTGACCGGGCCGGGATCGCCACGATCCAGCGCGCGCTCGAGGCGCGGGGGCGCGATGTCGGCGGGGTGGACGGGCTGCCGGGGTTCAAGACCCGGCGCGAGATCGGCCGCTGGCAGGAAAGCGCGGGCCGTCCCGCGACCTGCTTTCCCGAACCGGGGATGGGCGCCGCGCTGGGGCGCTGAACCGGCCCACGCTTGACAGCTGCGCCCTTCCGCGCCGATCCTCGCGGTCGGTTTTAGACGGTTTCGAATTTTCCGAGGTTTTGGCCATGAGGCATTTCCTGCCTGCGCTTGCCATTTGCCTGGCCGGGACGGCCGCGGCGCAAGGCGACGATCCGGGGCGGCTTGATCCCGCCGCGCTCATCGAGAAGTTCAGCATCGCCCTTTCCGAACCCGAGGACCGGACGCGGCCCGTCCTGCGGCCCGCGCTTCGGATCGAACCGGCCCTTGAGCGGCGAGCCGAGGATCTGCGGCCCGGGCCGCTGCGGGCGGCCGGGCTGGTCCGGAGCGGCGCGGTCGCGGCGGGCTTTGTGCTGGGCGAGCTGATCCTTGTGGCCGACAGCCCGGCCGCGACCCAGGCGGCAGCGGCGCGGATCGGGACCCCGATCGGCCAGCCCTTGCGGCTGACCGCGGGCACGCCCGAGGGCCGCACGCTGAGCCTTCTGCGGGTGCGGCTCGACCCCCGGCGGGCGCCGGATGATGCGGTCTTCGACCGGGTCGAGGCGGCGTCGCCGCACCGGTTCACCCGGGTCTACGAGGTGTCCTCCGAGGCCGCGCGGGACACGCTGACCGCCGCGCTCGACTTGCAGCTGGCGGGCGAGGTTTCGGTCGGGCTGAACTGGATCTTCGAGCCGCTGGCGCTTGACAACGAGATCCTGCTGGAGGGCGTCACCCCCGCCGGGGCGGGCTTCGTCAACCCGTTCGATCTTCCCTATCTCAACGGCGAGGGCGCGGCGCGGATCGGGGTGACCGGCGCCTGGCATCTGCTGAAGGCGGCGGGTCTTCTGGACGATACCGGCCGTGCGATGGCCGCCAGCCGGATTCCGCTCGCGGTGATCGATCAGGGGTTTCACGACGCGCTCGATCTTTCGATGCCCGAGATTCGGGGCGCCGCGGCGGGCAGGCCGGGCGACCGGGCCTGCGCGGGGGGTGCGGTCTGTCCCTGGCATGGCTCGCATGTGGCCGAGATCATGGCGGCGCCGGTTGGCAATATGCGCGCCGTGGCCGGTCCGGCGGGGCCGGTGGCGGGGCCGGTCGAGCTGCAGACCCTCGACGGGTTCGAAAGCTGGGCGCTTCTGGCGTGGATCGCGGACAGGACCGCGCCCGATGCCGCGGCCGTGCCCCGCGTGGTGAACATGAGCTTTGCCGCCACCGTGCCCGATCTCTGGGCCTGGTCGACGGTGGCGCTCGATCTGGGGATCGCGGCGCTCGACCGCGCCGGAACGCTGGCGGTCGCCGCCGCCGGGAACGACCGGGCCGATATCGACGCGGTGCGCTGCGTCGAGGGCGTGCCGGGCGCGTGCCATGAAACCGCCCGGCGCGTTCCTTGCGAACTGACCGGTGTGGTCTGCGTCGGCGCGCTGGGCCAGGACGACGTGCGGATCGCCGAGTTCTCGGCGGTGGGGGCGATGCCCGGCACGCCGGGGCAGGACGGCGACAGCATCGACATCTACGCGCCCGGGGTGGCGATCCTGGCCGGGGCCGATCCGGGCGCGGGCACGTCGCCGCCCGCGCAGGGCTGGACGCAGGCGGTTTCGGGCAGTTCGGTCGCGGCGCCCTTGGTGGCGGGGGTGGCCGCGCTGATCGCGGCGGCCGATCCGGGGCTGGGCGCCGATGCGCTGCGCGAGCTTTTGCTGAACGGCGCCTGGTCCGGGGCCACCGACCTGCCGCCCGGGCAGGCGCCCGATCCGCGGCTCGGCCGCTTCCTGAACGCCGAGCGTCCGGTCCGGCTGGCGCTTGCCGCGCGCTTTGCGGGAACCGATTTCCCGCCGCTGGTCGAGATCGTGCGCCCGCGCCCGGGTCTTGGCATGCCCGCGGTGCAGATGGGCAGCAGGCTGGACGTCGAGGCGCGCAGCGTCGATGTCGAGGAGGGCATCGGCTGCTGTGCGCCGCGCTGGACGGTCGACGGGCTGGTGCGGCCCGACCTGAGCGGCCCCCGGGTCGGGATCGTGCTGGAGCAAAACCGAAGCTACGAGATCGGCGTCACCGTCACCGACGGCGCGGGCCAGACCGCCAGCGACACGATGACGGTGCGTGCCCGGCCCTGAACGAGGGGGCGGGGGCCCGACCTCCCGCCGATGTGACCTCGGGGACCGGCCGCGCGGCGCCGATCCGGGGCTCTTGCTTTTGACCCGCCGGGTGCGAAGCCCTATAGAGAGCCGACAACGGCACAGAGGCACGCGCGGGTGATCCGGTTCTTCCTGTCCCTTATCGGGGCGCTTTTTTCTTTCGCGACGCTGGGCGTCGCGGCCGCCGTCCTGATGATCGGCGCCGTCTTCTGGATGTATGCGCGCGATCTGCCCGATCACGAGGACCTGGCCAGCTACCAGCCCAAGACCATCAGCCGGATCTATTCGGGCGAGGGGCGGCTGATCGACGAATTCGCCGAAGAGCGGCGGCTGTTCGTGCCCGCCGAGGAAATTCCCGATCTGGTCAAGGCGGCCTTCATCTCGGCCGAGGACAAGAACTTCTACACCCATCACGGCTATGACGCGCGCGGCATGGCGGCGGCGCTGTTCGATGCCGTGAAAAGCCGGGGCCGGAACGTCCGGGGCGCCTCGACCATCACCCAGCAGGTGATGAAGAACTTCCTTCTGGGTGGCGAACGGACGGGCGAGCGCAAGATCAAGGAGCTGATCCTGGCTACCCGCATCGAAGAGACGCTGTCCAAGGACCAGATCCTCGAACTGTATCTCAACGAGATCTTCCTCGGGCAGAATTCCTATGGCGTGGCGGCCGCGGCGCAGACCTATTTCGACAAGACGCTGAGCGAGCTGAAGCCCGAAGAGGCTGCCTATCTGGCGGCGCTGCCCAAGGCGCCCTCGAACTATCATCCGGTGCGCAACCACGACGCCGCGGTCGCCCGGCGCGACTACGTGCTGCACGAGATGCACGATAACGGCTATCTCGACGACGCCACCTATGAGGCGGCTCTGGCCGCGCCGCTGAAGACGGTGCAGAACGGCGATTTCCCACCCTTCAGCGCCAGCCTGCCGCCGCGCGACTATTTCACCGACGAGATCCGCCGCCAGCTGAGCCAGGATTTCGGCCAGGAGGAATTCTTTGGCGGCGGCCTGACGATCCGCGCGACGCTCGACCCCGAATTGCAGGAGGAGGCCGCAGAGGCTCTGCGCCGGGGGCTTGAGAAATACGACCGCAGCCGCGGCGTCTGGCGCGGCACCGGCAAGACCATCGACCCGGCCGAGCTTGATACCGAGGAGCATTGGCGCGCCGCGCTGGCGGCGACCGATGTGCCGCGCGACATCCGGCTTGACGGGCCGTGGCATCCGGCGGTGGTGCTGAAGATCGAGGACCAGCAGATGCGGCTGGGGATCGAGGGCGTCGAGGCGACCGAGGCCGCCCCCCCCGTTGTGCCGCGCAAGGATATCGGCTGGCTGCGCGGCGATTTCCGCGCGAATTTCAAGGTCGGCGACGTGGTGCTGGTGCGGCGCATGACCGGCGACGATGGCGGCTTTATCCGCTGGACGCTGCGCCAGGTGCCCGAGATCCAGGGCGGCTTCGTCGCGATGGACGTCAATACCGGCCGGGTGCTGGCGATGCAGGGCGGGTTCTCGTACCAGGCGTCGGTGTTCAACCGCGCGACCCAGGCGACGCGCCAGCCGGGTTCCTCCTTCAAGCCCTTCGTCTATGCGGCGGCGCTTGACAGCGGGTTCACGCCCGCAACGATCGTCATCGACGCGCCGATCGAGGTCGATACCGGCGGTGGCACGATCTGGCGGCCCAAGAACTCGTCGAACAAGTATTACGGTCCGACGCCGCTGCGCACCGGGATCGAGCAGTCGCGAAACCTGATGACGGTGCGGCTGGCGCGCGAGGTCGGGATGGACACCGTCGCCCGCTATGCCGAAAAATTCGGGGTCTATGACCGGCTCGAACCCTATCTGGCCAATGCGCTGGGCAGCCAGGAGACCACGCTTTACCGGATGGTGGCGGCCTATGCGATGTTCGCCAATGGCGGCGAGCGGGTCGAGCCCACGCTGGTCGACCGGGTGCAGGACCGCCAGGGCCGCACCATCTACCGCCATGACGACCGGGTCTGCACCGATTGCGGCACGCTGTCGATCCCCGAAGGGCAGGGGCCGACCGTGGTCTCGGACCGCGAGCGGGTGATGAACGCGATCACCGCCTATCAGTTGACCTCGATGATGCGGGGCGTGGTCGAGCGCGGCACGGCGGCGGGGCGCGTCAATCTGGGCGTGCCGACGGCCGGCAAGACCGGCACAACCAATGACGCGCGCGATGTCTGGTTCCTGGGCTTCACCTCGAACATCGTGGCGGGCTGCTACATGGGCTTTGACCGGCCGCGCAGTCTGGGGGGCGGCGCCTTTGGCGGATCCATGTGCGCGCCGGTCTTCAACGAGTTCATGAAGGTCGCCACCGCCAAATATGGCGGCGGGCCGTTCAAGGTGCCGCCGGGCGGGCATTTCATCAAGATCGACCGCTATTCCGGCGAGCGTCTGGCAGATGACGCGTCGGGCGAGAATGTGGTGGCCGAATATTTCCGCGCGGGCGAAGAGCCGATCTTCGGCATCGGGGCCATGATCGATGGCGGCTTCGCCATGGGCTCGAACCTGCCGCTTTTCGGCCGGGGCGAGCAGGACACCGGCGAAGACGTCCCCTCGGAAGAGGTCACCACCTCGACCGGGCGCAAGGCGGTGGTGGGGCCGAAGGCCAGTTTCGGAACGCTGTCCTCGGGCGGGCTTTACTGACGAAACGGCGGGCGGTCGGGGGCCGCTTTCCGGTCTCGCCCGCTTGCCCGTCCCGGCCCCTCGGGATATGACCCCCACCTGACACTATATCAGCGAGGCTTCGCCCGATGCGTGCAGAGGCGCAGAATACCGTCGAGGACATCCGCAGGTCGCTGGGGCTTCTGGCCCAGCGTCTGGACTGGGAGACCGCCCAGCACCGGCTGGAAGAATTCAATGCCATGGCCGAGGACCCCGAGCTGTGGAACGACCCCGACCGGGCGCAGAAGCTGATGCGCGAGCGGCAGGCGCTGGTCGATGCCATCGACACCTACAAGGGCATCCGTCAGGAACTTGAGGACAATGTCGAGCTGATCGAGCTGGGCGAGGCCGAGGGCGACCAGGAGGTCGTCAGGGAGGCCGAGGCCGCGCTGAAGGCGCTGCGCGAGAAGGCCGAGGCGAAAGAGCTTGAGGCGCTGCTCGACGGCGAGGCCGATGCCAACGACACCTTCCTCGAGATCAACTCGGGCGCGGGCGGCACCGAAAGCTGCGACTGGGCTTCGATGCTGGCGCGGATGTATGTGCGCTGGGCCGAGAAGCACGGCTATGACGTCGAGCTGCAATCGGAAAGCGCGGGCGAAGAGGCGGGGATCAAGTCCGCCACCTACAAGATCACCGGCCGCAATGCCTATGGCTGGCTGAAATCGGAATCGGGCGTGCACCGGCTGGTGCGGATTTCACCCTACGATTCGGCGGCGCGGCGGCATACCTCGTTTTCGTCGGTCTGGGTCTATCCGGTGGTCGATGACAATATCGAGATCGAGGTCAGCCCGAACGACATCCGCATCGACACCTACCGGTCCTCGGGGGCGGGCGGACAGCACGTGAACACCACCGACTCGGCGGTGCGGATCACCCACATGCCGACCGGCATCGTCGTGACCAGTTCGGAAAAATCCCAGCACCAGAACCGCGACATCGCCATGAAGGCCCTGAAATCGCGCCTGTATCAACTGGAACTGGACAAGCGCAACGCCGAGATCAACGCCCAGCACGAGGCCAAGGGCGATGCGGGCTGGGGCAACCAGATCCGGTCCTACGTGCTGCAGCCCTATCAGATGGTGAAGGACCTGCGCACCGGGGTCGAGACCTCGGACACGCAGGGGGTGCTGGACGGCGATCTGGACCAGTTCATGGCCGCCACGCTGGCGTTGAAAGTGTCGGGCAAGACCCGGGCCGAGGCCCAGGCTGAGGACTGACTGTCGAATGCTGCGCATTTCCGACTGCGCCCGGCGAATTTTCTGAATCCTGCCGGTGGGCCGTGCCTGGCAACTCCGACCTAACCGGCAAGCAATTCCGACCCAATCCAGACCGTCGCGGCGATCCCCGCGGTGGTCAGCAATGCGGGACTTTCCGGACGTTCGTGGCGGCAGGAAACCGTGCTCCGTGTGGCGGCTTTCCCTGGCGCCGATAAAGCCCTCATTCTCGATGGCCACTGACGAGAAAAGGGCCATCGAGAAAGAGTTATGCCACCACGACTTGTCGTCAGAGATTCATGCCGCCCGTAACCTCAATCCGCTGTCCATTGACCCAACCGAAGTCATCCGTGAGGAGGCTGGAGATCACCGGGCCAACGTCTTCGGGGCCGCCGACGCGACCGAGTGCGGTGCGGGATGCCAGCGCCTTTTTGACCTCAGGGTTGTCGCGAGTGACACCGCCGCTGAAGTCGGTTGCGATCGCTCCGGGCGCGACCACGTTGACGGCGATACCGCGCGGACCAAGCTCCAGCGCCATGTAACGTGTCAGGGTTTCCACCGCCGCCTTCATCGGCCCGTAGATTGCCCGGCCCGGGTAGGCGAAGCGCGTCAGCCCGGAGGAGATATTCACGATGCGACCTCCGTCACTCATCAATGGCAGAAGGGCTTGGGTCAGCAGGAACGGTCCCTTGAAATGCACCGCAAATTGAGTGTCCAATTCTGCTTCGGTTCCGTCTGCGAGGGTCGCCGTAGAGGAGATCCCCGCATTGTTCACCAGGTAGTCGAAGCGGTCGGCTCCCATCTGGGTGAGGGTGGTGCGAACGCTGTCAGCGAAGTTCGGGAAGCTCGACGCCTTGCCGACATCAAGCTGAAGCGCGGCCGCCTGTGCCCCAGCCTGCTGGATGTCCGAAACCACCTTGTCGGCCTCATCCTGCCGGGTGTGATAGGTGATGATGGAAGACACGCCGCGTTGAGCCAAGTGGAGGGCGGCATCCCGGCCCATACCTCTGCTGCCACCGGTGATGATTGCGATAGATGCTGTGCTTTTCATGAATAATCTCCTTGTGGGGGAGATATAGACAAGGCATTTGTTCAGGATAAGGTGGTTATAAATCTACATTCTGTACGGAAAATTGCACAATGAAGAGTGACTTCGCCGCGGCCCGCGCCTTCATTGCGGTCGCCACAGCCGGTGGCTTTCGTGAGGCGGCCAAGACATCCGAGATGAGCGCGTCCAGCCTGAGTGGCGCGGTAAGGCGGCTTGAAGATCAGCTCGGGCTCCGGCTGTTGAACCGCACGACCCGCAGCGTCACCACCACAGAGGCCGGGACACATCTGCTGCACCGCCTTCAGGCCGCGATGTTGGAGATGGAAGCGGCGCTGGAGAGTGCAAATGAATATCGAGGCACGCCGAGCGGCACGCTCCGGCTGAATGTTCCTCTGGGCGTTGCGCGGCTTGTCCTGCCACACCTCTTGCCCGGGTTTTCAGAGGCTTATCCGGATGTCCGGGTAGAGATCATCGCGGAGCACGGCGTCGTAGATATCTTGGCTGCGGGATGCGATGCCGGTATCCGCTATGACGATAAGGTGACGAAGAACATGGTGCTTACGCCCATCGGGCCGTCGCGCCAGAGATTTGCCACCGCTGCCTCGCCCGCCTACCTGGCACGGCATGGGTATCCCCTTCATCCGCAGGATCTGGATCGGCATGCCTGCCTACCGGCATTCGTCGGGGGCGGTCATCCGATGCCCTGGGAATTCGACAAAGAGGGCGAGATCATCCGCGTGGAGGTGCAAGGTCCTGCGACCGTCGATGTCACTGCAGTCGATCTGGCGGTTTCGATGGCGGTCGAGGGGCGCGGCATTGTTCATCTCTACGAGGAATGGCTGCAGCCGCAGATTGTAAGCGGCGCACTGGTGCCGGTCTTGGAGCCTTGGTGGCAAAGCTTCGACGGGCCACTGCTCTTCCATCATGGACGCGAACATGTGCCCGCGCCTTTACGCGCTTTCATTGAGTATATGTGCCTGCACAGGTGGTAACCACAGCGTAACGGCAATGGTCGTTAAGGGCTCGTTCCTGCCGTTCGCTGCATTCTTCACGAATGACAGCTTCTCCCCTGTCTGTCCTTCATGCGGAGCGCCGTGAACCGGGTCAGTGAAGCGACACAAAAGTCGGTTTTGCTTTGCCACTTATACTGACCGAAGACTGACAGAGGGCTGGGCGCCCTCCGCGCTCAGCCGCGTTTCCGGCGCGGGAGGCCCGCTTCGGCCTCGGGGCTGATCCGGCCGCGGCGCGCGGGCAGCTCGGCCATGATCCGGCGGCGCTCGGCGGGGGTCATGCTGCCCCACATGCCGATTTCTTCCATGCTGCGCAGGCAGCCGATGCACAGCCGGCTGTCCCAGTCGACGCGGCAGGTGCGGATGCAGGGGGTCTCGATCGGGGCGTCGGTGTCGGTCATGGCGCGGCGGTCAGGTTCCGTAGTCTGTCCAGCAGTCCCTGAAGGATATAGCCCGCGGCCACATGGTCAATGACCTCGGCCCGGCGCCGGCGCGAGGTGTCGGCCTCGAGCAGCGCGCGTTCGGCCGCGACGGTCGACAACCGTTCGTCCCAGAACCCGATGGGCAGCTCGGTCAGCCGCGACAGGTTGCGCGCGAAGGCGCGGGTCGACTGGCAGCGCGCGCCCTCGGTCCCGTCCATGTTGCGCGGCAGGCCCAGCACGATCCCGCCCACGGTGCGGCCCTGGGCGATGTCCAGCACCCGCCCGGCATCGAGGGTGAATTTCTTGCGCCGGATCGTCTCGAGCGGGCTCGCCACGGTCCAGAACGGGTCCGACACCGCGACGCCGATGGTCTTTTCGCCGAAATCGAGCCCGATCAGCGCGGCGGGGCGGGTCAACGCCGCCGCGAAGTCCTCGGGGGTGTCGTGCACGCTCACTCGGCCACGCCCGCCGATTGCGCGGCTTGCCGGATGGTGGCCAGCGCATCGGGCTGGGCGGCAAAGGTCTGCTGCGCCTCGGCCCAGATGGCACCCGCCTGCTCGCGGTCGCCAAGCACGCCGAGCGCGCCGATCAGCCGGGCCCATTCCTCGGGGCTGCCGCCCTGATCTGCGAGCCGCGCCGACAGCCGGGCGACCATGCCGCGGATCATTTCCTGCCGGGCCTCGGGGGTCATGTCCTCGGCCGCGGCCATGTCCTCGGCGCTGGGTCCGGGGGCGCCGCCAGCGGCGGGCATGGGCGGCAGCTGATAGCGTTCGTCGCCCGCATACCAGGCGAGGTTCGGCATCTGCTCGCGCACGATGGGAAGCCACGGGTCATCCGCCTTCGACACGTTCAGCAACTCGCGCCAGACCCGGAAGGCGATGTCGGGCCGCCCGGTCTGGATATGCATGAGCCCCCAGTAGTAAAGCGCCGTGCCGTTCTGCGGATTGCGGTTCAGCGCCTGTTCCAGCGCGGCCTCGGCTTCGGGCGACACATAGCCCGAGCTGGCCAGCACCATCATGTCGGCTTCGGTCGCGTAATCGTTGGCGGTGGCCTGGGCGCCCTTCAGCGCGATCACCTTCGCCTGGGCCTCGTAGGCCGCCTTGAAGTTGCCCAGCGCCGCCTCGTTATGGGCCAGAAGCTCCAGCCCCTGCAGATCGTCGCCGCGCTCGGTCACCACCTGGCGGAGCTTTTCGACCAGTTTCAGATGTTCGGCGTCGGGGGTGGGCAGGCCGGGCATCGGCGGGGCCTTGGCCTCGGCCTCGGCCTGACGCATCCGGGTTTCGCGGTAGTCGGCGGCCTCGGACTTGCGCAGATCGAGCGGCTGGTCGGCATAGCCCGGCGCGCCATTGTAGCTGTAGGTGATCCAGGCGCCGCCCAGCAGCACGGCCAGCACCGCGATGCCTGCCACGAGGCTCAGCGCCTTCGGGGCCTGGCCGGTCGCGGCCTGACGCGCGAGCTTGCGGTCGGCCTCCAGCACCCGGCGCGACACCTCGGTGCGGATGCGCGCGGCTTCGTCCTCGGCGATCACGCCGCGCGCAAGGTCGCGCTCGACCTCGTCGAGCTGTTCGCGATAGACGCGCAGGTCGTAGGCTGCGGCCGGTTCGTCGCCGCGGCGGCCCCGGATCAGCGTCAGCGTCAGAACCGCGGCGATCACGGCGGCCATGCCGATGGCGACGACGATAAAGGTCATGGGATAGGGGCCCCCTCTCTGCCTGCCCCAGCCGATCTAGTATGCTTGGCCCGGTTTCGAAAGACCAAAGCGGTTCGACCCCTTGCCTTCGGCGCCGGTGTCGCGTTCTTTTGATGGCATGCCGCTGGCGGGCAGGGGGGCGCCGGAGCAGGGTGCTTAAACGGGGCCAAAGAGCCCGCAAACCCAAGGGGATTCGCCCGTGGCCATGAAACGCTATTCCGCATTCGCCATTGCCCGTGAGGCCGCCAGCTACCATGAGGGCTGGGAAAAGGCCTGGGCCTCGCCCGAACCCAAGGCCCGCTACGACGTCATCGTGGTGGGCGCGGGCGGGCACGGCCTCGCCACGGCCTATTATCTGGGCAAGAACCATGGCGTGCGAAATGTCGCAGTGATCGAGAAGGGTTGGCTTGGCGGCGGCAATACCGGCCGGAACACCACGATCATCCGCTCGAACTACCTGCAGGACCCCTCGGCCGCGATCTTCGAGAAGGCGCGGTCGCTCTATGACGGGCTGAGCCAGGATCTGAACTACAACGTGATGTTCAGCCCGCGCGGCTGCCTGATGCTGGCCCAGTCCGAACACGAGGCGCGCGGCTGGAAACGGACGGCGGCGGCCAACGTGCTGCAGGGCATCGACACCGAATATGTCGATGCGAAGCGCGTGAAGGAGATCGTGCCGATCATCAATATCGACGGGCCGCGCTATCCGGTTCTGGGCGCGCTCTGGCAGAAGCGGGGCGGCACCGCGCGCCACGATGCGGTCGCCTGGGGCTATGCCCGCGCCTGTTCGGCCATGGGGATCGACATCATCCAGCAATGCGAGGTCACCGCGGTCCGGCAGAAGGCGGGCAAGGTCACCGGGATCGAGACCACCAAGGGGGCCATCGACTGCGGCAAGCTCGCGATCGTGGTGGCGGGCCATTCGGGCGTGCTGGCCGAGATGGCCGGGTTCCGCCTGCCGATCGAGTCGGTGGCGCTGCAGGCGCTGGTGTCGGAGCCCATCAAGCCGGTGATCGACACCGTCGTCATGGCCAACACCGTGCATGGCTACATGAGCCAGTCCGACAAGGGCGAGCTGGTGATCGGCGGCGGCGCCGACGGGTTCAACAACTACACCCAGCGCGGCAGTTTCCAGCATGTCGAGGACACGATCCGCGCCCTGATCGAGACCTTCCCGATCATCTCGCGGCTGAAGATGCTGCGCCAATGGGGCGGCATCGTCGACATGACCGGCGACCGCTCGCCGATCCTGTCGAAAACGCCGCTTGGCAACTGCTTCATCAATTGCGGCTGGGGCACTGGCGGGTTCAAGGCGATCCCCGGCTCGGGCTGGGCGATGGCCGAGCTTGTGGCCAAGGGCGAGCCTGGGCCGCTGGCGGCGGAATTCGGGCTCGACCGCTTCGGCGCGGGCCGGTTCGTCGATGAAAGCGTCGCCGCCGGGGTGGCGCATTGATGCCAGCCGCCGGTCCCGCCGCTTGGCCCTCGGCTGCGACAGCCCGACTCGCGCCGGTCTCCCGTCCCGGTCAGCCTTTACAGGCCGTTAACAGCCGCGCTCCAGGCTCTGCGCACCTGAGCCGCGGTGTCGCAGACGGGCGTTCTGGTCCTTTGGTCGTCTTGACCCATCCCGCGGTTTGCATAAGTTGCGCCAAAAGCAATTCGGAGAGCCGCGCATGTCTGAGAATAACTCGAGCTACGACGAACTGGTGCCCGCATCCGCTGCCAAGTGGATCGGTCTGGTGGGGGGGGTGCTCTTCCCGCTGTTCCTCGGCGTCGTCGGCGCCCATGTGTACTATGCCGGAAGCGGCACCCAGCAAGCCCAGGTCTTCCCGCTTCCCGACGAATAATCCGGGGGCCCGTCACCGCGCCCCCGTCCGCCAGTCACTGAACCGGACCGAGGGGGCGCGATGCTTGTCCTGACTTGTCCCTGCTGCGGCGCCGCCGCAGAGGAAACCGAACTGGCCCCGGGCGGCGAGGCGCATATCGCGCGCGTCGGCCCGGGCGCGGATGCCGAGGCATTCGAGGCCTATCTCTTCCATCGCAAGAACCCCAAGGGCGTTCACTTCGAACGCTGGCGCCACGCCCATGGCTGCGGCAAGTGGTTCCATGCGGCGCGCAACACGGTGACGCTGGAAGTCTACGGCACCTATCCCGCCCAGACCCCCGAGCCGCCGCGCGAGCTTCTCGACAAGATTGCCGCCCGGGTGCCGGGCTTTGCCTGGGAGGGCCGGGCATGAGCTTTCGCCTGTCTTCGGGCGGTCGCCTGATCGACCGCAGCGCGCGTCTGGGATTTGCCTTCGACGGGGCCGAGTGCCACGGGTTCGCGGGCGACACGCTGGCCTCGGCGCTGCTGGCCAATGACCGGATGCTGGTCGGCCGGTCCTTCAAGTATCACCGCCCGCGCGGCATCGTCGCCTCGGGTGCCGAGGAGCCGAACGCCCTTGTGGGTCTTGGCACCCGCGGCCGGTTCGAGCCGAACCAGCGCACCACCACGACCGAGCTGTTCGACGGGCTGGTGGCGGAAAGCCAGAACCGCTTTCCCTCGCTTGCCTTCGATATCGGCGCGATCAACAGCAAGCTGTCGCGCTTTCTGCCCGCGGGCTTCTACTATAAGACATTCCTCAAGCCCGCGGCCTTCTGGGAACACATCTACGAACCGCTGATCCGGCAATCGGCCGGACTTGGCCGGGCGCCGTCCGAGCAAGATCCCGACAGCTACGAACATTTCCACGTCCATATCGATGTGCTGATCGTCGGCGGCGGGGTCGCCGGGTTGCAGGCGGCGCTGGTCGCGGGCCGGGCGGGCGCGCGGGTTCTGATCGTCGAGCAGACCGCCCATTGGGGCGGTCGCGCTCCGGTCGACGGGGTCGAGATCGAGGGGCACCCGGCCGAGGCCTGGGTCGCGCAGACCGTGGCGACCCTGTCTGGCATGGCGAATGTCACGCTCCGGCTGCGCTGTCAGGGCGTGGGCATTTACGATCACGGCTTTGCCCTGGCCCATGAGCGGCTGACCGACCACGCACCGGACGCGGGCGGCCCGCGCCATCGGTTGTGGAAGATCCGCACCCGGCAGGTGATCGTCGCGGCCGGGGCGCTGGAACGGCCGCTGGCCTTCCCGGGCAATGACGTGCCGGGCGTGATGCTGGCCTCGGCGGTGCGCGACTTCGTGGAGAACTGGGCGGTCGCGCCCGGCCGCCGCACTGTCGTTCTGACCAACAATGACGACGCCTATCGCACCGCGCTGTGCCTGCTGGAGGCGGGGCTCGAGGTGCCCGCGATCCTCGACACCCGCGCCGTCGCCGACGGGCCGCTGGCAAGGACCGCGCTGAAGGCCGGGATCGAGGTCCGGACCGGCATGACCGTGGTCGATGTGGCGGGCGGCAAGCGGGTCCGGTCGGTCGGGATCGGTCCGGTCGACGGCAAGGGCTATCCGACCGACCGCATTGCCTGCGACGCGGTGGCGATGTCGGGCGGCTGGTCGCCCGCCGTCCATCTGTGGTCCCATGCGGGCGGCAAGCTGTTCTGGGACGCCAAGCAGGCCAGCTTCCGCCCCGATGCCGAACGCGCGCCGAAATCCCATGACGGGGGCACCTTCGTCCACGCCGCGGGGGCCGCGAATGGCGCGCTGCTGGCCAAGCGCTGCCAGCTCGATGCGGCGCGGGCCGGGGCGGCCGCGGCGCTGGCCGCGGGCTTTGACGCCGAACCGGTCGATGCGGTCGCCTCGGCGCCCGAGCAGAAGCCGGTCGAGCCCGCCTGGATCCTGCCGCGCCGGGCGGGGCCCGAGCTGAGGATGAAGATGTTCCTCGACTACCAGAACGACGTGAAGGTGTCGGACGTCCAGCTGGCCGCGCGCGAGGGCTATGAAAGCGTCGAACATACCAAGCGCTACACAACGCTCGGCATGGCGACGGATCAGGGCAAGCTGTCCAACGTCAACGGTCTGGCGATCCTGGCCGATGCCCTGGGCGCCGAGATCCCGGCCGTCGGCACCACGACCTTCCGGCCGCCCTACACGCCCCTGACCTTCGGCGCCATCGCGGGCCCCGGCATCGGCGAGACCTTCCAGCCGTTGCGGCGCACGCCGATGCAGGACTGGCACGAGGAGCAGGGCGCCCATTTCGAACCTGTCGGCCACTGGCGCCGCCCCTATTGCTACCCCCGCAAGGGCGAAAGCCACGGCGCCGCGATCCGGCGCGAGGTTCTGGCGGTCCGCGAGGCGGTGGGGCTGCTCGATGCCTCGACGCTGGGCAAGATCTTCGTCAAGGGGCCTGATGCGGGCGTCTTCCTCGACCGGGTCTATACCAACATGATGTCGACCCTGAAGGTCGGCCGCTGCCGCTATGGCCTGATGTGTTCGGAAAACGGCTTCCTGATGGATGACGGCGTGGTGGCGCGGCTGTCCGAAGACAGCTTCCTGTGCCACACCACCTCGGGCGGGGCCGAGCATGTGCACCAGCACATGGAGGAATGGCTCCAGACCGAATGGTGGGACCTCAAGGTCCATGTGGTCAACCAGACCGAACAGTTCGCCCAGATCGCCGTCGCGGGCCCGAAGGCACGCGAGGTGCTGGACCGGCTGGGGGGCATGGATCTGTCGAAGGAGGCGCTGCCCTTCATGGCCTGGACCGAGGGCGAGCTTGGCGGCTTCCCGGTGCGGGTCTACCGGATTTCCTTCTCGGGCGAGTTGAGCTTCGAGATCGCGGTGCGGGCCGGGCAGGGGCGGGCCTTCTGGGATGCCTGTCTGGCGGCCGGGGCCGATCTGGGGATCGCGCCCTATGGCACCGAGGCTCTGCATGTGCTGCGGGCCGAGAAGGGCTTCATCATGATCGGCGACGAAAGCGACGGCACGGTGATCCCGCAGGATCTGGGGCTCGACTGGGCGGTGTCGAAGAAGAAGGACGACTTCATCGGCAAGCGCGCGCAGGAACGCAGCCACATGACCGACCCGACCCGCTGGAAGCTTGTCGGGCTGGAAACGCCCGACGGGTCGGTCCTGCCGGACGGGGTCTATGCGGCGGCGCCGGGGCGCAATGCCAATGGCCAGCGCAACACGCAGGGCCGCGTGACCTCGACCTACTATTCGCCGACGCTCAGGCGGGGCATCGCCATGGGGCTTGTCCTGCACGGACCCGACCGCATGGGCGAGGTGATCGCCTTCACCTGCGCCGATGGCAGCACGCGCGAGGCCCGGATCGTCAGCCCGGTCTTCTACGACCCGGAAGGGGAGAAACAGAATGTCTGAACCCGTGACTGCATCGGTGTCGGCGCCGGTTTCCGCCCTGGGCGGCTTCCGCGCCGACGGGCTGGCCCGGATCGAGGAGGGGCCGCTGCAGGGCATGATCGCGCTCAAGGGCGATCTGGCGGATGCGAAGCTCCGCAATGCCGCGACCGGGGTGACCGGCATCGACCTGCCGGGCGAACTGGAGGGGACCATCGAGGGCGACCGGGGGCTCGCCTGGATGGCGCCGGACGAATTGCTGCTGTTCCTGCCCTATGCCGAGGTGCCGCGCACGATCGAGACGCTGGGGCGCGCGCTGAAAGCACGCCATGCCACGGTCGCCGACATGTCGGACGCGCGCGCGGTCTTCCGGCTTTACGGCACGGGCGGGCGCGAGGTTCTGGCCCGGCTGACACCCGCCGACATGGCGCCCGGCGCGTTCCGGCCCGGCGGTTTCCGGCGGACCCGGCTGGCCCAGGTGCCCGCCGCGATCTGGTGCGAAAGCAACGACCGCTTCGGGGTGATCTGTTTCCGCTCGGTGGCCGTATACGTCCGGGACCTGCTTGCCGCTGCGACGGCAGCGCCCTCTGCGGACTATTTCGGCAGAGGGGGTTGACGATCTGGCTTTGCGCTCTCCATCTAGGCCAAAGTGACGCAGTTCGTTAACGAAAAAGGAGGTCTTTTGATGGCTTTCGAACTTCCCGCCCTTCCCTATGCGCATGACGCGCTGTCCGACAGCGGCATGTCCAAGGAAACGCTGGAATATCACCATGACATTCACCACAAGGCTTATGTCGACAACGGCAACAAGCTGATCGAAGGCACCGAATGGGCCGACAAGCCCGTCGAGGAGATCGTCAAGGGCACCTATCAGAGCGGCGCGGTGGCCCAGTCGGGGATCTTCAACAACGCCTCGCAGCACTGGAACCACACCCAGTTCTGGGAAATGATGTCGCCGAAGCCGGTGGCGATGCCCTCCGAGCTTGAATCGCGCCTGAAGGACGCCTTCGGCTCGGTCGAGAAATTCAAGGAAGACTTCGCCGCCGCCGGGGCCGGTCAGTTCGGGTCCGGCTGGGCCTGGCTGGTGGTCGATAGCGACGGCACGCTGAAGGTCACCAAGACCGAGAACGGCGTGAACCCGCTGTGCTTCGGCCAGACCGCGCTTCTGGGCTGCGACGTGTGGGAGCATTCCTACTACATCGACTTCCGCAACAAGCGGCCGGCCTACCTGACCAACTTCCTCGACAAGCTGGTCAACTGGGAAAACGTGGCGCAGCGTCTGTCGAACGCCTGACGCTGCCGCGATCGATCCGGCCCCCCGGATCGCCTGACCTCATCGGACCCCGCCCGGCCTCCGCGCCGTGGCGGGGTTTCTCTTTCCGCGCGGCCGCGGCTCCGGCTTTCCTTCGTGCGGGCGTTGCGCTAAAGCGCAGCCAACCAGACGGGAGAGCCCCATGAGCGAGCGGAAGAACGGCCTGACCTATGCCGAGGCGGGCGTGGATATCGACGCAGGCAATGCGCTCGTCGAGCGGATCAAGCCGGCCGCCAAGCGGACCGGGCGGGCCGGGACCGTCGCCGGGCTGGGCGGGTTCGGCGCGCTGTTCGATCTGAAGGCTGCGGGCTATCTCGACCCGGTGCTGGTGGCCGCGACCGATGGCGTCGGCACCAAGCTTCGGATCGCCATCGATACCGGCCATCTCGACGGGGTCGGCATCGATCTGGTGGCGATGTGCGTCAACGATCTGGTCTGCCAGGGCGCCGAGCCGCTGTTCTTCCTGGACTATTTCGCGACCGGCAAGCTTGAGATCGACGAGGCGGCGCGGGTGATCGAGGGCATCGCCGAGGGCTGCCTGCGCTCTGGCTGCGCGCTGATCGGGGGCGAGACCGCCGAGATGCCGGGCATGTATCATGGCGGCGACTTCGATCTGGCGGGCTTTGCCGTCGGCGCGATGGAACGCGGCCACGATCTGCCCGCCAACGTGGCCGAGGGCGACGTGCTTCTGGGGCTGGCCTCGGACGGGGTGCATTCGAACGGCTATTCGCTGGTCCGCAAGGTGGTCGAGGTCGCGGGCCTTGGCTGGGACGCGCCCGCGCCCTTCGCCGACGGCCCGCTGGGCGCCGCGCTGCTGGCGCCGACCCGGCTTTACGTCAAACCGGCGCTCGCGGCGATCCGGGCGGGCGGTGTGCACGGGTTGGCCCATATCACCGGCGGCGGGCTGACCGAGAACCTGCCGCGCGTGCTGCCCGAGGGCCTGGGCGCGACGGTCGATCTGTCGACCTGGGATCTGCCGCCCGTCTTCCGCTGGCTGGCCGAAACCGCCGGGCTGGCCGAGGCCGAACTTCTGAAGACCTTCAATGCCGGGATCGGAATGGTTCTGGTCGTGGCCGAGGACCGGGCCGAGGCGCTGACGGCGCTTCTGGCCGAGACGGGCGAGACCGTGGCCCGGATCGGCCGGGTCGGGCCGGGGCAGGGGGTCGCCTACGAGGGACGCCTGCTGTGACCGACCCCAAGCGCGTTGCGATCCTGATCTCGGGATCGGGGTCGAACATGGTGGCGCTTGCCGAAAGCATGACCGGCGATCATCCGGCGCGCCCGGTGCTGGTGCTGTCGAACGATCCGGGCGCCAAGGGGCTCGACCGGGCGCGCGCCATCGGCATTCCGGTTGCCGCCGTCGATCACCGCCCCTTCGGCAAGGACCGCGCGGCCTTCGAGGCGGCCTTGATGGACCGGCTGGCCGAGGCGCGTCCCGACATCCTGTGCCTTGCCGGGTTCATGCGGGTGCTGACCCCGGGGTTCACCGAGGCCTGGGCCGGGCGGATGCTGAACATCCACCCCTCGCTCTTGCCCAACTATCGCGGGCTTCATACCCATGCGCGCGCGCTCGAGGCGGGCGATGCCGAGGCGGGCTGCACCGTCCACGAGGTCACGGCCGAGCTCGATGGCGGGCCGATCCTCGGCCAGGCGCGGGTGCCGGTGCTGCCGGACGACACCGCCGACACGCTGGCCGCGCGGGTGCTGGTGCAGGAACATGCGCTTTATCCGGCCGTTCTGCGCCGCTTTGCGGCGGGCGACCGGACGCCGGTTCTGCTGCCCTGAGCCGCGTGCCATGTTGCGAAGGCGGACAGTCAGGGCGATGCGGCCTTTCCATTCTCCGGCGGTTTTACTATCACGAACGGGTCGGGGTTCTTGCGAGGTGCTATCGGTTTCATGCGGGCTGAGATGAAGACACTGACCACGACCGAGGCGCTGGCCGCCTTCTGCGAGGAGGCCGCGAGCGCCCCCTATATCACCATCGACACCGAATTCCTGCGCGAGCGGACCTATTACGCCAAGCTCTGCCTCGTGCAGCTGGCGCTGCCCGCGCGCGACGGAACCGAGGGCGCGGCCGTGCTGGTCGACCCGCTGGCGGGCGATCTGTCGCTCGAGCCGCTTTACGGGCTTTTCCGCAATCCTTCCGTGGTCAAGGTGTTCCACGCCGCCCGGCAGGATCTGGAGATCTTCTTCACCGAAGGCAAGGTCTTCCCCGAACCGCTGTTCGACACCCAGGTCGCGGCCATGGTCTGCGGCTTCGGCGAACAGGTGGGCTACGAGACGCTGGTCCGGAAGATCGCGCGGGCCAATCTCGACAAGACCTCGCGCTTTACCGACTGGTCGCGCCGGCCGCTGTCGGACGCGCAGAAATCCTATGCGCTGGCCGATGTCACCCATCTGCGGGTGATCTACGAATATCTCGCGGCCGAGCTGGAAAAGACCGGCCGGGCCAAGTGGTTGCAGGAAGAGCTGAGCGTCCTGACCGACCCCGCGACCTATATCGTCCACCCCGAAGAGGCCTGGCGCCGGGTCAAGACCCGCACCCATTCGGGCAAGTTCCTCGTCGCGGTCAAGGAGCTGGCGCGGTTCCGCGAAACCTATGCCCAGGCCCGCAACATTCCGCGCAACCGGGTCTACAAGGACGACGCGCTGCTGGAGCTGGCTTCGACCAAGCCGCAAAGCTTCGAGGACCTGTCGCGCTCGCGGCTGTTGTTGCGCGAGGCGCGGCGGGGCGAGATTGCCGAAGGGATCATCGCGGCGATTGCCGCGGCCGCCGAGACGCCCCAGGCCGACTATCCGACAATGCCCGACACCGACGACAAGCTGCAGGTGAACCCGGCGCTGGCCGATCTTCTGCGGGTGCTGCTGAAGGCCAAGTCTGAAGAGGCCGGGGTGGCGCAGAAGCTGATCGCGACCGCCTCCGAGCTGGACGCCATCGCCGCCGGGCGCCGCGACGTCCCGGCGCTGCGCGGCTGGCGGGCCGAGGTCTTCGGCGATGACGCGCTGCAACTTTGCGCGGGCAAGATCGCTCTGGCCGCCAAGGGCAGCAACGTGGTGGTGGTGCCGCTCTAGGCGACGGGCGGGACGGCCCCGTCCGCGGGGCTCACCTGGGTCGTTTGCATTCGTAGGCGCGGGCGATGAGGCGCTTGTTCCGGTCGCGCCAGTAGATCGCCTCGCTCGACGTGTTGCGGGAGCTGAACGCCCTCACCTTCGCATCGCTGACGGCTAGCTTCCGTTCCAGTTCGCTGCAAGGGATATATTCGGGGGGCGTTTCGGTCTCGATGAGCCGCGCCTGCGAGGCCGCCGTCGGGCCCTGACCCGTCGTCAGGGCGGTGTCGTTGGGCTGGCAGGCGGCAAGGACGGTCGTGCCGCAGACGATTAGGGAAACAAGCCTGATCTTCATGATGTCCTCCGTCACCGTGACTGTCTGGTCGGTCCGTGCACGGAGCCGCGCATCACCGCGCGGGACCGTGTTATCTTGGCGACCGGCCGCCTTAGCGGCGCGCCTGGCGCTGGTTCTGGGCGCCGCGCACGAGGATGGTGCGGATGCCTTCGAGATCCTGATCCGACAGGAACCGCGCGGCCGTGACCAGCCGCGACGGCTCGGTGCCGACGGGGGTGGCGGTGCCGGGGGACGCGATGCGGAAATCGTAGACCAGCGTGTCGGTCGGGGCGTCGGCATCGGATTCGACCCGCACCAGTTCAGCATTCCAGAACCCCTGACGGACCGGCAGACCGGTCGCGGTCACGATGGCGCCGCCCGGGGCGCGGTCGATGCTCATCTCGACCACCTGGTCGACCAGCGCGCGCGGGTCTTCGTCCTTGGCGGTCCGGACCTGCGTTTCGGTGGTCTCGGCCTCGGTCGAGCTGCGGAACCAGTTGAACGGGTTGATCCGCGACTCGCGCACGGTCCCGCAGGCGGAGAGGGCGAGCGCCGCGCAGAGCACGGCCGAAAGCGATGATTTCATGGGCAGGCCCCCGGTTGCTTCGTCCAATCGGTTAGCCGAAACCGGCGCGGTTGAAAAGCCGGTCTGGCCCCGAAGCTGGACCTTTGCCCGGGCCGGGGCTAGTCAGGGACAGTCAGGCAAGGAGAGACGACGTGGCAAGTGAGGCCTTCGAGGAGATCGTGGACACTTTCGAGTTCCTGGAGGACTGGGAGGACCGCTATCGCCATGTGATCGAAATGGGCAAGGCGATGGAGCCCCTGTCCGAGGCGTTCAAGGTGCCCGCGACCAAGGTCGACGGATGTGCCAGCCAGGTCTGGCTGATGGCCGATGTCGAGGGCGAGGGGCGTGAGGCGATCTATCACTTCAAGGGCGACAGCGATGCGATGATCGTCAAGGGGCTGATCGCGGTGCTGCGGGCGCTTTACGACGGGCTCACGGTGGTTGAGGTGCTTGAGACCGACGCGGGCGCCCAGCTGGCGCGGCTGGGGCTCGACGAGCACCTGTCCTCGCAACGCTCGAACGGGCTGCGCGCCATGGTCGAACGCATCCGCACCCAGGCCGCGGGCGTCGCCGAAGGGGTCTGAGCCCTCGCGCCCCTCAGCCGGTGAACCGCACCGCGCCGATATAGGGCAGGTTGCGGTTGCGCTGGGCATAGTCGATGCCGAAGCCCACCACGAAGCGGTCGGGGATCTCGAAGCCCACCCAGCGCGCGCGCACGTCGACCTCGCGCCGCGACGGCTTGTCGAGCAGCGCGCAGCATTCCAGCCGCGCGGGCTTGCGGCCGTTCAGCAGGTGCAACACGTGTTTCAGCGTGTGGCCGGTATCGACGATGTCCTCGACCACCAGCACGTCGCGGCCGCCGATCTCGCCGCGCAGGTCCTTCAGGATGCGCACCTCGCGCGACGAGGTCGTGGAATTTCCGTAGGACGAGGTCTCGATGAAATCGACCTCGACCGGCAGGTTCAGCTCGCGCACCAGATCGGCGATGAAGATGAACGAGCCGCGCAACAGCCCGACGACGACCAGCTTTTCGGTATCGGCGAAATGCGCGGTGATCTCGCCCGCCAGCGATTCGACGCGGGCCGCGATGGTCTTGGCCGACAGCAACTCGTCTATGACATATGGTCTCTCGGCCATGGGTCCCCCTTGATTTTGCCGGGTTTCTAGCAGACATGGCGTCCCATTGTCAGCAGCGAACCGGGACCCATGCCGCGCCATTCGGAAAACCGCGAGATGCCATACACCGCCCAGCAGATGTACGATCTGGTGGCCGATGTCGGGTCCTATCCGCAATTCCTGCCCTGGACGGCTGCGGCCCGCATCCGCTCGCGCACCGATTACGGCGACCGCGAGCTGATGGAGGCCGATCTGGTGATCTCGTTCAAGGTGTTCCGCGAACGCTTTGGCAGCCGGGTGACGCTTTGGCCCGGGCGCATGCGGATCGATACCGAATATCTCGACGGGCCGTTTCGCTATCTGAAATCGCACTGGCAGTTCGAGGACGTGGCCGAGGGCCGCTGCAAGGTCGAGTTCTTCGTCGACTTCGAATTCAGGAACCGGGTGCTGCAGGGCGTGATCGGTGCGGTCTTCAACGAGGCGATGCTGCGGATCGTGCGCGCCTTCGAGGATCGGGCGAGGGCGCTTTACGGCACGCGGCCCTGAGGCCCTAGGTTCGCGGCGCGCCGAGCGCCCCCAGCAAAAGCGCCAGGGCATGATCGCGGGTCGCGGCCCGCACCCGGTCGCGGCCAAGCGCGCCGAATTCGACGGTCTCGGTGCGGGTTTCGGCGCCGCGCCGGGCGAGCCCGAAGCAGACCCGGCCTTCGGGCTTGAACTCGGACCCGCCGGGACCTGCGATGCCGGTGACGGCAACGGCCAGATCGGCCTCTGACCGGGCCAGCGCTCCGGCGGCCATTTCGGCCGCGACCTCTTCCGAGACCGCGCCATGGGTGTCGAGCGTTTCGCCCCGGACCCCCAGCATCGCCTGCTTGGCGGCGTTCGAATAGGTCACGAAGCCCCGGTCGAAGACGGCGGACGAGCCTGGAATGTCGGTGATGGCAGCGGAGATCATGCCCCCGGTGCAGCTTTCGGCGGTGGAGATCACGAGGCCCGCGGCACGGGCCCCGGAAACGAGGGGTTCGGCTGTTTCGGTCACATCAGGAAGATATGCGAGAGTGCGGTCAGCGCAAGCACCAGCACCGCCGTGGCGACGCCCGCCAGCACGTCGTCCAGCATGACCCCGATCGGCGTCTTCATCCGGTCGGCGCGGCCGATGGGGCCGGGTTTCCAGATGTCGAAGAGCCGGAAGCCCAGAAAGGCCGCGATCCAGCCCGGATAAAGCGCGGTCGCGTCGACCCCGGCCGCCGCCGCCCCGATCGAGACCGGCAGCAGCGCGATCCACATCCCCGCGACCTCGTCGATCACGTATTCGGACCGGTCCGGGTCAGGGGCGCCGGCCGCGGCCTCGCGCACCGCCCAGATGCCGAGCGGGATCACCGCAAGCGTCGCGAAGGCGGTCAGGAAGACCCCGCCGATCACGTCGAGCGCCCAGAAGGCGGGCATCGCCGCCAGCGAGCCCCATGTGCCCGGGGCGGGGCGCATCCGGCCCACGCCGAAGACGGTGGCGATCTGCGTGGCGAGGCTCATGGCGCCACCAGCGTCACGGTGGCCAGCGCCGCGATCCCTTCCTCACGCCCGGTGAACCCGAGCCGTTCAGAGGTGGTCGCCTTGACGCTGACCCGGGCCTCGTCCATCCCCATCAGCCGCGCCATCTCGGCGCGCATCGCGCCCGCGACGGGGCCGATCTTGGGCCGCTCGCAGATCAGCGTCAGATCGACATTGGCGATGCGGAAACCGCGTTCGGCCGCCAGCGCGACCGCGTGTTTCAGGAAGATCTCGCTGGCCGCGCCCTTCCATTGCGGATCGGAGGGCGGGAAATGCTGGCCGATATCGCCTTCGGCCAATGCGCCATAGATGGCGTCGGTGACGGTGTGCATCCCGACATCGGCGTCGGAATGGCCTTTCAGCGCCTTGTCATGCGGCACCTTGATGCCGCAGAGGATCACCCCGTCGCCCTCGCAGAAGGCGTGCACGTCGAACCCGTTTCCGGTGCGAATGTCCATGTTTCTCTCCCGCAGGACCCGCTCGGCGCGGGCGAAATCCACCTTGTGGGTGATCTTGAGATTGTCTTCGTCGCCTTCGACGATGGCCACGTCAAGGCCTGCCGCCAGCGCCACCTCGACATCGTCAGCCGCCCCGCCCGGATGGGCCTGATGGGCGGCGAGGATGGCGCGCAGGTGAAAGCCCTGGGGCGTCTGCGCGCGGAAAAGCCCCTCGCGCGGATGCGGGGCCGCGACCTTGCCGTCGCGGCCGCGCCACAGCGCATCGGTCACCGGCAGGGCGGGGGCGGCGCCGGGGCTGTCGTCGAGCGCGTTGATCACCCGGTCGATCAGCGCGGCCGAGACCATCGGCCGGGCGCCGTCATGGATCAGCACGCGCGTCGTGCCTTCGGGCGCGGCGTGCAGCCCGGCCATCACCGAGGCGTCGCGGCTGGCGCCGCCCGGCACGGTCGCGACCTCGGCGGGGCTGTCGGCAAGGGCAAGCTCGAACAGCGCGCCGTCCTCGGGGTGCAGCACCGCGACGATGGCGCCGATCCGGGGGTGGCCGGCAAAGGCCTCGATCGTGCGGGCCAGAACGGCACGCCCGGCAAGATCCTGATATTGCTTGGGCTTGTCGCCCCCCACCCGGGTGCCGCGGCCCGCGGCCACGATGATCGCCGTGACAGTCATGTGTCGCCCCCCTGCTGCCCGTCGGGGTTTTAGGCGGGGCGCCGCTGCGGGGCAATGGGGCAAACTGGCGGGCAGGTCTGCCCAATTGTTGTGCAAAGATCGTTTCCGGGCAGACAAAGAGTGTCAGGGTGATTGCCATTGCCGGGCGGGGGGGCTAGATCAGTTTCGGCTGCACAAGGATTAATCAATTGGCCATTCGCGTGGCAGATATCGCGCTGGATCCTCCGGTTCTCCTTGCTCCGATGGCGGGAATCACGGACTTGCCGTTTCGACGGCTGGTTGCGTCCTTCGGCGCCGGGCTGGTGGTGTCCGAGATGGTCGCGAGCCAGGAAATGGTGCAGGCCAAGCCGGGGGTGCGCGAGCGGGCGGCGCTGGGCTTCGGCGAAGAGGCGACGGCGGTCCAGCTGGCCGGGCGCGACCCGGACTGGATGGCGCGGGCGGCGCGGATGGTGGAAGAGCAGGGGGCCAGGATCATCGACATCAACATGGGCTGTCCGGCCAAGAAGGTGGTCGGCGGGCTGTCGGGCTCGGCGCTGATGCGCGATCCCGATCGGGCGTTGCGGCTGATCGAGGCGGTGGTGAAGGCGGTGTCCGTGCCGGTCACGCTGAAGACCCGGCTGGGCTGGGATGACGGCATGAGAAACGCCGCCGATCTGGCGCGCCGGGCCGAGGCCGCGGGCGTGCGGATGATCACCATCCATGGCCGCACCCGCTGTCAGTTCTACAAGGGCCGGGCCGACTGGCGCGCGATCCGCGAGGTCAAGGAGGCGGTCACCGTGCCGGTGGTGGCCAATGGCGACATCGTCTGCGGCGAGACCGCCGCCCAGGCGCTCGATCAGTCGGGCGCGGACGGGGTTATGGTCGGGCGCGGCGCGCAGGGGCGGCCCTGGCTGCTGGCCGAGATCGGCGCCCGGATCGCGGGGCGCCCGGCGCCCGCGGTGCCCCAAGGCGCGGCGCTGACCGACATGGTCGCGCGGCATTACGAGGACATGCTGGGCTTTTACGGCGCGGATCTGGGCGGGCGTGTCGCGCGCAAGCATCTGGGCTGGTACATGGACCGCGCGGGCACGCCCGCGCCCCTGCGCCGCCGGGTGTTGACGGCGCCGGCCGGGGCAGCGGTGCTGGCGCTTCTGCCCGAGGCGCTGGCTTCCGAGGGGAGGGCCGCGGCATGACGCTCGATCAGGACGCGATCTGGACCGCGCTGCCGATCCCGGCCTTCCTGCTGGATGCGGGCGACCGGATCGCCGCGATCAACCCGGCCTCGGAGCTTTTCGTCAACGCCACGATCAAGACGCTCAGCGGCGTGCCGATCTTCGACCGGCTGGCGGTCGATGCCCCGCTTGACGAGGCCTTTGCCCGGGTCCGCGCCAACCGCGCGCCGCTGTTCATCAACGATGTCGATGTCAGCGCGGGCAACAAGCCGCCGGTCCTGTGCAACGTGCAGGTGGCGCCGATGAACGACGGCGAGGAACACCTGCTGCTGCTGGTCAGCCCGCGCGAGATCGCCGGGCGGCTGGGGCGGGCGCATTCGGTGAAATCGGCGGCCAAGTCGGCGATCGGCATGGCCGAAATGCTGGCGCACGAGATCAAGAACCCGCTCGCGGGCATCACCGGGGCGGCGCAGCTTCTGTCGATGAACCTGACGAATGGCGATCTGGAGATGACCGATCTGATCGTCGAGGAAAGCCGCCGGATCGTGAAGCTGCTCGATCAGGTCGAACAGTTCGGCAATCTGCGCCCGCCGGCCTGCAAGGCGGTCAACCTCCACGACGTGCTGGACCGGGTGCGGCGCTCGGCGGCGGTGGGCTTTGCGGCCAACATGAAGATCGTCGAGGAATACGACCCCTCGCTGCCGCCGACCTGGGCCGACCCCGACCAGCTGATGCAGGTCTTCACCAACCTGATCACCAATGCCGCCCAGGCGGCCGGTCCGCGCGGCGGCACGATCCGGCTGCGCACCTTCTACGACCTGTCGCTGAGGCTGCGCCACCCCGACGGGTCCGGCGTGCCGGTGCCTTTGCAGGTGGAAATCACCGATGACGGTCCGGGCCTGCCTCCCGAGATCGCCGCCGATATCTTCGAGCCCTTCGTGTCGGGCCGCGAGAACGGCACCGGGCTGGGGCTTGCGCTGGTCTCGAAGATCATCGGCGACCATGGCGGCTGGATCGCGGTCGACTCGGTGCCCGGGCGCACCGTGTTCCGCGTCTCGCTGCCGGTTGCCCCGAAACCCGAAGAGGATGAGAGCTGATGGACGGAACCGTACTTGTCGCCGATGACGACCGCACGATCCGCACCGTTTTGACCCAGGCCCTGACCCGGGCCGGCTGCAAGGTGCATGCCACCTCGTCCCTGACCACGCTGATGCGCTGGGTCGGCGAGGGAAAGGGCGATCTGGTGATCTCGGACGTGATCATGCCCGATGGCAACGGGCTCGAGATGCTGCCGAAGATCGGGCAGGAGCGGCCGGGCCTGCCGGTGATCGTGATTTCGGCGCAGAACACAATCATGACCGCGATCCAGGCGGCCGAGGCCGAGGCCTATGACTATCTGCCCAAGCCCTTCGACCTGCCCGACCTGATGAAGCGGGCGGCGCGGGCGCTGGAGACCAAGCGCCGGGTCGGCCGTCCGCGCGAGGTCGCGCCGCCGACCGGGGGCGACACCCAGGACGACCTGCCGCTGGTCGGGCGCACGCCGCAGATGCAGGCGCTGTACCGGCTGGTGGCGCGGGTGATGAACGCCGATCTGCCGGTGCTGATCACCGGCGAATCCGGCACCGGCAAATCGCTGATCGCCCGCGCGATCCACGACTTTTCCGACCGCCGCTCGCTGCCCTTCGTGATCGCAACCGCCGCCGACATGGAGGGCGTCGACGGCCCCTCGGCGCTGGTCGCGCGCGCCCGCGGCGGCTCGATCCTGTTCGACGAGGTGGCCGACCTGACTGAAGAGGCGCAGGGCCGGATCGTGCGCATGCTGGACAGCTTCGGCGACAGCGCGCCGCGCATCATGGCGACCAGCCAGACCGATCTGATGGGCCGGATGGAGGCGGGGCAGTTCCGGCAGGACCTGTTCTACCGCCTGGGCGGCGTCACCGTGGCGGTGCCCTCGCTGCGCGAGCGGGTCGACGATATTCCGTTGCTGGCCGAGCATTTCCTCGGCCGCTCCGACCGCGACGGCAGCGCGACCCGGCGTCTGGCCGAGGATGCGATGGACCTGATCCGCGCCTATAGCTGGCCCGGCAATGTCCGCCAGCTGGAACACACAATCCGCCGTCTGGTGGTGACAAGTTCCGAAGAGGTCATCACCCGCGCCGAGGTCGAGGCGGTTCTGGGCAACCAGCCCGAGATCGAGCCGCTGGTCGGCGGCGGGGATGGCGAAAAGCTGTCGGCCTCGGTCGCCAAGCATCTGAGGCGCTATTTCGACCTGCATGGCGGCGTGTTGCCGCCGCCCGGGCTTTATGCCCGCATCCTGCGCGAGGTCGAAATGCCGCTGATCGAGATCGCGCTGGATGCGACCGGCGGCAATCAGGCCAAATGTGCCGATCTTCTGGGGATCAACCGCAATACCTTGCGCAAGAAGATCACGGATCTCGATATTCGCGTGACACGGCGCCGGAAGTTGATGTAAATTGGCAACAAGGCGTGGCCGACCGGACATAACCCCGGCGGCCCTGCCATGAGGTCAGGGCCGTCTTCGGGCGGTGCAGCGACACGAGGCGAGCGGTGACACATGCCAAGGGCCTGATGGCCCTGGAACGGTTCTTGCGCCTGCGCAGATCGCGCCAGGCGACCAATGCCGCCACGCTGAGCGTCGTGGTCCTTGGCCCGCTTCTGGCGATCTTCACCTTCCTGATGCTGGGGCCGCTCGATCAGGGCGCCTCGTCGCATGGGCTTCGGATCGTCATCCTGATCGATCTTGTCTATGCGCTGGTCGTGGCGGCGCTGGTGGTGCAACGCATCGCGCGGATGGTGGCGGCGCGGCGGCGGCATTCGGCGGGCTCGCGGCTGCATCTGCGGCTGACCGGGGTCTTTGCGCTGATCGCGCTGATCCCGACGGTGTCGGTCGCGATCTTTGCCGGGCTCACCATCAATATCGGGCTCGAGGGCTGGTTCTCGGAGCGGGTGCGCAACGTGGTCGGCGCCTCGCTGGCCGCGGCCGAGGCCTATGAGGACGAACACCGCCGCGATCTGGTGGCCGATGCCCATACGCTGGCGGGCTATCTGGCGGTGGCGCGGCAGGCGACCGTGTTCCTGTCGGACGGCGACATGCGCCAGCTTCTGACCCAGGCCCAGGCGCGGGTGCAGCGCGGGCTGAAGGAAGCCTATGTGATCGACGGCTCGGGCGAGATCCGGGCGCGGGGCGAGCGGTCTTACCTGTTCAATTACGAACGTCCCGGCGCCGACGACATCGCGCGGGCGGGCGCGGGCGAGACGGTAGTCATTCAGGACTGGGACAACAACGAGTTCCGCGCGCTGCAAAAGCTCGACGGCTATCTCGACCGCTATCTCTACATCTCGCGCACGGTCGATGGCGACATCCTGAACCTTCTGGACGACACCCAGCAATCGGTGCGGCTGTATCAGCAGCTCGAACAGGAACGCGGGCGGGTGCTGTTCGAATTCGGGCTGCTTTATCTGGGCTTCGCGGTGATCCTGATCCTTGCCGCGGTCTGGCTGGGCCTGTGGTTCGCCGAAAGGCTGTCGCGGCCCGTGGGTCGGCTTGCGGGTGCGGCCCAGCGGGTGGGGGCGGGCGATCTGGACGTGCGGGTGCCCGAAGAGACCGGCGATGACGAGATCGCGATGCTGGGGCGGATGTTCAACCAGATGACCCGGCAGCTGAAGCTGCAACGCGACGCGCTTCTCGACAATACCCGCCAGATCGAAAAGCGGCGGCGGCTGTTCGATTCCGTGCTGTCCTCGGTCACCGCGGGGGTGATGGGGCTCGATGCCGAGGGGCGGGTCGAGGTGATGAACCGCTCGGCGCTGCTGCTTCTGCGGCTCGATGCGGCCGAGGCCGAGGGGCAGGAGCTGTGTGTCGCGGTGCCCGAATTCGCCGAGCTTCTGGAAAAGCTGAAGGCCAGCCGCCGTGGCACCGCCCAGGAAGAGATCCGGCTGCTGCGTGGCGGCAACATGGAACATCTGCTGGTCCGCATGGCGATGAGGAAAAGCGCCGATGGCGGGGCCGAGGGCTTCGTGGTGGCCTTCGACGACGTGACCGATCTGGTGACGGCGCAACGGATGGCGGCCTGGGGCGACGTGGCGCGCCGGATCGCGCACGAGATCAAGAACCCGCTGACGCCGATCCAGCTGTCGGCCGAGCGGATCAAGCGCAAGTTCCGCACCGCGGTCGGCGATCAGGCCGAAGCGCTGGACCAGATGACCGACGTTATCGTTCGGCAAACCAATGACTTGCGGCGCATCGTTGATGAATTCTCCAAATTCGCCCGGATGCCCGAACCCGACCGCAAGCCGGTCGATCTGGCGGCGCTTCTGCGCGATGCGGTGTTGTTGCAGGAGGCGGGCCAGCCCGGGGTCGCCTTCGTGGCCGAGATCCCCGAGGCGCCGGTTCCGGCCGAGCTGGACGCGACCATGATCTCTCAGGCGTTGACGAACATCATGAAGAACGCGGGCGAAGCCATTGACAGTCTTAGGACAAAAGGCGAGCCCGAAGGCCATGCCCCCGAGATCCGGGTCCGGCTCGATGTCGAGGAGGGCAGCGCGACGATCCGGATCGCCGACAACGGCATCGGGCTGCCGCAGGACCGGGCGCGGCTTTTCGAGCCCTATGTGACCACGCGCGATCACGGCACCGGGCTGGGCCTGCCCATCGTCAAGAAGATCATCGAGGAACATGGCGGGCGGCTCGACCTGCGCGACGCCGAGCCCTTCGCCGAGGGGGCCCATTGCGGCGCCCTGGCCGAAATCACGCTGCCGGTCGATCCGGCACAGGGCGCGGCGGACGGCCCGGCACGGGCCGCCATCCGCGACACGACACCGATAACCGCGGCAACCGGGGAGTAGGACATGGGCGACATCCTCATCGTCGACGACGAGCGCGACATTCGCGAGCTGATCTCGGACATTCTGCAGGACGAGGGCTACACGACGCGGCTGGCCGCCAATTCCGACGCCTGCATGGCCGAGATCAACGCCGCCGCACCGGCGCTGATGATCCTCGACATCTGGCTGAAGGACAGCACCATGGACGGGATCGACATCCTGTCCAAGGTCAAGCGCGACAATCCCGACATCCCGATCGTCATCATCTCGGGTCACGGCAATATCGAGATCGCGGTCGCGGCGATCAAGCAGGGCGCCTATGATTTCATCGAAAAACCCTTCAATATCGACCAGTTGCTGGTCGTCATTCGCAGGGCGATGGAAGCGTCGCGGCTGAGGCGCGAAAATCAGGAGCTGCGCCGCAAGGACGTGGTCCAGGCCGAGATGATCGGCGAAAGTCCGGCCTTCAAGACCTTGAAATCGCAGCTGGACAAGGTCACCCGGTCGAACGGTCGGGTGATGCTGAAGGGGCCGTCGGGCTGCGGCAAGGAGGTGGCGGCGCGCTACATCCATGCCAATTCCGGCCGCGCCTCGGGGCCGTTCGTCGTGGTCAATTCTGCCTCGATCGAGCCCGAGCGGATGGAAGAGGTGCTGTTCGGGCGCGAAAGTGCCGCGCGCGGGGTCGAGAAGGGTCTGCTGGAACAGGCCCATGGCGGCATCCTCTATTTCGACGAGGTGGCCGACATGCCGCTGGGCACCCAGTCGAAGATCCTGCGGGTGCTGGTCGACCAGCAGTTCCAGCGCGCGGGCGGCACCGACAAGGTGCGGGTCGACATAAGGGTGATTTCCTCGACCACCCGCGACCTGACCGCCGAGATCCAGGCCGGCACCTTCCGCGAAGAGCTGTATCACCGGCTGAACGTGGTGCCGATCGACGTGCCCTCGCTGGACGAACGCCGCGAGGACATCCCCGAACTGGCGCGCCATTTCATCGCCGCCTTCAACCGGGTGCAGGGGCTGCCGCTGCGCGCGCTGGGGGCCGAGGCCGAGGCGCTGTTGCAGACCATGTCCTGGCCCGGCAACGTGCGCCAGCTGAAGAACGTGATCGAGCGGGTGCTGATCCTTGGCGAGGGCACCGACCCGATCCTTGCCTCCGAACTGCCGATGCAGGCCGAGGGTCCGGCCGAGGAGGGGCGGATCGTGCTGGCGGGCGCGCTGGCGACGCTGCCGCTGCGCGAGGCGCGCGAGCTGTTCGAGCGCGAATATCTGCTGACCCAGATCAACCGCTTTGGCGGCAACATCTCGCGGACCGCCAATTTCGTCGGCATGGAACGCTCGGCGTTGCACCGCAAGCTCAAGTCGCTGGGCGTGGTGACGACGACCCGGGCAGGCGGCCGGATCGCGCATCTCGAGGAGGAAGAGGAGCCCTCCGCCGCCGATTGACCCTCCGGGCCGCTTCTGCGATGGATTGGGGCAGTTTTGCCTGACGGATACGGGGCGCATGAAGGTCATCATCTGCGGCGCGGGCCAGGTGGGCTGGCAGATCGCCCGCCACCTCTCGGGCGAGAAGAACGACGTCACCATCGTCGACATGAACGCGGACCTGATCCGGCGCGCCACCGACGCGCTGGATGTGCAGGGGATCGCGGGCCATGCCTCTTATCCGGACGTGCTGGAACGCGCGGGCGCGCGCGATGCGGACATGATCATCGCCGCCACCCAGTCCGACGAGGTCAACATGGTGACCTGTCAGGTGGCGCATTCGATCTTTGCCGTGCCGCGCAAGATCGCGCGGCTTCGGGCGCAGTCCTACCTGACCGCGATCTATTCCGATCTTTACCGCCGCGATCACATGCCCATCGACGTGGTGATCAGCCCCGAACGCGAGGTGGCCGAGGCCGCGCTGCAACGGCTGGCCGCGCCGGCCGCCTTCGATACGGAAAGCTTCCTGCGCGGGCAGGCGCAGCTTCTGGGGATCGCGCTCGATGAGGATTGCCCGGTCCTGCGCACGCCGCTGCGCCAGTTGACCGACCTGTTCTCGACGCTGCGCGCGCTGGTTGTGGGGGTGCGCCGCGAAGGCACGCTGTTCGCGCCCGAGCCGGGCGACCAGCTGTTCCCCGACGACCAGATCTATGTCTTCGCCCATGTCGATGACGTGAACCGGACGCTGGAGATCTTCGGCAAATCCACCAAGAAGCAGGAGCGCGTCGTCATCATCGGCGGCGGCAATGTCGGGTTGTCGGTCGCGAAGGCGCTGGAGGCGCGCGAGGAGCGGATTCGCGCCAAGGTGATCGAGAAGGACCGACGTCAGGCCGAGATCGCGGCCGATGCGCTGGAACGGACCATCGTGCTGAACGGCGACGGGCTCGACATCAACCTGCTGGCCGAGGCCAATATCGAACGCGCCGACGCGGTGCTGGCGGTGACCGACGACGACAAGACCAACCTGCTGGCGGCCGTGCGCGCCAAGATGGCGGGCTGTCCGATGGCGATCTGTCTGGTCAACGATCCCTCGCTCGTGTCGCTAATGGGGGCGCTCGAGGTCGACGCCTATATCAACCCGCGCGCCACCACCGTCAGCTCGATCCTGCGCCATGTCCGCCATGGCCGGGTCCGGGGCGTCTATTCGATCGGCGATGCCGAGGCCGAGGTGCTGGAGGCGCAGGTGCTGTCGACCTCGCCCATGTCCGGCAAGCGGGTGCAGGACATCGACTTTCCCGAAGGCGCGCTGGTCGGCGCGGTGATGAAGGCCGGCAAGGTGATCCTGCCGCGCGGCGATACCCGGATCGAGGAGGGCGACATGGTGGTCATCTTCGCCCTCAGTGCCGATGTCCCCGAGGTGGAGCGCCTGCTGCAGGTGTCCATCGACTTCTTCTGAGCCATGCGACGGCTGGCCGATCTTCCCTTCCTGGTGATCCTGATGGGGATCGGGGCGCTGGCGATGTTTCCGCCGGTGGGCCTTGCGCTGGCCGAACGCGACTGGACGACGGCGCGGGCTTTCTTCAATTCCGGGCTGCTGTTTTCCGTCCTGACCGTGCTGATCGGCTTGTCGACCATCAACCGGCCGGTCCGCAACCAGGCCCGCAGCCATCTGCTGGCGATGCTGGGCTTCTATGCGCTGTTGCCGGTGATGCTGGCGGTGCCGTTTTCCGAGGCGGTGCGCGACACGAGCTTTCTCAACGCCTATTTCGAGATGATCTCGTGCCTGACCACGACCGGAGCGACGCTGTTCGACAGTCCCGAACGGTTGACCGCGGGCGTGCATCTGTGGCGCGCGCTGGTCGGCTGGCTGGGCGGGTTCTTCGTCTGGGTGACCGCCATCGCGATCCTCGCGCCGATGAACCTCGGCGGCTTCGAGGTGACGGCGGGGGCGGGCAGCATCGCCGGTCGTGTCGGCCCCGAGCGCGGCGCGGTTCACCCGGCCCACGATCCGCGCGAACGGCTGATGCGTTTCGCCGAACAGCTGGCGCCGGTCTATATCGGTCTGACCGCCTGCCTCTGGGTGCTGATGCTGGTGGCGGGCGAGGGACCTCTGGTGGCGGCCTGCCATGCGATGTCGGTGCTCTCGACCTCGGGGATCTCGCCGGTCGGCGGGGTCGCGGGCGGGCGAAGCGGCATCGCGGGCGAGATCATGCTGTGGGGCTTCATGCTGTTCGCGATTTCGCGGCAGATGTTCATGTTCGATTTTCGCCCCGAAAGCTGGCGGCGGCTGAAGGACGATCTGGAATTGCGGATGGGCATCGGCATCGCCTGGGTGGTGACCGTCTTCCTGTTCGCCCGGCACTGGGTCGGCGCCTATGAGGTCGCCGCCGAGGAAAACGGGCTGGCGGCGCTTGGCGCGCTCTGGGGGGCGATCTTCACGGTGACCTCGTATCTGACAACCACGGGCTTTGCCTCGGTCGAATGGATCGACGCCCGGCAATGGTCCGGGCTGGCGACGCCCGGGCTGATTCTGGTCGGCCTTGCGGTTTTCGGCGGCGGGGTCGCGACCACGGCGGGGGGCGTCAAGCTTCTGCGGATCTACGCGCTTTACAAGCACGGCATCCGCGAGATGGAAAAGCTGGTGCACCCGTCCTCGGTCGGCGGCGCTGGCGCCTTCGCCCGCCGCATCCGCCGGCAGGGCGCGCAGATCGCCTTTGTCTTCTTCATGCTCTTCGCGCTGTCGGTGGCAGTGGTCATGGTCGCGCTGGGGTTTCTGGGGCTCGACTTCGAGGCCGCGATGGTGCTGACGGTCGCGGCCCTGACCACGACCGGTCCGCTGGCCGCCGCCGCGACCGACCCGCCGCTGTCCTATTCGGCGCTCGGCGATGCCGCGAAGATGGTGCTGGCAAGCGCGATGATCCTCGGACGGCTCGAGACCCTGGCCATCATTGCGCTCTTCAATCCGGAATTCTGGCGCAAGTGAACCTTGGGTCGATGCAAAATTCACCTGTGGAACACGTTGAACAGGGCTGGAATCTGAGTAAACCTCGCTTCATACTCGCCCCCAGAGGGAGACGGCTGTCCGCCGAGGGGCAGAATAGACAACAAGGCAAAGAAAAAATGGCTGCCGATAAGCAAAACCTGCAAGACGCGTTTCTTAACCATGTTCGCAAGACGAAGGTCCCGGTCACGATCTTTCTGATCAACGGGGTCAAGCTGCAGGGCGTGATCACATGGTTCGACAATTTCTGCGTGCTGCTGCGCCGGGACGGGCAGTCCCAGCTGGTCTACAAGCATGCGATTTCGACCATCATGCCCTCGCAGCCGATCAACCTTTACGAAGGTGAGGATTGAGCCCGGCCGAACCGGCAGGGTCCGAGCCTCGCATCACCCGCGCCTGGGTGCTGCATCCGGACATCTCGTCCGACCGCGAGCGCCGGGCCTCAGGCCCCGCGCTTGAGGAGGCCGTGGCGCTGGCCGGGGCCTTGCCCGGGCTCGAGGTCGCGGGCGCCGAGATCGTGCCGCTGGCCAGGCCCCGGGCGGGCTATCTGTTCGGCTCGGGCAAGATCGACGAGCTGAAAGAGAGGCTGACCGAGGCCGAGGTCGAGCTGGTGCTGATCGACGGGCCGGTCAGCCCGGTGCAGCAGCGCAATCTGGAAAAGGCCTGGAAGGTCAAGATCCTCGACCGGACCGGTTTGATCCTAGAGATCTTCGCCGACCGGGCGCGCACGCGCGAGGGCGTGTTGCAGGTCGAACTGGCCGCGCTCAGCTATCAGCGCACGCGGCTGGTGCGGGCCTGGACCCACCTCGAACGCCAGCGGGGCGGTTTGGGCTTCGTCGGCGGGCCCGGCGAGACCCAGATCGAGGCCGACCGCCGCGCCATCGACGAGGCGATCACCCGGATCCGGCGGCAGCTGTCGAAGGTCGTCAAGACCCGCGACCTGCACCGCGCCGCCCGGCGCAAGGTGCCGTTCCCGATCGTGGCGCTGGTGGGCTATACCAACGCGGGCAAGTCGACGCTGTTCAACCGGCTGACCGGGGCCGAGGTGCTGGCCAAGGACATGTTGTTCGCGACCCTCGACCCGACGATGCGGGCGGTGGCGCTGCCGACCGGGCTCAAGGTGATCCTGTCGGATACGGTGGGGTTCATCTCGGATCTGCCGACCCAGCTTGTGGCGGCGTTCCGGGCGACGCTGGAGGAGGTGCTGGAGGCCGATCTGATCCTGCATGTCCGCGACATCGCCCATCCCGACAGCGAGGCCCAGGCCGAGGATGTGCGCGCGATCCTTGCGGATCTCGGTGTGGCGCGCGAGACGCCGCAGATCGAGGTGTGGAACAAGACCGACCTTCTGGACCCCGACCGGCGCGCGGCGGTCGAGGCGGCGGCGGCCCGGCATGACGGGGTCGAGGCGATCTCGGCCTGGACCGGGCAGGGGATCGAGCCGCTGCTGGCGGCGGTGACCGGGCTTCTCGACGAGACCCGTCAGCGGCGCGAGCTGCATCTCGATCATGGCGACGGGCGCCGCCGCGCCTGGCTTTACGATCAGGGCGTGGTCGAGGGCGAGGCGCCCGACGATGACGGCTCGACCCTGACCGTCAACTGGACGGCGCGGCAGGAACAGCGGTTCCGCAGCCTCTGAGGCGACGGGCGATCCCGGCCGTCGGCAACGAAATCTGAACTTCTGGCTGGCAGGGTCGCGGGCAATTCACGCACTCAGAACGAGGTGCCGATGCCCCCGCGAAACCGCGTGCCGATGCTGGCTGTCGAACTGGCCCTTGCCCTGATCCTCGGATTGGGGCTTGCCCTGGCCTCTGTCCTGCGCCCCGCGCTGGCCGAGCCGGTCTCGCTGATTGCGGGGGGCGGGTTTCTTGGCGCAGCGGGCGGCGCCTCCGGGCCGTTGCTGACCCAGATGCCTGCCTCGGGGCCGGGTCCGTCCGGCGCCAGTCTTTTCGCCGGACGCGAGGGGTCGAGCCTTTTCGCCCCCTCTCCCGACCGGCCGCAACGGGCGGCGCCGTCCGGCCCGGTGTCGATCTTTTCGCCGCTCCGTCCGGGCGGCACGAATGCTGCGCTGGCCGAGGGCATCCGGCTTCTGATCGGCCGGGCCGAGGCCGGGCGGATGGGCTATGACGCGGTTCAGCACGGCGCGAAGATCCTGCCGCCGGGGCGGCCCACGCAACTGAGCATCGGCCAGATCTACAAATGGATCGCCGACACCCCCGGTCAGCCCCATGCCATCGGCCGCTATCAGTTCATTCCGGAAACGCTGCGCCGTCTGGTGACCGAACTGGGGCTGAGCGAGCGCACCCGGTTCACGGCGCCGGTTCAGGATCGTTTGGCCGATCTGCTGCTGGAAGAGGCCGGGCTCAGCGCCTTCGGCGCGGGCGAGATGCCGCGCAAGGATTTCATGCATAATCTGGCGCAGATCTGGGCCGGGTTTCCGACCGCCAGCGGCCGGTCCTATTACCATGGCGTGGCGGGCAACCGCGCGACGATGACCTGGGCCCAGTTCGAGGATGCCATGGCGCGCATCGCCCCGACAGGACGTCGTCCGCCGAAGGACGGCTGAGACGGGCCTCGAGGGCCGTCTGGCCCGGGCAGAGATCTTCGGATCGGCGCGCGGCCGATCCGGAAAACGCGGATCCGCGCCGCGGTCGCACCATCTGCCTGCGTCAAGGGGCGGGCCGGGCGCGCCCCACCCGATGGCGCCTGCCGATCCCCGCGATGCCTTCAAGGGGCGCGTCCGGTTCCAGGGGCGGGGGACGGTCCGGAAATGAGACGCGGGCCATGTGCCACGCGATGGCCGCGTGCCGGAGGCCTGGGGGCGCGGCGCCTCCCGCGCATCGGTCACGGCGCCTGACGGCGCGCGCCGATGCGGGGCACAGCGTCACTCGGCTTTCGGCACCAGATCGGTGATGCCGACCGCGGCGGCGCGGGCGAGATCGGGGTCGAGCGACATCGGGATGTACTCGCCCCGGCGCCAGAGCTCGCCCAGATCGTCGTAATGACGGCTGAGCGGATGGCCAGATTGCCCCGTCGAGATGATGAAGACCGAACTGTCGGGATCGGCGAAATCGTAGACCCCGCGATAGCCCGCGCCATGGACATTGGCGAAGGGGAACGGGTCAGTCCCCTTGGTCAGGCCCCGGTTCAGCGTGTTGTCGCCGCCCGAGGTCGGCTGGCGGATGTTGACGATCCATTTCAGAAGCGGCGTCTCGCCCAGCACCGGATGATCGTGCCAGGCCTGATGCGCCTGCCCCCAGCGCAGCGATTCGAGCGAGCCGCCATAGGTTTCCGACAGGTACAGAAGCGCCTCGTCGAGCGACTTGCGGGCGATCTCGGTGCAGGTCTCCTGCGCCGCCGACTGGCGGATGTCGCACCAGACCGAGGCGCCGTCGATGTCGCGGAACACCCGCTCGATGAACAGCGGCTCGACATGACTGAACTCGCGCGCAAGCGGGCCCAGGTCGTCCTCGATCAGGTCGCGCTGCAGGAACCGCATCCAGGCGGCATAGATCAGCGGTTCGGGCAGGTGTTCGTTCATCTCGCCGTTCCAGCCCGCCAGCAGTTCCAGCGCCCGCTGGCGCCGCCGTTCCGGGCTGCCCGCGGGTGCGGGTTCGCCGGTGAACCACAGATCCTTGCCGACCAGCGGCAGAAGCGACCGCGCGGTGAAGGACACGGTGTCCAGCTGGGCCTCGATGAAGCTTTCGCGGGTATGGACCTTGCGCGTCTCCATCAGCCGCTTCCAGCGCTGGATCCGCTGGGTGTCGCCCCAGTCGAAGCTGACATGAAGCGGGAAGGGCCGGTCGACGAGCTTGTTGTTGGTATTGCCCAGGATGCCGCCCTCGGGGTCCTTGAAGCTGGGATTGGCGGCGTAGTTCAGCCAGCCCTGCCAGCGGTTTTCCTCCTTCCAGCCGGGCTGGGGCAGGCGGCCCTGGCTCTGGTTGGCGGCGCTTCGGCGCGGCATCGCGCCGATCATCTGCAGCGCGATATTGTCCTCGTCGACCAGCGTCAGGTTCAGCGAGGGCGCGACGAAGAACCGGCCGGCCTCGATCGCCTCGTCGACATTCTGCGACCGCATGACCCGCATCGCCGCGCTCATCGAAGTGTCGGCCCCGTTCAGCAGCGTCCAGCCCAGCGACGCGACATGGCCGGGCGGGGTGATCGAGGCCAGATCGTAATGGGTGCCGGGCAGCACCGGCCCGTTCTCGGTCCAGCGGAGCGTGATCGTGACCGGCTCGGCATCGGCGACCTTGATGATGCTGCGCCGGGTCTCGAAGGGGCGAAAACCGTCGGGCGTGCGGTATTCCTCGGGGTTGTCGGGGTTCAGCTGTTCGAGGAACACGTCCTGATCGTCGAGATAGGAGGTGGTGAGCCCCCAGCCCAGCTTGGCCGAGCGACCCGAGAGGATCGTGGGAATACCGGGGATGGTGCCGCCGATGACGCCGCCGGTCGAAAGTTCCAGCCGCGCCAGATACCAGATCGAGGGCGCGGAGAAGCCCAGATGCGGGTCGTTGGCCAAAAGCGTGCCGCCCGCCGCCGAGCGTTTCGGCGCCGCGGCCCAGGCGTTCGAGGCGCCCGCGAGGTCCGCCCCGAGAAACGGCGACAGCGGGCCTTCGGCATAGCGGGCGATCGGCGCCGAGGAGGGCACCACCCCGGGGGCAAGCTCGGCATAGTCGGGCAGGGCTGCAAGCCCCGGCCCGGGCGCGTCGGGCAGGAGGTCCATCACCCGCCCGGGCTCGAGCAGCAGCGAGACGCGCGCGCGCAGCACCTCGGCGTCGAGATGGGAGGACAAGCGCACTCCCATCAGCTTGACGAGCGCAATCGAATCGGCCGGCTGCCAATAGGCGACTTCCGGCCGGAACAGGAAGAATTCCGGCGCGCCGCGGCCGCGCGCCTCGGTGTTGACGGTCTGGATCCAGGCATTGACGCCGCGCGAATAGGCCTCGAGCGCGGCGCGGGTCTGCGGGTCCTGGGCCGCGACCGATTTCTGCGCGAGCCCGTAAAGGTCGAGCCGCCGCATCAGTTCGTCGATCTTCAGCGTCCGGGCGCCGAACAGTTCGGACAGCCGTCCCTGCACCGTCCGCCGCAGCACCGTCATCTGCCAGAGCCGGTCCTGGGCATGGGCATAGCCCAGCCCGAAGAACACGTCCTCGTCGGTCTTGCCGAAGATATGCGGAACGCTGGTATGGTCGCGCACGATCTCGACCGGGGCGCTCAGCCCCTCGACCTCGTGGGTGCCGCTGTATTCGGGCAGCGACCGCGCGGCGAGGTAATAGGCGCCGCCCAGTCCCAGACCGGCCAGAACCACGACGGCGGTGAAGATCCGCAACAGCCAGCGGAAGAGATTGGGCATGGCGCACCCGTTGTTGACGCCTCGGATGAGGCCGTTAGGTAAGGGCAAATGGCGTTTCATGCAACGAGGGGAGGAGCCGCATGGCACGGGTTGCGTTTCTGGGGCTTGGGGTGATGGGGTATCCGATGGCGGGGCATCTCGCCGCCGCGGGCCATGAGGTCTCCGTTTACAACCGCACCGCCGCCAAGGCCGAGGCCTGGGTGGCCGAGCATGGCGGCCGCGCCGCGCCGACGCCTGCCGCGGCGGCCGAGGGGGCCGAATTCGTGATGGCCTGCGTCGGCAATGACGACGACCTGCGCGCGATCTGCGACGGCGAAACCGGGGCCTTTGCCGGTATGGCTTCGGGCGCGGTCTTCGTCGATCACACCACGGTGTCGTCGATGGTGACCGAAGAGATGGCGGCGCTGGCCGAGACGCGCGGCATTGCCTTCGTCGATGCGCCGGTTTCTGGCGGGCAGGCGGGCGCCGAGAACGGCCAGCTTGTGATCATGTGCGGCGGCCCCGAGGCGGCCTATGCGGCGGCCGAACCGGTGATGGCCGCTTATGCCAAGCTGTCCAAGCTGATGGGCGGTACCGGTGCCGGGCAGCTGACCAAGATGGTCAACCAGATCTGCATCGCGGGGCTGGTGCAGGGCCTGTCCGAGGGGCTGCATTTCGCCGAGAAGGCCGGGCTTGACGGACGCGCGGTGGTCGAGGTGATCGGCGGCGGCGCGGCCGGAAGCTGGCAGATGATGAACCGCTATCAGACCATGCTGGACGACAAGTTCGACCATGGCTTCGCGGTCGACTGGATGCGCAAGGATCTGGGCATCTGTCTGGCCACCGCGGACAAGACCGGCGCGAGCCTGCCGGTGACCGCGCTGGTCGACCAGTTCTACAAGGACGTGCAGAAGCTGGGCGGCGCGCGCTGGGATACGTCGAGCCTGATCAAGCGCTTGCGCGCCATGGGTTAGGCCCGGCCCGAACCGGGCCGCACCGGGCATCCGCGGGGTTCTGCCGAAATTTCGGGCAGGTGCCCAAGGAACTTGCCCGGGACGGCCCGGGTGCCCTTGCACAGGGCCGCGTCTGTTTCCATGATCGCGTCCGAAACGGGGAGTGGCGCGATTCCGATGATCAAGCTCAAGATCAATATCAAGATCAAGGCTTGGCCCCGGCTGGGCCGAAGCGAGGCGGCCCAGGGGTATTTCCTGGTGGCGCCGCCTTTCCTTTACGCGCTGCTGCTGCTGGCAGCACCCCTGGCGGCCATCGTGCTGTTCAGCTTCTGGACGCAGGACTACCTGACGCTCGATACCACGCTGACGCTGAAGAATTATCGCGAGGCGCTGTCGGATCCGCTTTATGGCGAGCTTCTGCTGCGCTCGCTGGTGATCTCGCTGGCGGTGACGGCGGCGACGGTGCTGACCGCCTTTCCCATCGCCTATTTCATCTCGTTCAGCGTGCCGCCGTCCAGAAAGTCGATGTGGATCTTCCTGATCACCATCCCGTTCTGGTCGTCCTACCTGATGCGGGTTTTCCTGTGGAAGGTGATCCTTGGCTATAACGGTGTGCTCAACACCACGCTGACCGGGCTCGGGATCATCGACGAGCCGCTGAGCTTCATCCTCTACAACGCCAATGCGGTGGTGATCACGCTGGCCCATGCCTATGCGCCCTTCGCGATCCTGCCGATCTATGTGGCGCTTGAAAAGATCGACCGCTCGCTGCTGGAGGCCAGCCGCGATCTGGGCGAAAGCCGGGTCATGACCTTCCTGAGGGTGACGTTGCCGCTGGCGATGCCGGGGGTCGTGGCGGCGGTGCTGATCGTCTTCATCCCGACCATCGGGGACTATGTGACTCCCCGGCTTGTGGGCGGGCCGAACGGGCTGATGATCGCCAACATGATCCAGACCCAGTTCCTGAAGCTGAACAACGCCCCCATGGGCGCGGCACTGGCGGTGCTGGCGATGGCCATGGTGACCGCGGTCTCGCTGGTCTTCCTGTTCCTCAATCGCCGGTACCTGAAGGGGCAGAAATGAAGAGCCTCAGGCTTTACGCGATCCTCTATCTGATCTTTCTCTATGCGCCGATCGCGCTGCTGCCGATCTTTGCCTTCAATGATGGCACGGTGATCGCCTTTCCGCTGAAGGGCTTCACGCTGGAATGGTTCAAGGAGCTTCTGACCATCCCGGCGCTGCATGCGGCGGTGCTGAACAGCCTGATCATCGCGGTTTCGTCGGCGCTGATCGCCACCTGTCTGGGGATCTGTGCCGCCCGGGCGGGCACGCGCTTTGCCTTTCCGGGCAAGAAGGGCATTCTGGGGCTGATCATGCTGCCGCTGGTGCTGCCCGAAATCATCGTCGCGGTCTCGCTGCTGGTGGTGCTGCTGCAGCTTGGCCTGCCGCTCGGGTCCTGGACGGTGGTGCTGGGCCATGTGCTGATGTGCACGCCGTTTTCCATCGCGATCCTGAACTCGGCCTTTCAAAGCCTCGACGTCTCGCTGGAGGAAGCCGCCATCGATCTGGGCGAAACCCGCTGGTCGAGCTTCCGGCTCATCACGCTGCCGCTGGTGATGCCGGGTATCATCTCGTCGCTGTTGATCGCCTTCACGATCTCGCTCGACGAGTTCATCATCGCCTTCTTCCTGACCGGGACCAACCCGACCCTGCCGGTCTATATCTGGGGCCAGCTCCGCTTTCCGCAGAAGATCCCCGTGATCATGGCGCTGGGCACGATCCTGGTGCTGGCCTCTGTGATCCTGCTTGCCATTGCCGAATATTTCCGCCGCCGGGGCGTCGCGCGCACCGGACAGGCCGACGCCGGAGGTTTCCTGTGAAAGACACGCTGGGCGTCGAACGCCCCATCATCGCGCTCGAGAATGTCGAGAAATACTACGGCGAGTATTACGCGCTGAGGGGGATCAGTGCCGAGATCCGGCAGGGCGAGTTCTTTTCGCTGCTGGGACCGTCGGGCTGTGGCAAGACCACGCTTCTGCGCACCATCGCCGGGTTCGAGGAACTGTCGGGTGGCCGGCTGACGATCGACGGCAAGGACATGAAACGGGTGCCGGCCAATGTGCGGCCGACCAACATGGTGTTCCAGTCCTACGCGATCTTCCCGCATCTGACGGTGGCCGAGAATGTGGGCTTCGGTCTCCGGCGCGAGCCGCTGAGCCGGGATGAGAAGGCGCGCAAGGTGGCCGAGGCCCTGGAGATGGTGGGGCTCAGGGGCTATGGCGCCCGTGCCGCGCATGCGCTTTCGGGCGGGCAGCGGCAGCGCGTGGCGCTGGCCCGCGCGCTGATCCTGGAACCCAAGGTGCTGCTGCTGGACGAGCCGTTGTCGGCGCTTGACAAGAAGATGCGCGAACAGATGCAGACCGAGCTGCGGCGGTTGCAACGGCAGGTGGGCATCACCTTCATCCTGGTCACCCACGATCAGGAAGAGGCGCTGATCATGTCCGACCGGATCGCGGTGATGTTCGAGGGCCAGATCGCCCAGCTCGACACCCCGCAACAGCTGTACCGGCGGCCCAACACGCGTCAGGTGGGCGAATTCATCGGTGTGATGAACTTCCTGCCCGCGACCGCCACGGTCAGCGACGAGACCCATATCGAGGTCGAGGCGGCCGGATTGGGCCGCGCGGTAATCGCCCCCGATCAGCTGCCCGGCGGCTGGCATCCGGGCCAGACCCAAAGTGTGGGCATCCGCCCAGAGACCATGTCGATCCTGTTTCCGGGCGAAACCACCGACCGCCGCGTCGCGATCGGGACGGTCGAGGATCTGTCCTATTACGGGGACATGACCTATTACGTGGTGCGGCTGGACGGGGTCGACCGGCCGATGACGATCTCGATGAAGAACCTCGTCGGGCGGCCGGTGCTGGACCGGGGCACCGAGGCGCGGGTCGCCTGGGATGCGCGGTCGCTGGTGTTGTTCGCCTGAGGTCGGGTTTCAGGGAGGCTAGAGCGTCCAGATCTCGGGACCGCCGCAGATCCGCGGGTCGGGGTCGCCCACGATCTTGTCCTTCTTGCCCTTGTAATCGACCAGCGACAGCACGCGCCGGATTGCCGCCAGCCGCGCCCTGCGCTTGTCGTCCGACCGGATCACTGTCCAGGGGGCAGGCCCGGTATGGGTGCGCATGAAGGTTTCGCGGATCGCCGCCGAATAGGCGTCCCAGCGCTTCAGCCCCTCGACGTCGATCCAGGACAGCTTCCATTGCTTGAGCGGGTCGCCTTCGCGCTGCAGAAAGCGGCGCAGCTGTTCGGCCTGGCCCACGTTCAGCCAGATCTTGACCAGCAGCACGCCCTCGTCGACCAGCATCTCCTCGAAGCGGGGAACCTGATCGAAGAAGCGTTCGCGCTCGGCCTCGGTGCAGAATTCGAAGACATGCTCGACCACGGCGCGGTTGTACCAGGACCGGTCGAACAGCACGATTTCGCCGCCCGCGGGCAGTTCCTCGACATAGCGCTGGAAGTACCACTCGCTTTTCTCGCGGTCCGAGGGCGCGGGCAGCGCCACCAGCCGGGCGACGCGCGGGTTCATGTTCTCGCGAAACCGCTTGATGGTACCGCCCTTGCCGGCCGCATCACGGCCCTCGAAGAGGATGGCGATGCGCTTGCCGGTGGCCTTCACATCGGCTTGCAGCTTGGCCAGCTCGATCTGCAGCGCCTCGAGGTCCTTGGCATAGGCGTCGTTGTCCAGCAGGCGGTCATAGGGGTAGCTGTCGGACAGGATGTCGTGCTTGTGGCTGTCCGCAATGGCCTTGCGGATCTCGTGGGGCGCGTCGTGCTCGTAGAAGCGGGTGATCGCGCCGTCGAAGGGAAGGTCTGTCATCGCATGCTCCGGACCGGTCCGGGGCAGTATGACGATCAGGCGGCGGGACGCAATCCGGCCCGCGCCGCCGCCCGGCGGATCGCCGCGACCGCCGCCTCGGGATCGGCGTGGTGGGGCATGTGGCCGACGCCGTCGAGTTCGGTCAGATGAACGTTGGGCAGGCGTTCGGCCAGCGGCCGGGAATGGACCTCGATCGGCACGATCCGGTCGGCGGTGCCATGCAGGATCTCGATCGGCATCCGCAACTCGCCATAGCGGTCGGCCATGGCGCGGATATGGGGCTTGAGCCCGTTCACCTGCCGGGTATTGGCGCGCAGCGTATCGGGGCGCAGGCTGAGCGCGATGCCGATATGGTCGGCATAGCCGTCGGGCACCGGGTCGGGTTCGAAGATCCGGGCGATGGTCTGGTCGGCGACGAAGCGCGGCACGAAGGCCGAGATCAGCGGCACCATGAACATCGACCCGAAATCCGACGAGACGAGCTCGTAATAGGGGCCGAGCCCGCCGGGCCAGGGCATCGCCGCGCCCGCGAGCGACACGATGGCCGCCGCCCGCGCCGGATGGTCGAGCGCCCAGGCAAGCGCCACGGCCCCCCCGAAAGAATGGCCGACCAGCACCGCCGGGCCAAGCCCCAGCCGGACGCTGGCGGCCTCGAGCACCGCGGCCTGTTCGGTGGGGCTTTCGCCGTTCGGGTGCAGCGGGTCGGTGTGACCGAGCCCCGGCCGGTCGAAGGCGGTCACGCGGAACTGGCCCGACAGCCGCCCCAGCAGATCGAAGGTGAAATCGCGGGTATTGCCGCCCGCGCCATGCAGCAGGATCACGTCGGGCCCGGAGCCCTCCTGATGGGCATGGACCTGAAGCCCGTCGATCTCGATCAGCCGTCCGGTGGGGGCGTAGTCTTCGGGCATGCTCAGCGGGTTCCGATCAGGGTCTGGTCGAAGGGGGTGGTCTGGTAGATCTGGTTGATCCAGTTGCCGTAAAGCAGATGGGCGTGGCTGCGCCAGCGGTTCTGCGGCGGCTGGGCCGGATCGTCGCCCGGATAATAGTTCTGCGGGACGTTGATGGGGGTGCCGTTGGCCACGTCGCGGTCGTATTCCTGTTTCAGCGTCTCGCTGTCATATTCGAAATGGTTGAAGATATAGAGAGCGCGATGCGCCGGGTCCTCGACCAGGCAGGGGCCGCAGTCGTCGCTTCCCAGCAGCGTGACCAGCCCGGGGGCCGTGTCGATCTCGTCCTGGCGCATTTCGGTCCAGCGGCTGACCGGGATCACGCAATCGTCGGAAAAGCCGCGCAGATAGGGCGAGGCGGGCGCCAGATTGCGGTGCCGGAAGCAGCCGAAGGCCTTCTTCGGCAGCATGTGCTTCTGCACGCCGTGGAAGTGATAGATCATCGCCATGCCACCCCAGCAGATGCCGAAGGTCGAATGCACATGGCTTTGGGTCCAGTCGAAGACCTGGGTCAGCTCGTCCCAATAGGTGACCTCGGTGAAGGGCAGATGCTCGATCGGGGCGCCGGTGATCAGAAGCCCGTCGAACTTCTCGCCGCTGGCCGCCACTTCGGCAAAGGGGCGGTAGAAGGTCTCCATATGCTCGGCGGCGGTGTTCTTGGTCTTGTGCTCGGTCATCCGCACGAGGCTGAATTCGATCTGCAGGGGCGTCGCGCCGATCAGCCGGGCGAACTGCGTCTCGGTCTGGATCTTCTTCGGCATCAGGTTCAGAAGCGCGATCTTCAGCGGCCGGATGTCCTGGCGCAGCGCCGCATCCTCGCCCATCACCATCACCCCCTCGCGCGCCAGAACGTCGAAGGCGGGAAGGTCGGTCGGGATCTTGATGGGCATCGGACATCTCCACTCGAACGGCGCGTGAACATAAGTCAGTTGGGTCCGTCTCTCAAGGGAGAGGCGGGTCAATTGACAGACGGGACCCCGCGCGGTTTCATCACATGGAACAATCGGCGAAACCGGAGGGGAAAGCGTGCGCGGGACAAGGTCGAGATCGCCGAGAGTGCTGCCGATTCTGACCTGCGCCGCAGTGCTGGCGGCGGGTGGGGCGCGCCCGGTCGCGGCCCAGGATGGCCCCGAATGGGAGTTGCAGCGGTGCATCTGGAGTTGCCTCTCGGCCTTCGGCCCGGCCGACAACCCGGCCTATGCCGCCTGTGTGGCGCAAAGATGTCCCCCGGAAGCTGCGCCCGCGCCGGTTCCCTGGGCCAGCGGGCCGACAGCCGACGGGCGCGGCGCCTTTGCCGGGACCCGGTCAGAGGCCGATCCGGATGTGCTGTTCTATCTCTTCTGCGCGCCGGGCGGCCAGCGCATCCTGCAACTGGCAGGCGTCGAGGGCGGCCCGGGGCCGAATGCGCTGGTGCTGGCCGTGGACGGGCAGGGGTTTCCGGTGAGCTTCACCGGGGCGGGCGATGGGGCGGGCGATCTGAGCGTGCTGGCAAGCCTTCCGCCCGGGGCGCCCCTGTTGGGGGCGCTGATGCGCGGGCAAAGCCTCGAGATCCGCAACGGTGCGGGCTTCGCGCTGGGCCGGTTCGGGCTGGCCGGCGCGGGCCCGGCGATCAGCGGCGCGCTGGCGCGCTGTCGATAGCCCGGGCGATCAGCTCGACGAAATCCTCGGGGCTGCGCAGGGCCGCGACCTCTTCGGCGGTGACCCTGACGCCCCAGTTCCGCGCCATCGCGGCATAGCGCGGCTGCCGGTGGGCCAGGGCGCGCGCATAGGTCCAGCGCACGAAGGCATCGGGATCGACGCTGTCTTCGGTCAGGCCTGTCTGGGCGAGGTAATCGGCCCAGGCGGCATGCAGGAATTCGGGCTGGTAATACATCGGCTTCGGCGCGCGGTCGAAGCGGCGTACCAGTTCGGCGGTATGGGCGTCGCTGCCCTCGATCCAGACCAGCAGCAGATGCGACGAGAGCGCCGACAGCACCGGGTCTTCGCGGTCTTCAGGGTCCACGACCTCGCAGATCGAGCCGCCGGAATCGCAGACGAAATCGGCATAGCCGTAAAGCTGGGCCGCGCGGTCGATGAAGCGCGGGGTATCGAGCAGCGCCGAGATTTCCGCCTCGCGGTGCTGGGCCTGGCGGTTCATGTATTCGTCGAAGGGCAGCCCGCCCTTGTCGCGCGCGCCGGGCTTGCCAAGATAGGTCGAGAGCGGCGCGAGATTGTCGAAGGTGATGTTCGAGGCGATGAACACGCTGTCGGTGCGCAGAAGCTCGCGCAGCAGCGGCACCTTCATGGCCTCGCGCTTGAAATTGTCGGCGATGAATTCGCCCATGTAGCGGGTGCCGATGCGGTAATCGACCGAGTAGTGGAACCAGCCGCCCTCGGCACGCAGCATGTTCGACACATGGGTCTTGCCCAGCCCCGACATGCCGAACAGCAATACCTGCCGGGTTTTGGCCTGCCGCCAGGCCTCTGACGTCTCATAGATCATCCGACCACCCCTTCGATCCGCGCCGCGTCCTATCCCGCCGCTGCGGGGCGGTCAAACCCAATCGCCGCCCGCGAAACGCGAACGCCCCGGCCGGGGCCGGGGCGTGATTGGCGCCACTGCGCAGGTGTCAGAAATAATACCCGACCCTCAGCCCCACGCCGATACCGTGATTGTCCTTGAAGGTCGTCGTGGTCGGACCGAACTCGGTCTTGGCATTGCCGATATCGACATAGCGCACGCCGCCCGTCACCTTGACCTTGCCGGTGGTATAGGTTGCGGCCAGACCGATCGACCGGAAGCCGTCGGTCGGCCCGAGATTGCCGGTATAGCTGCCTTCGTGCTTTTCGTAGCCGAACAGAATGGCCCCCGACCAGTTGTCGTTGAACTTGCGCCCGAGGCCCAGATTGTAGGTGGTCACGTCGTGGTCGTAATCGACCAGAGATCCTCCGGGCACGACACTGCCGGTGTAGAGATCGGGCGTAATATCGAAGGCGGTCCAGTCCACCCATCTGATCGAGCCGAAGACAAGCGTATCCTTCGCGATCCCGCTCTGGAATTCCAGCGTCAGAGATTGCGGGATCGTGACGTCAAGCTCGTTCGAGATTGAAAAGGCGCCGGCGGTCTCGACCGTATCGAAGGCATGGTCGATGGCCGAACTGTAGGTCAATGCCACACGCGCCGCGATTTCCGGTTTTTCCCAGGCGACGCCGAGAATGTAGCCGAAATCGGTCTCGGTCGAGGAGGTCATCGAATAGGCGCCGATGCCCGGCAGGCCGACGGTGCCCGACGTCCTGATGGCGCGGACCCCGCCGATCAGGTTGACATTCGACGGAAGCTCGTATCGCAGCAATGCGGTGAGACCGGTCGAATTGATGTCGGCCTGCGCGCCGTCGAGCGTCGAGAGCGGAGATCCGACCGGATAGGTGTTGGTGCTGCCATAGGACACATCCGCACCGATCGGTTCATCGAGGATCAGCGCCACGGCCATGCTGTCGCCCAGATCCTGCTTGAAGGCGAGCGAGTAGCCGCTGAAGCCCGGCAACATGTCGCCGGAGCCAAGGCCGGTCACGTCCGACGACCCGCTCACGTCGGGATCGAACCGGCTGAAGCCCAGTTCGACATAGGTGCCCTGTTCGAAAAGGATCCCGACCGAGGGCACCGATCTCTCGATCCCGCCCGCAAATGCCGGGCCTGTCGTCACAGCAGCCAAAACGGCCGCCCCAACGGCATATTTCATTCTTTCCTCCCACTTTTTGACTTTTACAAAAGGCTAGCGGGCGCGGGCTTCACCGGTCAATTGCTAACGCGACGTTCGCCGGGGTGCCATCCGGTTTTCCTGACCAGCGTGTCGCGGGCGTCCCACTTCCCCGCGCAAATTGAGGAAATTGGCCCCGAGAATAATTGCCGCACCGACAAGCACCATCGGATCGAGGGGTTCGTCGTAAAGCACCATGCCGACCAGCGCGATCACGGGCAGGCGCAGGAAGTCGAGCGGCATGACGATGCTGGCGGGCGCGACCGACAGCGCGCTGGTCAGGCAGAAATGCGCGGTGAGCCCGGCCAGCCCGATCACGGTCAGCGGGACCCAGGCGGCGGGCGAGGGCCAGGCGATCTGGCCGTCGATGCCCGCGCAGGCAAGGCCCAGCACGGTCTGCATGGCCGTCAGCCAGAAGAGGATCGAGACGATCGACTGGCTGCGAGTCAGCCGCTTGGTGAACAGCGCCGATCCCGCAAAGCAGATCGCCGCGGCCGCGGCGGCCATCGCCCCGGGTTCCAGCGCGGCCGGATTCGGCCGGGCGACGAGAAGGATGCCGAGAAAGCCGATGAAGGCCGCCAGCGCCCGGGTCGGGGTCAGCCTCTCGCCCAGAATGGCGGGGGCCAGCAGCGCGACCCAGATCGGCGAGGTGAATTCCAGCGCGAAGACCTGCGCCATCGGGATCAGGCCCAGCGCCAGGAACCACAGGTTCTGGCCGGTGAAATGGCAGACATTGCGCAGGGCATGCAGACCGAGCTGGCGGCGCGAAATCTCGCCCAGCCGTCCGAAGGCGCCGCCGACCGCCAGCACCAGCCCGAGGCCGATCAGCGAGCGGTAGAGCATCAGCTCGAACGTATCGAGCTCGACCGAGACCATTCGCCCCGCAACCGCCATCGAGGAGAAGGCGGTGATCGCTCCGGTCATCCACAGGGCCGCCCGGAGCACAGGGGTCATGACGGCGCGCTCATTCGGGCAGACCCGCGATCTTCAGGTCTCGGGGCAGTCCGTCGGCGGCACTGTCCCAGGCCGAGCCCGCCTTGCGGGCGCGGTGGGCGTCGAAGGCCGCGGCATCGGTGAATTCCTCGTCCAGCAGGAACCGTCCCGGCCGGTCGGGGTCTTCGTGCATCTCGAACCGCACGCAGCCGGGCTCGGCACGGGTCAGGCGCAGATGCTCGGGGGCGGCCGCGCGCAGCGCCGCACGGCGTTCGGGCGGGGCCTCGATCCAGCCGGTGACGGTCACTCCCATTCGATGGTGCCCGGGGGCTTCGAGGTGATGTCGTAGGTGACCCGGTTGATGCCCTTGACCTCGTTGATGATCCGCGTCGCGGTCTCGCCCAGGAAATCGTGGGTGAAGGGATAATAGTCCGCCGTCATCCCGTCGACCGAGGTCACGGCACGCAGCGCGCAGGCATAGTCATAGGTGCGCCCGTCGCCCATGACGCCGACGGTGCGGACGGGCAGGATCGCGACGAAGGCCTGCCAGATCTCGTCGTAAAGCCCGTGCTTGCGGATCTGGTCGATATAGACGGCATCGGCCTTCCTGAGGATCTCGAGCTTCTCGCGGCTGATCTCGCCGGGGCAGCGGATCGCGAGACCCGGACCGGGGAAGGGGTGGCGGCCGATGAAGCTGGCGGGCAGGCCCAGTTCGTGGCCCAGCGCCCGGACCTCGTCCTTGAAGAGCTCGCGCAGCGGCTCGACCAGCTTGAGGCCCATCTTCTCGGGCAGGCCGCCGACATTGTGGTGCGACTTGATGGTGACCGAGGGCCCGCCCGAGAAGCTGACGGATTCGATCACGTCGGGGTAGAGCGTGCCCTGGGCCAGGAATTCGGCGCCGCCGACCTCGGCCGCGTGCTTCTGGAAGACGTCGATGAAGAGCTTGCCGATGGTCTTGCGCTTGACCTCGGGGTCGCTGACGCCTTCGAGCGCGCCCAGGAACAGGTCCGATTCATCGGCATGGATCAGCGGGATGTTGTAGTTGTCGCGGAACATTGCCACGACTTCTTCGGCCTCGTTCAGCCGCAGAAGCCCGTGATCGACGAAGACGCAGGTCAGCTGATCGCCGATCGCCTCGTGGATCAGCACCGCCGCGACCGAGCTGTCGACCCCGCCCGAAAGCCCGCAGATGACCTTGGCATCGCCGACCTGCTCGCGGATCTTGCGGATCGCCTCCTCGCGATAGGCGCCCATGGTCCAGTCGCCGGTGAAGCCCGCAAGGCGCACGAAATTCTCGTAAAGCGTCTTGCCGTTCGGGGTGTGGTGCACCTCGGGGTGGAACTGCACCGCGAAGAAGTTGCGCGAGAGGTCCGCGGTGATCGCGAAGGGCGCATTGGGCGAGGTGCCGTAGACGGTGAATCCCGGCGCGATCTCGGCCACATGGTCGCCATGGCTCATCCAGACCTGCTCGCGGTCCTGGGCGAACCAGCCCTTCAGCAGGTCGATCCGCTCGGCCGAGGGGGTGACATAGGCGCGGCCGAATTCGGCGGTGCCGTGGCCCCGTTCGACCCGGCCGCCCAGCATCTGCATCATCACCTGCTGGCCGTAGCAGATGCCGAGGATCGGCACGCCGAGGGCGAAGACGCCCTCGGGCGGACGCGGCGATCCTTCGTCCAGCACGGAGGCGGGCCCGCCCGAGAAGATCACCGCCTTGGGCGCGAAGTCGGCCAGGAAGGCGTCGGTGACATTCTGGTAGGGATGGATTTCGCAATAGACGTTCAGCTCGCGCAGGCGGCGCGCGATCAGTTGCGTCACCTGGCTTCCGAAGTCGATGATGAGAAGGCGGTCATGGGTGCTCATGGGGTCTCAATATGCGACCCCATGCGCCGTGGCAATCCCGCCGAAACGGCCCCCGGCTGGGGCGGTCAGCGGATCGGCGACAAGAGCTCTTCGGCGGTCACGAGCTGGCGCACGCCATGGCTGTGATCCTCTTCGAAGACGTTGCCATGGGCGGCCCATTCGTACAGCGAATTGATGTCGAGCTTTGCGCAGGACGGGCGCACCGACCAGGTCACCTGCAGCGGCGAACAGGTGGCCTGGGTGTATTTCGGGCCGGTGGTCGAGCCGCCATAAAGCACCGGCGTGCCGGTATTCTGGGGCAGGGCGCGCGGCTGGTGAAGCCCGTTCACCTGGGTGCCGCGATAGATGAAATCCTTGAAGTCGAGCGCGGTGTGATCGTTGACCAGCAGAAAGACCTGCGCCTCGACGCGCAATTGCGGGTTCTGGCAGGTTTCCGACATGCACGAGCCCAGCCCCTTGCCCGGAGCCACGTCGCACGAGCTGTAGACCCAGTGGACCTCGATGGTGTCGCCCGGTTTGGCGCCATGGAACGCTCCGCGCCCGGCGGCCGGGTCCCTCAGTTCCTGTTCGGTCAGGCTGGCGGTCTCGTTGCACTTGAAGCCGCCGTGTTCGCCCGTGCCCGCGCTGATCGAGAAGCCGGGACCGGAATGTTCGGCATTGGTATGGGTGTGGATGTTGCACAGGTTCAGCTCGGACGAGGGCGGGGCCATGTTGAAGATCCGCCCGTTGCTGCCCCGGGTCATCGTGATGTCGCGCGGGGCCTGCGGCCCGAAGCCGTGACAAAGCCCCTGGGCCAGGGCGGGGGCGGGGGTATCGTGGCCGTCGGCGCCATGCCCGGGGGCTGCATGACCCGCCGCTGCGCCATGCGCCGCGGGATCCGCCGCCGCCATCTGGGTTCCCTGACCGGTGCTGTCGGCTGGCACGGGGGTGGCCAGGATGCCTCCGGCAATCGCAAGGGCGGTCATTGCAAGAAGGGTGGGCAGGGGGTTCGACATCTCTGTCCTCTCTGTCGTGCGGATCGGGCGCGGATGCGGGGGCGCAACCGGGCAAAGCTGCTGGTTGTGGCCCGCCCCGTCGCCGGAGGGCAGGCAGGTGTCGGTCGGGCCGGTTTTCGCCGGATCGGGGGCAGTCCCGGGCGGTGTCGCGCGCGGACGCGACGCCCCAAGAAGTGCCGGTGAAACGCGGCCCCCGCGCGGCCAGTCATGGGCCGCCTTCGGGAAATTTCTGGACGCGCATGGGCACCTGCCCCGGCGAATGGGGCGGAACTTTGGCGGCGGCGCCGGTCGATGTCGCGGACGGCAAAGGAAAGGGCGCAAACCGCGCGGCCCGCGGCGCGGCATCGGCGCTAGAACCGGGGAAGGCAGGACCAGATCGACGGGAGACGTGCATGTCCGAGGCTGAGGGGAACGCAGGGCGCCGCGCCCGGGGAGGCGGCGGCGCCGCGCGCCGTGCCGCGCGCACCAATGTGGGCATCGAGACCGCGCGCTACATCACCCGCAACATTCCCGATTTCGAGATCCTGAACGCCGAGGCGCTGGAGCTGATCGAGGCCAATGCCGAAACCGTACTGGCCGAGATCGGGGTCAATTTCGTCGACAACCCGGGCGCGCTGGCGCGCTGGCGCGAGGCGGGCGCCGAGATCGAGGGCGAACGGGTCCGCATCCCGCGGGGCCTCGCGCGCAAGCTTTGCGCGACCGCGCCCGCCCGCTTTGTCCAGCATGCCCGCAACCCCGAACGCAATGTCGAGATCGGCGGCCGCAACCTGGTGCTGGCGCCGGTCTACGGGCCGCCCTTCGTGCGCGATATCGACGGCGGCCGCCGCTATGCGACGATGGAGGATTTTCGCCGCTTCGTGCAGCTGGGCCAGATGTCGAAATGGATGCACCATTCGGGCGGCACCGTCTGCGAGCCGACCGACGTGCCGGTGAACAAGCGTCATCTGGACATGATCCATGCCCACATGACCCTGTCGGACAAGCCGTTCATGGGCTCGGTCACCGAACCTTCGCGGGCACGGGATTCCGTGGCGATGTGCGAATTGCTGTTCGGCAAGGACTTCGTGGCCGAGAACACGGTGATGACCTCGCTCGTCAACATCAACTCGCCGCTGACCTTCGATGCGACGATGATGGGCGCGCTCGAGGTCTATGCGGCGGCAAACCAGGCCTGCATCGTCTCGCCCTTCATCGTGGGCGGCGCGATGGCGCCGGTGACGGTCGCGGGCACGCTGACCCAGGTGCTGGCCGAGGTGCTGGCGGGCGTGGCCTATTCGCAGCTGGTGCGGCCCGGGGCGCCGGTGATCTTCGGGGCCTTCGTGACCTCGATCGACATGAATTCCGGCGCGCCGACCTTCGGCACGCCCGAGGCCAGCCAGATCCTTTACGGCGCGGGCCAGCTCGCGCGGCGTCTGGGGCTGCCGTTCCGGTCGGGCGGCGCGCTTTGCGGGTCCAAGCTGCCCGACGCGCAGGCCGCCTACGAGACCGCCGCCACGCTGAACGCGGCGCTTCTGGGCGGGGTCAACTTCATGCTGCATGCGGCGGGCTGGCTGGAAGGCGGGCTGGTCGCGAGCTACGAGAAATACGTGATGGATGCCGACCAGCTGGGCGCGCTGCACAGGATGGCGGCGGGCATCGCCACCGACCCGGCGGCGCAGGCGATGGACGCGCTGCGCGAGGTGGGGCCGGGCGGGCACTTCCTGGGCTGCGCCCATACCCAGGCGCATTTCCGCGACGCGTTCTGGCGCACCGATCTTCTGGACTACAAGCCCTTCGAGACCTGGGACGAGGAAGGCGCGCGCGACACGGCCACGCTGGCGGCCGACCGGGTCACCCGGCTTCTGGCGCGCTACGAGGCGCCGCCGCTCGATCCGGCGCGGCGCGAGGCGGTCGAGGATTACGTGGCCCGGCGCAAGGCGGACATGCCAGACGCGTTCGTCTGACCGGAGACCGGCCCCCGAGGGGCGCGGCTCGGCCCTGGCCGGGCCCGCTCCTCATTCCGCCGCGTGGGTGCTTTCGAAATCGCAGATCAGCCGGGCTTCGGCCATCAGCGCGATCAGCAGCTCGATATGCCGCGCGGTCGAGTACCCGGCGTCCCCGGACTGCCGGATGGTTTCCATTCGTTGTTCCTGATCGATCAGCCAGGACAGTGCGGTCTGGGCACTGTCCGGCAGCCGCCCCTGCATGAGCCGGGCGAGGTCGCGTTCGCGGCGATAATCGCCAAGGCCGAACCTCGCTGCACGCACCAGCAGGCGAGGGCGGCGCAGCGTGGCGAGCGTGGCGGGAAGCATGTTCATGGCGCGATCTCCGATTGATGACAGGAGGCATCCTCGCACAACCGGAACGGGTGTTGCGCATCCGGCGATTTGAGCGCGCGTTATCCACAGGAATTTTTATGGTTTGGAAACAAGAATGAACACGTGGAGCAATTCTTAACTAAACGGTAACCAAAACAACCTTGGATTGTATTGTGCGGTCGCCTGGTGTTCCACGGGGCCGCCTCTCCAGAAAGCTCAAGAGAGGTTTGTTGTGGGAACGCAGTGCCCAAATCAGTCCGTTCCGGCCTGGCTGCCGCAGGCGGCGCGGCTTTATCTGGCTCATACCGAGGCAGGCGTTTCGTTGCGTGAACTTGCCCGGATCGAGGGGTGTCATCCCTCGACGGTCATGCGTCAGGTGCGCCGGGTCGAAACCCGGCGGGACGATCCCTTAATCGACGATGCGCTGACCCGGCTCGGTGGCCGGGCCGGTGCCTCCGCCCCCAAGAAGGAGAGCCCCCAAATGTCTCCGACAACGCGCCCGTTGCCCCCCGCAGCGGACGAGCCCGCAATCGACCGCGAGGCCCTGCGCCTGCTGCGGCGCCTGAACGAACCCGGAGCCTTCATGGCGGTCGCCCGCGACATGGAGAAGGCGGCCATCCTGCGCGAAAGCGCCGATGGCCAGACGACCCGGACCGCCGTGGTGGACCGCTCGGTCGCCGAGGCCTTCGCCCTGAAGGACTGGATCGCCTGCCGCACCCGCGGCCGGGTAACCATCTACGACATCAGCAGCGCCGGGCGCGCCGCGTTCAAGCGGCTGCAGGCCGAAGAGGCCGAACGGCGCGACGGCTTTGCGGAGGCCCAGTCGCCCTTTGCCGCGCAGCATCGCGACTGGGAGGTGCAGAAGAACGCCCGCGCCGAGCGGATCCGCTTCAACCGCGCCGAGTCGCCGCTGGCCATTCTGGCGCGGCGAAAGGAGAAGGACGGCCACCCGTTCCTGAGCCACGATCTGGTGGCGGCGGGCGAACGGCTGCGCGAGGATTTCGAGGTGGCGCAGCTGGGGCCGCGGGTGGCCCAGAACTGGGACCGGTTCCTCACCGGCGGCGATCGTGGGTCGTTCTTCGGTGCGGACGGGGCGTCCGGGGGCTCGGCGGCAGCGCGGGATCGTGTGGCCGCAGCTCTGCGCGAACTGGGTCCGGGGCTTGGCGACGTGGCGTTGCGCTGCTGTTGTTTCCTCGAAGGGCTGGAGCAGGCCGAACAGCGCATGGGCTGGTCGGCGCGTTCGGGCAAGATCGTGCTCCGGATTGCGTTGCAGCGCCTGAAACGGCACTACGAGACGTTGGGCGACCGGTCGGGGCTGATCGGCTAGACGGCAGTCGGCGCGGGGGGCCGGGTCACCCGAAGTCGGACCGGCCCCTGCGGCGGCGGCACACCATCCGGACGCGGCGGGCCGCCGGGGATCCGACGGCCCGACTGCGGCCCTGCCTTTCCGACAGCTCGGGTCCCGTGCTCAGGGCATCAGCCGCCGGACATAGCCCGGCAGCGCGAAGGCCGCCCTGTGGATCTCGGGCGTGTAATAGTCGGTCTGGATGGCCGCCGCCGCGAACCGCGCCTCGAGCTCGTCCAGCGCCACCGTGCGCCCCGGCCCGTCGGTGCCCCAGCCGAAGGCCATCGGTCCGCCGGCATAGGTGGGCACCGTCGCCATGTAGCAGCCCCAGTCGGCAAAGAGCGCCTTGAAGGCGCGCATCGAATTGGTCAGTTCCTCTCCCTGCACGAAGGGCACGCCGTTCTGGGTCACCAGAATGCCGTCTTGCGTCAGTGCGCGTTTGGCATGGCCATAGAAGGTGTCCGTGAACAGCACCTCGCCCGGGCCGATCGGGTCGGTGGAATCGACGACGATCACATCGAATTTCTGATCGGTGTTGCGCATGAAGGCGGCCCCGTCGTCGATCACGAGGTTCAGCCGCGGGTCGTCGAAGGCGCCCTGGCTGATGCCGGGCAGGTAGGTCTTGCAGAACTCGACAACGCCCGCGTCGATCTCGACCATGGTCACGCTCTCGACCGAAGGATGCCGCAGCGCCTCGCGCGCCATGCCGCCATCGCCGCCGCCGATGATCAGCACCCGTTTCGCGGCGCCATGGGCGAGGATCGGCACATGGGTCAGCATCTCGTGATAGATGAAGTTGTCGGCCTCGGTCACCTGCACCACGCCGTCGAGCGTCATCACCCGGCCGAAGCGCGGGTTTTCGAAGACCCTCAGCCGCTGGTGGTCGGTCTGGCTGTCATAGAGAACCTCGGTTTCCTCCAGCGCCTGGCCATAGCCCTTGTGCAGGCGTTCGAGGGTCCAGCCCGGGATCGGGGTGTCGGTCATCGCGTCGCTCCTTGAGATCTGTCGGATGGGGACCCGGTGCCCGGGTCAGGTCGGAAAGGCCTCGGCCAGGGCCTGCGCGCCCGCCGGGGTCAGATGCAGATGCCGCCCCCGGGCCAGACGGCGCTGTCCGCCGGCCTCGGGCCCGCGGGCCAGCAGGGCCGCGCCCAGCGCGCCCGCCAGATGCGAGCGCCGCTCGCTCCTGTCGAGACAGGCACGCCAGAGCGGACGCGGCCCGGGTCCGGTTCGGGGCAGGGGGCTGCCGAGCCCGGCGAAGACGGCCGCGCCCCGGGCGGTCGGGGCCACGTCCCCGCGCGCGACGGTCAGAAACCCGCGCGCGGCGAGACTTTCGAAGATCGCGCCCGCGCGGGCGCGCGCGATATGGTCGTGGCAGGTCCGGACCTTACGCAGCGCGGCATCGCGCGGGCCGGGACGGCTGCGCGGATGACCCTTGGCGCCCGCAAGCGCGCTCAGCGTCTCGAACGGGCCCGCGATCTCGTCTCCGGCCAGCGCGAAATAGCGGTGACGGTCCTGCTTGCGCGGCCGGATCGGCCCGGCCTCAGCCCGCTGCGCCAGACGCCCCGAGGGGGTGGCTGCGCTGGATCCGGCCTCGCAGGCCGGTTCGCCCGCGCTCAGCGCCCGGCCCGACAAAAGCGCCGTCGGGATCGACGCGCGGGTCGGGGCGCCGATCAGCGCGGCGATGCGGGAAATGTCGGGACCGTCTTTCATGGAGCCAGCCTTCCGGGCCTCGCCATCGGGGTCAAGTCGAAAGCCTTCGGTCGGGGCCGAAACACCGGGGCGCGCGCTGCGGGCCGGATGGACCCCGCTGCACATCCGAAGGAGACCGCCATGACCGTCCGCCAAACCGTCCTGTCCCCGAACCGCAGGGCCAGCGCCGGGCCGCTTGCGCGGCCTTTCGCGCGCTGGCTCAGAAACCGTCGCACCCGGGCGGATCTGGCCCGGCTGGCGCCGCATCTGGTGCAGGATATCGGCATCGACGCCAAGGCGGCGCGCCGCGAGGCGGCGCGACCGTTCTGGTGGGGCTGAGTGGCGATGCGTCCGTGTCAGGCCGCGACGCGCGCGGCCACCACGTCCTCGCCGCGCAGCAGTTCCTTGACCCGGATATCGCCCGCGTCGAAGGCCGCACGCAGCACCTCGACCGCTCGCCAGGGCTCGGCGTCGCCGCACATGAAGACGTCGAAGGCACCATAGCCGATCTCGGGCCAGGTGTGCACCGAGATATGGCTTTCGGCCAGCACCGCCACGCCGCTCACGCCCTGGGGGCTGAACTTGTGGGTGTGGATGTGCAGAAGCGTCGCGCCGCATTCGTCGACGCAGTCGCGGAACGCCTTCTGGATCCGGGCCTCGTCGTCGAGCCCTTCGCCGTCGACCACCTCGATGATCAGATGTGTGCCGGCAAAGATCCGGCCGTCACGGCGAATGAAATGGTCGTCACGCGAGTCGTCGAAGACGTCACGGGTGGCGTTGGCGGCCGCATGGCCGCGGTGATCTTCCGCATGGGCGCCTGTCTCCAGACCGATCCCCAGTCGGAAGAGGTTGGCGTCAGTCATGGCGCGCCCCTTCTTACCAGCAGATTGAATCCAGCCGGCCCCTTAGCGCCCCCCCGGGAAGATCCGAAGTTGGGATCGGGTCCGATCGTTGGGCTCACCTAGGGAAGGTTTTGGATTCGATCAATAGCAAACTCGCGAAAAGGCCCCGAAAGTGCCCCATGTCGCACCAAAACCTGCCGCGTTGCGGCGCGCCGCGTTCGGTGACGCCGCGTGATCGTTCTCTTTTCGGGGGGGCCGGAACGCGGCCCTTGTTGCCGCAAGCTGGAACGAGTAAAATATTAGCATTGGGTGCCGCACCGGTGGGGGCCGAGGCGGGTGTCCTTGTACGAGTTCTTTTGGGGAATACTTGAAATGAAAATGGAATTCCTGCTTGGGACCGCGATGGCGGTCTCTCTGGGGGTGGCCGCGCCCGCAGCGACCCTTTCTGCCTCCGAGATCCTGTCGCAGTTCTCGATCGTCACCGCCGGCAATCTCGACACCAACCAGGACAATTACGGCCGGGCCTATGTGGGCGGCGATCTGGTTGCCTCGGCCGGCAAGGCCGATTTCGCCAATCGCCCGCTTCCGGCCTCGGACTATGCCGACGTGATGGTCGAAGGCAATGTCACCGGACCGGGCGGCGTGCGCGTCGGGGCCTATGGCACCACCCTGGCGGTGCGGGGCAATGTCTCGACCAACGTCATCGAATTCGGCGTTGAAAAGACCGGCGAGGTGCAGGTCGGGGGCACGCTGTCGTCCGGAACGCGGATCAACAACAAGGAAACGCCCAGCTTCGACGGGGTTCGGGTCGAAGACGGGCTGGCGGGCACTGCCGCGTTCGAGGCGCTGTTTCCGACCGATGTCGTCGCCACGCTGAACCAGGCGTCCGAGGATCTGTCGAAACTGGCGGCCACCGGAACGGCGACGGTCAGCGGTGGCGGCAACACGCTGAACATCGCGGCGACCGGCGGCGGCATCAGCGTCTACAACTTCGACATCTCCGATTTCGGCGGCTCGATCGGTCAGATCGACTTCAGCCTTGGCGCGACCGACACGCTGATCCTGAACGTCGCGGGGTCGTCGATCCTGATCGAGGACAACATGCTGGGCCTGCAGGCCAGCGACGGCCAGCGCATTATCTGGAACTTCTACGAGGCGACCTCGGTCACGCTCGGTCGGCAGATGTACGGCTCGATCCTGGCCGGGAACGCGGCGCTGACCAACTCGACCGCCATCGAGGGCAATATCTTCGCGGGCTCGGCCGTTCTGCGCGGGCAGGTGCATGCGCAGGCCTTCTTGGGCGATCTGCCCCATGACGACCCGGCGCCGGTGCCGCTGCCGGCGACGCTGCCGCTGCTGGCGGCGGCGGTGGGGGCGGTGGCCCTGATGCGCCGCCGCCGCGCCTGACCGGACCCGTCCGAATGCCTTCGACGCCGGCCGGAAACGGCCGGCCTTCCGCATTTTCGCGCCCGATCACGGCCGATCGCGCCAGAAATTTGAGGTATCCTGATACCTATTTTGCAAGACTTTGAATTGATGTGATAAATCGGCGCTCAAGGTCCTTGACCTGTGCCGGGAAATGCTTAGAAAACGCCCATCCGAGTTTCGGGGCGGACGCGCCGTTCCCGGGCCGATCTTTCAGCCGATACAGGGCAGAGCCAATGAAAACCTTTACCGCTACCCCGGCGGATATCGAGAAGAAATGGATCTTGATCGACGCCGAAGGCGTCGTTCTCGGCCGTCTCGCCTCGATCGTCGCCATGCGTCTGCGCGGCAAGCACAAGCCGTCCTTCACGCCTCACATGGACATGGGCGACAACGTCATCATCATCAACGCCGACAAGGTGCAGATGACGGGCAAGAAGCGCACCGACAAGAAATACTACTGGCATACCGGCCATCCGGGCGGGATCAAGCACCGCACCGCCGAGCAGATCCTCGAAGGCGCCCATCCCGAGCGCGTCGTGGTCGCTGCGGTCAAGCGCATGCTGCCGGGCAACCGCCTCAGCCGCCAGCAGATGACCAATCTGCGCGTCTATGCCGGGGCAGAGCATCCCCATGAGGCCCAGAACCCCGAAGTGCTGGACGTCAAGTCCATGAACTCGAAGAACACCCGGAGCGCGTGATGGCCGAAGAAATCAAATCTCTCGACGAGCTGCAGTCGGTCGTGTCCGGCAAGCCCGCCGCCTCGGCGGACGATGACGCGCCCCGCGAACCCGTCCGCGACTCGCTGGGCCGGTCCTATGCCACCGGCAAGCGGAAGGACGCGGTCGCCCGTGTCTGGATCAAGCCGGGCTCGGGCAAGGTCTCGGTCAACGGCAAGGACATCAAGGTCTACTTCGCCCGTCCGGTGCTGCAGATGATCCTGCGCCAGCCCTTTACCGTGGCCGGCGTCGAGGACCAGTTCGACGTGATGGCGACGGTTGCCGGCGGCGGTCTTTCGGGCCAGGCCGGTGCGGTCAAGCACGGCATCTCGAAGGCGCTGCAGCTTTACGATCCCTCGCTGCGCGGGGCGCTGAAGGCCGCGGGCTTCCTGACCCGCGACAGCCGTGTCGTCGAACGGAAGAAATACGGCCGCCGCAAGGCCCGCCGGAGCTTCCAGTTCTCGAAACGCTGATCGGCGTTTCATCGGGTTTCGAAGGGCCGTGCCGCAAGGCGCGGCCCTTTCGCATGCGGGGGGCGGGTTCTTCGGGGAAAGGACGCCGTGCCGGAGGCGTGCCGGGGCAGCGGGCGCGCGGGCTCAGGCCGGTGCCCGCTCGGTCCGGTCGGCCATCGCGGCCCGGTCCCGTTCCAGCACGCCGGTCAGCGCCGGACGGTCGAGACAACGGTCCACCCAGGCCCGGATCGCCGGATCTTCGGGGATCAGGTCGCGGAACCAGCCATAGGTCGAGGCGATCAGCAGGTCGGCGGCCGAGAACATGTCGTCGACCAGATAGGGATGCTGTGCCAGTGCGGCCCCCAGCGTCGCCGCGGCCTCGTCGGTCCCGCGCCAGGTTCTGGCGATCGCGGGATCGCTGAGGCCCAAGCGCTCGGCCAGATAGACCGGCTCCATCACGTTGCCATACCAGAAAAGCCAGGACAGGTAGCTGCCGCGCCCCGGATGCCCGACCGGCCGGCCAAGCGGCGTCTCGGGGTAGAGATCCGTCAGATACAGCAGGATCGCGTTGGTTTCGCGGATGCCGACCGAGCCGTGGACCAGGAACGGGACCTTGCCCTCGGGATGCGGGTTGGCGGGATCGCGCGCGCCGCTGCCGTCGATACGGGCAATGTCGGTCAGGCGGATCTCGACGCTGTTCTCGATCCGCATCTCGGCGACCAGCTGCACCACCCGCGTCGAGCGCGACAGCGGGGCGTGATAAAGCGTGAGCATGGGCCTCCTCCTCGGTTGCCCCGAGCCTAGCATGGGTCCGGTCGTCTCGCGCGGGTCATTCGGCGGCGAGGCGGAAGACCGGCTCCATTTCGCCGAGCGCCTCGGCCGAGAGATGGCAGAGGATCCGGTGGCCGGAGCCAAGCTCGACCATCGGCGGCAACTCGCGCGCGCAGAGCCCGTTCGGCACCCGGTCCTTCCAGTGGCAGCGGGTCTGGAACGGGCAGCCCGGCGGCGGGTCGATGGCCGAGGGGACGTCGCCCTCCAGCACGATCCGGGTCTTCTCGACGCGGGTATCGGGGATCGGCACCGCCGACAGCAGGGCCTCGGTATAGGGGTGATAGGGCGGCGCGAAGACCTGGGCGGTGCTGCCGATCTCGACCACATGGCCGAGATACATCACCATCACCCGGTCGGCGAGATAGCGCACGATGGACAGGTCGTGCGAGATGAAGATCAGCGTGGTGCGGCGGGTCCGCTGGATGTCCATCAGCAGATCGGCCACCGCCGCCTGGACGCTGACATCAAGCGCCGAGACGGGCTCGTCCGCCACGACGATCCGCGCGCCGCCCGCGAAGGCGCGGGCGATGCCCACCCGCTGCTTCTGCCCGCCCGAGAGTTGGCGCGGCATGCGATCCGCGAAATCGCGCGGCAGCCGGACCAGATCGAGCAGCTCGAACATCCGCTCGCGCCGCGCCCGGCGGGTCGCGCCGACGCCGAAGACCTCGAGTGCGCGCAGGATCTGGCCGCCGACCCGCTTGGAGGGGTTCAGCGTGTCGAACGGGTTCTGGAACACCATCTGCAGATCGGCGACGGCGCGCGGCCCGCGCTTCTGGATCGGGGTTTCCTGCACCTCGCGGTCGTCCAGAAGCACCTGTCCGGCGGTCGCGGTCTCGAGCCCCAGCAGAACCTTGGCCAGCGTGGACTTGCCGCAACCGGATTCCCCCACGATGGCAAGGGTCTCGGATTGCCGGGCCTCGAAGCTGAGCGTTTCGTTGGCGCGCACCAGCTTGCGGCGGCGGCGCCCGAAGAGCCCGCCCGAGGAAACCTCGTAATACTTCCTCAGCCCCGAGACGGTCAGGACCGGCGCGCCCACCTCGCCGGGGGCTGTGGCCTCGGGGGCCGGTGGGCGGCTCTGCCAGTCGATCTCTTCGAACCGCAGACACCGCGCCTGATGGTCGTCGGCGCCGGGGACCGGCCGCATCGCAATGGCGGCGGCATCGCAAAGCCCCGCCTTGAAATGGGTGCAGCGCGGGCCGAAATTGCAGCCCCGGGGGCGATCCTGCGGCATCAGGAAACTGCCTGGAATGGTTTCCAGCGGGCGCGTGGTCTTGTCGGCCCCGGGCAGCGGGATCGACCGGAAAAGCGCCTGGGTATAGGGATGGCGCATCCGGTCGAAGACGTGGCGGACCGGGCCCTGTTCGACGGCCTCGCCGGAATACATCACGCAGATCCGGTCGCAGGCCTCGAGCACCAGACCCAGATTGTGCGAGATGAACAGCAGCGCGGTGCCGTATTTGCGGCCGAGCCCCTTCACCAGATCAACGATGGCGGCCTCTACGGTCACGTCGAGCGCGGTTGTGGGTTCGTCGAGGATCAGCAGGGCCGGGCGCGACATCAGCGCCATGGCGATCACGATCCGCTGCTGCTGGCCGCCGGACAACTGGTGCGGGTAGGCGTTCAGGATGCGGTCGGGGTCGGGCAGGCCGACATCGGCGACCATCTCGCGCGCCAGGTCCCGCGCCTCGGCGCGCGAGGCGCCGCGGTGCAGCCGGGGCACTTCCATCAGCTGGCGGCCGATGCGCAGCGCCGGATTGAGGCTGGCCATTGGCTCCTGATAGACCATCGCGATGTCGTTGCCGCGGATCCGGCGCAGCTCGGGCTCGGAGAGCGTGCCGAGATCGCGGCCGCGAAAGCGGATCGTGCCGCCGGTGATGCGGCCGGTGCGGCCGAGATCGCGCATGACGCCCAGTGCCACCGTGGATTTGCCGCAGCCGGATTCGCCCACCAGTCCCACCGCTTCGCCGGTGGCGACGGAGAGAGAGAAATCGGCGACGGCCGGGATGTCGCCCCGGCGGGTGGTGAAGGCAATCGAAAGCCGGTCGATCTCCAGAAGCGGCGCGGTCATCTGGCGGTTCCTTCGGCGCGGGGCGCGAATTTTCTGCGAAAATTCGTCATCGCGTCATTCCTTGAGGCTTTCCTCGCGGAGGCCATCCGCCAGCAAATTCAGCCCCAGCACGAGGCTCATGATCGCGACGGCCGGTACCAGTGGCGGAAACGGCACGAATTGCAGAAGCCCCCGCCCGGCATTGATCGAGGTGCCCCAGTCGGGGCTTTCGGGCGCAAGACCCAGGCCGAAGAACCCGAGCGTTCCCAGCAGGATGGTCGTATAGCCGATGCGCAGGCAGAAATCCACCAGAAGCGGCCCGCGCGCATTGGGCAGAATTTCCCACAGCATGATATACCAGGGGCCTTCGCCGCGGGTCTGGGCTGCGGCCACGTAATCGCGGGTGCGGATGTCGAGCGTCAGCCCGCGCACGATCCGGAAGACCGACGGGGCGTTGACGAAAACGACCGAGACGAAAACGATCAGCACGCCCGCAGGCATCGACACGATCCCCAAGGGATCGGCGTTCCAGGCAAGCCCGGCATAAAGCCAGCCGCCAAGCCCAAGCGTCGCCCCGATCAGGGCCGCGCGCAGGGGCGGCCGGGTGCGAAAGCGCGAATTCCACAGGATCGTGAGGAAGATCAGCGGGAAGAGGAAAAGCGCCCCGGCCATGTATGTGGGCACGCCCATCGCCACGATCTCGGGCGTCACCAGCAGGAAGAACAGCAGGATCACCGGAAAGGCCAGCACGAGGTTGGCCAGAAACGACAGCAGGATGTCGAGCCGTCCGCCCAGATAGCCCGCGGGCAGCCCGAGCGTGATCCCCACCATGAAGGCGAAGACGGTTGCGGCGGGCGCAATGGCCAGAACGACCCGCGCCCCGGCGACCGCTCGCGAAAAGACGTCGCGCGCAAGCGCGTCGCCGCCGAGAAGATAATAGCCATAGGCCGCGTCGCCTGGGGGGGGCAGGGGCGTGCCGGGGGGCTTGTTCTTCATCCCCGCAATGACGTCCGTGACCGGATCGAAGGGTGCGATCTGGTCGGCGAAGAGCGCGGCAAAGACCCAGAACATCACCAGCGCAAGTCCCACGGCGCCAGCCGGGTTGCCAAGCAGGTGACCGACCAGCCCCAGCCGCCGGCGGAAAAGAGCGACAAGCGCGAAGCTCGCCCCCAGCGACAGCCAGACCGGCCAGAGCCGGGTCGCGATCCGCCCGAGAATGCCCTTCGCGTCGGGCTGCACCAGCAATCCGCCGATCAGGAACGCCACGATCACCGCCGCCAGCGCCCAGAGCGACAGGCGCAGGAGCCCGCCCGTCAGCCGTGCGGCCCTGCCGGGGCCGGACCGCGACGCCTCGGGGCCCGGGCCCATGCGGTATCCGGCCAGCAGCGCCAGCGGATGGGCGAGCGCGGCCAGCGCCAGGGCGATCAGCGCGGCCTCGAGCGTGGGGACCAGCCAGGGGCCGAGCGCGCCGGTCCAGCTCAGAGGCTCCATCCCCGTCCCCTCATGCCACGCGGATCCGCGGGTTCAGAGCCGCATAGCCGATGTCGGACAGCAGTTGCGTCGCCAGCACGACGATCACCGCGACCACTGAAACCGCCAGCAGCAGGTCGATGTCGTTGTTCTGTGCGCCCTGCACCAGCGCGTCGCCGAAGCCCGGATAGACGAACAGCGACTCGACGATCACCACCCCGGTCAGGAGCCAGGGGAATTGCAGCATGATCACCGTGAAGGGCGCGATCAGCGCGTTCCGCAGCGCATGGCGCAGCACCACGGCCCGAAAGCTCAGCCCCTTCAGCCGGGCGGTGCGGATGTATTGCGCGGTCATCACCTCGGCCATCGAGGCCCGCGTCATCCGCGCGATATAGCCCATGCCGTAAAGCGCCACGGTCGCGACCGGCAGGGTGAAGTTCTGGAAGGTCGCGCCCTCGACCGCCGATTTCGCCGAACCCGTGAACCATTTCAGCCCGACCATCGACGAGGCGAAGATCGCGACGAAGATCACGCCCGAGACATATTCCGGCGTCGAGGTCGTCGCGATCGAGAGCGTCGAGAGCCCGCGGTCGAGCGCCGAGCCCTCGCGCATCCCGGCCAGTACGCCCACGATCAGCGCCAGCGGCACCATCGTCGCGAAGGCCCAGGCCATCAAGAGCCCCGTGCGCTGCAACCGCTCGGCGATCACCTCGGTCACGGGGCGGCGGAACTTGGTCGAATAGCCCCAGTCGCCTTGCAGTACGCCGCAAAAGCGCGGCACCTCTTCTGCGGCAAGCCCGGGATGGCCGCGCAGGCAGCGCCCTCCGATCGCCCGCCCATCCGCGTCGGTGGTCAGGGGCGCGGGCAGCACCCCCAGCCATTCGCCATAGCGCGTCAGCATCGGCGCGCCATAGCCGTTCCGGTCGATCCAGCTGGCGACCTCGGCATCGGTGATCCGCGCACCCGCCTGGGTCTTGGCCAGCTTTTCGAGGTTCGGTTGCAGGTTGGTCAGCAGGAAGACGATGAATGTCATGCTCAGCGCCGTCAGCGCCATGACCCCGAGCCGCCTGATGATGAACCCGGCCATGCCGTCCCCCGTCCGTCGCCTGCCGCCCTGTCCGGCCCACGGCCCGGATCAGGCCCAGCCCAGATGGTGGACGTTGATTTCGTATTTCGGATGCATCTCTATGTTCAGCACGCCCGGTTTGGCATGGCGGTACAGCGCGCGGAAATAGGGGATGATGGCGACGCCCTCGTCGACCATGATCCGTTCGAGCTTGGCCATCACCGCGCGCCGCTCGGTATCGTCGGCAATGGCGGTCGCCTGATCCAGGAGCGCGTCGAACTCGGCATTGCGAAAGCCGCATTCGTTCCAGGCGGCGGTCGAGCGATAGGCGAGGTTCAGCAGCTGGATGCCGGTTTCGCGATGCGCCCAGTTGGTCGAGGAGAACGGGTATTTGGTCCAGTCGTTCCAGAAGGTGGACCCCGGCAGAACCGTCCGGCGCACCTTGAAGCCCGCGTCGCGCAGCTGGGCCGCCACCGCGTCGGTGGTGTTCTTGCGATAATCGTCGTCGATCGACACCAGCTCGTGCTCGAAGTCCATCATCCCGGCCTCTTCCATCAGCCGGAGCGCCTCGGGGATGTCCTGCCGATGCGCCTCGATCTCGGCATAGTCGGGGTGCACGTCCGGCGCGACGTGGAAGTTGTTGCGCGATTCCCGGCCGCGGCCCGAAATGCCCAGCTCCAGCGGCACCGAATTGTCGATGGCCAGCGCCAGCGCCCGGCGCACGCGCACGTCGGCATAGGGGCGCAGGCCGTCGACCTCGGCCTCCTGGTTGGGGCGGATCACCACGGTCGAAGACGTACCGACCGAGCTTTCGACCCAGCCGAGCGCGGAAAAGATGTCGATGAAATCCGACACCGTCTCGTGGGTCACGTCGAACTCGTCGGCATCGGCCCCGGCCAGCCAGGCCGAGGGATCGGTGCCGTAGTCGAGAAACTCGATCCGGTCGAGCCAGGCGCCGTCGCCCCAATAGCTGTGCTCGGGATTGCGGACCAGCACGATGCGCTCGCCGACCTTGAACTCCTCGAACATGTAGGCGCCGGTGCCGATGCCGTGATCGGCGACCGAGGTGCCGATCTTGTCGCGATGCATCACCGCCGCCGGATAGTCGGCCATGCCGAACATCAGCGTGCCGTCGGGCCGCAAGAGGTGCAGCCGGACGGTCAGGTCGTCGACGATCTCGATGGCGCCTTCGGCCGCCTTGCCATCCTCGACCATCGCGGCCATCCGGGAGGGCATGGAATTGCCCTCGACCGAGGTGTCGCACCAGCCGTCGAGGTTCGCGGCAACATCCTTCGCGGTGAAGGGCTCGCCGGTGTTCCAGGTCACGCCGGGGCGGACGTGCAGGGTGTATTCGGTCGCGTCCTCATTGGCCTGCCAGCGTTCCAGCAGCATCGGGCGCAGCGTCCCGTCGCGCTTGAGTTCGGCCAGGTATTCGATGATGCCACGGGTTTCATTGGCCTTTTCCGACCAGTCATAGGTGCGCGGGTCGGCCAGTTCGCGGCAATCCATCTGGATCCTCAGCGTGCCGCCCCGCTGGGGCACGGTCTGGGCGCGGGCGGGTTCGGGCTGGCCGATCAGCGCATAGGCGGCGGCCGATGTCAGGCCCAGAGCCGTCGCCCGGCCCAGAAACTCGCGCCGGTCCATCAGACCCGCCCGATGCTCGCGGGCATACATCCGCGCGGCCGGGTGGGTCCGGTCGGACCGGGCGTCGGCGCGGCTGGAAGGCGTGGTCATGGCTCGGATCTCCCTGTCAGTGGCTTCAGGCCGGTCGTGCGGCGCCGGTCCCGGCTTTTCCTGCGTCCTGCCGGGGCCTGTCCCGGCGGGGTGTGTCGCGATCGCTTCTTTCAGGAAAGACGACATCCCTTCGCGATGCAACCCTTGGCCCGGTCGCCGTATGGGCCGACGGAGCCGCCGCCCTCGCCTAGTGGCCCTTCCGGAAGGTGGTGGGCGAGGCACCGGCGCGGGCCTGGAAGGCGCGGGTGAAATAGGCGGGCGAGGCATAGCCCAGGGCCGAGGCGATTTCCTTGATCGGGGCGCGGGTATCGGCCAGGAGCCGCTGCGCCTCGCTGATCTTGCGTTCGGCCAGCAGGTCCGAGGCGGTGCGCCCGCAGGTGCGGTTGCAGACCCGGGTCAGGTGGGTCGGCGTGACCCCCAGCTCGGCCGCGTAATCCGATACCGACTTGGCCGAGCGGAAGTCCTTTTCGACCAGCGCGGCAAAGCCCGAGGCCAGGCGGCGGGCCGAATCCGGACGGCGGGGCCCGTCTTCCTCGAGCAGGATCTGGCGGTCGAGCCAGACCGAGACCAGCCCGGCCAGATGGCGGATCGCGCGCTTGGATTCGGGGCGTCGGCCGTCAAGCTCGCGCTGCAGGCTTTCGACCAGGATCGTCAGCTCGGCCTGCACCGCCCCGTCGCGGATGCGCAGGTGATGCGGCCCGTCGGGCAGCTCCATGTCGGGCATGCCGGAAAAAACGATGGCGGTACCATAGACCTGGCTGGTCATCTCGAAGCCGTGCATGGTGTGCGCCGGGATGAAGACGGCGTTATGCGCGCCATAGCCGCGCGTCACGCCCCCCACGGTGATCCGGCCCTGGCCCTTGGTGATCCACAAGAGCTGCGGGGCGGAATAGCTGCGCATCGCTTCCACCCGCCACCGGCTTCCATTGGTCAGACGCGAAAACGGGATCAGGCGAAGTTCGGCAAAAAGCGACATTCAGGGAAATCCCGGGCAGCGTCGGGTCACGGCGGTTCGAACGGGGCAAGTCTGGTGCGATTCGGACCCTCGGTAAAGTGTCGCTGCGGTTGCAAAAGGGATGCCTGCCGCCCTGTGGCGCGGTTGCCGCGCGACGTGGCCCTCGACGCGATCTGCGGCTCAGCCCGCAGGCCAGCGCGGCCAGTGCCCCAGCCGCGACCGGAACCAGGTGCGCTGGCGCTTGGCATATTGGCGCGAGGCGATCTTGGCCGCTGCCACCGCCTCGGCCAGCGGCATCTCGCCCCGCAGATGCGCCACCAGATCGGGCGCGCCGATGGCCTTGGCCGACAGGAGGCCCGCATCCCAGCGGGGCAGGTTGGCCCGCACCTCGTCCAGCGCGCCTTCCGCGATCATCCGCTCGAAGCGCGCGTCGATCCGGGCGTTCAGCCAGTCGCGCCCGGCCTCGATCACCAGAGGCTGCGCGGCACTTAGCGGCAGCAGCGGGGGCGGGGTCTCGTCCTGCCAGGCGGCAAGTCCGCGGCCGGTTGCGCGCTGCACCTCCCAGGCGCGCTGGACACGGGCGGGATTGCGCCGGTCGATCCGGTCGAGCGTGGCGGGATCGAGCCCGGCCAGCAGCGCCTCGACCCCTTCGGCGGCCAGACGCCGGTCGGCCTCGGCGCGGATCTCGGGCGGGGTCGCCGGGATCTCGGCCAGACCCTCGGTCAGCGCGGTGAAGTAAAGCCCGGTGCCGCCGACGATGATGGGCCGGTCGGGGCCCTCCAGCAGCGGCGCCAGGTCGCGCAGCCAGTGGCCGACGGAATAGTCGGCATCGAAGGGAACATGGCCGTAAAGCGCATGCGGCACGCGGGCCTCTTCATCGGGCGTGGGGCGGGCGGTCAGTACCCGCCAGCCCTCGAAGACCTGCAACGCATCGGCATTGACGATGACGCCGCCCCGGGCCTCGGCGATGGCCAGCGCCAGCGCCGACTTGCCGCTGGCGGTCGGCCCCGCGATCAGAACCGGCCGGTCGGGGTCCAGATCGGGCAGCCCCGCTGCCCCGGTTCCGGTCCGATGGGCGTTGAACCCGTCCCGCTTTTCCGACATGGTGCCGCCCGACTGACATTCCTGAAAACAGAGGCAGACCATATGAGCGACGGCAGCGCCGATCAACCGAAGCCGGCCTATAACCGCGTGCTTCTGAAAATCTCGGGCGAAGCGCTGATGGGCGATCAGGGCTTCGGCCTGCACCCGCCGACGGTCGAGCGGATCGCCCGCGAGGTCAAGGCGGTGCGCGATCTGGGCGTCGAGATCTGCATGGTGATCGGCGGCGGCAACATCTTCCGCGGGCTGCAGGGCTCGGCCCAGGGGATGGAGCGCACGACCGCCGACTATATGGGCATGCTGGCGACCGTGATGAACGCGCTGGCGATGCAATCGGCGCTGGAGGGTCTCGGCGTCTTCTGCCGGGTCATTACCGCGATCCGCATGGACGAGGTGGCCGAGCCCTATATCCGCCGCCGCGCCGTGCGGCACCTGGAAAAGAAGCGCGTCATCATCTTCGCGGCTGGCACCGGGAACCCCTATTTCACGACCGATACCGCCGCCACGCTGCGCGCCAACGAAATGGCCTGCGAGGCGATCTTCAAGGGCACCAAGGTCGACGGGGTCTATGACAAGGACCCGGTCAAGCATGACGATGCCGTGCGCTATGACGAGATCACCTATGACGACTGTCTTGTGAAGAATCTCAAGGTGATGGACGCCTCGGCGATTGCGCTCGCCCGTGACAACGACCTGCCGATCATCGTCTTCAGTCTGGACGAGCCGGGCGGCTTCCGCGGCATCCTTGCCGGGCAAGGCACCTATACAATCGTGCACGGATAGCGGTATAGCAACCAAAACACGCGACTTCACGAGGCAACGGGAAGAAAGACCATGGCGGAAGACGAGCTGGACATCGACCTTGACGACCTGACCCGCCGGATGGACGGCGCGATGGCGTCGCTCAAGCACGAGTTTTCCTCGCTCCGGACGGGGCGCGCCTCGGCCAGCATGCTGGACCCGGTCATGGTCGAGGCATATGGCGCGCCGACGCCGATCAACCAGGTGGGCACCGTCAACGTGCCCGAGCCGCGCATGGTCACCATCAATGTCTGGGACAAGGCGATGGTGAACAAGGTCGAGAAGGCGATCATGGAATCGGGCCTCGGGATCAACCCGCAGACCAACGGCACCATCATCATGCTGCCGATCCCCGAGCTGAACGAAGAGCGCCGCCGCGAGTTGACCAAGGTCGCCGCCCAATATGCCGAACAGGCCCGCGTGGCCGTGCGCAACGTGCGCCGCGACGGCATGGAGCAGCTCAAGAAGGCCAAGGCCGCCGGCATGAGCGAGGATGACAACAAGATCTGGCATGATGAGATCCAGACCCTGACCGACAAGTACATCGCCCAGGTCGACAAGGCGCTCGAGACCAAGCAGCAGGAGATCATGCAGGTCTGACCCCGGTCGGACCCGCAGGATCGGAAAGGGGGCGGCGTGGCCGCGAAGGACAACAACCAGAGCGGACCCGCCCATGTCGCCGTCATCATGGACGGCAATGGCCGCTGGGCGCAGATGCGCGGGCGGCCGCGCCTTTTCGGCCATCAGGCCGGGGCGCGGCGCGTGCGCGAGATCGTCGAGGCCTGTCCCGATCTCGGCATCCGCTATCTGACGATCTTCGCCTTCTCGACCGAGAACTGGCGTCGGACCCAGGTCGAGGTGACCGGGCTGATGACGCTGTTTCGCCGCTACATCCAGAAAGAGGCCACGGCGCTTCTGGAGAAGGGCGTGCGGGTGCGGTTCATCGGCGACCGCGACCGGCTTGATCCCAAGCTTGTCGGCATGATGCACGCGCTGGAAGAGATCACCGCTGGCAACGAGCTGGTGAACCTGACGGTCGCCATCAACTATGGCGGCCGCGACGAGGTGGCGCGCGCCACCAAGCGGCTGGCGCGCGAGGTGGCGGCCGGGCGGCTCGACCCTGAGGACGTGGATGCGGAAACGCTGGCGCATTTCCTCGATACCTGCCTGCTGCCCGACCCCGATCTGGTGATCCGCACCTCCGGCGAGGCGCGGATCTCGAACTTTCTGCTGTGGCAGTCGGCCTATGCGGAATACGAATTCACGCCCGTGCTCTGGCCCGATTTCACGGCGGCGCATTTCGCCGAGATCGTCGGGAATTACAGCGCGCGCGAGCGGCGCTATGGAGCGGTTCTGAGCTGATGTCTGCGGGTGGGTCCTGGGAAGACCTGCTGCCCCGGCTGGGGTCGGCAGTGGTAATGGCGGCCGTCGGGATTCTGGCGGTCTGGCTGGGCGGGGTCTGGTTCACCGGGCTCGCCGCGCTGGTCTCGGGCACGATGGTCTGGGAACTGACGCGGATGATGGTGCCGGGCGCGGCCGGGCGGCTGCCGATCCAGATGGCGCTGGTCTCGGGGGCGGCGGTTTTCGTTGCCTGGCTCCTGCCGCCCTATGCGGCCTTCCCGCTGCTGGCCATTCCCTGCGTGATCGGCGCCTGGCAACTGCCGCGCGACCGAGGGCTTTATCTGGCCTTTGCCATGGCGATGCTGGTCACCGGCTACGGGCTGGCGACATTCCGCGCCGATCACGGTGTCGTCTGGCTCGTGTGGCTGATCCTCGTGGTGATCGCGACCGATGTTGCGGGCTATTTCGCGGGCCGCTTCATCGGCGGGCCCAAGTTCTGGCCGAAGGTCAGCCCCAAGAAGACCTGGTCCGGCATCCTGGGCGGCTGGTTCGCGGCGATGCTGATCGGTCTGATCTTCCTGACCTTCACCAATGCGGGGCCCGATCTGCCCTGGATCTCGATGCTTCTGTCTTTCGCCAGCCAGATGGGCGATGCCGCCGAAAGCGCGCTAAAACGCCGCGTCGGCGTGAAAGACAGCTCGTCGCTCTTGCCCGGCCATGGCGGATTGTTCGACAGGTTCGACGGTCTGCTGGGCGCCTCCCTGTTCATGCTTCTGGTGGCTCAGCTCGTCTACGTCCCTGAAGTGAGGTTCTGAACGGCATGCAACGACGGCGGATCACCGTATTCGGTGCGACCGGGTCTATCGGCGAGAACACCATCGACCTTCTGACCCGGCAGGGCGGGGCCGACAGCTATGACGTGGTGGCGCTGAGCGGCGGGCGAAACGTCAAGCGTCTGGCCGAGCAGGCCATCGCGCTGAAGGCCGACCTGGCCGTGACCGCCTTCGACGACTGTCTGGACGATCTGAGGGCCGCGCTGGCCGGATCGGGGGTTGAGGCGGCGGCGGGGCAGGCCGCTCTGATCGAGGCCGCGGCCCGGCCCGCCGACTGGATCATGTCGGCCATCGTGGGCTTTGCCGGGCTCGCGCCGGGGCTGAAGGCGCTGGAGCATGGCACGACGCTGGCGCTGGCGAACAAGGAAAGCCTGGTCGCCGCCGGGCCGCTGCTGCTGGGCGCCGCCGCGAAACACGGCGCGCGGGTCTTGCCGGTCGACAGCGAACATTCGGCTGTCTTTCAGGCGCTGGTGGGCGAGGATATGGCGGCGGTCGAGCGGGTGATCATCACCGCCTCGGGCGGCGCCTTCCGCGACTGGCCGATCGAGGATCTGGCCAAGGCGACGCCCGAACAGGCCTCGTCGCATCCGAACTGGGCGATGGGCCAGCGCATCACCATCGATTCCGCCTCGATGTTCAACAAGGGCATGGAGCTGATCGAGACCAAGGAATATTTCGGGATCGCGCCTTCCAAGATCGAGGCTCTGGTCCATCCGGAATCCCTGATCCACGCCATGGTGGGCTATCGCGACGGCGCGATCATGGCCCATGTCGGCCCGCATGACATGCGCCATGCCATCGGCTATGCGCTGAACTGGCCCGAGCGCGCGGCGCTGCCGGTCGAGCGGCTGGACCTCGCGAAGATCGGCCAGATGACCTTCCGCCCGGCCTGCGAGACGCGCTGGCCCGCGCTCAGGATCGCGCGCGAGGTGATGGAGGCGGGCGGCTATGCCGGGGCGGCCTTCAACGCGGGCAAGGAAGCCGCGCTTGATGCGTTTCTGGCGCGCGAGATCGGATTCACGCAAATGTCCGACGTGGTTGCGGCCGTGCTCGACCGGCTTTCGGCCGATGCCGGGCTGATGAAATCGGACCTCAGCCTTGAGAAAGTGCTGCATGTGGACCATCTCGCACGGGAAGAGGCCGCGCGGATCGTCCGGTCCCTGCAGCACTGAACAGAAATAGGCTGGACGTCTTGGATATTGCTTCGCTGATTCCCTCTTTCGGGAATGCCGCCTTTACCGTCGTTGCCTTCGTGGTGGCGCTGTCGGTCATCGTCACCGTCCATGAATACGGGCATTACATCGTCGGCCGCTGGACCGGGATCCGGGCCGAGGTGTTCTCGCTCGGCTTCGGGCCGGTTCTGGTCTCGCGGGTCGACCGGAGGGGCACCCGATGGCAGATCGCGGCGCTGCCGCTGGGCGGCTATGTGCGGTTCCTTGGCGATTCCGACGGTGCCAGCGGCAAGGACGCCGCCGCCATCGCGGGAATGGAAGCGGACGAAAGGCGCCACACCATGCACGGCGCGCCGCTCTGGGCGCGGGTGCTGACGGTGGCGGCGGGGCCGGTTTTCAACTTCGTGCTGTCGATTGCGGTCTTCGCGATGCTGGCGGTGGTCAGCGGGGTCGCGATCGAGCCGCCGACCGTCGGCAAGCTGCAGCCCTTGCCCGCGGCGCAATCGGCGCTGCGCGAGGGCGATACGATCCTCGCGATCGATGGCCGCGCGACGCCCGATTACACCGCCTTCTACGATGCCGTGGCGGCTCTGCCGGTCGACGGCGAAACCGCCTATCTGGTGCGCCGCGACGGGGTCGAGCAGGAGGTCGCCGGGCCCTATCCCTTCCCGCCGGTGGTTTCGGCGATCCAGCCGAAATCGGCGGCGATGGAGGTCGGGCTGAAGGAAGGCGACGTGATCACCGCCATCGACGGCCAGCCGATCCGCGCCTTCCGCCAGTTGCAGGACGTGGTGACCGCCTCGGAAGGCGCGCCCATCGCCCTGACCGTCTGGCGCGACGGCGAGACCTTGAGCTTTTCGCTGACGCCCAAACGGATGGACATGCCCGATCCCGAGGGCGGGTTCGAGACGCGCTGGCTGATCGGCATGACCGGCGGGCTGGCCTTTGAGCCCGCGACCCGGATGGCCGGGCCGCTGGAGGCCGTTTCCTACGGTGCGGACCAGCTGGGCTTCATCGTGACATCGAGCCTGTCGGGCCTGTATCACATGATCGCGGGCAAGATCAGTTCCTGCAACCTGTCGGGGCCGCTCGGCATCGCCGAATCCTCGGGCGCGGCCGCCAGCCAGGGGCTGGAAAGCTTCGTCTGGTTCATCGCCATGCTCTCGACCGCGGTCGGGCTTCTGAACCTCTTTCCGATCCCGGTGCTCGATGGCGGGCATCTGGTCTTCTACGCCTATGAGGCCGTGGTGGGGCGCCCGCCCAGCGACAAGGCCCTGAGGCTGCTGATGGCCGCCGGCTTCGCCCTGCTGATCGGGCTGATGGTCTTCGCGCTTACGAACGACATCTTCTGTCCCTGAGCCCGGCAGGGAGCCGCCTGCGCCCGCCGCGGGGCCGTGCCCGGGGCGCGCGAGCTGTGCCCCGCCGCCAAATTGATGCCCCATTCCCCGTCTAGCCTCCGGCCCAACGGTCGAATGCAAAGGCAGGACGGACATGACACAGGCAACGGGTCTGAACGGAATGGGCGAGGGGCACGGCACGCTGGTGCTGCTGTTCGATCTGAACTGGGATCGGTTGATCTTTCCCGCCGGGATCGCGCTGGCACTGATCGCGGGCAGCTATCTGGCCAGTTTCGCCCCGCTCTGAACCGTCTTCGGGGGCGGTCCGTGCCCCGTGCCCCGCAACGCTGTCAGCCTGCCCGCAGGGAGCGCTCTTCGGCGGCGGGGGATGCGGCCTCCGGGGCCGCGGTTGTCTGCGGCGCCGGGGCTGCGCCAGGCTCTGGCAGGACCGGCTGCCTTTCCCCGACAAGATCCTGTGAGGAAGCGCGGCAACGATCGGCCATTTTCCTGTCCTCGGCCTTTTGACAAAGCCCGGCCCGCAAGCTAGCAAGGCGGAAAGAAAACGTCACCTTGGGACGGGCACATGACCAAATCTTCGCAGGGATTTCTCGGCACCCGGCCGGGGGCGCGCAACCTCACCTTGTCGGCCGTCGCGGTCGCCGTGGGGCTTGGCGCGGGGGTGCCGCAGCTGGCCATGGCGCAAAGCTACAGCTTTTCCAATGTGCGCGTCGAAGGTAACGAGCGGGTCGATGCCTCGACCGTGGCGAGCTATGCCAACATCTCGCGGGGCGAAACGATCTCGGCGGCCCGTCTGAACGATGCCTACCAGGCCGTTGTCGACAGCGGCCTTTTCGAATCCGTCGAACTGGTGCCGCAGGGCGGGACGCTGGTCATCAAGGTCACCGAATATCCGACCGTCAACCGCATCAGCTTCGAGGGCAATGCCCGGATCAAGGACGAGGATCTGCAGAAGATCGTCCAGACCCAGTCGCGGCGGGTCTATTCGCCGTCCACCGCCGAAGCCGACGCCTCGGCCATCGCCGCCGCCTATGAACAGTCCGGCCGCATTGCCGCCACCGTTACGCCCCGCATCATCGAACGCTCCGACAACCGCGTCGATCTGGTCTTCGAGATCGCCGAAGGCGCCGTGGTCGAGATCGAGCGGATTTCGTTTGTCGGCAACCGCGCCTATTCCGAAGGCCGCCTGCGCCGGGCGCTGGGGACCAAGCAGGCGGGCCTGCTGCGCCGTCTGATCCGTTCGGATACCTTCGTCGCCGACCGGATCGAGTTCGACAAGCAGGTGCTGAAGGACTTCTATACCTCGCGCGGCTATGTCGATTTCCAGGTGCTGTCGGTCACGCCCGAACTGACCCGCAACCGCGACGCCTATCTGCTGACCTTCAATATCCGCGAGGGGCAGAAGTTCAATTTCGGCAAGATCACCACCTCGTCGGACCTGACCGAGGTCGATCCCGACGAGTTCCAGGCGGCGGCCCGGGTCAAGGAAGGCGATACCTACACGCCCTCGGCCATCGAGACGACGGTCGCCCGGATGGAACGGCTGGCGGTGCAGAAGGGGCTGAACTTCATCCGCATCACCCCGCGTGTCACCCGCAACGATCGCGACCTGACGCTGGATGTCGACTTCGTGGTCGAGCGCGGTCCGCGGCTTTTCGTCGAGCGCATCGACATCGAGGGCAACGCCACCACGCTGGACCGCGTGGTGCGGCGGCAGTTCAACACCGTCGAGGGCGACCCCTTCAACCCGCGCGAGATCCGGCAGACCGCCGACCGCATCCGCGCGCTCGGCTTTTTCTCGACCGCCGATGTCTCGGCGCGCGAGGGCACCAGCCCCGACCAGATGATCATCGACGTCAATGTCGAGGAACAGCCGACCGGGACGCTGTCCTTCGGCCTGAGCTATTCGCAGACCGACGGGGCGGGCGCCGCGCTTTCGTTCAGCGAAAACAACTTCCTCGGCCGCGGCCAGTACCTGAGCGCCCGGATCGACACCGGCACCGACAACGCGACCTCGCGGTTTGTCTTCATCGAGCCGGCTTTCCTAGGACGCGACGTGCGCTTCCGCTTCGGGGCCACCTATGCCCAGACCGATACCGGTAAATACGACAGCGAATACGAGACCCAGAAGATCGAGATCTCGCCCTCGCTGGAATTCCCGATCTCGGAAAACGGGCGGTTCGAGCTGCGCTATGCCATCGGCGAAAACACCTTCAAGAATTATGAGGGCGATTCCGACGTGCTGGCCCGCGAGGCCGACGATCCCGGCCAGACCTTCTCGAAGGTCGGCTACGGGTTTACCTACGACACCCGCCGCACCGGGCTCGACCCCAATTCGGGGATCGTGCTGAAGTTCAACCAGGACTATGCCGGGCTTGGCGGCGATCTTGAATTCATCGAGACCACGGCTCTGGCGGGCGTCCAGCGCATGGTCTGGAACGAAGAGGTCACGCTGCGCGCCGAGCTTGAGGGCGGGGCGCTGACCATGCTGGGCGATTCCGAAAGCCGGGTGACCGAACGCTACTTCCTGAACGGCAAGATGCGCGGTTTCGACGGCAACGGTCTTGGGCCCCGCGAAGGCGACGAGGCGTTGGGCGGCAACATGTATGCCGTCGCCCGGTTCGAGGCGGAATTCCCGCTGGGCCTGCCCGCGGAATATGGCATCACCGGCGGCCTCTTTGCCGATTTCGGCACGGTCTGGGGGCTGGACAATACCAGCACCTCCTCGGGTCCCGTCGATGACGACTTCCACCTGCGCTCGGCGGTGGGGGTGTCGCTCTTCTGGAAGACCCCGCTCGGCCCGCTGCGCTTCAACTTCTCGAAGGCGGTCATGAAAGAGGACTACGACGAAGAGCAGAACTTCGACTTCACGATCTCGACGAGGTTCTGAGCCGATGCGCCGGGCGGGTCGCGGATGGGCGCTGGCCGCCGCGGCGGCGCTTGGCCTTGCCGGTCCGGCGCTGGCGCAGGACGGGCGTCCGGTCTTTCTCAGCCCGATCCTGACGCTCGATCAGGACCGTCTGTTCCAGGACAGCGAGGCCGGTCAGGCGATCGAGCAGGCGCTTGAGGCCGAAGCCGCCGCCCTGGCCGCCGAGAACCGGCGGATCGAGAGCGAGCTTGTGGCCGAGGAACGCGCGCTGACCGAACAGCGCGCCACCGTGCCGCCTGACCAGTTCCGGCCGCTGGCCGAGGCCTTCGACACCAAGGTCGAAACGATCCGCGCCGCGCAGGAGCGCAAGGCGCGCGAGCTGACCCAGCGCCGCGAGGAGGAACGTCAGGACTTCTTCCGCAAGGCGCTGCCGGTTCTCGCCGAGATCGTGCGCGAGCGGGGGGCCGTCGCGGTTCTGGCCCGCGAGGCGGTGATCCTGTCGGCCGGTCAGGTCGACATCACCACGGACGCCATCGCGCTTCTGGACGAGCGGGTCGTGATCGGCCCCGATGGCGCACAATCGGAAGCGCCTGACGCCGCCGAAGATGCCCCCGCTACCCCGCCCGGGCCCGCGTCGCCGGGGGCGGCCGCGCCGTCCGAGCCTCCGTCGCCGGGGTCCGCCTCGCCGGACGAGCCGGCCGGACGCGGCGACTAGGCGTCGCTTGTCTCGGATCGGACGAGTTGATACTGCGCTCCGTACCGCGTGAAGAGAGCATATTCGCAATGTGCAAGGAGACAGGCTCGATGTCCGACAGTCAGGTCCTTGAGGCCGATATCGACGAAATCCAGAAGATTTTGCCGCACCGCTATCCGTTTCTGATGATCGACCGGGTGACGGACATCGTCCCGGGCCAGAGCGCCGTCGGGATCAAGAACGTTTCGATCAACGAGCCGCATTTCCAGGGACATTTCCCGTCGAAGCCGATCATGCCCGGGGTCCTGATCGTCGAAGCCATGGGCCAGACCGGCGGGGTTCTCGTCGGCAAGTCGGTGGACCTGTCCGAAGACGACCTGCTGGTCTATTTCATGGCGATGGACAAATGCAAGTTCCGCCGGATGGTCGTCCCGGGCGACAGGCTGGAACTGCATGTGACGGTCAAGCGCGGCGGGTCGAAGAAGGTCAAGATCTGGAAATTCGAAGGTGTCGCCAAGGTCGGCGACGAGATCGCGGCCGAAGCCGAATTCACCGCGATGATGGACATCAACCCGGAGTAAGCCCCCATGGCGATCGACCCCAGCGCCACGATCCACCCCTCGGCCCTTGTCGAGGACGGTGCCGAGATCGGCCCCGGGGCCACGGTCGGCCCGTTCTCGGTGATCGGGCCGAAGGTCCGGCTTGGCCCGGGCGTGGTGGTCAAAAGCCACGCGGTGGTGACCGGGCTGACCGAGATCGGCGAGGGGACGGTGATCTTTCCCTTCGCCAATATCGGCGACATCCCGCAGGACCTGAAATACCGTGGCGAGGAAACCCGGCTGATCGTGGGCAAGCGCAACCGCATCCGCGAGGCGGTGACCATGAACACCGGCACCGAGGGCGGCGGCGGCATCACCCGGGTCGGCGACGATTGCCTGTTCATGACCGGCAGCCATGTCGGACATGACGTGCAGGTCGGCAATGGCGTGATCGTGGCCAATCACGCGGCCTTTGCCGGGCATTGCATCATCGGCGACAATGTCGTCATCGGCGGGCTCGCGGGTATCCATCAATGGGTGCGGATCGGGCAGGGTGCGATCATCGGCGCGCTGACCATGGTCACCAATGACGTGATCCCCTTCGGTCTGGTGCAGGGGCCGCGCGGCGTGCTGGACGGGCTGAACCTTGTCGGGCTCAAGCGCCGCGGCGTCGCGCGCGAGGACATCGCGGCGCTTCGGGCGGCCTTCCAGCATCTGGCAGAGGGCGAGGGCACCTTCCATGAACGCGCGCGCCACCTGGCCGAGACCGCCGACAGTGCCTATGTGCGCCAGATGGTCGAATTCGTGCTGGCCGATACCGACCGGTCCTTCCTGACGCCGAAACCCTGACGACGCGCCTGGAAAGGCCCAGACCGGAGCGAGGAGCGACCCGATGCCCGAGACTTCCCCCGAGACCGTTCCCGGAACCACGGCCCTGATCGCCGGGGGCGGCGCGCTGCCCGCGCATCTTGCCCGCGCCATGGAGGCCGCGGGAATCCCCTTCCTGATCGCCCAGATCGAGGGCTTCGCGATGGACGAGGCCGACCGCTGGCCCGTCGAAACCTTCGCGCTGGAACGTCTGGCGGTGCTGTTCGATCTGCTGCACGGTCGTGGCGTGACCCGGGTGGTGCTGGCCGGCACGATCCGGCGGCCCCGGCTCGACCCCGAGCGGATCGACCCGCGCACCGCCCAGCTTCTGCCGCGCATCCTGCCCTATCTGGCGCAGGGCGATGACGGTCTCTTGCGCGCGGTGATCGCGCTGTTCGAGGACGACGGGTTTGCCGTCGTCGGCGCCGATGCGGTCGCGCCCGATCTGCTGCCCGCGCCGGGCGTTCTGACCGGGGTCGCGCCCTCGAAAGCCGACGAGAAGGATGCGGCCCGCGCCGCCGCCATCGTCGAGGGTCTCGGCGCGGTCGATGTCGGGCAGGGCGCGGTGGTGGCGCAGGGGCTGTGCCTCGCGGTCGAGACGCTGCCCGGAACCGATGCGATGCTGGCCTTTGTCGCCGAGGCTGCGGCGGGCTGCCGACCCGACCCCAAGGGCGCGCGGGGCGTCGTCTACAAGGCGCCGAAGCCCCGGCAGGACCGCCGGGTCGATCTGCCCGCCATCGGGCCCGCGACGATCGAGGCCGCCCATCGCGCGGGGCTGGCCGGGATCGTGCTGGAGGCGGGCGGCGTGATGGTTCTGGATCGTCCAGAAACCGTTGCGCGGGCCGAGGCGCTGGGGGTCTTCCTCTGGGTCCGGGAGCCGTGACGCGGCTTTTCTTCATCGCGGGCGAGCCTTCGGGCGATGCGCTCGGGGCGGCGCTGATCGCCGGGCTGAAAGAGCTTGATCCGGGGCTCGAAATCCACGGGGTGGGCGGGCCGCTGATGCAGGCCGAGGGGCTGGAGAGCCTCTTTCCGATGGACGAGCTGTCGGTGATGGGCATCGCCGAGGTGCTGCCGCGCTATGCGGCACTGATGCGGCGGATCAAGGAATGCGCGGCCGAGGTCGTGCGTCTGTCGCCCGACGCGCTGGTGACCATCGACAGCCCGGATTTCTGCCTGCGGGTGGCGCGCCGGGTCAAGGCGCAAAGCCATGTGCGCACGGTCCATTACGTGGCGCCGACGGTCTGGGCCTGGCGGCCGGGGCGGGCGGCGCGGATGGCCGAGGCGGTCGATCAGGTGCTGGCGCTGTTCCCGTTCGAGCCGCCCTATATGGAAGCCGCCGGGATGCGTTGCGATTTCGTCGGGCATCCGGTGGTGGCCCAGCCCCGCGCCTCGGACCAGGAGGCCCGCGCCTTCCGCGATCGGCACGGCATCGCGGCCGACGCGCCGCTCTGCCTCGTGCTGCCGGGGTCGCGCGCGGGCGAGGTCGACCGTCTGGCGCCGGTCTTCGGCACGGCCCTGCAGACGGTCGCGGCCCAGCATCCGGGGCTGCGCGTCGTGGTGCCGACGACGGCGGGCGTGGCCGAGCGGGTCGCGGGCCTGACCGCCGCCTGGCCCGGCGCGCCGGTGCTGATCGACCCGCGCGCCGACGGCAGTGCCGCGGCTGCCGCCAAGCGCGCCGCCTTCGCCGCGGCCGATCTGGCGCTGGCCGCCTCGGGTACCGTGTCGCTGGAACTGGCCGCGTCGGAAACGCCCATGGTCATCGCCTATGACATGAACTGGCTCAGCCGGCAGATCATCTGGCGGATGGTGCGGCTCGATACCGTGACGCTAGTCAATATCGTCAGCGAGACCCGCGCGGTTCCCGAATTTCTGGGCGAGGCCTGCCAGCCCGGCCCGATTGCCGCGGCGCTGTGCCTGCTGCTGGAGGACCCGGCCTACCGCGCGCCCCAGATCGAGGCGATGCGCGTCACGATGGAGCGGCTCGGCCAAGGCGGCGAGGCGCCGGGGCGGCGTGCCGCGCGCGCGGTGCTGGACGGTCTGGCGACAGCGCGGCGGGGCTGACCCGGCTCAGGGCGCCTCGACGATCCCCTGCATCCGCGTCAGCACCTCTGGCATCGTGCTTTGCACCAGCTCGATGATCTGCGGCTGCTGCGCGTTCAGCACCTTGGGCAGCTTCTGCATGACCGACCGGCCCTCGGGCGTGGCGTAGAAATCGCGCAGCGCCTCGATTTCGTCCAGCGTCATCAGATCGGCCATCAGCTCGTCCTGCGACAGCATCAGCGCGCGCAGCCGGTCGGTATAGATCTCGGCATAAAGCGCCTCGATCCGCGACAGTTGCGACGGGGTCAGGCGGGTGCCGCCAGCCTCGATGCTGGACACCGCCGGGCGCCACATCGAGCGCACGATTTCCTCGAGATCCATGTCGGCCACGGCGCGCTGGACATAGTCATGGGCCGCCTCCAGCCGGTCTTGGCGGGTTTCGTCTGCCCAAAGCGGCGCGGCGAGGACAAGCCCGGCAAGGGCAATGACAAGGGCAGGGCGCATCCGCTGGGTCTCCGTTCGATCCGCTTCGCGCTCAGGATGCAGGGCGGGCGCGGGGGGCTCAACCCCGATTCGCGCCGCGCCAGATCCAGCCGCCTCCCAGAACCCGGCTGCCCCCGGTTTCATAAAGCACGCAGGCCTGCCCGGGGCTCACACCCTCTTCGGGGGTCAGCAGCTCGACCTCGGCCTCGGTCTCGGACAGCGGTCGCAGGATCGCCGCGCGCGGCGGCCGGGTCGAGCGCACCTTGACCGAGACCTCCCATTCGGGCCGCGAGGTCAGGGGGGCATCGCCCAGCCAGTTGATTTCGCGGACCGGAACGATGCGGGTCGACAGCATTTCCTTTGGGCCGACCACGACCTGCCGCGCATCGACATCGAGCCGTACCACATAAAGCGGTTCGTCGAGCCCGCCGATCCCCAGCCCGCGGCGCTGGCCGATGGTGTAATGGATCACGCCCTTGTGGGTGCCCAGCACCCGGCCATCGGCATGGACGATCTCGCCCGGTTCGGCGGCACCCGGGCGCAGCTTTTCGATCACCGAGGCATAGTTGCCCTCGGGCACGAAGCAGATGTCCTGGCTGTCGGGCTTGTCCGCGACCGGCAGCCCGTATTTCGCGGCCAGCGCCCGGGTCGCGTCCTTGTTGGGCAGGTGCCCCAGCGGGAATCGCAGATAATCAAGCTGGTCGGGCGTGGTCGAGAACAGGAAATAGGACTGGTCGCGCGCCGGATCGGCCGCGCAATGCAACTCGGCCCCGTTCGGCCCCAGCTTGCGCTGGATGTAATGACCGGTCGCCATGCAGTCGGCGTCCAGATCCTTGGCCGTCGCCAGCAGGTCGCGAAACTTGACCCGCTCGTTGCAGCGGATGCAGGGCACCGGGGTCGCGCCCGCCAGGTAGCTGTCGGCGAATTCCTCGATCACCGCATCGCGGAAGACGTTTTCATAATCGAGCACATAGTGCGGAAAGCCCACGCTTTCGGCCACCCGGCGGGCATCGTGGATGTCGCGCCCCGCGCAGCAGGCCCCCTTCTTGGCCAGGGCCGCGCCATGGTCGTAAAGCTGCAAGGTGATTCCCACCACGTCATAGCCTTCCTCGGCCAGCATCGCGGCCACAACCGAACTGTCCACGCCGCCGGACATCGCGACCAGCACGCGGGTTTCGGAAACGGGCTTTGCAAAGCCCAGCGAGTTCAGAGCGCGCGGGGCGCCGTCGCGTGGCATCGTGGGAACTCCAGGGAACAAGTCTCGGGCAATATAGGAAAATGCGAGATACTCTCAAGACCCGCCTTCACCCACCTTTAAGCAGGAAAACGCCACCCTCGCGCCGGATTTGCAAGGGATAAGTAGCCATGTTCCTGAAACGTATCGACGGGCCCCGCACCGTCTCCTTGCCTGATGGCACCACCATGAGCCGCGCCGACCTTCCCCCGGTCGACACCCGACGCTGGGTGGCCAGCCGCAAGGCGGCCGTGGTCAAGGCGGTCGCCGCGGGCCTGATCTCCGAGGAGGAGGCGCTTGATCGCTACACCCTGTCCGCCGAGGAATTTTCCAGCTGGAAGAAAGCCGTACGCGAGTTCGGGATCGCCGGGCTCAAGGTCACGTCGCTCAAATCCACCCGCCGGACAGAGCTTTGAGGACGGTCGAGTCGAATTGCTTCTAGACAACCTCAAATTGTAAATGCTAGGGTAAATGTTAAGGTAACGTGCAATTAACCATTGTTCGTCAGGGTGCGACAAAGTTCGACGGTACTTAGCGGAGACCTAGCCATGCGCGTTCTGTTGGTGGAAGACGATCCGACCACAGCGAAGAGCATCGAGCTTATGCTGACCCATGCCAACCTCAACGTCTATACCACAGACCTTGGGGAAGAGGGCATAGACCTTGCAAAGCTCTATGACTACGATTTGATTCTCCTTGACCTCAATCTGCCCGACATGAACGGGCATGAGGTCCTGCGTCAGCTGCGTCTGGCACGCATCGACACGCCGATCCTGATCCTGTCCGGTGCCGCCGATACCGAGAACAAGATCAAGGGCTTCGGCTTCGGTGCTGATGATTACATGACCAAGCCGTTCCACCGCGAGGAACTGGTGGCGCGCATCCACGCCATCATCCGCCGGTCCAAGGGCCATTCGCAGTCGGTGATTCGCACCGGCAAGATCGAGGTCAACCTCGATGCGAAAACGGTCGAGGTCGAGAGCAAGCCGGTGCATCTGACCGGCAAGGAATATCAGATGCTCGAGCTTCTGTCGCTTCGGAAGGGGACGACCCTGACCAAGGAGATGTTCCTGAACCATCTCTACGGCGGCATGGACGAGCCCGAGCTGAAGATCATCGACGTCTTCATCTGCAAGTTGCGCAAGAAGCTTGCCCAGGCCACGGGCGGCGAAACCTATATCGAAACGGTCTGGGGCCGGGGCTATGTCCTGCGCGACCCCGAGCCGGATCAGGCGATGCCGGGGTCCTTCGCGCTCGGCGCCTGAGGCGGCGCCGAACGCACCCGCTGGAAATCCGGCCCCAGCCCCCCTATCACTCTGCCAGGGGCAATGCTGGGGGCCGGAATGACCGACGAACATCCTGTCGAAGCGCTGTCGGAAACCGAGGCGCGGGCCGAACTGGCCCGGCTGGCCAAGGCCATTGCCGAGGCCGATGCCGCCTATCACCAGGAGGACGCGCCCACTCTTTCGGATGCGACCTATGATGCGCTCAAGCGGCGCAACGCGGCGATCGAGGCCCGGTTTCCCGCGCTGAAGCGGGCCGACAGCCCCTCCGACCGGGTCGGGGCCGCGCCTGCGGAAGGCTTCGCCAAGGTCGCCCATGTGCGGCGCATGCTGTCGCTGGCCAATGCCTTCGATGGCGCCGACGTGACCGAGTTCGACGCCCGCATCCGCCGCTATCTGGGGCTCGCCGATGACGCGCCCCTCGTCTACACCGCCGAACCCAAGATCGACGGCCTGTCCCTGTCGCTTCGCTACGAAGGCGGGCGGCTGGTGCAGGCAGCGACCCGGGGCGATGGCGAGGTCGGCGAGAACGTCACGGCCAATGCGCGCACCATTGCCGACATCCCCCGGACCCTGACGGGCGCCCCCGACATCCTTGAGGTGCGGGGCGAGGTTTATATGGCCCATGCCGATTTCGAGGCCTTGAACGAACGCCAGGCCGAAACCGGCGCCAAGACCTTCGCCAATCCGAGGAATGCCGCCGCCGGGTCGCTGCGTCAGCTCGACCCCGCCATCACCGCCGCCCGGCCGCTGAAATTCTTCGCCTATGCCTGGGGCGAGGTCTCGGCGCCGCTGGCCGACACCCAGATGGGCGCCATCGAACGGCTGAAAACGCTGGGCTTTCAGGTCAATCCGCTGACCGTCCTCTGCGATGGCCCCGAGGCGCTCGCCGCCCATTACGCCCGGATAGAACAGCGCCGCGCGACGCTCGGCTACGATATCGACGGCGTGGTCTACAAGGTGAACGACCTTGCCCTGCAGGACCGGCTGGGGTTCCGCGCGACCACGCCCCGCTGGGCCATCGCCCACAAGTTTCCCGCCGAGCTGGCTTGGACCCGGCTCGACCGCATCGAGATTCAGGTCGGCCGCACCGGGGCGCTGTCGCCGGTGGCGCGGCTGCATCCGGTGACGGTGGGCGGCGTCGTCGTCTCGAACGCGACGCTCCATAACGAGGATTACATCGCGGGCCGCGATTCGAAGGGCAACGAGATCCGCGGCGGCAAGGATATCCGCGAGGGCGACTGGGTGCAGGTTTACCGCGCGGGCGACGTGATCCCGAAGGTGGCCGACGTGGATCTTGCCAAGCGCCCCGAGGGGACCGAGCCCTACCGCTTTCCCACCGAATGCCCCGAATGCGGGTCCGAGGCGATCCGCGAAGAGGGCGATGCGGTCCGCCGCTGTTCGGGCGGGCTGATCTGTCCGGCCCAGGCGGTCGAGCGGCTCAAGCATTTCGTCAGCCGCGGTGCCTTCGACATCGAGGGGCTGGGCGCGAAACAGGTCGAGGCGCTCTACAAGGACGGCTGGATCAGGGAACCCGCCGACATCTTCGAGCTCGAGACCCGTTATGGCGAAGGTCTTCAGCAGTTGAAGAACCGCGAGGGCTGGGGCGAGAAATCGGCCACGAACCTCTTCGCGGCGATCGGGGCGCGGCGGACGATTCCGCTCGACCGGCTGATCTTCGCGCTCGGCATTCGCCATCTGGGCGAGGCCGCGGCCGATCTTCTGGCCCGCAACTTCCAGACCTGGGAGGCGTTCGAGGCGGCCGTCACCCATGCCACGGTCGGCGAAGGCCCGGATTGGGAGGCGCTTTTGTCCATCGACGGGGTCGGCACGGTGATGGCCACCTCGCTGATCACCGCTTTCCACCAAGAGGCCGAGCGCGCCTCGATCGACCGGTTGGTCGCGCATCTGACGGTCGAGCCGGTGGCGCCGCGCGGCGCGGTCGACAGCCCGGTTGCGGGCAAGACCGTGGTCTTTACCGGTACGCTTGAGAGAATGAGCCGGGCCGAGGCCAAGGCACGGGCCGAGGCGCTGGGGGCCAAGGTCGCGGGCTCGGTCTCGAAGAAGACCGATCTGGTGGTGCTGGGGCCGGGCGCCGGGTCGAAGGCCAAGAAGGCCGAGGAACTGGGGATCGAGACCGTCGACGAGGACGGCTGGCTGGCGCTGATCGAGGGCGCATGAGCGGCCGGCCCGATATCCTCTTTCCGCTCTTCGGGGCGCTTGAAAAGCTTGACGGCATCGGACCGAAATCGGCCAAGCTGTTGGCGCAGATGGGCATCGAGAAGCCGCGCGATCTGATTTTCACGCTGCCCCATACCGGCATCGACCGCCGTCCGGTCGAGACGGTCGCGGGCGTCGCGCCGGGCGAGGTTGCGACGGTCGCGGTTCTGGTCGGCGCCCATATGCCCGCCTCCGGCAAGGGGCGGCCCTACCGCATTCAGGTGCAGGATGCGGCGACGGCCTTTCAGCTGGTCTTCTTCCATGCGCGCGGCGATTACCTGTCGAAGATCCTGCCGGAAGGCGCGCGGCGGGTGATTTCGGGCAAGGTCGAGATCTTCGACGGCATGGCCCAGATCGTGCATCCCGATCACGTTCTGCCGCTGGACGAGGCCGCCGAAATCCCGGATTTCGAACCGGTCTATCCCCTGACCGCCGGGCTTACGCTGAAGACGATGACGAAGGCCGTGGCCTCGGCGCTGACCCGCGCGCCCGATCTGCCGGACTGGATCGACCCTGCTCTTCTGGCGCGCGAGGGCTGGCCCGGGTGGCGCGCGGCGCTGCAGGCCGCCCATGCGCCGCAATCCGCGCGCGACATCGCCGCGACTGCGCCTGCGCGTCAGCGTTTGGCCTATGACGAATTGCTGGCCCATCAGCTGACGCTGGCGCTGGCGCGGGCCGATCAGCGCCGCGCCAAGGGGCGGCCCAGCCGGGGCGACGGGCGGCTGCGGCGCAAGGCGCTGGCGGCGCTGCCGTTCCGGCCGACCGATGCGCAGGCCCGCGCGATGGACGAGATCGCCGAGGACATGGGGGCCGAGGCGCGGATGACCCGGCTTTTGCAGGGCGATGTGGGCTCTGGCAAGACGCTGGTCGCGTGGATGGCGCTGCTGGTCGCGGTCGAGGCGGGCGGGCAGGGCGTGATGATGGCCCCGACCGAGATCCTCGCCCGCCAGCATCTGGAAAGCCTGGCGCCGCTAGCCGAAAGCGCGGGCGTGGTGATCGAGATCCTGACCGGGCGCGACAAGGGTCGCGAGCGCGCGGCCAAGCTGGCGGCGCTGGCGGCGGGCGATATCCAGGTGCTGGTCGGCACCCATGCGGTCTTTCAGAAGGATGTCGAGTTCCGCGACCTGCGCCTGGCCATCGTCGACGAACAGCACCGCTTCGGCGTCGCGCAGCGGGTCGAGCTGTCGGCCAAGGGGCGGGGCGTCGACATGCTGGTGATGACGGCAACGCCCATTCCGCGCAGTCTGGCATTGGCCACCTATGGCGATCTCGACGTGTCGGTGCTGGATGAAAAACCGCCGGGGCGGACGCCGGTCAAGACCGCGCTGGTCTCGGTCGAGCGGATGGAGGAGGTGATCGCGCATCTGGAGAAGGCGGTGGCCGAGGGGCGGCAGGCTTACTGGGTCTGCCCGCTGGTCGAGGAATCCGAGGTTTCGGATCTGACCGCCGCCGAGGAACGGTTCAAGCGGTTGCGTGCGGTCTTCGGCGACCGGATCGGGCTGGTGCATGGCCAGCTGCCGCCCGCCGAGAAGGACGCCGCGATGCGCGCCTTCCAGCGGGGCGAGACCTCGGTTCTGGTCGCGACCACGGTGATCGAGGTGGGGGTGAACGTGCCCAATGCCTCGATCATGGTGATCGAGCGGGCCGAGGGCTTCGGACTGGCGCAACTCCACCAGCTTCGAGGCCGGGTCGGGCGCGGGGCGGCGTCATCGACCTGCCTGCTGATGTATCAGGCGCCTTTGGGCGAGGCCGGGCGGCGGCGTCTGGAGATCCTGCGCGAAACCGAGGACGGGTTCCGCATCGCCGAGGAGGACCTGGCGATGCGCGGCGCGGGCGATCTGATCGGCACCGCGCAATCGGGGCTGCCGCGCTTTCGCATCGCCGATCTGGAACGGCAGGCCGCGCTGATGGCGGTCGCGCAAAGCGATGCCCGCAAGCTTCTGGCCGACGATCCGGGCCTTGCCGGGCCGCGCGGGCAGGCGGCGCGGGTGCTTCTGTGGCTGATGGAACGCGACAAGGCGATTCGGCTTATCAAGGCGGGCTGAGCCCTTGCCGGACGGCCCCCTGTTAAATGTTCCTAAAAAGTTCTTTACAGGCGGGGCTGGAAATGAGAACAAAGTGGCAACACTGATCGAAACCGGAGCCCGACCCATGCTGACCGAGCTGAGATCCGTCCTGACCCGCTGCCGCGCCACCCTTTGGCAGGATGCCGCCGGCGCCGCCGCGCTGATGGTGCTGCTGATTGCGGGGCTCCATCTTCCGGGGCTTGTCTGAGCCCCATCCGCTGCCTGCTGTCCAGTGCCGGACCCGTCCCCGGGTCGTCGCGAAGCCTGCCTCTTCCGCCGCGCCGGACCGCTTCCTGACCGCCGCCTCCTCCCTGGGAGTGCGGCGGTTTTTTTGTGCACGGGGCAGGGCCCAAAGCAAAACGCCCCGCCGGGCAAGCCGGGCGGGGCGTCTGAAACGCGTGCGAAGGGATGTCAGCCGACGAAGGCTTTCTCGACCACGTATTCTGCGGGTTCGGAATTGGCGCCCTCATTCAGGCCCCAGCCTTCCATGATCGCCATCACGTCCTTGTTGAAGTCGAGCGACCCGCAGACCATGGCGCGGTCGATGGCGGGGTCCATCTGCGTGCCGTCGAGCCCCAGATCGGCGAAGACCTTGCCCGAGGCCAGGTTGTCGGTCACCCGGCCCATCCATTTCGACGGCTCGCGGGTGGTGGTGGGGTAGTATTTCAGCTTGTCGCCGACGAATTCCCCGATCAGCGGGTCTTCGGGCAGGCTTTCGATCAGCTGGCGGCCGAATTCCAGTTCCGCCACCTCGCGGCAGGTATGCATCATGATGACCTCGTCATACCGCTCGTAGGTATCGGGGTCGCGCATCAGGCTGGCGAAGGGGGCGATGCCGGTGCCGGTCGCCAGGAACCACAGCCGCTTGCCGGGCAGCAGAGCGTCCAGAACCAGCGTGCCGACGGGTTTCGGGCGCAGGATGATCTGGTCGCCGGGCTGGATATGCTGAAGCCGCGAGGTCAGCGGGCCGTCCTGCACCTTGATCGAGTAGAAATCGAGCCCTTCGTCCCAGGAGGGCGAGGCGATCGAATAGGCGCGCATGATCGGCTTGCCGTCGTCGCCCGGCAGCCCGATCATCACGAACTCGCCCGAGCGGAAGCGCAGCGATTGCGGACGCGAGGTGCGGAAATAGAACAGCCGGTCGGTATAGTGGCGAACCTCGGTCACGGTCTGCGCATCGGGCAGGGTCTTCTTGGCGGGCTCTGTCACGGCAGTCTGCTGGTTCATGAATGTCACGCGACGGGGCGAGCGCCCCGTTCCTCCTTCTAGGTGTCCTTCTCGGGCGGGAAAACCCCCATCGCGCCCCTCAGCAGGTCGCAATTCCGTTACCACCCGGCGGGCCGGGTTTTCGACGATTGCGGTAACGGCGACCATGACTCAGATCAAGCGCAAATGCCGCGGTGCTGTCGTACGCTATGCCGCAGCACCCGGGGTTGACGGTGGCGCGGCCGGGCGGCAGACCCGATGGCCGACACGCAACGCCATGGAGTTTCGGAGCATTGGCTTGTCCGCCGGTTTCGATTTGCAAATGCAAAAACCTGTTACGCTGCGTTGCTCCCTGGAAAATGTCGTCCTCGATGCAATTGCCTCCGGGCTGTCTGGTATTTGACAATTTATGAAAATCGAGCACGCGAAACTCCGAATCCGTCAAGTCGGCTGGTTGCGGTCTCTTCCGGCGCATTTTGTCGATCTGCTGCTTGCCGGTGCCCGGTTGCGCAGCTTTCGCCGGGGCGAGGCGCTGTTTCACATGGCCGATCCGTCGCCGGACATGCTTGGAATCGTTGACGGAGTGGTTGACGTGGTGCTTGAGCCCGGAGTCGACGGCCCGCGTCTGGGCTTTGTCGCCAAGGCCGGAAACTGGCTTGGCGCCGTCGGCATGCCGGGCATGACGCCGCGGCGCATCTCGGCGATCGCGCGGCGCGATGCCTCCGTGCTGTCGGTCTCGGCGCATCATATCGAGACGGTCGCAATGTCCGATCCCGACACATGGCGCCACATTGCGGCGAACATTGTCAGCCATTTGGACAATTTCGGCCAGTTGCTGCATGCCAATGTGCATCGCGACAATTCGGTTCGCATCCTCATTACCCTGCGCCGCCTGCACGATTTCAACGATGGCGCCACCGAGTTTCCGCTGACCCAGGCCGATCTTGCCGAGATGGCCGGGCTGTCGCGCAATTCCGCCAACCGGGTGATGCGGCGCCTGGCCGAAGAGGGGCTGATCGAGACCGGCTATGGTTGGGTGCGGATTGTCGATCAGCCGCGGATCATGAGCATCCTGAACCGGTCGCATCTGTCATCCTGGACCGGTTACGAACGGCTGGAGGCCTGACCCTGCCTGCCGCGCGCGGGGCGACCATTGCGCGCAGTCCCCATGGGGAAGCGTTTGGTTTTCCTTGAGACATGAGGGATCATCGGCGATAAACCGAGGCTACGTCCCCGAAGGGGGGGGACGCTCAGATCTTGGGAGGATCGCATGAAAGCTCTGACTACTACCGCCACGGCCGTGGCCCTGACCCTGTCCGCCGGAGCCGCCTTCGCGGCCTGCGATCCGGGCGAAACCGTGATCAAGTTCAGCCATGTCACCAGCGCGACCAGCCCCAAGGGCCTTGCCGCCGACCTGCTGGCCGCCCGCGTCAATGACGAGATGGACGGCAAGGTCTGCATGGAAGTCTATCCCAACACCACGCTTTACGACGACGACAAGGTGCTGGAGGCGATGTTGAATGGCGATGTGCAGATGGCCGCGCCGTCGCTGTCGAAATTCGAGAAATACACCAAGAAGCTGCGGATCTTCGATCTGCCCTTCATGTTCAAGAACATGGACGCCATCGACGCGTTCCAGAATTCCGAGACCGGCCAGGCGATGAAGCAGTCGATGATGCGCCGGGGCCTTCTGGGGCTGGAATTCTGGCATAACGGGCTCAAGCAGTTCTCGGCCGACAAGCCGCTGGTGCTGCCCGAGGATGCCAAGGGGCTGAAATTCCGGGTGCAACCCTCGGACGTTCTGGTGGCGCAGATGGAAGCGCTCGATGCCAGCCCGCAGCCGATGGCCTTTTCCGAGGTTTATGGCGCGCTGCAGACCGGCGTCGTCGACGGGCAGGAAAACACCTGGTCGAACATCTACACCCAGAAGTTCTTCGAGGTGCAGGACGGCATCACCGAGACCAATCATGGCGTGATCGACTACATGGTCGTGACCTCGGTCGAATGGTGGGAGGGGCTCGACCCCGAGATCCGCGACCAGCTGGCGACGATCCTGCATGAGGTGACGGTCCAGCGGAACACCGAGTCGACCAATGTCAACGAGCAGGCCAAGCAGGCGATCATCGACGCGGGCACCACGGTGCGCGAGCTGACGCCCGAGCAGCGTCAGGCCTGGGTCGATGCGATGAAGCCGGTCTGGGCCCAGTTCGAGGGTGACGTCGGTGCCGACGCCATTGCGGCGGCGCAGGAAATAAACGACCAGTACTGAGACGCCGTACCGGCGCCGGGCGGCGGTGGCCCTGACGGGCACCGCCGCTTCTGGCACCTGTTCGCCATGCCAGAGGGAGGCTTGGGGCGATGAGTGGAGCCTATCGGCCAAGGACGGCGCTGGGGCGCGCGGTCCATGCCGTCGAAGAGACGGTGATCGCGCTTCTGCTGGGGCTGATGGTGCTGGTCACCTTCGTCAACGTGGTGCTGCGCTATGTCTTCAACGCAAGCCTCGTCTGGAGCCTCGAGCTGACGCTGATCCTGTTCGCCTGGCTGGTGCTGTTCGGCATCGCCTACGGGTTCAAGATCACCATGCATTTGGGGGTGGACGCGATCCTGAACTTGCTATCGTCGCGGGCCCAGCGGATGCTGTCGCTGGTCGCGGTGGCGATCTGTCTGGTCTATGCGGCGCTGATGATGAAAGGGGCCTGGGATTACTGGGCGCCCTTCGCCAACCTGGCGCCGACGACCGGGCACTGGTTCCCGACGGGCTTCGAAGAGATGAAGCCCTGGGATTATCGCGGCTATGTGCCGACCGAGCGGATCCCTCTGCCCGAGTTCCTGCGCGTGCCGCTGGAATACCTGTTCCTGCCCGAGGGCGAGGACCCCTACGAAAAGCTGCCCATCGTCGTGCCCTATGCGATCATCCCCTTCGGGGTGGCGATGATGCTGTTCCGGCTGGTCGAGGCCGCGTTCCGTATCATCACCGGCCGCCAGCAGGGGCTGATCGTCAGCCACGAGGCCGAGGACGCGGTCGAGGATGCCGCCCGCGAGAAGGACGCCTGAGCCATGCATGTGGTGCTTCTGTTTGTCATGGTGGTGGGCTTCCTGCTGATCGGCGTGCCGATCGCGGTGTCGCTGGGCATGGCCTCGATCATCTTCCTGCTGCTCTTCTCCGACACCTCGCTGGCGGCGGTGGCGCAGTCGCTTTATCAGGCGATGGCGGGGCATTACACGCTGCTGGCGATCCCGTTCTTCATCCTGGCCTCGAGCTTCATGTCGACGGGCGGCGTCGCGCGGCGGATCATCCGGTTCGCCATTGCCTGCGTCGGGCATCTGCGGGGCGGGCTGGCCATTGCGGGCGTCTTTGCCTGCATGCTGTTCGCGGCCCTTTCGGGCTCGTCCCCCGCGACCGTGGTGGCCATCGGGTCGATCGTGATCGCGGCGATGCGGAAGGTGGGCTATACCCGCGACTTCGCGGCGGGCGTCATCTGCAACGCGGGCACGCTGGGCATCCTCATCCCGCCCTCCATCGTGATGGTGGTCTATGCCTCGGCGACCGACGTCTCGGTCGGCCGGATGTTCCTGGCGGGCGTCATCCCCGGCACCGTCGCCGGGCTGATGCTGATGACCGCGATTTATGTCATGGCCCATGTGAAGGGCATGCCCAAGGGCGACTGGCTGGGCTGGGGCGAAGTCTGGGCCAGCTTCCGCGAGGCCTTCTGGGGGCTGATGCTGATCGCCATCATCATGGGCGGGATCTACGGCATTCCGGGCGTCGCCTCGGCGGTCTTCACGCCGACCGAAGCCGCCGCCGTGGCCTCGGTCTATGCCTTCCTGATCGCGATCTTCGTCTATCGCGACATGGGCCCCCTGAAGGCGCGGGACGGGCGCGGGCCGGTGGCGCTGTGGCAGAGGCCGCAGGCGCTGCTGACCGGGTTCATCCACCGCGACACCCGGCGCACTTTGCTGGATGCGGCCAAGCTCACCATCATGCTGATGTTCATCATCGCCAATGCGCTGATCCTCAAGCATGTGCTGACCGACGAACAGATCCCCCAGAAGATCGCCGGCGCGATGCTCGAGGCGGGCTTCGGCAAGATCGTGTTCCTGATCGTGGTCAACGTGATCCTGCTGATCGGCGGGCAATTCATGGAGCCCTCGGGGCTGATCGTGATCGTGGCGCCGCTGGTCTTTCCCATCGCCATCGAGCTGGGGGTCGATCCGATCCATCTGGGCATCATCATGGTGGTGAACATGGAAATCGGGATGATCACACCACCGGTCGGGCTGAACCTCTTCGTGACCTCGGGCGTGGCGGGCATGTCGATGATGCGGGTGGTGCGCGCGGCGCTGCCGTTCCTGGCGGTACTGTTCGTCTTCCTGATCCTGGTGACCTATGTGCCCTGGCTCTCGACCTGGTTGCCGACATCGTTGATGGGCCCCGAACTGATCACCAACTGATCCGGCGGAGCGCCGGGACCATGTCCCGGCGCACGTTTTCACGTGTTGCGCCGCGCCAGGGGCGCGTCGCCAGACCGGTTCGGGCGATGCCCGAACCGGAGGCCGCGGTCCGTGTTTGAGGTGGAGTCCGCGGCTCAGGCGCAGGCGGCGGCCTCGGCGGCGTCGAAGGCGTCGAGCGTGGCTTCGAGCGACAGCATGATCGAGGCGTGGCGGTTCCTGTAATCGCGCGCGGGCAGCAGCACTTCGAGCCCTTCGAAGGGCGCCGACGGCGCCGGGCCCTCGTCCTTCAGCATCGCCCGAAGCTGATCGCGCGCGGTCTCGACCTCGGCGCGGGTCCGCCCGAGGATCGCCGTGCCCACGACAGAGGCCGCGGCCTGACCGAGCGCGCAGGCCTTCACGTCCTGCCCGAAGCGCACGATCCGCCCGTCCGCGACATCGAGATCGACCGTCACCGTCGAGCCGCAAAGCGGCGAGCGCTTGCGCGCGGTGCCCATCGGCGCCTCGAGCCGGTCGAGATGCGGGATCTCGGCGGCGAGTGCCAGGATCTTCTGCGAATAGAGCTTGATCAGATCGTTCTGGGCATTCATGGCGTTTCCTTCCGCGCTCGCCTGTCCTAGATAACGCGCGCGCGTCCGAATTCAAAGGAGTTCCCGAATGGCCTTCGACCCCGCCAGCCTTCGCTACAACGAGGCCGGGCTGATCCCCGCCATCGCCCAGGACGCGGCCGGAACGGTGCTGATGATGGCCTGGATGACGGCCGAGGCGGTGGCGCGCACGCTGGAAACAGGCCGGGTGACCTACTGGTCGCGCTCGCGCCAGGCGTTCTGGGTCAAGGGCGAGACCAGCGGCCATGTCCAGCGGCTGATCGAGATGCGGGTCGATTGCGACCGCGACTGCCTGCTGGTGCTGGTCGAGCAGGAAGGCCCTGCCTGCCACACCAACCGCCGCAGCTGTTTCTATACCGCGATCCGCGATGGCGCCGAGGTCGAGATCCTGTCGCCGATGGCGGATTAAAACCCCACCATGCGGCGGATGTCGGCAGGCGTTGCCCCCTCGGCGCGATAGGCGGCGATGGCGCGGGCGTCGTCGCGCTTGGCCAGCCGCTTGCCCGCGTCGTCGAGGATCAGCCGGTGGTGGTGATAGGCGGGGGTCGGCAGGCCCAGCAGCGCCTGCAACAACACATGGATCGGGGTCGCCTCGAAAAGATCCTCGCCGCGCGTGACCTCTTCGATCCGCTGGAAGGCGTCATCGACCACCACGGCCAGATGGTAGGAGGTACCCAGATCGCGCCGGGCGAGCACCACATCGCCCACGGTTTCGATCAGGGCGCGGACGTCAAGCCGATGCGGGCCGGGGTGCATGGGGCCGGTCTCGGTGAAGCCGGGCAGGGCCGGGCCGAGCCGGTCGAGCGCGCGCGCCATGTCCAGCCGGATCGCGTCCTCGGGTCTGGCCTCGGTCAGTGCCCGACCCCGGCAGGTGCCGGGATAGACGAGCCCGTCGGGCCCGATGACCGGCGCCCCCGCCTGCGGCGCGGACAGGGCCGCGCGGATATCGGCGCGGCGGCAGCGGCAGGGATAGGTCAGCCCCATCGCGCCCAGCCGGTCGAGCGCGGCGCGATAGGCCGCGAGCCGCTCGGACTGGCGCAGCACCGGGCGCGGCCAGTCGAGCCCGAGCCAGGCCAGGTCATCGTAGATCTGCGCCTCCCATTCGGGGCGCGACCGGGCGGTGTCGATATCCTCGATCCTCAGCAGCATCTCGCCACGCTCGAAGGCGGTCAGCGCCGCGAAGGCATGGCCCAGATGCAGCGGGCCGGTGGGGGAAGGTGCAAAGCGGGTGCGCATGGGCCTTGGCTAGCGCGGTCCGGGGGCGAGGGCCAGAGTGCCTAAAGCCCCGCCCGGCGGTCTGCCCCGCGCTGAAAGATCAGGATCCAGGCCAGGATGATGAACATCGGATGGGTCAGCCCGCCCGAGAAGATGATCGCCGGGATCCAGATCACCAGCGTCACCAGCGCGACGAACCAGCGCCCGATCAGCAGGATCGAGAGCGGCGGCAGGAACAGGGCGAGAACGTAGAGCATCGGGCCTCGGCGGATCGGGAGCGGTCGCGTCCTATATGGGGCGCGCGGCGCGAATGTGAAGCGTTCAGCCCGCGGCGCCCAGCCAGCCGGTCCAGTCGGCCTTGGCGCGGTCGGTATAGCCCTTGTAGCGGTCGCGCCGCCCGCGCCGTCCGCCCTTCAGCCCCTCGACCGGCGGGAAGAGCCCGAAATTGACGTTCATCGGCTGGAAGGTCTTCGCCTCGGCCCCGCCGGTGATATGGGTCACGAGCGCGCCGGTCGCGGTCGTGGCGGGCACGGGCGGCAGGCTGTGCCCCTTTATCGCCGCCGCGGCCAGCCGTCCGGCCAGAAGCCCCATGGCCGAGGATTCGACATAGCCCTCGACGCCCGTCACCTGCCCGGCAAAGCGGATATGCGGTCTCGATTTCAGCCGCAATTCGGCGTCAAGCAGCGTCGGCGAATTCAGGAAGGTGTTGCGGTGGATGCCGCCCAGCCGCGCGAAACGGGCAGCCTCCAGCCCCGGAATCATCCGGAAAACATCGGCTTGCGCGCCATACTTCATCTTGGTCTGGAAGCCCACGATATTGTAGAGCGTCCCCAGCGCGTTGTCGCGGCGCAGCTGGACGATGGCATGGGCCTTGATGTGGGGCGCGTGCGGATTGGTCAGCCCCACGGGCTTCATCGGACCATGGCGCAGGGTTTCGCGGCCGCGCTCGGCCATCACCTCGATGGGCAGGCAACCGTCGAAATAGCCCGCCGTCTCACCCTCGTGAAAGGCCGTCTTCTCGGCCGTCAGCAGCGCGTCGATGAAGGCCTCGTACTGGTCGCGGTCCATCGGGCAGTTCAGGTAGGCGGTGCGCTCTTCCTCGGTCTCGCCCTTGTCATAGCGCGACTGGAACCAGGCTTTCGACAGGTCGATGCTGTCGAAATGCACGATGGGCGCGATGGCGTCGAAGAAGGCCAGCGCCTCGGCCCCGGTCTCGGCCCGGATCGCCTGCCCCAGCGCGTCCGAGGTCAGCGGGCCGGTCGCAAAGATCCAATGGCCGTCTGCGGGAAGGGACGTGATTTCAGTATCTTCGCGGCGAATTCTCGGGTGTCGCATCAGCCTTTCGGTGACGCCTTGCGAAAACGCTTCGCGGTCGACGGCCAGGGCGCCGCCCGCGGGCAGGCGGTGAGTGTCAGCCATTTCCATGATCAGGCTGCCCGCCGCGCGCATCTCCCAGTGGAGAAGCCCAACCGCGTTCTGTTCGTCATCGTCCGAGCGGAACGAGTTCGAACAGACCATTTCGGCCAGATCGCCGGTCTTGTGCGCGAAGGTGCCGGTTTTGGGGCGCATCTCATGGATCACCACGTCGATCCCGGCCGAGGCGGCCTGCCAGGCGGCCTCGGAACCGGCCATGCCGCCGCCGACGATATGAAGCGTATCTGTCATGGCGCCCGATCTAGCGGGCGGGCAGGGCGAAGGAAAGGGGGGTGCCGTTCAGCCCGACTGCGCCCGCCCCATTCCGGCGGCGTCCAGCCCGCGTTCATCGGCCACGATTTCGTCAAGCGCGGTCTGATAGGCCGCCCGCTCGGCCGGTCCGGGCCCGTCGGCGGCGCGCCCGGGCCGGGGCTCGGCGCCCAGAGCGACGGCCAGCAGCCCGGCGGCCAGCGCCAGATCGAGCGACAGGCGGTCGGGATCGGGCGGCAGGGCGGCGATGCCGAAGCGGATCGCGACCGCCGTCGTCAGCAGGTAGAAAGCCAGCAGCAGCGCGGCAGGACGTGCCCCGACGCCGGACAGCAGCCCGGCGGCGCAAAGCCAGATGATCGTGGCCCCGGCCCAGTCCAGAACGCTGCGCGGATCGGGCGGTAGCACCGGGAGGTGCGGCGCACCGGACCGGAACGCTGCGATCACGCAAAGCGCCAGGGTCACGCGCAACAGCGCATGCAAACGTTTGGGGGAAACCCCCATGAGATTTTGATGCCCAAACATCGCGGCGAGGCCCCTCATTCCTCGTTCGAGATACGGCGTCTTTCCGAAATGACGTCAAAGTCTGACCGGTGCACGCCTCAATTGCGGCAGCACCAAGGAAGATGTTTCGGATTTTTGCCGTCTTGTCGGGACCCCGGTCCGCGCGGGGTCCCTGACCGAGGGGGGCGAGCCTCAGGTGGCCGGGTCTTCCTGGGCGTCCTCGCCCTGATCGGCGATCCGCGCGACCGAGACGACCTCTTCGCCGGTGCCCGCATCGAGCACCCGCACGCCGCCGGCCGAGCGGGACCGGAAGCTGATCTGATCCACCGGCACCCGGATCGATTGCCCGCGCGAGGTGGCCAGCATCACCTGATCGTCCATCTCGACCGGGAAGGAGGCTACAAGCGGGCCGCCGCGCAGCGCCTTGTCGATGGCCTGCACCCCCTGGCCGCCACGGCCCCGCACCGGATAGTCGTGACTGGAACTGATCTTGCCCTGGCCGCGCGCGGTGATCGTCAGGATCACGTCCTCGGCCGCCGACATCTCTGCATAGCGCGCGGGCGAAAGCTGGCCGGCCTCGACCGCCTCTTCGTCCTCGTCGGCCTCGCCGGTCTCGTCGGTGACGCCCGCCATCAGGCGGCGCTGTTTCAGATAGGCCACGCGTTCGGCCGGATCGGCCTCGAAATGGCGGATGACCGACATCGACACGACGCTGTCATTCTCGCCCAGCCGGATGCCGCGCACGCCGGTGGAATCGCGGCCCGAGAAGACCCGCACATCGGTGGCGGCAAAGCGGATCGCGCGACCCATGGCAGTGACCAGCATGACGTCGTCATCGGCGTCGCAGATCGAGACATTCACGAGGCTGACCGCCTCGGGCAGCTTCATCGCGATCTTGCCGTTGCGCTTGATATTGGTGAAGTCCGACAGACGGTTGCGCCGCACGTCGCCCGCCGAGGTGGCGAACACGACCTGCAGGTTCTCCCACTCGTCCTCGGGTTCGTCGATCTTCATCAGCGCGGCGATCGAGATGCCGGTGGCAATGGGCAGGATATTGACGATGGCCTTGCCCTTGGCGGTGCGCCCCGCCTGCGGCAGGCGCCAGCATTTCAGCTCGTAGACCATCCCGTCGGTGGTGAAGAACAGAAGCTGGGTATGGGTGTTGGCGACAAACAGCGTGGTGACCACGTCGTCTTCCTTGGTCGCCATCGAGGACAGCCCCTTGCCGCCCCGGTTCTGGCTGCGGAATTCGGCCAGCGGCGTGCGCTTGATATAGCCGGACTGGGTGACGGTCACCACCATGTCCTCGCGCTCGATCAGGTCCTCGTCTTCCATGTCGCCGGACCAGTCGGCGATCTCGGTGCGGCGCGGCACCGCGAACTGGTCGCGCACCTCGCGCAGCTCGGTCGCGATGATCGCCATGATCCGCTCGCGCGAGCGCAGGATGTCGAGATAGTCCTTGATCTTCGCAGCCAGCTCTTCCAGCTCGTCGGTGACTTCCTTGACCCCGATCTGGGTCAGGCGCTGCAGGCGCAGATCGAGGATCGCGCGGGCCTGTACCTCGGAAAGGTTATAGGTGCCGTCCTCGTTCATCGTATGGGTCGGGTCGTCGATCAGCTTGATGTAATCGGCGATGTCTTGTGCGGGCCAGCGCCGCTCCATCAGCTTGACGCGGGCCTCGGCGGCATCGGCCGAGGCGCGGATCGTCGCCACCACCTCGTCGACATTCGAGACCGCGACCGCCAGACCGCACAGGATATGGCTGCGCTCGCGCGCCTTTCTCAGCTCGAAGGCGGTGCGCCGGGCCACGACCTCTTCGCGGAAGGCGATGAAATGGGTCAGGAAGCCCCGCAGCGTCAGCGTCTCGGGCCGGCCGCCGTTCAGCGCCAGCATGTTGCAGCCGAAGGACGTCTGCATCGGCGTAAAGCGGAACAGCTGGTTCAGCACCACATCGGGGGTCGCATCGCGCTTCAGCTCGATCACCACACGGACGCCGACCCGGTCGGATTCGTCCTGCACATGGGCGATGCCCTCGATCCGCTTGTCGCGGGCGGCCTCGGCGATCTTCTCGATCATCGTCGACTTGTTCACCTGATAGGGGATCTCGTCGATGACGATGGCGTGGCGGTCCTTGCGGATCTCTTCGACCCGGGTCCTGGCCCGCACGATGACCGAGCCGCGCCCTTCCAGATAGGCCTTGCGCGCGCCCGAGCGGCCCAGAATCAGCCCGCCGGTCGGAAAGTCGGGGGCGGGGATGTACTGCATCAGCTGTTCGCTGGTCAGGTCCGGGTCCTCGATCAGCGCCAGGGTGGCATCGACGACCTCGCCCAGATTGTGCGGCGGAATGTTGGTGGCCATGCCGACGGCGATGCCGCCCGCGCCATTGACCAGCATGTTCGGGAACCGCGCCGGCAGAACCGTCGGCTCCTTGTCCTTGCCGTCATAGTTGTCCTGGAAGTCGACCGTATCTTTCTCGATATCGGTCAGCAGCGCCTGCGCCGCCTTGGCCATCCGGACTTCGGTGTACCGCATGGCCGCCGCGCTGTCGCCGTCCATCGACCCGAAGTTGCCCTGGCCGTCCAGCAGAGGCAGCGACATCGAGAAGGGCTGCGCCATCCGCACCAGGGCGTCATAGATCGCCGCGTCGCCATGGGGGTGGTATTTCCCCATCGTGTCGCCCACCGGCCGCGCCGACTTGCGGTAGGGCTTGTCATGGGTGTTGCCGGTCTCGTGCATCGCGAACAGGATTCTGCGGTGCACAGGTTTTAGGCCATCGCGCAGATCCGGGATCGCCCGGCTCACGATCACGCTCATCGCGTAATCGAGATAGGATTTCTGCATCTCCTTCTCGATGGCGATGACCGGCCCGTCATACGAGGGTCGCGCGGGTCCTTTTCCAGAACCGTTTTCGTCTTCGTTTTCGGGGGTTTCCGGCGTGTCGTTCAACTTGGGACCCGGCCTTTCGGCGCCATTCTAGATATTGTTGAGCGAACTTTATCAGAACCTTCATATGGGGTGCAACCGCAGACCGGCCCGGGATCTGGCAGCCCCCGGGAAAGAGTGCCAACATCCTGTTTTCATTGAAAATCAATCGGGCTTTGGCATGCTTTCCAGACATCCACGCGACAGGAGAGACCAGACGTGCAGCAGTCCGAGACCGAGTTGATGCTCAGGGGCTACGGCCTCACCACCGCCGAGCTCTATTACCGCATGCCCGATTTCAGAAGCGTTCTCAACAGCTTCATATGGCAGGACTACGATCTTGCCCCGGATCACCCCCGGCTCTTCAAGTTCATCGAGTTCTGGCAGGACTCGATCGAGGGGCCGCTGCATTCGGTCCGCTTCACCCATCGCAAGCTGATCGCGCCCGGCGAATGGCGCAATGTCGTGGGGGAATTCCGCGTGAACTGAGGCCTTGTTGCGCCCGCAGCCGTCAGCGGCGGCCGCGGGTCAGCGCCATCGCCCAGATCACGACGAGCCCGGCCGACAGCAGCACGTTGTAATTGGCCATGGTCAGGCCGAACAGCTGCCAGGCGATGCGGTCGCACAGCACGATCGGCTCGACGAGGCTCGGGTTCAGCATCTGCTCGGGCGTCATCTGCGACAGGCTCGGACCGTCGCCGGTGCAGGAGGACGGCCCCGCCCACCAGTGCCGTTCGACCCCCGAATGATAGATCGCAAGCGCGGTCGAGGCGGCCATCACGGTCAGCCCGCTCAGGGTCAGGATGAATCCGCCCACGGCCACCGCCAGCAGGCCCAGCACCGCCGCGACCGCGTGCGGCCAGCGCTGCCAGATGCACAGCTTGCAAGGCGCGAGATCGCCCAGATACTGAAACCCGAAGGCCGCCAGCAGGATGGCCGCGGACCCCGCCGCGGCCAGAAGGATCAGCCGGTTGCGTGCAGTCATCACAGGAACCTCAAAGCGTAGAAGCCGCCAATCAGCAGCAGGACGAACAGCGTGAAGAGAAGCCCCAGATACTTCTCGATGAAGCGGCGCACCGGGGCGCCGAATTTCCACAGAAGCGCCGCCACCAGGAAGAAGCGGATGCCCCGGGCGATGACGCTGGCTGCCATGAAGACCCACAGGTCGAGCCCGGTCGAGCCCGACAGGATGGTGATGACCTTGTAGGGGAAGGGCGTCACCCCGGCGATCAGCACCGCCCAGGCGCCATAGTCGTTATAGCGCGCGCCGAATTCGTCGAAATAGGCCTGCTTGCCGTAGAATTCGAGCACCGGGCGACCGATCTGTTCGAAGAAGGCCCAGCCGATACCGTAGCCCGCAAGCCCGCCCAGCACCGACCCCGCCAGCGCGACCGCGGCGATGGCAAAGGCGCGGGATGGCCGTGCCAGGATCATCGGCACCATCAGCACGTCGGGCGGGATCGGGAAGATCGAGCTTTCGACGAAGGCGACGATGAAAAGCGCCCACATGGCATTCCGGCTGTCGGCCAGCGACAGTGTCCAGTCGTAAAGGCGTCGGATCATGCGGCCCCCCGGCAACGTCTGCCGCCTAGAAGCCATGCGGGGGCGCCTGCGTCAAGCAGGGCCGCGGACGGTGACGGACGATTGACCGGCCGCGGCGGTCGGGGTAGAGGAACGCAAAGGGCCAACGGGCGGGCCGAGAGGCGCCTCCGCGCGTCGCGAAGGTTGCGCCCGAAACGCGAATCGTTCCCAAGGCCTTGTGCTTGGCGATCCGCCCGCGGGCCCGGAAGGACCGCGCCTTCCCGGACCGGGCCCGGCGGGAGGGCGGAACGATCAGGGCCCCGGCCTCCGCAGCTACCGGCGGGGGTGCGCGATGCGGGTGTGGCGGAATGGTAGACGCGAGGGTCTCAAACACCCTTTCCGCAAGGAGTGTCGGTTCGAGTCCGACCACCCGCACCAAGCCAGCGTTTCAGAGTATTGCAGGTAGCGATATGAATAAGGCGTAACTACCGGGGGTGAGGGACCGGACTGTTCCAGCGAGACCCACAGGATTTCCGGGGAGCACAGCTGCTAGCTGGTATGCTGACGGTCAGGGAAATCAAGGCAGCGCCTGCCGGGCGCCACGGGGGGCGCCACGGGGACGCGGGTGGTTTGTCCCTCATCAAGACGAGCCAAGACTCGGGGAAATGGAACATCCGCTATTCGTTCTTGGGGACCTGGCGCAACATGGGGCTCGGCTCATGGCCGGAGGTCGGCCTAGCGTAAGCGCGCCGGAAGAGAGACCGCTGGGCGGCCGTGCTGCGAGCCGGGCGAGACCCGATCACCGAGCGGAATGAAGAGCGGGTCGCCACGAAGGCCCAACGCTACAAGACAGATCCTACATTTGCAGAGATGGCCTCGATCATCTTTGAGGCGCGAAAGGCCACTCTGCGCGGCGGCTGCGAGCGCGGACGGTGGTTTTCCCCCTTCAGCGGCATGTTGTCCTGCACATCGGGAAGATGCGCGTCTCCGGAATCACCCCTCAGGACATCAAGGGGGCCCTGGCCCCGATCTGGCGGACGAAATTCCCGACCGCCGAGAAGGCGTTGCAACGCACCAGGACCGTGCTGCATGAGGGGCGGCTGATGGGATTCGGCTGCGACCCGTTCTCGGCCGAGGCGGCGCAGCGGATGACCATCACCGCCGACACCATCGAAGAGGCGATGGTTTACGCGACAGACGACCTCCGCGCAGTCCTCGATGCGCTTGAACGGTTCGACAAGCGATGAACTGAAGAACAGTCCACCGACCTGGCCGGCACCGTCTTCGGGGCGCTGTCGGGCCCGCTGCTGAAGGCGGCCGTCGCGGCCTTCGCGCCCCCCGCGGGCTGGCAGCCCTACGACAGGACCGCCCCGGGCGACAGCGCGACCGGCGTCTTCTACGACTTCGACGTCAATGGCCTGACCCAGCTGGTCGAGACGCCGACCTTCGAGGCGGGCTACGACTACATGACCCGGCTCGACGGGCTCCTGCCGCTGAACGGCGGCAGCCTGCGCGGCCAGTTCTGGGTGCCCGAGCCGGGGGTCTGGACCAACGGCTTCGACCTGACCTCGGCGCTTGCGCCCCGGGTGCCCATCGGCGGCCGGATCCGGATCCCCGACCCGCTGCGCCCGCGGCCCATCGGCCTTGCCAGCACCGACTATATCTACGACCAGACCGGGTCGGTAGGGCTCAGCGCGACCGTCGCGCTGGGGGCGGCGGCGCGCCGGACCACGCGGTTCCGCCTGGCCTGGCTTGCCAACGGCAATGTCGGCACCTTCGGCGGCGGGCGGGCGGCCCTCTACCGCCGCCGCGAATATATCGCGGACTGAGCCATGATCGAGGCCACCGACCACGCGATCCGCACCGACGGCATGGCGCTGATCGCGCGCATGGGCATCGTCCTGGCCTCGGGCGCCACACGCGCACCGCGCGGCCGGGCATGGTCCTGGCGGATGCGGAATGCGAGGCCCTGCTGCGGCCCGAGGTCCGCGACTATCGTGCCCGGTTGCTGACCTTCTTCTCGGCCGAGACGCGCGCCCGGCGCCTGTCGCCGCTCTGGGATGCGGTCTTCACCAGCCTTGCCATCAACGTCGGCGTGGCCGGCGCAGGCCGATCCACCGCGACCCGGCGCCTGAACGCGGGCGACGTGCCGGGCGCCTGCGAGGGCCTGACCTGGTGGAACAAGGCGGGTGAAGAGGTCGTCAAGCGGGTCGGGCAACTCGTTCCATTACCGTAACTCGTCCAGCTCTATCGCGCGCGAGACATCACGGGTCGGCACAAAACGCGGCGGTGCGGCACGAAGGGCTGCGGCATCTTCGCTCGTGGCCTCGTCGTTGCCGAGATCCTCCATCATGTCAGAGCGCAGATCGATCGCCGCGGATATTCCCTTCTCATCCAAACACGGCATCGGATTTGGAATGAAATATGAACCTTTCAGGATGAAATCCGCATGCGGTTGCGCATCCAGATTCGCTTGGGACATGCCCTCCGGCAAGCCGTCGAAAAGTCCGTCCGGAGGCGGAAAATTACCGTTCTCGAACGGAAGTCTCTCCAAATGGCCGGGTTCGAATTTCCTCCCGTCCTCCATCAACGACTTCCAATCAGCCGTCAGCATGTGCTCCCCTCAAGCGACGGGTCGGCAGCTGCGCGCCCAATCGGCCCATTCGGCCGGGTAATGCGGGTGGCCGCGCAAATCGGTATTGTCGATCCCGAAAGCAACCGAGGCCGCGGCCGCCTCCAGGCACCAGCAGCCGACATAGGTACTGTTCTCGCCAAGATCCTCCGCCCGCGTGGTCTGGGCCGCAAGCTCGGTTGCCATCTCATCATACCAACCCTTCAGGAATCTCCCCAAATGATGCGGACGTGCGAAATCGGGTTCTTCGGGGTCTATGGCGAGCCACAGGTTCTGATAGGCACTGGGCCAATGAACCGGACTTTGCGGGGGATATCGTCAAGACCAAGCTGACGTCGGAAGGCTGACCAGATCCGGTCGTAGCCGCCATAATCGCGCTTGGTCAGATCGAACTGATCGAGGGCATCGAAGAAGGCCTTCGCCTCGGCCTGCCCGGCGCAGCACAGGACGAGCATAGAGATAAATCGGAGGAAGGTGTCTTAACCGAAACGAGCGATGTCATCGGGCATCTCGGTCCCGAAGCGGGCAACCATTTCCGGGCAAAGATGCCCAACCGCACGCAGTCCTGGCACGATAACCTCAGGCATGGGCGCGCCAGCGGAATAGAGGCAAAGCGAGGTTTTGAACAACGCATGAAGAAGCGGATTTCCTTTCCCTCCCTGTTTCAGGGGCCCGGTGGTGGTTGACGGTAGCTTTTCTCGTATGCCTCAAGATCCTCGTATTGGCACGCCAAGGCCTGCTTCCAGAATTCCGGGGGTGCCAGTTTGTCTCTCATCGCTTTCTCCGGGTTGGGGTAGGAATGGGCAAACCGTCTTCATCAAGCCAGACTTCTGTTACCTTTCCGGTTTTATCGACTGTTCAAGAGAACAGCATCATAACCGTCATTCATTGCCCGGCGAGCCTGTCGGCTCAGGTTTGCGTTTCCCAAACGAGCTTCGATCCAACGTTGCGACATCTGCAGGACTCCCTTGGAGGTCATACTCTGCCTGGAACCCAGCGCCTTCGCATCGGACAGGATGTGGCGCGGGGGCGGACCGGGATCGACATATACCGCGTCGATCTTGTTCGGCCCGGTGATGGGGCCATCCATCGTCATCGCCGGATCGCCGGCCTTTTCCCAGCCCTCGTCAACCGCGTAGCGATCAGCCACGGTCTTGCCCCAGCGGCCCTTCAGGTAGTTGTTGTTTGTCGGCCGCCCCGTGACCCGGGTCGCCGCAAGGTAGTGATCGAGACCGCTCTGCGTCAGGGCGGCATCGATCTGCTGCAGGATTTCCTTGCGGAACGCCGGGTCGGTCGCCAGCAGATAGACCGTCTCGAACAAGGCGACCGCCGATGGCAGGGCCGTGCGACGGCCGCCCGGGTGCGGAAAGGAGGGCGCGGAAGGGCAGGGGGGACGGAGCGACCCGGCGGGTCAGGAATTGACCAGCGTGTCGAGCCGGGCGATTTCGGCTTCATCGATCGGCTTTCGCAGAAAGCTGCGGACGGCCGGAAAGCTTTCGGCGCGTTCGACATCGGTCTCGCTTTCCGAGCTGGTCAGGATCACCACGACCGAATCCTTCAGGTGGTCCGGCCAGTTTTCGGCGATTTCCTCGAGAAATTCGAAACCGTTCATGCGCGGCATGTTTATGTCGATGATGAGCGCGTCGATCTTGGGGCAGTCCGGCGTTCGCAGGAAATGAATGGCGTCTTCGGCCATGCCGAATTCAAGCATCGTGTCGACGAGGCCGGTCTTATGAATAAGCCGCTTCACCATCTTCCGTTCGAACCGGCAATCGTCGATCATCATGAGTGTGTTGATCACCGTTCTTCTCCTTCAGGAAAATCGTGAAACGGCTGCCGTTCTCGGGTGCGGACTGAATCGCAATACGTCCCCCATGATTGAGGCTTACTCTTTGGCAGATGGCAAGTCCAAGTCCGCTGCCGGGATACAATTCGGTGTCATTGAGCCGGGTGAAAACCTGGAAAATCCGGCGATGGAATTTCGGATCGATCCCTATCCCCCGATCGGACACGGAAAACGCGACCATTCCGTGCGGTGCTGCGACCGGCTCTATGTCGATCTGCGGCGCATCTCCGGGGCGGTGGAACTTGATCGCGTTGCCGATGAGGTTTTGCAACAATTGATGCAGCTGACGCGGATTGCCAATAAGGCTTGGCAGGTCCCCGACTCGGATCTCGGCGCCGCTCGCGGCGATATCGGCGGTCAGGTCCTGAAGCACGTCGGCGGCGACCTTGCTCAGATCGACGGGTTCGACTGCGACTTCGCCGCCGACCGCGCGGGTGTAGTCCAGAACGTCGCTGATCATCCGGCCCATGCGTTCGAGAATTTCCTTCATGTCTGCAACCAGTTGCACATCATCGTCGGGCAGCTTTCCGGCGACGGAGTCGGTCAGCGCGTTGGCGATCAGCCTCAGCGTGCTGATCGGCGACTTGAGATCGTGCGAGGTCGCATAGGCGAAGTCGCGCAGTTCCGAATTGGTCCGCTCGACAATGGAGATCTGGTCGCGCAGCTCGGCGTTCAGCGTCTCGATCTCGGCCAGGTGCCTGCGTTCGCGGGTGACGTTCAGCACCATGACCAGGATCGACCCGCCGGTCAGGGCAAAGCTCGACCAGCGGAAGCTTTGCCCGGTCGTGGTCCGGAACTCGTAGGAATAGCCGTCGGTCAGGGCGGGCCCCGACAGGCCCGCAGCCAGCGCGGCGGGGGATTTGGTGCCCCAATGGGCGGCGTCGGCCGCGATCAGCGCGTTGATCGCGTCGCGGTAGACGGCGCCTTCGCGGATCAGCTCCGGACCCGAGGGGCTGACCGCGCGGGCGGCGGCATTGGCGAACTCGATCCGGCCGTTCGGCGCGACCATCAGAAGCCCCAGCGGAATCCGCTCGATCATGTTTGCGGTGAAGCGCAGGCGCTCTTGCCGGATGCGGTGGCGCTGAAACGGGATATAGCTCAGCGCGAGGACTGCCACGGTGACGATCGCGGCCAAAAGCGACAGCACGCGGCCTTCGGTCCAGAACCCCCGGGGCTCGAGCCAGGCGGCGCGCAGGTCCTGATAGCGCTGCGAGGCCAGATAGCCGGGCATCACCAGGTTCAGGGCCTCGCGGACCGAGGGCAGGCCCCGCCGCAGCGCCGGCGCCAGATAGATCGTTTCCAGCGGATAGTCGACCTGAACGACCCTGTCCTCGCGATGCATCTCGGACAGGGTGCGGCGGAGCGCGCTGCTTTCGGCCAGGATCGTGTCGATCCGGCCCTCCAGCAGCGCCGTCACCAGTTCGGCATAGGTTTCGAAACGCTGGACGTCGCTGGAATGGCGGCGGGCGACCGCGACCGAGACCCCGGCCCCCCAGGCGCCGACCCGCGCCTTGGCCAGCCCGTCGAATAGGTCCAGGCTGTCGCTGCGCACGAAAACGCCGATGTCGATGGCCTGAATCGGCAGCGCGAAATCCATCCTCTCCCTGCGGTCCGGGGTGATGCCGACCAGGGGCAGCACGTCGATGCCGCCCTGCGGGCCCTTGGCCCAGACCTCGGGCGGCACGGGCACGAATTGCAACTGAAGCCCCAGCAGCTTGCCCAGATCGCGGATCACCTCGACCGCAAAGCCGGTGGTCGATCCGTCGTCATTGACCTGCATGAAGGGCGGCAGGTTCACGACGCCCACGGTCAACACCTCTGGCCGGGGCGGCGGCCGATCGACGAACCACTGCCGCCGCAAAGCGGCGAGCGTTCCGTTGGCTTCGAGCGTGTCGATGGCGGCGTTGATCGGACCAAGCAGATCGGCGCGGCTTTTATGGATGGCGATGACCCGCTCGATCGGCCTGACGGGCGGTCCGACGGCGGCAATCCGGTTGTCCAGCCGGACGCCATGGGCCAGCCCGACCATCCAGTCCTCGGCCAGCAGGGCGCCGTCGATCTCGCCCGACAGAAGCCGGATCAGCAGGGCATCGGCGTTCTCGAAGACCACGGGCCGGTTGCGGTCCAGCACCTCGGACGACCCCGAGCCCGCATATTGCCGGACCGTGCCGATGCGCTTGTTCACCGGGGTCACGAAGTCCGGGTTCCGCTCGTTCTCGATGCGGATGAAAAGCCGGACCTCGGTCCGCCCGACCGGTTTCGAGAAGAGGTTGGACGCTTGCAGCGCGGGAAGGCGCGCGATGGCGGTCATCAGCGTGGTTTCGCCGTCGATCTGGGCCTGGATCCGCGGTTGAAGACCGTCGAAGCGCCGAAGCTCGATGGGCACGCCCATGGTCTCGGACAGGGCCCGGACCACGTCCGCCGAGAACCCGGTCGCTTCGCCATCGTCGCCGATCTGGCCGAAGGGGGCATTCTCGAGCCATCCCGCGACGATCGGCGCCGACGCGGCGTCGGGGGCGGTCTGCTGGGCCGTCTGGGCCGTCTGGGCGGACAGGGGGGACGGAAGACAGGCTGCGAGGCAAAGAAGCCCCGCAACAAGTGCCCACGCGCCTCGCCAGATTGCCGAACCTGAACTCCGACGTTCCAATTTGGTCTCCGACCTTCGCCCCATCCGCCAGAATTAGGCAACACATCTTGACGTTAGGTTAATCTGGCATGGTAGCAGAGAGTTTTCGCATTCCAAAGTGGGGGATTCACGATCTCTCCGGGCCGGAATTCGGGCGGGCAATATGGCTGCGGCTTGCGGCCCGGCCTGTGTGATCAATCCGACAAGTCGTGTTCGGTCCCCGACCGATCGGAAGAAAAATACTTGAAAAACAGTTTCGTATAACTTGGCACACGGTGTGCTATTCTTTCGATATGAACTTTTAATATATAACGCAGGGCGCGGCGCCCGGTGTCCGCCGGACAGAGCGACGCCCCGATGCCGCGCAACGGAAGGATCTGACCCAGATGCTGCTGCTTGACGATACAGCCCTCGCCTGCCTCCTGAAACGGGATACGACCGCCGCGCTTTCCGTCGGCACCGGACCGGTCCGGCCGGGCCGGATGACCTCGGTCGCGATGCGGGCCCGACGCAGCGGTACGATTTGCGGCACCGAAGAGGCCGCGCGGATGTTCGCTCTGCTGGGCTGTGCCGCGGATATTGCGGCCGAAAGCGGAACGCGGGTGCGGCCCGGCGATCTGCTGATCGCGGCGCGGGGGCCGGCCGAGGCGCTGGTGGGGGCCGCGCAGGCGGTGCAGACCCTGCTGGAATGGGCCTCGGGCGTCGCCGACAGCGCCGCGCGCATCGTGCAGGCCGTGCGCCGGGCCAATCCGGCGGTGGCGGTCGCCTGTCCGCGCAAGGCCATCCCCGGCGCGCGGCCGCTGGCGTTGAAGGCGGTGGCGGCGGGAGGCGCTGCGATCCATCCGGCGCTGCAGCCCGACGCGGCGCTGGTGCTGGCCGAATGCCGGGCGCTCGGCGGCCCCGAGACGCTGACCGACCGGATCGCGGGCCGGCGGCTGGCGGCGCCGGGCGCGCGGCTCGCGGTCGAGGTGCGCAACCGCGACGAGGCGCTGGAGGCCGCGGGCTTCGGCGCCGACATCCTTCTGTTGACCCGGATGGCGCCCGATGCTGTCGCCGCCACCTTGCGCGCGCTGGGACCGGACTGGCCGGGCGAGGTCCTGGCCGCCGGGCCGATCCCCGCCGAGGCCGCCCCGGCCTATGCCAAAAGCGGTATTCACGCGCTGGTCACCTCGGCGCCCTATCACGCGCTTCCGGCAGAGATCGAACTGGTCTACGAGGCGGGCTAGGCGGGTTCCGAGATCTCGATCAGGTTGAGGTCCGGGTCGCGCAGATAGATCGACCGGATCGGCCCGGTCGCCCCGGTGCGCGCCACCGGCCCTTCGACCGGGCGGAGGCCGCGCGCGGCCAGCGCCGCGATCACGTCGTCAAGCGGCCGGTCGGCCAGAAAGCACAGATCGAGCGCGCCCGGCACCGGCAGATGCGCCTTGGGTTCGAACTCGTGGCCCTTGACGTGAATGTTGATCTTCTGGCGCCCGAAACACAGCGCTTTGCGCCCCGCGCCGAAGGTTTCCAGCCGAAGGCCAAGACCCTCCACATAGAAGGCCAGACAGGCCTCTTCGTCGGCGGTGGTCAGCACCAGATGATCGAGCGCGGAAATCATTTCGGCGCCACTCTGCCATGGCCGCCCCGCCCAATGAAAGGTTGATTTTTCCGCGCGCAAGGGGCACTCGTGCCCGATAGTCTGCCAGCCGGAAAGTCACGATCATGCCCGCATACCGTTCCCGTACCAGCACCCATGGCCGTAACATGGCCGGCGCCCGCGGCCTCTGGCGCGCGACCGGCGTCAAGGACGGCGATTTCGGCAAGCCGATCGTCGCCATCGTGAACTCCTTCACCCAGTTCGTGCCGGGTCACGTGCACCTCAAGGATCTGGGCCAGATGGTGGCCCGCGAGGTCGAGGCGGCGGGCGGCATCGCCAAGGAATTCGACACCATCGCCGTCGATGACGGGATCGCGATGGGCCATGACGGGATGCTGTATTCGCTGCCCTCGCGCGAACTGATCGCGGATTCGGTCGAATACATGGTCAATGCGCATTGCGCCGATGCGATGATCTGCATCTCGAATTGCGACAAGATCACCCCCGGCATGCTGATGGCGGCGCTGCGGCTGAACATTCCCGCGATCTTCGTCTCGGGCGGGCCGATGGAGGCGGGCAAGGTCACGCTGGGCGACGGGCGCGAGGTGTCGCTCGACCTGATCGACGCCATGGTCGCGGCCGCCGACGACAAGGTGTCGGACGAGGATCTGGCCAAGATCGAGGCCGCCGCCTGTCCGACCTGCGGGTCCTGTTCGGGCATGTTCACCGCGAACTCGATGAACTGCCTGACCGAGGCGCTGGGGCTGTCGCTGCCGGGCAACGGCTCGACGCTGGCGACGCATGCCTTCCGCAAGGAGCTGTTCCTCGAGGCCGGGCGCCGCGCGGTCGAGATGTGCCGCCGCTACTATGAACAGGACGATGCCAGCGTGCTGCCGCGCTCGATCGCGACGAAGGCCGCGTTCGAGAACGCCATGGCGCTCGATATCGCGATGGGCGGGTCGACCAACACGGTGCTGCATATCCTCGCTGCCGCGCAGGAGGCCGAGGTCGATTTCACCATGGACGACATCGACGCGCTGTCGCGCAAGGTGCCCTGCCTGTGCAAGGTCGCGCCCAACGCCGCCAATGTCCATGTCGAGGACGTGCACCGCGCGGGCGGGATCATGGCGATCCTGGGCGAGCTGGACCGGGGCGGGCTGATCGACCGCAACTGCGCCACGGTGCATGAACCGACGCTGGGCGCGGCCATCGACAAATGGGATATCGGCCGGTCGAACGATCCCGAGGCGCGCGAACTGTTCCTCGCGGCCCCCGGCGGCGTGCCCTCGCAAGAGGCGTTCAGCCAGTCCTCGACCTGGCCCTCGCTCGACACCGACCGCAAGGCCGGGGTGATCCGCTCGGTCGAGACGCCGTTCTCGAAGGATGGCGGGCTTGCGGTCCTGAAGGGCAATATCGCGCTCGACGGCTGCATCGTGAAGACGGCGGGCGTCGACGAGTCGATCCTGGTCTTCTCGGGGCCCGCGAAGGTCTATGAAAGCCAGGACGCCGCTGTGTCGGGCATCCTGACCGGCAAGGTCGAGGCGGGCGATGTGGTGGTGATCCGTTATGAGGGGCCGAAGGGCGGGCCGGGCATGCAGGAGATGCTCTATCCGACCTCCTATCTGAAATCGAAGGGGCTCGGCAAAGCCTGCGCGCTGATCACCGACGGGCGGTTCTCGGGCGGCACCTCGGGGCTGTCGATCGGGCATGCCTCGCCCGAGGCCGCCTCGGGCGGCACCATCGGTCTGGTGCAGGATGGCGATCTGATCGAGATCGACATCCCGAACCGCACGATCAACCTCGCCGTCTCCGAGGACGAACTGGCCGCGCGCCGCGCCGCGCAGGAGGCGAAGGGCTGGAAACCGGCCGAGCCGCGCAAGCGTCACGTTTCGCAGGCGCTGAGGGCCTATGCCCATTTCGCGGCCTCGGCCGACAAGGGCGCGGTCCGGATCGTTCCGGAATAATCGGCCGAGCACGGGTCTGACGGGCGCGACGCCGCGCCCCGTTTTCCCGGGCGGGTGCAGGGCCTTAGGCTCTGCCCCGAAGACCGCTGCCAAGGAGACAGGACCATGACCGATACCACGCTGTCGCCCCGGCCCCGGCGGGTCTTTCTGCTGGGCGCGACCGGCACCATCGGCCGCTCCACCGCCCAGGCGCTGGTGGCCCGGGGGCATGAGGTGGTCTGTTTCGTGCGGCCGCGCGCCGGAGAGGACCCGGGGCGCGGGCTGCCCGCCGGGGTGACCGTCCGCACCGGCGATGTCACCGATCCCGCCTCGCTGGCCCGCGACGGGTTCCGCGGCGAGCGGTTCGAAGCGCTGGTCTCCTGCCTTGCCTCGCGCACCGGCACGCCGCGCGATGCCTGGGCCATCGACCACAAGGCGCAGTCCGATGCGCTGACGGCGGCCCGCGCCGCCGGGGTGAGCCAGGCGGTGCTTCTGTCCGCGATCTGCGTGCAGAAGCCGACCCTTGCCTTCCAGCAGGCCAAGCTGGCCTTCGAGGCCGAGCTCAGGACCTCGGGCCTGACATGGTCCATCGTGCGCCCCACGGCCTTCTTCAAGTCGCTCTCGGGGCAGGTCGAGCGGGTCAAGGCCGGCAAGCCCTTCCTTGTCTTCGGCGACGGGCGCCTGACCGCCTGCAAGCCGATCAGCGATGCCGATCTGGGGGGCTTCATCGCCGAGTGCCTCGACGATCCGGCCCTGCAGAACCGGGTGCTGCCCATCGGCGGCCCGGGGCCTGCGATCACGCCCCGCGATCAGGGCGAGGAGCTCTTCCGCCTGCTGGGGCGCGAGCCGAAATTCCGCGAGGTGCCGGTGGCGATGATGGACGCGATCATCGCCATTCTCTCGGCACTGGGCCGGGTCGTGCCCCGGTTCCGCGACAAGGCCGAATTCGCGCGGATCGGGCGCTATTACGGGACCGAGTCAATGCTGGTCCTGAACCCCGAGACGGGTCTTTACGACGCCGAGGCCACGCCCGAATACGGATCGGACCGGCTTTACGACTATTACGCGCGGCTTGTGAGCGGCGAGGACCGCGCCGATCTGGGCGAACACGCGGCGTTCTGAGCCGCGCGCCTCAGGCCAGCGAACGCCAGAAGCGCGGCGTCAGCAGAACCAGAACGGTCAGCATCTCGAGCCGCCCCAGATACATGCCGATGGCCAGGATCGTCTTGGCCTTGTCCGACAGCGGCTGGAAGGTGCCGGCAGGCCCGATGATGTCGCCGACGCCCGGGCCCACATTCGCCAGCGCCGTGATCGCGCCGCTCAGCGCCGTTTCGCCGTCGAGCCCGACAAGGGTCAGAAGGCTCGCGATCACCGCAAAGCTCAGGGCGTACATGGAAAAGAAGCCGATCACGCTCGACACGATGTCCTCGTCGATCACCCGGCCCTCATAACGGATGCGATAGACCCCGTGCGGATAGCGCACCGACCGGATGCCCTCGCGCACCAGCCGGTACATGATCACCCAGCGCATCGCCTTGGCCCCGCCCGCGGTCGAGCCGGTACAGCCGCCGACCGCCGTCAGGATCACGAAGGCTGACACCGCGACCGGGCCCCATGTGGTGTAATCGGTCGTCGCATAGCCCGTGGTCGAGACCACCGAGACCACGTTGAAGGCCACCAGCCGCAGCGCCGCGAGGAAGGGCATGTCCGAGGTCAGGCCCAGCCACAGCGACAGCGGCAGGATCACCGCAGCCAGCGTCTTGAGCATCGCGCCGACCTGCTCGCTGCGGAATTTCCCGTGATAGACGCTGCGGATGTACCACGAGAAGGGCACCGAGCCGAGCACCATGAACAGCGTGCAGGTCCATTGCAGGAACGGGTTGGCGAAGAACCCGAAGGACGCGTCATGGGTCGAATAGCCCCCGGTCGAGAGCGTGGTCATGGCATGGGTCACGGCATCGAAGAGGCTCATCCCCCCGGCGCGGTAAAGAATGCCGCAAAGCGTCATCAGCGAGAGATAGACCAAGAGCGTCGCCGCCGCGAACTGGGTCGCGTTGCGCAGCTCTTTCTCGCTCTTGTCGGAACTTTCGGTGCGGAAAAGCTGCATGCCTCCGACCTTCAGCACCGGCAAAAGCGCGATCCCGGTGCCGATGAAGCCGACGCCCCCCAGCGCCTGCAACAGCGCGCGCCACATCAGGATGCCCTTCGGCGTGCTGTCGAGCCCGGTCATCACCGTCGAGCCGGTGGTGGTGATCCCCGACATGGCCTCGAAGAAGGCATCCGCCGCCGAAAGCTTCCACAGATAAAGCGGCACGGCCCCGCCGATGGCCGCGACCAGCCAGACCGAGGCCGTCAGCATGAAGGCATGGGGCAGGCGCAGCGCCTCGAAGGAGGATCGCGAGGCAACCGCGATCAGGGTGCCGGTCAGCCCCAGCTGAAAGGTCGCCTCGGCGAAGACGCCCCGCGTTTCGGGATACAAAAGGGCCACGGTTGCCGACATCAGAGCCAGCAGCCCAAGCACAAGCCCGTTGGCAAAGAAGACGACGTTCAAACCGGATTCCCTTTGCGCGACATTGCCATCCCGGGCGGGGGATTTCCAGATGCCCGAAACCGGCTCTTGCGGGCCGATCCCGGAGGCGGGGCTGCGGAAATACCGGCTTCCCCAAGGGCAGGCAGCGGTGTAATCTCGTGCCCGGACTATTCAGACAATCCGTTTTCAACGTCGGCCGCGGGCGCCGGGCCAGAGGGGTTCGGGCGGTCGCTTCGGGCACACGGGACGGAAGGGTCGTCGCGGTCCGCTGTCCGGTCGCTCTTGCGGGGCGAGAGGGCAGGCGGGCGCGCACGGGAAGGCCCTTTTCGAACCGGGCCGCCAGGGGGGCGCATTTCAGCTTCGCCGGTTCCCGGGGACGCCGTCGCGGCATGCGGGCGGCCGCTTCGGCCCGGTTCTCAGGGAGAAGACATCGTGAAAGTCATACCATTGCTGCTGGCGCTTGGCGCCGGCCTTTCGGCCTCGTGTGTTCATGCGACCGGCGCGGCCGCGCCTGCGGATGCGGCGACGATCGAGCGCGGCGCCTATCTGGCGCGGATCATGGATTGCGCGGGCTGCCACATGCCGCGCGGCGCCGACGGTGTGCTGGCCTTTTCCGCCGGGCTCTCGGGCGGCACGGTCGGGTTCGAGATGCCGGGGCTTGGCATCTTCTGGCCGCCGAACCTGACCCCGGACGCGACCGGGCTTGGCGACTGGAGCGCCGATCAGATCCTGACCGCGATCCGTGCGGGGATCCGGCCCGACGGGCGGGTTCTGGCGCCGGTGATGCCCTGGGCCTCCTATGCCGGGCTGACCGACGAGGACGGCGCGGCGCTGGTCGCCTATCTGCAATCCCTGGCGCCGGTCGCGGCAAGGACCCCGCCACCGGCAGTGACCGCCGACCGGGCGGCCGGACCGTTCTTCCGCGTGACGCTGCCGTCCCAATAAACTCCAATGGGCCGGGGACCGCGGGGCGCGACGGGATGCGCCCCGCGGTTCTGGCCGACGCGCGCCCCGCGCGGCGTTCCCGGGGGCGTCGCCTGTCGGGGTCCCGGCACCTGCCGTTGCGTCATCGATCCAACCGATCCGCGCGGGGTGCGGCGGGCTGAGCTTGCCTCCAACGGTTCGACCAGCGCCGCTTTCAACCGTGCCGCGTAATAGTATTTTACAGAATCGCCCATTAAGGCTAATTTTGTTTCTATTCAGTCTATAATCCATTGGGGTTTGCCATGGCAGTCCGCCCCTCGTTGCGCTCGATTTCCGGGCTCTCTCTCGGTGCGTCCATTCCGGTTCAGGCGATTACCTCGCGAGGGGCCATCGTCTCTGCCATCGACGCGGCGATCGACGATCTGGTGCTGATCCCGCGCGCGCCCGACGTGATCAAGAACATCTTCGAGAAGACCCGGCCGGGTCGGCCCGCGCTTCGGGTCGACGACCTGCTGGCCCTCCGGATCGAGCTGCGCAACTGCGAGATCGTGCCGGGCAACCCGCCGAAGCTCCGCAAGAGTGCGGGCGGCACCGGGCGGCTGATCCTGCATTTTCCGCCCCAGACGGTGACCGAAGAGACCTTCTTCCAGCCGCCGCCGCCCAAGATCGGCAAGCCGGTTCCGGCCGCTCCGAAATACGCCAATCCCAAGGACCAACCCAAGCCCGAGCCCGCCAACCCGGCCGCCGACGAGGCGCTGCGCGAACCACCGATCCGCGCCCGCATCGCCGATGAATCGCGGCTGTCCTTTCTGGTGCCCGATGGCTTCGAGATCGACTACACGCTCGAAGGCGTGCTGGCAGCCTGCCAGACGCTGACCCTGTCGGTGGCCAGCAATGCCAAGCCGCGCAGCCAGCCCAGCCTGTTCCTGCCGCTGACCGACCTGATCCGTGACGGCGCGCTGAACGCGCTGTCGGTCAAGGCGCGGGCGCAGCTTGCCGGTCATGTGGCGTCCTCGTTCCGGCTGGCGGCCAGCGAGGGCGGCGACATCACCACGCTGCGCGCCCGCCAGGCCAGCGCCAACGCGGCGGTCTTCGAACGCATCCCCGACCGGGTGATCGTGGCCCCGGGTGGCGCGAAGCCCCGGCCCGGCAACCCCACCGCGACGACCACTGCCATCGAGATGCCCTGGCGGCTGATCGTGTCGCCCCATGCGGGGGCGAAATGGCGCCATGCGACGCGGCCCGCGCTGTCGGCCTCGACCGCGCATGTCGAGCTTTGGCACACGCGGATGGTCACGCCCGGGTCGGACGGCACCGAGATCCCGCCGCCCTATGCCGATCCGGCCCGCACCATCCGCGCGGTCTGGGCGCGCTCGGGCACCGGTTCCGAGGCCGCGAACCCGCCCATGGGACCCGCCTGGCCCACACGCTCGCCGGGGGTGCCGCCGAGCCAGCCCAACGATGCGCTGCCATTGCCGGGCGGGCGGCCGTTCCGGATGCCGCTGGACGATTTCGACCGGTTCCAGATCGCGCATCTCTCTTCGAACTTCTCGGTCAACGGCTACACGCCCGAACCCGTCGATACCAACCTTCTGATGCTGTCCTCGCTGGGCGGCTGGCTCGATTCGCGCGGGTCCTGGAACCCGCCGGGCCTGTCGGTCGAGGAATGGGTGCATCGCGGCGCGATGGGCCGGGACCATTACGTCAAGGTCGTCTATCGCGGCTGCCTGTGTCCGCTGAACTGCCGGGTCTCGCTGGTCAAGGTGACCGAACGCAAGTTCCACAAGCGCAGTTCCGAAACGCCCGGCTCGCAGGACGGCTATGACCGCAGCCAGCACGCCTATCTGCGCCAGCGCTATTTCATCATCATCCGCGAACGCGTGCTGACCTTCGACGACGCGCTGTTCCATGCCGCGAAAAGCACCGACAACACGGTCAATTTCGCCCGCCAGTTCCCGTTCTCGAAAATCGAGATCCTGACCGAGCGCACGCCCGATCTGGACGATCCGGTCGATACAGACGTGTCGAATGCGGGGCAGCTTTTCTTCTGGCCCGCGGTCAATGGCGAACCGTTCCGGTTCCAATGCGCGGGCACCGATCTTGACGGCCATCGGGTGCTGTTCGATCTGCCGATGATCTTCATGGACAATACCGTGTCCTGCCCGCGGATCTTCAACCCGGTGACCGAACGGCTTGACGCGGACTATCCCGCCGCCGCCTTCAATGCCGCGACCGCCGCCGAGGAATACGCGAAATGGCCCCAGCGCCATACCGTGCCCTTCGATTTCCAGCGTGTGGCGCTGGCCACCTCGGCCAAGTCCGGCGACACCGCCGTCGAAGTCGAGGAGATGGTGCTGGGCGCCGAGGCGCCGAGGCGCGGCGCGCCGGGCCAGCAACCCATCCGCAACGCCACCATCGAGGCCTGGAGCCGCGATCTGTCGCGCGCGCTTTTCCTGCCGAAGATCGTTCAGACCACCGCGCGGCTCGGGCCGGTGAACCAGCTGACCGGCTCGACCCGCACCAACCGGCTGAGCTGGAACGCGCGCTATCTGCAATTCGGTTTCGCCGCCGGTCCCGGCGCCCCGGTCGGTCAGCGCAACGTGGGCGAGGTCTTCGCCGATATCGTGCAAAGCCCGGGCATGGGCATGCTCGACTTCTCGTCCCAGGGCGACAAGTCGGGCGGCTTCGTCCAGCCGAACCTCAGGCCGCGCGCCCTGTCGCGGATGGCCGGGCCGGTGATGTCGGACGTGACCCAGTTTCTCGACGGGCAGATGGAGCCGGGGGCGGGGTTCCCGATCTCGGTCAGCGACCTGCCGCTGCCGCTGTTGTTCGGCTGCATCCCGCTGGGCGAGCTGATCAAGGCCGTGACCGACATCGCGGGCGAGGGCGAGAAGGTGCCCCGCTTCGTTTCCGAGGCGGGCACCCAGGTCGAAAGCTTCATCGGGGCGCTGGTCCAGCTTTTCGGGCTGACCTATGACCTGCCGCGCGGCGTGCTGGGGCAGGGGGCGGGCGGTCTGGCCCAGGCGGTCGCGAAAATCACCGATCTGGGTCAGCAGGGGCAGGTGGCCCCGGCCGCGTTGCAGGCCGCGCTGGCCAAGCTTTCCGAGATCGAGGCGCTGATCGCGGGGCTCAGGACCACGCTGGAAAGCCTGTCGAGCCAGGCGCTTGACGGCATCGGCACGGCGCCCGACTTTGCCGCGCTGCCCGGCCAGATCGCGACGATCCAGACCCGGATCGCCGAGCTTCTGGCCATCGTCAACGGACCGCAGGGCAATGCCATTCCGGCCAATCTGCGCCAGCAGATCCGGGCCCTCGCGACCGGGCTCGACACCTTGCTGGAAGCGGTCGGGGACAGTGCCGCGCTGTTTTCGGCGGCCAAGGACCTCTGGGACGCGCTTGACGCCATCGTGGGCGATCCGACGGTGCTGGCCAACCTGCTGTCCGACGGGGCCGGGCTGGAAGCGAAGATCAACGATGTCGTCGCGGCGCTGGACCCGTTCGAGACCGCGATCCGCGACTTCGACCTTCTGGGCGCGGCGCCCAAGGCCGCGATCCTCAAGGCGCTGGGCGCGGTCCGCGAGGTGCTGGAGGCGGCGGCCGATCTGGCCAGGCTGATCGAGGCGCTGACCGGGGACGAGCTGACCATCCGCTTCGACTGGGCGCCCGAGATCGGCAACTGGCCCGCCGCCGCCGGCGACGAGATCTTCCGCGCGAACGACAAGCGCGGCTTCGTCGTCGCGGTCGAGGGCAAGGTCAAGAAGAACGGCAGTTCCAGCCCGAAAATCGCCGTGACCTGTTCGCTGAACCGCTTCGATCTGGTGCTGATCGGCAAGGCGTCTTTCCTGGAACTGAACTTCGACCGCATCGTCTTTGCGGTCGACAGCGCCGCCAAGATGGATGTCGACGTGGTGCTGGACGACATCCGCTTTGTCGGGCCTCTGTCCTTCGTCGAGACGTTGCGCGACCTGATCCCGCTCGACGGGTTTTCGGACCCGCCCTATCTCGACATCACCCCGCAGGGCATCCATGCGGGCTTCGACATCGCGCTGCCCTCGATCTGCGTGGGCGTGCTGAACATCAGCAATCTCAGCCTTGGCGCGGGCTTCACCGTGCCCTTCATCGGCCAGCCGCTGTCGGTCGCCTTCAACTTCTGCACCCGCGAACAGCCCTTCTGCCTGACGGTCTATTGCTTTGGCGGCGGCGGCTTCTTCGGCGTGACCATCGACCCCAGAGGCGTGCAGATCCTCGAGGCGGCCCTGGAATTCGGCGCCTCGCTGTCTGTCGATTTCGGCGTCGCCTCGGGCGGGGTCGAGGTGATGGCGGGCTTCTATTACCGGATGGAGCTGCAAGAGGCCTCGCTGACCGGCTATTTCCGGCTGGGCGGCCATGTCAGCGTGCTGGGGCTGATCTCGGCCTCGCTCGAACTGTATCTGGAGCTTCGCTACGAATTCTCGTCGGGCAAATGCGTGGGCATGGCGCAGCTGACCATCGAGGTGTCGGTGCTGTTCTTCTCGGGCAGCGTGACGATCCGCTGCCAGAAGAAATTCGCGGGCTCGAACGGCGACCCGAGCTTGCGCGAAATGATGGGCTTCGATGCGAGCCTGCCGCTGGCCGACGAGCTGGCGGCGATCTCGGGGTCCGACGTGAATTATGCCTGGCGCGACTATGTCGAGGCCTTCGGCTGAGGGGGAATTACCATGGCAGAGCAGTTTCTGGTCTGGACCGTCCTGCCCTATGGCCGCGTGGCCGACGGGGGCGAGCATGACGGCAAGTGGCGGGTCAGCCTTGTGGTCTCGCCCCGTCTGACGCCGCAGGCGCCCGACGAACAGGTGCTGAAAGCCTACGAGCCCTGGCTCGACTGGCCCGCCACGCTGGAGCGGGCAAATTTCCGGGGGCGGATCGGCAGCACGCTTGTGCGTCTGACCCCGGTCTCGAAACCCGACAGCGATCTCTGGAAACGCTTCTTCACCGAAGAGACCCCGGTTGCAGGTTTCGTCTATACCGACATGAGCCGGGTCAACCTGCGGTCTTACGCGGTGCGCAACGTGCTGGCCTTCGCGCGGCGCCATTACGGGCGGCTCGCGGCGCAGTCGGGGGACGAGCACCCTGTTCTCTTGCCCTGGAAGGATGCCGATCCCGCGCTGAAGGGCATGCTGGGCGATCTCGGGACGCGCACCCAGATCATCAATTTCGGCGACCGCTCGGTCGAGGTGCCGCTGCCGGGATTTTCGCGCTTCTTCGGCGAGGATATCGACAAGATCGTCGACCGGTCCGTCTTCTCGGACCATTCGGTCTTTCCGATGGCCGTGCCCGGGCCGGGCGTCGAGGGCGAGACGGGCACGCCCGATGCGTCCGAAAGCCGGCCGCGCCGCGCATTGCCGCCCGACTGGGTGCCGCCCGCGGCTGCGGGGGCGGCGGCCGGCGTGATGGGACAGTTCACCTCGGCCGACGAATACACCTTCTATCAGGCCGACCGCTTCTACCGCCGGACCCGCGCGAGCGACCTGGAAAAGCTCAAGCGCCGCCCCGATTTCAAGGACGTGACCCCGCCGCCGCCTGCGCCCGAGTACGATTTCCACCGGATCGTGGCGTCTTATGCCGATTATGGCGATCTGAAACGCGGGCTGGGGCTGGTGATCGACTGCGTGCTCGACACCGGCAAGGTCATCGACGACCGGATCGCGGCGGGCGGCGGCACCGGCATCGGGCAGATGCAGTTGGTGCTGAAATGGGACGGGCCCGCGCCCGGCAAGGACGCCACGCCCCGCACCGCCTGGCTGGCCCGCAAGGACCGGTTCGTGCCGCGCCCGCGCAGCGCGCAGCATGACGCGGGGCTTCTGCGGCTCGAGGACAGCGACGATGGCTGGCAGGTGGCCAAGGACGAAAAGCCCGGCCTTTTCGATCTTTATCAGGTCGATCCCGATGGCGCGGCGCTGAAGACGGTGAACTTCGCGCTGACCGCGCAGAACCTCGTGGCCCGCAGCCTGAGCCTGCGCCAGAGCCATGGCGAGGTGACCTACACGACGCCCGACCGGCAGGGCGTGGCGGCGCTGCGGTCAGGCGGGATCGGGGTGTCGCAGCACGGCCGCGCCACCGATCTGGCCCAACTGGCCGCCGCGGCCGATCTGAAGAATGCCGAGATCGCGGCCGGCAATGCCGACAAGGTGGTGCTGTTTGCCGAGGATGTGCATCGCGGCTATCGCATCGACGTGGCCCGGGTGCCCGACCGGGTCCATCCCGGCGACTGGCAGAGCCTGCAGGCCCGGGTCGGCGACTATCGCGTGATCTCGACCGGCGAGCAGCTGAAATTCCCGCCCGACGAGGGCTATGTCTCGGGCCATTCGGTATCGGGCGATCCCGACAACGCGGACGAACAGTACCTGCATGAAAGCCTGTTCCGCTGGTCGGGCTGGAGCCTGGCCGCGCCGCGCCCCGGCAGGACCATCCGGTCGGAAACCGGCGAGGACGACAACCTTCAGGCCGAACTGCCCGCCGATGTCACCGACACCGCCGAAAAGGGCAACGATCTGGCCGTCACCTTTGCGGCCCAGAAGGGAACCTTGCCGCGCCTGCGCTTCGGCGCGCTGTACCGGCTGCGGGCGCGGGTCGTCGATCTGGCGGGCAATTCGCTGGGCCTCAAGGACCCCTCGCTGGGCGATCTGGAACAGGCCAGCGACGCGGTCGGCTACTGGCGCTTCGAGCCGGTCGATCCGCCCGTGCTGGTCCAGCGCGAAAGGCTGAGCGAGGGCGAACAGCTGGAACGGCTGGTGATCCGGTCGAATTTCAACGCAACGACCGGAGAATATCTCAACGATCCCGATTTCCAGGCAGCGGCGGCCCAACCGGCTTCGGCCGATTTCGCCTATACCGAAACCAACCAGCGCCATCTGGTGCCGCCCAAATCCTCGCAGCAGCAATGCGAGACCCATGGCTTCTTCGATCCGTTCTTCGGCGACTGGCAGCGCATCCGCGAGGGCTACGCCATCGCCGCGCGCGAGGTGGGCACGCTTTACGACCCGCTGCCGGGCGCGCAGATCGAGCTGATCACGCCGCAGACGCTGGGGGCCATCGCCACCACGGCCGCGGTGCCGCCCGCGCTGCCCTCGGCTGACAACCCGGTCGGCGACCGGATGGCGGGCGGGCAATACGTGATCCACCGCGAAGCCGCGCTGACCACGCCCTATCTGCCCGACGGGGCGACGGGCGGCATCTCGATCCGGGCGGCGCGCGGCCATGCGTTGCCGGGGATCGACGACGAGATGGTGCTGGGCCCCAGTGCCCGGGTCGTGCGCGACGACCGCGAGCGGTTGATCCTGCTGGTCCGGCATGGCGGGGACTGGCCCGATCTGGCGGGGTTCCGTCTCGTTCTGGCCGAACGCGCCGAGACCGACAGCGAATTGCCCTGCATGGTCGATTTCCCCGACAAGGGCCTGCCGGTCTGGGACGAAGACAAGCGTGAGCTGACCCTTTTCGTCGAGAAAGGCCGGATCGTGCGGCTTTTCTATGCCAGCTTCGTCTCGCCCCGGCATCTCGACAGTTTCGGCATCCCGCACTGGACCGAGTCGGCCAAGGCCGCCGAGGCCTGCCGCAAGGCCGCCGCGATGGGCACCAACTGGTTGATGACGCCCTATCGCCCGCTGACGCTGGTCCATGCCACCCAGGCGCCGGTCTGCCGCCCCGAGATGATCCAGATGATCACGAGCCGGGGCAGGGGCGACCGCGAGCTGCGCCTCTCCTGCCGTCAGGTGCGGCTGCACGGTCCCTCGACCGGCAAGATCGAGATCGAGGCCGACTGGTCGGAATGGGTCGACGACATCGCCAAACCCCGGCCCGAGCGTGTCGCCTTCCGCGGCCAGCTGGGCGAGGTGCGGCTGGCCGAGAACCACCCCAACGCTCTGGTGCTTTCGACGGCCGTCTCGGCGCAGCTGACCGACCCCGAGGCCAAGCGCGGCGACGTGCATGATCTTGGCGACACCCGGTTCCGGCTGATCGCCTACCGGATGCGCGCAACGACCCGATTCCGCGAATACCTGCCGCCCGCGCTCTACGGACGAACCGATCTGGTCACGCAGCTGGGGCCGGTTGCGCTGGGCGAGCCGATGGCCTTGCCGCCCGAGGACGACATGGGGGCGCCCGTGCTGCCCGATCCCGCGGGCTCGACCGCGCAGACCCGGGTGCTGGCCTCGGCTCCGCCCAAAGACCCGCGGTTGCTGTATGTCGTGCCCACCTTCCGCTGGAGCCGCAGCACCGGCGCGACCGGCTATACCGCGACGCGGACCGGCAACGGGTTGCGGGTCTGGCTCGACCGGCCCTGGTTCAGTTCGGGCGATGGCGAGTTGCTGGGGGTGGTCCTTCACCGCGATGGCGGCAATTTCAACGAGATCCCGGAACGGTTCGAAAAGCTTGTCACCCAATGGGGGACCGATCCGCTTTGGCAAAGCCCGGCGCCCAAGCAGACGATCCGCGACGCCGACTTCCCGGCCCGGGTGACCGCCGAAACGCTAGCGCTGCAGGAACAGCGCCCGGGCGATCCCTCTGTGCGGATCGTCGGGCATCGGGTGCATTGGGATGACGACCGGCGGCTTTGGTATTGCGATATCGAACTGTCGCCCGGGTCGAGCTACATGCCCTTCGTGCGGCTGGCGCTGGTGCGCTATCAGCCCAATGCGATGCCGGGGGCCAGGATCTCGCGTGTGGTTCTGGCCGAGTTTGCCCAGGTGCTGCCGCGCCGCCGGGTGCGGGCGACGCGCTCGGGCTCGGTGCTGTCGGTCAGCCTGCACGGGCCGGACCCGGAAAGCGGGCCGCTGCGCTTTGACCGCGACTCCGCTTTCCAGACCGTGTCCTTCGTCAACGGGCCCTTCGAGACCGGCCGCAACCGGGTCGAGATCGTGCTGCAGCGCCAGAAGGACGGGATCGACAGCGATCTGGCCTGGGAAGACGTGCAGGTGCTGCACGACCATGTCGTGGGCGAGGAAGAGGAAGGCGGCATCGGCCCGGTCTTCTCGCCGGGGGGGCTGTCCGCGGCCCGCGACGGGGTGCTGTCGCTTGACCGTCTCGCGGGGACGGGGGCGCTCTCGGCCACCGTGTCGCCCGGACCCGCAGGGGGCCGCATCGTGACACCGGCGGCGGGTGGCCGGGTCACCCTGCCGCCCGCCGAGGATCGCAGTCTGGCCATCGGCCGCGCGCTGGGCACCGCGATGGGCGGCACGATCGGGGATCTGGTCACGCCGACCCGCCCGATCGACCCGTTCCTGCCCGATCCCGCCTTCTGGGACGCCAGAGTGACGCTGCCCGGCGGTGCGGGGCCGCGCCGCATTCTGGTCCGCGAGTTCGAGCGGTTCTATTCCGACAACACCGTCAACGAGCGCCATGGCGGACGGGTCTTCCCGCGCCGGATCATCGAGGAACGTCTGGTCTTTGCCGAAACCTTCGACCCCGAGGCCCTGCTGGTCCGCTGACCCCGCTTCGGGGCCGTCGGGGGCTAGGCGTCGTCCGCGTCGCGGTCGCGGGCGAATTGCGCGGCCCCCGCGACGGGCGGCACCCAGCTTTCGCGGCGGATGGTCCAGGTCTCGTCGTCTGGCACGAAAAGGTCGGGCGTATCGAGCGTCCCCAGATGCACCTCGACCTCGTCGCCGCTGCGGGCGAAGACCGACGCGCCGCAGACCGGGCAGAAATACCGCCCCCGATAGTGCTTGGGCGTGCCCTCGACCGTGACCGCCGCCTCGGGAAAGATCGCAGCGGCATAGAAGACGGCGCCATGATGCTTGCGGCAGTCCAGGCAATGGCAGACGGCCACCCGAAGCGGCGGGCCGGCCGCCTCCAGCCGGACCGCCCCGCAAAGGCATCCGCCGGTGACCGGGCTCATGGCCTGTCTCCGTCGGTCCCGGTGCCCTGCGCACAGGCACGGGCAGGGGCAGGGGCAGGGGCTTGAACAGATGGCCAGTCCTGCCGCCGATTGACATCGGGTCCGGGCGGCCTGCCCGAAACCGGCCCCCGGGACCGGCATCCGGGGGGCCAACCGGGAACCCGCGCCCGCGCCCGAACGTTGGCCGCCCGTAAGGGAAAAATCGGGAAAGCGAGGGTCATGTCCGTCATCATTGCGATCATTCTTTATCTTGTCACGGCGCTGGTCTTTCTGGCGCTCGATGCGCTGATGCTGCGCAAGGTCATGCAGCCGCTTTTCGCGCGCTATCTCGGCGACTGGATGCGGGACCGTCCGCGCATGGGGGCGGCGGCGGTCTTCTATCTGGCGTATGTGCTGGGGCTTGTCTGGCTGGTGTCCTGGCCCGCACTGGTGCGCGGCAATCCGGGGCAGGCGCTGATCGAGGGCATGGTGGTCGGTGCGATGGCCTACGGCACCTATGAATTCACCAACTTCGCCACGCTGCGGCGCTGGTCGCCGGTTCAGGTGGCGCTCGATACCTGCTGGGGAACCTTGCTGACCGGGGTCTCGGCCTGCATCGGGGTCTATGTGGCGCGCATCTTCGTCTGACGCGCCGCCTTCCGGCAGACCCTTCTAAGGTCAGGTTCCCGGGGAAGGGTGGCAGCCGGTGCCGCCACCTCCCGCGCGACCGATTACAGGGCCTTCAGATCCCCGGCCGACTTGCGACCGTCGCGGCCTTCGATCATCTCATAGGCGATCTTCTGGTTGTCGGTCAGGCCGGTCATGCCGGCGCGTTCGACGGCGGAAATGTGCACGAAAACGTCCTTGCCGCCATCGTCGGGCGCGATGAAGCCATAGCCTTTGGTGGTGTTGAACCATTTCACGGTGCCGGTGGGCATCGTCTGTCTCCTCGGTCGTTTCCGCGCCCGCGGGATTGCGGCGCGGCAGGTCACAGCCAGGTCTTCCAGTCTCCCGGCTGCCCCTGAAGGAGGAGCGGTCGTCCAGGTCGTCTGCCGTCACACAAGAAACAATGCAGTAAGAATCGTGAAAAAATCAAGAGCCCTGTAGATTGCACCGTAATCTCGGCTAGGTTGCGCCCGGAAACAATCGAGGTTTGGAATGGTAATTTACGGTTTAAAAACCTGCGACACTTGCCGGAAAGCAAAGGCGGCGCTGGAGCGCGCGGGCAAGCCGGTCACGTTTCACGACGTGCGCGCGGCGCCGTTGCCGCGGGCCGAGATCGCGCGGTTTCTCCAGACGCTGGGACCGGATCTGGTGAACCGGCGCTCGACCACCTGGCGTGAGCTGGACGAGGCGGCGCGGGCGGCCGATCCGCTCGATCTGCTCGAGGCCCATCCGACGCTGATGAAACGTCCGGTGATCGAGGCCGAGGGCCGGCTTTTTCTGGGCTGGGACGCCGCAACCGCGTTGACGCTGGCAAGCGCAAGCTGACGCGGACCGTCCGCGTCCCCTAACAGCAAAAAGGCGCCGGTCGTCCGGCGCCCTTCTTGATTGGCGTATCGCGCGGCTCAGGCCAGATCGGGGGCGCGCGCCTCGGCGGCCAGTTGCGGCAGCAGGCTGTCGAAGGCCACGGTTTCGGTCCGGGTCTCGCCCAGACGGCGCACCGACACGGTCCGGTCCTCGACCTCGCGCTGGCCGATGGCAAGGATCACCGGCACCTTGGACAGCGAGTGTTCGCGGACCTTGTAGTTGATCTTCTCGTTACGGATATCGGCCTCGGCCCGCACACCCGCCGCGCGCAGGGCCGCGACGATCTCCTGCACATAGGCATCGGCATCCGACACGATCGAGGCCACCACGACCTGCCGCGGCGCGATCCAGAACGGCAGCTTGCCGGCATAGTTCTCGATCAATATGCCGATGAAGCGTTCGAACGAGCCCACGACCGCGCGGTGCAGCATGATCGGCCGGTGCTTGTCGCCATCGGCGCCGATATAGGTCGCGTCCAGCCGCTCGGGCAGGTTGGGGTCGACCTGCAGCGTGCCGCATTGCCAGTCGCGCCCGATGGCATCGCGCAGCACGAATTCCAGCTTCGGCCCGTAGAACGCGCCTTCGCCCTCGTTGATCTCGTACTCATACCCCGCGGCACGGCACGCCGAGCCCAGCGCCGCTTCGGTGCGGTCCCAGCTTTCGTCGCTGCCGATGCGCTTTTCGGGCCGGGTCGACAGCTTGACCCGCCAGTTCTCGAAGCCGAGATCGGCATAGATCTTCGCCAGGAAGTCGATGAACTTCTTCGCTTCGGCCTCGATCTGGTCCTCGGTGCAGAAGATATGGGCGTCGTCCTGGGTAAAGCCGCGTACCCGCATGATGCCATGCAGCGCGCCCGAGGGCTCATAGCGGTTGCAGGACCCGAATTCGGCCATCCGCAGGGGCAGGTCGCGATAGGACTTGAGGCCCTGGTTGAAGATCTGCACGTGGCAGGGGCAGTTCATCGGCTTCAGCGCGTTGATGGCCTTCTGGCGGGCATGCTCCTCGTCCACTTCGACGATGAACATGTTTTCCTGATAGTTGTCCCAGTGGCCCGACTTTTCCCACAGCTTGCGGTCCACGACCTGCGGGGTGTTGACCTCGACATAGCCGTCGCGCTCTTGCTGGCGGCGCATGTAATCCTGCAGCGTGGTGTAGATCTTCCAGCCGTTCGGGTGCCAGAAGATCTGGCCCGGGGCCTCTTCCTGCAGGTGGAACAGGTCCATCTCGCGGCCCAGACGGCGGTGGTCGCGCTTTTCGGCCTCTTCGAGGAAGGTCAGGTAATCCTTCAGCTCCTGCCGGGTGCGGAAGCCCACGCCATAGATCCTCTGCAGCATCGGCCGGTTGGAATCGCCCCGCCAATAGGCGCCCGCGACCTTCATCAGCTTGAAGGCATCGCCCGGCACCTGACCCGTATGCTGCAGATGCGGGCCGCGGCAGAGGTCCTGCCAGTCGCCATGCCAGTACATCCGGATCTGCTGATCCTCGGGGATCATGCCGACAAGCTCGACCTTGTAGGGTTCGTTATTGTCCTCGTAATGCTTGATCGCGCGGGCGCGGTCCCAGATCTCGGTACGGACCGGGTCGCGGGCGTTGATGATCTCTTTCATCTTCGCCTCGATCTGGCCCAGATCCTCGGGGGTGAAGGGCTCGGCGCGGTCGAAATCGTAATACCAGCCGTTCTCGATGACCGGGCCGATGGTGACCTTCACATCGGGCCACAGCGCCTGCACTGCCCGCGCCATGATATGCGCAAGGTCATGCCGGATCAGTTCCAGCGCCGGGGCGTCGTCCTTCATGGTGTTGATGGCGATCGAGGCATCTTCGGTGATCGGCCATTGCAGGTCGAAATGGCGGCCATTGACCTGCGCCGAAATCGCCTTCTTGGCCAGGGAGTTGGAGATGCTCGCGGCAATCTCGGCGGGGGTGGTCCCGGCCTCGACCGCGCGCTGATTGCCATCGGGGAAAGTGAGAGTGATCTGGCCCATGATCGGCCTCCTCGTCGGTTTGGCGCCCACGGAACGCCCGGTTGCGGGTTATGTCGGTTGGTCTAGTGAACCTGCGCGGGGCTCAAGTCAAGCCGCCCGGGCTGCGGCAGGGCGGCCCGGGCGGCAATGGTGGCAAGGGGGCGGCTCAGGTCCCCCGGATCAGGCGAGTTCGGCCAGCCTCTCGAGCGCGACGCGCAGTTTCGCGGCCTCTTCGGTCTTGGCGGCGACCAGGTCCCTGGTTTCCTCGACCACGTCCTCGGGGGCGCTTTCGACGAATTTCGGGTTCTTCAACCGGCCTTCGAGCCCCTTGAGGTCCTTTTCCAGCTTGGAAAGCGTCTTTTCCAGCCGCGCCTTTTCCTCGGCCACGTCGATGATGCCCTCAAGCGGCAGGGCAAAGGCGCCGCCCTCGACCGCGATGGTCACGCAGCCCTTGGGCAGGGTCTTCGCCTCGGTCAGGCTTTCGATCCGGGCCATGCGCTGGATCATCGCCTCGTTCCGCGTCCAAGCGGTTTTGCCCGCCTCGTCCAGCTCGGTGTAAAGCATCGCGATCTTGGCGCCCGCGGGCACGTTCATCTGGGCCCGGGCCGAGCGGATTTCCTCGATCAGCGCGATCACCCAGTTCATCTCGCGGTCGGCGCCCGCGTCGATCAGATCGGCGCCATAGGCGGGCCAGTCGGCATGAACCAGCATCTTCGCCCGTTCGGCGGTCGTGCCCCAGAGTTCCTCGGTGATATAGGGCATGATCGGGTGCAGCAGGATCAGGCACTGGTCGATGACCCAGGCCATGGTCGCTCGCGTCTCGGCCTTCTGCGCGTGGGTCCCGTCCATCAGCAGCGGTTTCGAGAATTCCACATACCAGTCGCAGACCTTGCCCCAGACAAAGGCATAAAGCGCATTGGCGGCGTCGTTGAAGCGATAGGCCGCCAGCGCCTCGTCGACCGCCTCGCGGACGCGCGCAACCTCGCCCACGATCCACTTGTTCACGGTCTCGGTGGGGGCGGGGATGTCCCCGGTGGGCGCATAGCCTTCGAAGACCCCGTTCATCTCGGCAAAGCGGGTGGCGTTCCAGATCTTGGTGCCGAAGTTGCGATAACCCGCGATCCGGCTGGTCGAAAGCTTCAGGTCGCGGCCCATCGCCGCCATGGCGGTCAGGGTGAAGCGCACCGCATCGGCGCCGTATTCGTCGATCAGCTCCAGCGGGTCGAGCACGTTGCCCAAGCTTTTCGACATCTTCTTGCCCTTCTCGTCGCGGACGAGGGCATGGACATAGACGGTGTGGAACGGGATCTGGTCGACCACGGCCAGCTGCATCATCATCATCCGGGCGACCCAGAAGAAGATGATGTCGAAGCCGGTGATCAGCACATCGGTCGGGAAGTATTTCGCCAGTTCAGGGGTCTTCTCGGGCCAGCCCAGCGTGCCGATGGGCCAGAGCCCCGACGAGAACCAGGTGTCGAGGACATCGGGGTCGCGCCAGACCGGATAGATCAGCCCGGTCGGGTCCTGGCTGAGATTGTAATCCGCGAGGCTCTCGGCCAGCGCCTCTTCGGCTTCGGCGCGGCCCGCGACCTCGACCACCCGCATCGCATGCAGGGGCGCCGGCAGACCGGCAAGCACGTCCTGGAACTGCGCCCGGACCGTCTCGAAATCGGCGGCACAGTGATGGCGCGCGCCGCGCTGGACGAAGCCCTCATTGAGCAGGCGGAAGAGCTCGACATCGTCGAGCGCGTTGTCGCCCTCGTCATCGGTGAAATGGGACGCGTCGAGGTCGAGCCCGTACCACACCGGGATCTGGTGCCCCCACCAGAGCTGGCGGCTGATGCACCAGGGCTCGATATTCTCCAGCCAGTGGAAATAGGTCTTGGCGTCGCGTTCGGGCAGGATGCGGGTGTAGCCGGCCTTCTCGTCGAAGGTGCCCGCCTCCTGCGCGGCCATGCCCTTGCGGACGGCGTCGAGCGCGGGGCCCACGATCTTCTGCGTGTCGACGAACCACTGGTCGGTCAGATAGGGCTCTATGGCGGCTTTGGACCGGTCGCCATGGGGCACCATGTGCCTGTCGCTGTCGATCCCGTCGAGCCAGCCCTGCGCCTCGGCCTCGGCGACGATGGCCTTGCGCGCCTCGTAGCGGTCGAGCCCGTCGAACCGCGCGATGCAATCGGCCACCAGCGCCGCGTCGCAGCCCTCGGCGAAATCGGCATTGTCCTTCAGGAACATCGCGGCGCGGGTCGACATGATGTTGATGGCCCGAAGCCCCGTGCGCTGACCGACGCCCCAGTCGTTGAAATCATGCGCGGGCGTGATCTTGACGGCGCCGGTGCCCTTGGTCGGGTCGGCATAGTCGTCGGCCACGATCGGGATCGACCGGCCACACAGCGGCAGCCGCACGGTCTTGCCGATCAAGTGCCGGTAGCGCGCGTCCTCGGGGTGCACGGCAACGCCGGTATCGCCCAGCATGGTTTCGGGGCGGGTGGTGGCGACGACCAGATAATCGCGGGTCTCGAAGGCGGTGGGTTTGCCCTCTTCGTCGAATTCGACCGGGTGCTCGTAGGTCGCGCCATCCTCCAGCGGATAGCGCAGGCGCCACATGTTGCCGTCGACCTCGACCTGCTCGACCTCGAGATCGGAAATCGCGGTCTCGAAATGGGGGTCCCAGTTCACCAGCCGCTTGCCGCGATAGATGAGGCCCTTGTTGTACATGTCCACGAAGACCTTGATGACGGCATCGTGGAAATTGCCGTCCTCGCCCGCAGGCGCGCCGGGGGCGCCGGACATGGTGAAGGCGTTGCGCGACCAGTCGCAGGAGGCGCCCAGGCGCTTGAGCTGGTTGATGATGGTGCCGCCCGACTGGCCCTTCCAGTCCCAGACCTTTTCAAGGAATTTCTCGCGGCCCATCTCGCGGCGGCCGGGATTGCCTTCCTTCGCCAGTTGCCGTTCCACGACCATCTGGGTCGCGATGCCCGCATGGTCCTGACCCGGCTGCCACAGCGTGTCGAAGCCGCGCATCCGGTGCCAGCGCACCAGAATGTCCTGCAGCGTGTTGTTGAAGGCATGACCCATATGCAGGCTGCCGGTCACGTTCGGCGGCGGGATCATGATGCAGAAGGTCTCGGGGCGCGAGGCATTCGCTCCGGCGGTGAAGCAGCCGGCCTTTTCCCAGGCCTCGTAAAGGCGCGGTTCCGCCGTTGCGGCGTCGAAAGTCTTTTCCATGGGCATCGGAGGTCCCTTGCATCGAATTGGGCTGCGGCGTGATTAGCGAAAGGCGGCGCCAAGGCCAAGCCCTCTGGACAGATGCCCCCCTGCCGCTACCCTCGCCGCAACAGGGAGGACAGGACAGATGGATACGAAATTCGGCAAGAGCCAGACCGGCGTGCGGTTCGAGGATCTGCGCTTTCTGACCGGCCAGGGGCGCTATGTCGACGATATCGCCCCGGCCTCGGCGCTGCATGCGGTGTTTCTGCGCAGCCCGGTCGCCCATGCCGAGATCCGCGCGCTGGATGTCGGCCGGGCGGCCGTGGCGCCCGGGGTCGTGGCGGTGCTGACCGCGGCCGATCTGGCGGCGGCCGGGGTCGATCTGTCGATGCGCGCGAGTGTGGTCACCAATCGCGACGGCAGCACGGGCGCCGCGCCCGCGCGGCCCGTGCTGGCCCGGGACCGCGTGCGCTTCGTCGGCGAGGCGATGGCCGTGGTGATCGCCGAGACCCCGCTGGCCGCCAAGGATGCCGCCGAAGAGATCGAGTTCGACCTGCACGATCTGGACCCGCACCTGGCGCTGACCGTGGGCGGGCCGCAGATCCATGCCGAGGCGCCGCTGAACCTTGCCTATGACTGGGCGATGGGCGACGAGGCGGCGGTGCACGAGGCGTTCCGCTCGGCGGCGCATACGGTGCGGCTGGAGGTTCCGGACAATCGGGTGATCGTCAATGCGATGGAGCCGCGCGGCGCCTGGGCCGAGTGGTCGGACGGGCGGCTGCATCTGTGCGTGAACGGGCAGGGGGTCTGGGGGCAGAAGGCCAAGCTGGCGGCGATGCTGGGGCTGCCCGAAGACGCGGTGCGGGTGACCAACCCCGATGTCGGCGGCGGTTTCGGGATGAAGGCGATGAGCTATCCCGAATATTACGTCATCGCCCATGCCGCGCGGGCGCTTGGCCGGCCGGTGCGCTGGATGTCGGACCGGACCGAGGCGATGCTGACCGACAATGCGGGGCGCGATCTCGTCTCGGTGGTCGAAATCGCCTTCGATGCCGGGCACCGCATCACCGGCTACAGGGTCGAGACGATTTCCAACCTGGGTGCCTACAATTCCGAATTCGCCCAGCTGATCCAGTCAGAGCTGTTCTCGAAGGTGCTGACCGGGGTCTACGACATTCCGGCGGCCTATCTGGCGGTGAAGGGCGTCTATACCAACACCACGCAGGTCGACGCCTATCGCGGCGCCGGGCGGCCCGAGGCGATCTACGCGCTCGAACGCACGATGGATCTTGCGGCCCGCGAACTGGGCATCGACCCCTGGGAGCTTCGGCGGCGGAATTTCATCGCGCCCGCGGCCTTCCCCTACCGCACGGCCACCGGCGAGACCTACGATGTGGGCGATTTCGCCCGGGTTCTGGCGCGCGTCGAGGCGGTCGCCGACCGTGCGGGCTTTGCCGCGCGCAAGGCCGAAAGCGCGGCGCGCGGGCGGCTTCGGGGGCTTGGGCTGTGCTTTTACATCGAGTCGATCCTCGGCGATCCGACCGAAGGCGCCGAGATCGAGTTCTGCGCGGATGGCACGGTCAATCTTTATGTCGGCACCCAGTCGAACGGGCAGGGGCACGAGACGGTCTATGCCCGCTTTCTGGCCGACCGGACCGGGCTTCCGGTCGAGGCGATCCGGGTGATCCAGGGCGACAGCGACCGCATCGCCTCGGGCGGCGGGACCGGCGGGTCGCGCTCGGTCACCACCCAGGCCAGCGCGACGCTCGCGGCGGTCGAGGTCATGGTCGCGGCGTTCACGCCGTTCCTGGCGGCCGAGATGGGCGTCGATCCCGGGGTGCTCGGCTTCGACGAGGGCCGGTTCCGGGCGCCGGGCTCGAACCTGACGCCGGGGCTGATCGAGGCGGCGGCGATGGCGCGGGCGGCGGGGCGGACGGATCTGTTGCGCCACCGCGCGGCCTACACCCTGCCGGGACGCTCCTATCCCAACGGCGCCCATGTCGCCGAGGTCGAAATCGACCCCGAGACCGGCGAGACGCGGGTGCTGCGCTACGCGGTGACCGACGATTTCGGCAATCTGGTCAATCCGCGTCTGGCCGAGGGGCAGGTCCATGGCGGGGTGGCGCAGGGGCTCGGCCAGGCGCTCTGCGAACGGGTGGTGCATGATGACTACGGCCAGCTTCTGACCGCGAGTTTCATGGACTATGCCATGCCCCGTGCCGCCGACATGCCGTTCGTGACCTTCACGACCGAACCCGTGCCCTCGACGACGAATCCCCTGGGCATGAAGGGTTGCGGCGAGGCCGGGACGGTGGGGTCGATGGCGGCGGTCGGCAATGCGGTGCTGGACGCGCTCTGGGACAAGGGGGTGCGCCGGGCCGACATGCCGTTCACCCCGGAACGGGTCTGGCGCCTGCTGCAGTCCGCTGCCTGACGCCCTCCCCGCGAGGCCACGAATTTTCGCAGAAAATTCGGACCGGTCGTCCTTGGCGGACGCCCGGTGCCGCGTCGCTCAGGCGACCTTTTCCAGATGCGCCTCGGGCAGCACGCCCAGCGCATGACAGATGTCGCGCGTCAGGTACGGCTTGTTCAGCGTGTAGAAGTGGAAATCCCGCACGCCCCCGTCCATCAGCTCGGTGCAAAGCTCGGTCGCCATCGCCTTGCCCAGAAGCTCTTCGCGGCCGTCGCGGATCGCGGTCTGGAAGGCCTCGTCGATGCCCGGCGGCACATGCGCCCCGCAGCGCTCGGCAAAGCGGCGCACGCCCGCCCATTTCTCGATCGGCAGGATGCCGGGGATGATCTTCGCGCCGTCGATCCCCTGCTTCTCGCAGGCATCGCGGAACCGGAAGAAGGTCTCGGCCTCGAAGAAGAACTGGGTAATGGCCGAATCCGCGCCCGCCTCGAACTTGCGTTTCAGCCAGAGCACATCGGCATCGGCCGATCCCGCCTCGGGATGCGGGTCGGGATAGGCGCCGACGCGCAGGCGGAACTTGCCGGTCGCGGCCAGCGCCTCGATCAGCTCGCAGGAATTGGCAAAACCCTCGGGATGCGGACGGAACGCGCCCTGGTCCTTCGGCGGGTCGCCCCGCAGCGCGACGATCTCGGTCACGCCCGCCGCCGCATAGGAGTCGGCGATTTCCAGCGTCTCGGCCCGGGTGGCATCCACGCAGGTCAGATGCGCCGCCACGTTCAGCTTGTAATGATTGTGGATCGTCGCCACCGCCTCATGGGTCAGCTTTCGGGTGGTCCCGCCCGCCCCGTAGGTTACAGACACGAAGGCGGGTTTCAGCGGCGCCAGCGCCTGAGCGGCCTCCCAGAGGCGAAAGCTCGCCTCCAGCGACTGGGGCGGAAAGAATTCGAAGGATACGCGCGGGGCAGTCATCGGCTGGCACTCCGTGAGGTCTCGAAGGGTGCAGCCTTGTCGCACAGCCGGGACTGTGAAACAAACTCATAGTTCTCAAGATCAATATGAGCCGGGCAACAGGATGTATCTGGAACTGCGCCATCTCAGGACCATCAAGGCGATCCATGACGCGGGCGGGCTGGCACGCGCGGCCGACCGGCTGAACATCACCCAATCGGCGCTCAGCCATCAGGTGAAGGGGCTCGAAGAGCAAGTCGGCATGGAGCTTTTCGTTCGCCGCACCAAGCCCTTGCGGCTGTCCGCTGCGGGGCTGAAACTCCTGCGCACCGCCGAGCGCGTGCTGCCCGAGATCGCCGCGCTGCAGGCCGATTTCGCGGGCATGACCTCGGGCCGGTCCGGGCGGCTGCATATCGCGCTCGAATGCCATGCCTGCTACGACTGGCTGCTGCCGGTGCTCGATAGCTTCCGCAAGGCCTGGCCCGAGATCGATGTCGACATCCGCCCGGGCCTGTCCTTCGACGCGATGCCCGCGCTCGCGCGCGAAGAGGTCGATCTGGTGCTGTCATCGGACCCCGAGGACATCGACGGCATCGGCTTCGTGCCGCTTTTCGACTATGAGCCGGTCTTTCTCTGCGCCGCCGGCCATCCGCTGGCCGAAAAGCCCTTCATCGAGGCCGAGGATTTCCGCGGCGAGACGCTGATCACCTATCCGGTCGAACGCGCGCGGCTCGACGTCTTCACCGGGCTCCTCACGCCCGCCCGGGTCGAGCCGCTGGCCCAGCGTCAGGTCGAGCTGACCGCCGTGATCCTGATGCTTGTCGCCTCGGGCCGGGGCGTCACCGTGCTGCCCGACTGGGTGGTGCGCGAGGCCCGCGCCAGTGCCGATTTCGCGGTGCGGCCGCTGACCGGGACCGGGCTGACCAAGCGGATGTATGCCGCGACCCGGGCCGAGGATGCGGCGCGGCCCTTCATGGCGCATTTCGTGCGGCTCGCGCGCAGCGAACCGGTCAAGCTGCAACGCGGCGCGGCCGGGTAGGGCGGCCCCCGCCATGCCATTTTCCTTGGCACCGGGCGCGCCCGCGTGTATGGCCCGCGGCAAGACCGAAGGAGACCCCCATGCAAGGCAGTGCAAACCTCAACATCATGATCAAGGCCGCCCGCAAGGCCGGGCGCGCGCTGGTCAAGGACTTCCGCGAGGTCGAGAACCTGCAGGTCTCGATGAAGGGGGCGGGCGATTTCGTCAGCCGGGCCGATACCGCCGCCGAGGACATCCTGCGGCAGGAACTGCGCGGCGCGCGCCCGACCTATGGCTGGCTCGGCGAGGAAACCGGCGGCGAGGATGGCGACGACCCGACGCGCCGCTGGATCGTCGATCCGCTGGACGGCACCACCAACTTCCTGCACGGGCTGCCGCACTGGGCGGTGTCGATCGCGCTGGAACACAAGGGCGAGATCGTCTCGGCCGTGGTCTTCGATGCCGCCAAGGATGAACTCTATTTCGCCGAGAAGGGCGCGGGCGCCTGGATGAACGACCGCCGCCTGCGGGTGTCGTCACGGTCGCGCATGATCGAGGCGATCTTTGCCACCGGCGTGCCCTTCGCCGCCAAGCGCACGCTGCCCGCGACCCTGCAGGATCTGGCGCGGCTGATGCCCAATTGCGCAGGCGTCCGGCGCTGGGGGGCGGCGTCGCTCGATCTGGCCTATGTGGCGGCGGGCCGCTACGACGGCTACTGGGAACGCGAACTGCACGCCTGGGACATCGCCGCAGGGCTCTTGCTGGTGCGCGAGGCGGGCGGCTTCGTCGGGCCGATCCACGAAGGGCGCAACCCGTTGGATCACGGCGAGCTGCTGGTCGCCAACGAGGCGATCTACGATCAGTTCGCCAAGGTCATCCGGGCCACCTGAAAAACCCGGCAGCGCCATTTTCCGGTCAGGTTTCAAGGCCATCCCTGACCCCCTGAACCGGGGGCAGAGGAGGCAGGCCATGACCCAGGACAAAGCGCGTCGGCAAAGCCGCAAGCGTGCGATGCGCCGTTTCGCGGCGTTCGCGGCCGACCGGTCGGGGGCCGTGACCGTCGATTGGGTGGTGCTGACCGCCGCCCTCGTCGGAGCCTGCATTGCGATGGTCTCGTCGATCCAGTCGGGCCTCGTGTCGCTGGGCGGGGATGTCGGCGGCGCGCTGACCAGCGCCAATGTGCAGACCCTCGACACGCTTGGCGGGGCCGAGTGACCGACCGGGGCCGCGCCCAAACCCGGTGCGACGGCAGCCGATCTAGGGGCGGTCGCTTGGATGGTTCACGCCGTCGCTCCAGGGCACCTCGCCCAGATCGCGGGGATTGACGCCCTCGAGCGCACCGACATTGACGCCATATTCGTTGGGATCGGACCGCCTGCGGTGATGGGTGTAGATGCCGCAGGTCGGGCAGAAGTAATGTTTGGCCGTGCAGCTGCCCCATTGATACAGGCTCAGCCGATCGGCGCCCCGTACCACCCGCAGCTTGTCCAGCGGCACCGTGGCCATGATCGCACCGCGCCTTCGGCAATAGGAACAGTCGCAGCGCCGGGCCGTGGTCAGCCCTTCGGACAGCTCGACCTCAAGCTCGATGGCGCCGCAATGGCAGGTCAGGCGGGTCATCGGCGTCTCCGGACACGGGGGATGCTGGTCGGGCTGTAGACCGCGACCGGGTGGGGCGGCGACCCGGACGTGCGGCCCCAGAACTCCGGGCCGCCCAGCCTCAGCCACAGCGGCAGGGTCAAGGCGAGACCTGCGAGAAACCCGCCCGAATGCGCCCAGTAGGCGACCCCGCCCTCACCTGTCGGGGCCGAGACCCCCGAATAGAGCTGAAGCCCGAACCAGAGCCCCAGCATCAGCCAGGCGGGCACCGGGATCACCCGGAAGATCACGACGAGGATGATCAGGATATCGACGCGGGCCTTCGGGAACAGCAAGAGATACCCCCCCATCACCGCCGCGATGGCCCCCGAGGCGCCCACCACCGGCACGGGCGAGCCCGGGTCGATGACATATTGAAACAGCGCCGCCGCGACCCCGCCCGCGAGATAGAACAGCAAGAAGCCCAGATGCCCGAACCGGTCTTCCATGTTGTCGCCGAAGATCCACAGAAACAGCATGTTGCCCGCCAGATGCAGCACCCCGCCATGCAGGAACATCGAGGTCAAAAGCCCGGTCCAGTCGCCCGATTGCGACATCAGCGCGGGCACCATCCCCCAGGTCTGGAAGAAGGCGTTCACCGCCCGCGGGTCGGAAAAGAGCGGCAGATAGGACAGGAATACCGCCACATTCACGCCGATCAGCGCCAGGGTGACGATGGGAAAGCGGCTCGACGGGTTGTGGTCACGCAACGGGAACATGGCAGAAGGCTAGCGGGCGCGCCGGGGCCGTCAAGCCGAACCGGCGCGCGCCAGCAGCGCGGCATTGCCGCCCGCCGCCGTCGTGTCGACGCAAAGGTGCCGCTCGTGCCGGGCATGGGCCGGATCGGGCATCCCGGCGATCAGCGGCAGGATCGGCCCGTCGCGCTGGGCCAGGGCCTGCGCATAGGCGCGCCCGGTCTCGGCATCGCCCCACCAGAGCGCCCCCGAAATGCCCTCGGCCGCCGTCAGCGCGGCCGGATCGAGCCGCCCCTCGACCGCGACCGCCGCCCCGCCGAGCGCGCGCACCGCTTCGGCCTGCGCCGCCGCCGCAGCCTCCCCCGGCCCGAGGCACAAAAGGGGTGGCCGCGCCCGGGTCGTCAGCCGGTTCGATTCGCCGGTCGGTCCGGGCAGATCCAGCGTTTCGGGACCGCGCGCCGGGCTGGCCGCGCGCAGGGCCGCCTCGACCGCCTCGGGCGCGGCCGGAGTGCCGCCTGCGGGCTCGGAGGTGCTCAGCGCCTCGGGGGCCGCGCGTTCGGTGAAGCGGGGCAGGTAATGCGGCCCGCCCGCCTTGGGGCCTGTGCCCGAAAGCCCCTCGCCGCCGAAGGGCTGGCTGCCGACCACCGCGCCGATCTGGTTGCGGTTGACGTACAGATTGCCGACGCAAAGCCGGTCGGCCAGATGCTGCACGCGGTCGTCGATCCGGCTGTGCAGCCCGAAGGTCAGGCCATAGCCGGTCGCGTTGATGGCCGCGATCACCCGGTCCAGATCGGCGCCCGCGAAGGTTGCCACATGCAGCACCGGGCCGAACACCTCGCGCTCGATCGCCTCGATGCCCGCCACCCTGATCGCGACCGGCGCCTGGAAATGCCCCTCGCGCGGGGTCTTGCCTTCCCAGATCACCCGCCCCTCGGCGCGCGCGGCCGCCACATAGGTCGCAATCCCGGCATGGGCCTCGGCGTCGATCAGCGGACCCAGATCGGTCGAGAGTGCCCAGGGATCGCCGACCCGCAGCTCGGCCATCGCGCCCTTCAGCATCTCGAGAAAGCCGGGCGCGATGTCTTCCTGCACGTACAGACAGCGCAGCGCCGAACAGCGTTGCCCGGCCGACTGGAAGGCCGAGGCGATGACGTCGCGGACCGCCTGTTCGGGCAGGGCGGTGCTGTCGACGATCATGGCGTTCAGCCCGCCGGTCTCGGCGATCAGCGGCGTGCCGGGGGCCATGTGCTCTGCCATCGCGCGCTGGATCAGCCGGGCGGTCTCGGTCGAGCCGGTGAAGGCCACGCCGGTGGCGCGCGGGTCCGAGGTCAGCCGTGCGCCGATCTGCCCGTCGCCCGGCAGAAGCTGCAGGCATTCGGGCGGAACGCCCGCCTCGTGCAGGAGCCTGACCGCCAGATGCGCGATCAGCGGGGTCTGTTCGGCGGGCTTGGCGATCACCGCATTGCCCGCGGCCAGCGCTGCGGCGATCTGCCCGGTGAAGATCGCCAGCGGAAAGTTCCAGGGCGAGATGCAGACGAAAAGCCCGCGCGCGGGCGCATCGAGCGTCTCGATCCGCGAGGCGTAGTAGCGCAGGAAATCGACCGCCTCGCGCAGCTCGCCCACCGCGTCGGGCAGGGTCTTGCCGGCCTCGCGCGCCAGAAGCGCGAAGATCTCGCCGAAATGCGCCTCGTAAAGGTCGGCCGCCTGCCGCAGGATCTCGGCGCAGCGGGTTTCGGGGATGTTCCAGGGCCGGGCATGGGCCAGCGCCGTGCCGACATCGCGCAGCGAGGCGTCCTGCACCCAGCCGACCAGATCCTTCGGGTCCGAGGGGCTGTGGCGCGGCTGGCCGGGCTCGGCGCGGACCGGTCCGGCCAGAAGCGGGGCGGCATTGACATGGGCGGTGCGCTGGGCCGTGCGCGCCTCGTCGATACGAGCCAGATGCGGCCCGTGCGCCAGATCCCAGCCGCGCGAATTGCGCCGCTCGGGCGCGAACAGCGCAGGCCCCGGCAGGATCTCGGGGTTGGCGGGCTCGTCAAGCCGCGCCTCGAGCTCGGACAGCGGGTCGGCCACCACCACTTCGGGCGGGACGCTGGTATCGACGATGCGGTTGACGAAGGACGAGTTGGCGCCGTTCTCCAGCAGCCTGCGCACCAGATAGGCCAGCAGGTCGCGATGCGCGCCGACCGGGGCATAGATCCGGCAGCGCGTGCCCAGCCCCTTGTCCATGACGATCTGGTGCAGCGCCTCGCCCATGCCGTGCAGGCGCTGGAACTCGAAGCTCTCTGGGTCGGGGGCCATGTCGAGGATCGCCGCCACCGTATGCGCGTTATGGGTCGCGAATTGCGGATAGATCCGGTCGGTCATCCGCAACAGCTTGCGGGCATTGGCGATATAGCTGACATCGGTCGCGGCCTTGCGGGTGAAGACCGGAAAGCCCTCGACGCCCGCGACCTGGGCGCGCTTGATCTCGCTGTCCCAATAGGCGCCCTTGACCAGCCGCACCATCAGCCGCCGGTCGTGCTTCTGCGCCAGCGCGTAAAGCGCGTCGATCACCAGACCCGCGCGCGGGCCATAGGCCTGAACGACCACGCCGAACCCGTCCCATCCCGCCAGCCGCTCGTCCGCCAGAACCGCCGCGATCACGTCCAGCGACAGCACCAGCCGGTCGGCCTCCTCGGCGTCGATATTCAGCCCCATGCCCATCGTCCGCGCCTTCAGCGCAAGATCCAGCAGGCGCGGCGCAAGTTCCGCGATCACCCGGTCGCGCTGGGCGACCTCATAGCGCGGATGCAGCGCCGAAAGCTTGATCGAGATGCCCGGATCGGCCCGCACGTCGCCCCGGGTCGCGGCCAGGCCGATCCGCGCGATGGCGCCGGAATAGGCGGTCATGTAGCGCCGGGCGTCGGCCTCGGTGCGGGCGGCCTCGCCCAGCATGTCGTAGGAATAGGTGTATCCCTTGGCCTCCATCTCGGCGGCGCGGGCCAGCGCCGCGTCGATGGTTTCGCCCAGCACGAACTGGCGGCCCATCTCGCGCATGGCGCGCGCGGCCGCCGCGCGGATCACCGGCTCGCCCAGCCGCTTGACCGCGCCCTTCAGCGTTTTCACAAGCCCGCGCTCGTGGCGTTCCAGCACCCGCCCGGTCAACAGCAGCGCCCAGGTCGAGGCATTGACCATCGGCGAGGCCGACCGGCCCAGATGACGGCCCCAGTCCGAGGGCGCGATCTTGTCCTCGATCAGCGCGTCCATGGTGGCCTCGTCGGGCACCCGCAGAAGGGCCTCGGCCAGGCACATCAGCGCGATGCCCTCGTCGGTGGACAGCCCGTATTCGGCCAGAAACACCTCCATCAGCCCGGGCCGGTCCCCGGCGCGGATCTGGTGCACCAGCTCGGCCGCCGCCGCCTCGATCCGCGAGCGGTCCTCGTCATTCAGGCCGGTCGCGGTCAGCAGGGCGTCCAGCGTCGGACCTTCGGGCGCATAGGTGGCCGCCTCGATCCGGTCGCGCAGCGGCAGGGTGTCATCCAGCATGGAAGTCTCTCCGTTTTCAGGCCATCATAGCGGCAAAGCGGCAGGCCGTTCGCCTGCATTTATCTTCCTTTCTAGGCGTTTCGCCCAAAGATAGGGTCCCGTTCATGCCTGATGGCTCGCTGCCCCTCGACCGTTACGACCGCGCGATTCTGCAGATTCTCTCTGCCGAGGGGCGGATTCCCGTGGCCGAACTGGCCCGCCGCATCGGTCTGTCGAAGACCCCGACCCAGGCCCGGCTGCGCCGGCTCGAAACCGAGGGCATCGTCACCGGCTATCGCGCGATGCTGAACCCGATCCGGCTGGGGCTGGCCCATGTCGCCTTTGTCGAGCTGCGGCTGTCCGATACCCGCGAGGCGGCGCTGCGCGACTTCAACGCCGCCGTCCGTGTCATTCCCGAGGTCGAGGAATGCCACATGATCGCGGGCGGGTTCGACTATCTGCTGAAGGTGCGCACCGCCGACATGGCGTCCTATCGCGAGGTCATGGCCGAACGGATTTCGGCGCTGCCCCATGTCGCCAACAGCTCGACCTTCGTGGCGATGGAGGCGGTCAAGGACGCGGCCTTCGCCACGCCGCCGTGACGGGCGATCCCGGATGACAGGCGAAAGGGAGGGGGCGCCCGTCCCGGCGCGTTGGCCTCGCATCGGGATCCGTGGGGCGTGCGCTTGCCAATCATTCCGCTCCTGAGCATCTTCGGCTGGGGCAAGCTTGCGGCCTCGCGCGCGGCCCGTCAAAATCGCGGCGCGCTTCGCTGCCTCGGCAGTTGCGCGCTGGCCGGGGAATGGTAGACAGGTCCCAGGGACCGAGGGCGGCCGCGACCGGGAGATGCGGGTGCCGCCCTGTCCCTGCAACCGCCAGGCAACGCCAGGGGAAGCGTCATGGTTTCACGCGTCATACCGGTCGATCCGTTCGATCTCGTCATCTTTGGCGCGACCGGAGACCTGTCCACCGGCAAGATCCTGCCGGGACTCTATCGCCGCGATGCCGACGGGCAATTGCCGGACGCCGCCCGGATCGTCGGCGCGGCCCGCAGTCCGATGGACGACGAGGGGTTCCGCACCCTGGTGCGCGCCGCGATCCATGCCGCGATCCCCGAGGGGCGGCGCGATGCCGAGGCCGTCGAACGGTTCCTGACGCGGCTCGCTTATGTGGCGGTCGATGCCACCGGCGAGGGCGGCTGGCCCGAGCTCGCCGCCAAGATGCGCCCCGATGTGGTGCAGGCCTATTACTTCTCGGTCGGGCCGGGGCTCTTCGGGGCGCTGGCCGAGCGGCTGCATGCCCATGGCATGAACACCGAAGGCTGCCGGATCGTGGTCGAAAAGCCGTTCGGTCATGACCTCGCCTCGGCCCGGGCGCTGAACGCCACGCTGGCCGCGCATTTCGACGAACATCAGATCTACCGGATCGACCATTATCTGGGCAAGGAGACGGTGCAGAACCTGATGGCGGTCCGCTTCGCCAACATGCTGTTCGAGCCGCTCTGGAACGCGCAATACGTGGATCACATCCAGATCACCGTGGCCGAGACCGTGGGCGTCGCGGGCCGGGGCGGCTATTACGACAAGTCGGGCGCGATGCGCGACATGGTGCAGAACCACATGATGCAGCTTCTGTGCCTGATCGCGATGGAACCGCCCTACGCCTTCGAACCCGATGCCGTGCGCGACGAGAAGCTGAAGGTGATCCGTGCGCTCGACCCGGTGCGCCCGGCCGATATCGTGCGCGGCCAGTATCGGGGCGCGAACGGCAAGACCGGCTATCACGAGGATGTCGAGGATCCCGCCAGCCGCACCGAAAGCTTCATCGCGCTCAAGGCCCATGTCTCGTCCTGGCGCTGGAAGGGCACGGCCTTCTACCTGCGCACCGGCAAGCGGCTCAGGGCGCGCACCTCGGAAATCGCGATCACCTTCAAAGACCCGCCGCATTCGATCTTCGGCGAACAGGAAGGCCACCGCGCCAATGTGCTGGTCATCCGGCTGCAACCCAACGAGGGCATCAAGCTGAAGGTGACCATCAAGGAACCGGGGCCGGGCGGCATGCGTCTGATCGAGGTGCCTCTGGACATGTCCTTCGCCGAGGCACTCGGTCCCAGTGCGCAAGAGATCCCGGACGCCTATGAACGGCTTATCATGGATGTGATCCGCGGCAACCAGACGCTGTTCATGCGCGGCGACGAGGTCGAGGCCGCCTGGGCCTGGACCGATCCGATCATCGCCGCCTGGGAGGCGCGCGGCGACCGGCCCCAGCCCTACGATCCGGGCTCGTCGGGGCCCGAGGATGCGCTGATGCTGCTGCATCGCGACGGTCGGCGCTGGCGGGAGATCCGGCCGTGAAGCTGCTGACCTATCCCGATCTCGAGATGATGATGATTGCGCTTGCCAATGTGCTGGCGGGCGAATTGAACAACGCGCTGTTCCACGAGGACCGGGTCAGCATCGCGCTGCCCGGCGGCACGACGCCGGGGCCGCTTTACGACGATCTTTGCGCCAGCAGCCTTGATTGGTCCCGGGTCCGGGTGCTGCCGACCGACGAACGGCTGGTGGCTCCCGATCACCCGCGCTCGAACGAGGGCATGATCCGGGCGCGGCTTCTGACCGGCAAGGCGGCCGAGGCGCGGTTCATTGGGCTGAGGCCCGGCGCCGACGGCATGGACGGGCTGACCGAGAGGGTGCGCCGGGCGCTGCCGCTGAACGTTCTGGTGCTGGGGATGGGGGACGACATGCATGCCGCCTCGCTTTTCCCCGGCGCGCCCGAACTGGACGCGGCCCTCTCGCCCGAGGCGCCGCCGGTGATGCAGATCACCCCGCCCGGCCAGCCCGAGCCGCGCATCACCCTGACCGCGCCGGTTCTGCAGGGTGCGCTCAGCATCCATATCCTGATCACCGGGGCCGCCAAGCGCGCCGCGCTCGAACAGGCGGCCGAGCTGGCCGATCCGCATCTGGCACCGATCTGCACGGTGCTGAAGGACGCAACGGTCCATTGGACGGAGTAACGACGTGACCCTTTCGACGATCTGGGACCGGCTCGACGCCCAGGCGGGCCGGGTATCGGCACGCGCCATCGCGACGCTCTTTCACGACAGGAACCGCGCCGCGGCCTTTTCGGTCCGGTTCCCCGGCCAGTCCGCGGCCGCCGTACATGGCGAAGAGATGCTGTTCGACTTCTCGAAGACCAATATCGACGAGGACACGCTGGAACTTCTGATCGAGCTGGCCATCGCGGCCGGTGTGCAGGCCCGGCGCGACGCGATGTTCGCGGGCCGCCGGATCAACGAGACCGAGGGCCGGGCGGTGCTGCACACCGCGCTGCGCAATCCCGAGGGCAAGGTCGCGCTTGACGGCCAGGACGTCATGGAAGGCGTGCGCGAGACGCTTCTGAGGATGCGGGGGTTCGCGCGCGAGGTCCGGGGCGGCGGCATTTGCGGGCAGGGCGGGCCGATCACCGATGTCGTCAATATCGGCATCGGCGGGTCGGATCTGGGTCCGGCCATGGCCTGCCTGGCGCTTGCGCCCTTCCATGACGGGCCGCGCTGCCATTTCATCTCGAATGTCGATGGCGCCCATGCCGCCGACACGCTGAAGGATCTGGACCCCGAAACGACGCTGGTCATCGTCGCCTCGAAGACCTTCACCACCATCGAGACCATGACCAATGCCGAGACGGTGCGTGGCTGGATGGCGGCGCGGGTGTCGGACCCCGGGGCGCAATTCGCGGCGCTGTCCTCGGCGCTGGACCGGACCGCCGATTTCGGCATCGCGCCCGAGCGGGTCTTCGGCTTCGAGGACTGGGTCGGCGGGCGCTATTCGATGTGGGGGCCGATCGGTCTGTCGCTGATGATCGCCATCGGCCCCGAGCGTTTCGACGACTTCCTTGCGGGCGGCGCGGCGATGGACGCGCATTTCCGCAGCGCGCCGCTGCGCTCGAACCTGCCGGTGCTGCTGGCGCTGGTCGGGCTCTGGCATGCGCAGGTGCTGGGCCATGCGACGCGCGCGGTGCTGCCCTATGACCAGCGGCTGGCCCGGCTTCCGGCCTATCTCCAGCAGCTTGAAATGGAAAGCAACGGCAAGAGCGTGACCATGAGCGGGCAGGCGGTTTCGCGGCCGACCGGTCCCGTGGTCTGGGGCGAGCCCGGCACCAATGGCCAGCATGCCTTCTATCAGTTGATCCATCAGGGCACCCAGGTCGTGCCCTGCGAATTCCTGGTCGCGGCGCGGGGCCACGAGCCCGAGCTGGCCCATCACCACCGGCTGCTGCTGGCCAACGTGCTGGCCCAGTCCAAGGCCTTGATGGAGGGGCGCGGCCTCGAGGCCGCGCGCGCCATTGCCGAGAAGGCGGGTTTTGTCGGAGACGAGCTGGACCGGCAGGCGCGCCACCGGGTCTTCCCGGGCAACCGGCCCTCGACCACGCTGATCTATCCGCAGCTCACGCCGCGGATGCTGGGCCAGATCGTGGCGCTTTACGAACACCGGGTCTTCACCGAGGGGGTGATCCTGGGCATCAACTCCTTCGACCAGTGGGGGGTCGAGCTTGGCAAGGAACTGGCCAAGTCGCTGGAGCCTCTGCTGGCGGGCGGCGCGCGTCCCGAGACGCTGGACGGCTCGACCGCGCAGCTTCTCGATTTCGTGGCGGCGGCCGGCTGAGGGTCTGACGCGACGGGGGCCGTCCGCCGGGCGACCCGGGACGGGGAAAGGATTCGTTTACGTTTTCGGCCTAGGCTTTGCTTGGGTTGTGAGCGGAGCGAAGATGTCCACCTGTCGGGAATGCGGGAAAGTCCTGAGCGTGTTCGGTTCGGATGGCGACGCGCTTTGCGAGCTTTGCGCCATGGTCCAGGATGCCGAGGTTCTGTTCCGCCAGATCCGGTCGCTGGAGGATGACGGCAAGACCCGCGCCGAAATCACCGAGGCTGTCTGGGACCGCTGGACCGCCGAAGAGCGCGCCGCCGGGTCCGACGACCGCGCCCGGAAGGCACTGACCGATACCGACCCGCCCGATGCCCGCCCGCGCCGTTGGCCGCGCCTGTCGCTGCGCTAGGGCCCGCCCGACCTTCCGGGGCTCCGGTCTGGCAAGACACCGGACCGGGCCGGTCCCGCGGCTCTCGTCCGTCTCGCGCGCGCCATCCTTCGCGACCGTCCCGGGGGCTTCGGGGGGAAGCGTCCCCGGATCGTCTTTCGACCCTTGTTGCTCTCAGGCGCCCGGATCGGCGCTTCCGTCGCCCCTTGCGGTCGCCGCATACAGGCCTTGATGGCGGACGGGGCCGTGTCCGATGTCTTCCCGGGGCGTCCTTCCCGGCCAGCGGGAGGATAGAACCATCGACCCCGAGGGACGGTCCTGAGGCGCGGGTTTCAGGCCGGGCTGCGACGGTGGATCGGGTCGGCCAGCAGGCGCAGCCCGTTCAGCACCACCAGCACGGTGCCTCCCTCATGGCCCACCACCGCCACCGGCAGCGGCAGATCGAACATCAGCCCCGAGGCGACCAGCGCCGCCATCGCCCCCATGGCGAAGATCAGGTTCTGGCGAATGATCCGCGCCGTGCGCCGTGCCAGCGCATGGGCGGCGGCAAGCTGGCCCAGATCCTCGGACAGCAGCGCGACATCGGCGGCCTGCAGGGCCACCTCTGACCCGGCGGCGCCCATCGCGATCCCGACATCGGCCCGCGCAAGGGCGGCCGCATCATTGACCCCGTCGCCGACGAAGGCGACCCGGCCCGCCCCGGTCAGGTCGGCCACGATCCGCACCTTGTCCTCGGGGCGCAGGTCGGCATGGATCTCGGCGGGCGCAATGCCCAGATCGCCGCCGATCCGCTCGGCCACCGCGCGCCGGTCGCCGGTCAGCATCGCGACCCGCCCGACGCCCCGCGCGCGCAGCGCCGCCAGTCCGGGTCGGGCGGTCGGACGCGGCTGATCCTCGACCGTCACGGCCCCCAGAAGCCGCGCGCCGCGCCCCAGCAGCACCAGCGTCTGGGTTCCGCGATCGAGATCGCCGACCGGGGCGGGACGGTCGTGGGCGGCGCCCTTGGCCCCCATCCGCGCCGCGAGCCGGGCATTGCCCGCCCAAAGCACGCCCTCGTCATCGACGCCCACCATGCCCTCGCCGGGCACCGCACGGGCCTCGCGCACCGCGACCGGCCCGAGCGCCCGCGCGGCGGCGGCGCGGCGGATCGCATCGGCGATGGGGTGCTCGGAATGCGCCTCGAGTGCTGCAAGGCGCGCGAGGAAGGCATCGGGATCGCCGTCGCAAGCCAGCTCGACCACTTCCTGGCGGCCGGTGGTCAGCGTGCCGGTCTTGTCGAAGGCGAAGGTATCGACCCGGGCCAGCGTCTCGAGCGCGGCGCCGCCCTTGAACAGCACGCCCCCGCGCGCCGAGGCCGACAGCGCCGACAGGATCGCGGCCGGGACCGAGATCACGATGGCGCAGGGGCTGGCCGCGACCAGCAGCGTCGCCGCCTTGTAAAGCGCCGCGTGCCAGCCGAGACCCAGCCAGACAAAGATCGCGAAGGCCAGCACCGCGCCCGCGAGCACGGCCACCGTATAGCGCTGGCCGAACCAGTCCGAAAAGCGTTCGGACGGCGCGCGGGCGGCCTGCGCCTCTGTGACCAGCGCGATCATCCGCGCCACGGTGCTTTCGGCCAGCGGCCGCGTGACCTCGATGGCCAGCACGCCATGCAGGTTCACCGTCGCCTCGAAGACCTGCGCGCCGGGCTGCTTGTGGACGGGGACGGATTCGCCGGTGATGGTGGATTCGTCGATCGACCCCTCGCCCTCGCGGATCGTGCCATCGACCGGCACCCGCGCGCCGGGGCGCAGGATCACGATGTCGCCCGGCGCCAGATCGGCCACCGCGACCTCTTGGGTTTCGCCCGAGGCGGTGCGGCGCAAGGTGCGGTCGGGGCGCAGCTCCATCAATGCCTCGATGGCGCGGCGGGCGCGGCCCATGGCGCGGTGTTCCAGCGTGGTCGACAGGCTGAAAAGCGTCAGCAGCACCGCGCCCTCGGCGGTCGCGCCGACCGCGGCAGCCGCCAGCGCCGCGATCACCATCAGGAGGTCGATATCGAGTTCCCGCTCGGACCAGAGCGCGCGCAGCGCCCGGAGCGCCGCGGGAATGCCTCCCGCAGCATAGACGAGCGCCAGCGCCGCGGTCCCCGCGACCGCAGGCCAGCCGGTGTCGGGAAAGGGCCCCCATCTGAACGCGGCGGCCGTCAGCATCCCGGCCAGGGTCAGCCCGGTCAGGGCCAGGCGACGAAGGTCTTCGGTCGGCATCGTCATGATCGGGTCTTCCGGTCTGGCAGGCGCCCGGCCGCAGGTCGTGTCCCTGTGGTCCGGGCGGCCCATGGCTGGTCCGCGCCCGGGATATATCCTGTCGCGCGGCCTGCGTCAGCGGCCTTGAACGCGACGCGACCATGCGCCTCTTCGGGGCTGCGGGCGTCGGAGGCGGGGCGCAAAAGACATGCGGCCGGTCCTTTCGGACCGACCGCATGCCGGGGGAGACGCCCTTGGGAAGCTGCGGTTCCGGCGAGGGACTTGGGTTGGGACAGGACCGCCGGAACCGTCGAGGAGCGTCAGCGGGTGAGATCGAAGGAAATGTCGGTCTCGCCCAGGGTCCCCGTCTCGGTGTCGAGCTTGTCGAAGATCGTGTCGAGGATCTTGACCAGCACGGTCAGGCCGCCCTGATAGCCGAAGGTCGGGAAGCGGTGATGGTGATGCCGGTCAAAGATCGGGAAGGTCAGCCGGATCAGCGGGATGTTCAGGTCACGCTCGATATACTTGCCGTAGCTGTTGCCGATCAGCAGATCGGTCGGCTCGGTCGCGAGGATCGAGCGCAGGTGCCACAGATCCTTGCCGGCCCAGACCTGGCAGCCCTGCCCGTAGGGCGAGGAGGCCAGCAGCTCTTCCATCTTCTTGGCCCAGTCCTTCGAGCCGTTGGTCGCCAGGCAGTGGGTCGGCTCGCCGCCGGTTTCCATGACGAACTTGGCCATCGCGTAAACGAAGTCCGGATCGCCGTAGATCGCGTAGGTCTTGCCGTGCAGATATGCCTGGCTGTCGGCCATCGCGTCGACCAGGCGGCCGCGCTCCAGCGTCAGGCAGTCGGGAACCGCCTTGCCGGTCAGTTCGCTGACGGTCATCAGGAACTCGTCGGTGCCGGAAACGCCCATCGGATAGTGCAGGGCGGCGGTTTTCTGGCCCTTCTCTTCACAGAATTCCAGCGTCCGGCGGGTGCAGTATTCCTGCAGCGACAGGGTCGCCTTGGCGTTGACCGCGGCCTTGACGTCATCCAGCTTGGTGCCGCCGGCATACATCTGGTAGTCGCCGTCCGAGGGGGTGTCGTAGACATCCGACACGTCCGACAGGATGGTGTACTCGACGCCCATGGCGGCCAGCATCCGGTTCATCTCGCGGATGTTGGCGACCGCGAAGCCGTCGAAGCCGGGGATGATGTTGATGCTGTCGGTCTCGGCCCGCTCGGCATCCTTCCAGAAGTGGGTCAGGATCCCCTTCTGCATATTGTCGTAACCGTCCACATGGCTGCCGACGAAGGCAGGCGTGTGGGCGAAGGGCACGTCGAAGTCCTCGGGCACCGAGCCCTTTTCCTTCGACTGGATGATGAACGAGTTGAGGTCGTCCCCGATCACCTCGGCCATGCAGGTGGTCGAGACGGCGATCATCTTCGGCTGGTAGAGCGCGTAGGTGTTGGCCAGGCCGTCGACCATGTTGGTCAGCCCGCCGAACACGGCCGCGTCTTCGGTCATCGACGAGGACACCGCCGAGGCCGGTTCCTTGAAGTGACGCGACAGGTGCGAGCGGTAATAGGCGACGCAGCCTTGCGAGCCGTGCACGAAGCTCATCGTGCCTTCATAGCCCGCGGCGGCGAAGACGGCGCCCAGCGGCTGGCAGGCCTTGGCGGGGTTGATGACCAGCGCCTCGCGGGCGAGGTTCTTCTCGCGGTAGTCCCAGGACTTGGTCCAGTCGAGGATCTCGGTCACCTGGGGCGCGGTCGGCGCATTCTCGAACGTCGCCCGCTTGTTCTTGAACATTTCCTTGTATTCGGGCTCGTGGAACAGCTTGTTGTGGTCGAGCACCTTGTCTGCCGATTGGGGCATGGCTTGGGATCCTTCTTCGGGCCGTCCGCATTCCGAGACGCGGCCGAAAGGGTTGAGGGAGCTGGCGGGAGGTCTCGGCCCCCCGCCGAAGGCATCAGGCCGATTTCTTCCAGGGCGCGTCGAACAGGCCCCAGACCGGGTTGTTGATCGCCAGATCCATGTCGCGGGCGAAGATCGCGAAGCCGTCATAGCCGTGATAGGGGCCGGAATAGTCCCAGCTGTGCATCTGACGGAACGGGATACCCATCTTCTGGACCGGGTATTTCTCCTTGATGCCCGAGCCCACGAGGTCGGGGCGCATGCCTTCGATGAACTTCTCGAGCTCGTAGCCGGTCACGTCATCGTAGATCAGCGTGCCTTCCTTGATGTACTCGCCGGTCCGCTTGTAGTCGTCGCCATGGGCGAATTCGTAGCCGGTGCCGACGATCTCCATGCCGAGGTCGTGATAGGCATCGACCACGTGGCGCGGACGCAGCCCGCCGACATAAAGCATGACCTTCTTGCCTTCGAGGCGGGGCTTGTATTTCGCCAGCACCGCGTCAACCAGCGGCTGGTACTTGGCGATGACTTCCTCGGCCTTGTCCTGGATGGTCTTGTCGAACTTGGCGGCGATGGCGCGCAGCGAGGCGGCGATCTGGCTCGGTCCGAAGAAGTTGTATTCCATCCAGCCGACGCCGTAATTCTCTTCCATGTAGCGGCAGATGTAGTTCATCGACCGGTAGCAGTGGATGAGGTTCAGCTTGGCTTTCGGCGCGTTCTCGATCTCGGTCAGCGTCGCGTCGCCCGACCAGGACCCGACCACGTTCAGGCCGATTTCCTCCAGCAGCATCCGCGAGGCCCAGGCGTCGCCGCCGATGTTGTAGTCGCCGATGATGTTGACGTCATAGGGGCCGGGCTGGTAGCTCGATTCCTCGCCGCCGTTGAACACCCAGTCGCGGATCGCGTCATTGGCGATGTGGTGACCCAGCGACTGCGACACGCCGCGGAAGCCTTCGCAGCGGACCGGCACGATGGTCTTGCCGATGTCTTTCTTCTTCTTCTTCGAGACGGCCTCGATGTCGTCGCCGATCAGGCCGATCGGGCATTCCGACTGGACCGAGATGCCCTTGGCCAGCGGGAACAGCTCGTTGATCTCGTCGATCGTCTTTTCAAGCTTCTTGTCGCCGCCGAAGACGATGTCCTTTTCCTGGAAGTCGGTCGTGAACTGGAAGGTCACGAAGCTGTCGACGCCCGTGGTGCCGGTATAGTAGTTGCGGCGCTGGGACCAGGAATAGTGACCGCAGCCCACCGGGCCGTGGCTGATATGGACCATGTCTTTGACCGGACCCCAGACCACACCCTTCGAGCCGGCATAGGCACAGCCGCGGATGGTCATCACGCCGGGGACCGACTTGATGTTCGATTTGACCGTGTCGCATTTCGACACGATCTCGGTTTCTCCTTCGGCCACGGGGGCCGCCACGCCCAGGTGCTTGGCGCGTTTCTTGGCCGACTTGGCGGGATAGGCGGAGAGGACCTCTTCGATCAGCTTTTCGGGCGCGATCGGATCGGGAATGTCTTTAGCCATCTGGCAGGCTCCTTGGGGCGGGGTGGGGGGGCCGGCTGGCGCGCCGGCCCCGCGATACTCAGGCCTCGGACGCGGCGATCGCGGCGAGCCGGTCTTCCTCGGACTGCATGATGCCGAAGTCCATCAGCATCTCTTCCAGTTCTTCCATGGTGATCGGGGTGGGGACGACGCCCTGGCCCGAGTTGTTATGGATCTTCTGGGCCAGCTGGCGGTACTCGTCCGCCTGGCTGCTGTCGGGGGCGTACTGGATCACGGTCTCGCGGCGCAGCTCGGCGTGCTGCACGATGTTGTTGCGCGGCACGAAGTGGATCATCTTGCAGCCGAGCTTCGAGGCCAGCGCCTCGGCCAGTTCCAGCTCGCGGTCGGTCTGGCGTTCGTTGCAGATCAGCCCGCCCAGACGCACGCCGCCGGAGTTGGCGTATTTCAGGATGCCTTTCGAGATGTTGTTGGCGGCATAAAGCGCCATCATCTCGCCCGACATGACGATGTAGATTTCCTGGGCTTTGTTCTCGCGGATCGGCATGGCGAAGCCGCCGCAGACCACGTCGCCGAGCACGTCGTAGGACACGTAGTCCACGTCATCGTAGGCGCCGTTTTCTTCCAGGAAGTTGATGGCGGTGATCACGCCACGGCCGGCACAGCCGACGCCCGGCTCGGGGCCACCGGCTTCGGTGCATTTGATGCCCTTGTAGCCGATTTTCATCACGTCTTCGAGTTCGAGATCCTCGACCGAGCCCGCTTCGGCGGCGAGGTGCAGCACGGTGTCCTGCAGCTTGGTGTTGAGGATCAGACGGGTCGAGTCCGCCTTGGGGTCGCAGCCGACGATCAGGATCTTCTGACCCATCTCGACCAGGGCGGCCAGCGTGTTTTGCGAGGTGGTCGACTTGCCGATCCCACCTTTACCGTAGAAGGCGATCTGTCTCAGAGAGCCCATGGGGATATCCTTTGCAGCTAGGTTCGTTTCCGTGTCGTGTCGCGAGAAGGCATCGCGGCCGCTCTCGATTGGAAATAAGCAGGAAGCGTGCCAAGCTGGTGTGGAATTTAAAATCACGTAAATACAAAGGCCTGAGGGGATTTTGTCGGCGCTGCGCAGATGTGTCGAACGCGACAAAGACCCGACAATTCCGCCCTGCTTCCGGCGTCTCGCCTGCGACGGGCGGTTCGTCATGGGTATTTGAGCCAAGAAGAAGCGGCAAAGAGCGCGATCGTCTTTCTTCTTGGCCGAAATACCCAAATGCAGACGGCCCCCGAAGGGGCCGTCAGGTAAAACGTGCGCGCGACACGCGCGCGCCGCTGGATCTGTCGTCAGGCGGGGGCGCCCAGCGCTTCGGCCACCGCATCGAGCGGCAGGTCGAGCCGTTCGATCCCGAGCTCCTCGAGAAAGCGCGCCTCCATCCGGGTCAGATCGCCTTCGATCACCGCGGCATGGCCTTTGGCAGAGCGTTTGGCGATCTGGCGGGCGAAGGTTCTCAGCATCTGGTCGTCAAACCGGCAGCCGAGGAACATGAAGGGGCGGCCGGTGCGGCGGTTCTGCACTTCCTCGGGGATCGGCGACTGAATGTCGATCTCTGTCAGAACCTCGACATAGTCGTTGTCGGACATCAGGAAGGCATGGCCTTCGCGGATCAGCCCGTGGGGCTTGTAGATCAGCATCTGCCAGGCGGGATCGGGCTCTTCGCCGACAAGGCTGCCCGACGCATCATAGGCGCGGGTCCAGATCTCGCTCCATTCGCCATGGCGGCTGACGCCCTGGACGAAGCCCCAGCCGCCGGTGCCCTCCGCGGCCGCGATCAGCGCGCCGTCATACCAGGCATCGACCACCAGCGGCGGGCGGACCTGGGCGATCCAGCGATGCAGCGGCCCGGGCTCGGGCCGCGCGGCGAAGGCCTCCTGCACAATGGCATCGAGGGTGCGGCGGAAGCGCCGGCCCTCGACAAATTGCGCGACCGACCAGAGGTTTCCCGAGGCGCGTTTCGGCGCACGCACCCTGGCCTCGATCGCGGCGCAAAGCGCCTCGGGCGAGGCGGGCTGGCCGCCGCCCGCGGTGGCGGCGACGCCCGCGCCCAGATAGGGCACGCGGCGCCCGGCCGCGACCTCGTCGAGCAGCGCGGACAGCCGGTCCGGGGCCGCCATCCCGCTCACTCCGTCGAGAGGCGGCGCGCCTCGATCGTGATCGGCAGCGCGGGCGGCGTGTCATAGGCGGGCATGTCGAACACCCAGCCATTGGTCAGCTTCGCCCAGCCGCCCCAGATCCCGGGATGCTCGGAATCGACGATCAACTCTTCGAGGTCCTTCTTGGCCACGTAGACTTCCATGCCCTTGGGCGTGTCGCGAACGGTGATCTTCATGCGGTCTTCTCCTTGGCGGGGGTGTCGAGGCTGTCGAGTTCGTCGCGGCGCATGCCGACGATCGAGCGGCTGTCGATGAATTCGACCGCGTAGACGTAGAACTGCTGCAGGAAGGTGCCGATGTCGCGGACATAGCCGACCTCGCCCTTCCTGACCACGAATTCGCCGATCTCGCGGCCGGGCACGGTGCCGTCATTGCGGATATGCTTGCGCGCGCGGACCTTCTCGCCGGGCTGGAAGGCGGGCGGGCCGTAAATCTCGATTTCCTTGTCATCCGTCGACATCGCTGTTCCTTTCGGCGGGAGGGGTGGCCGCCCCGATCTCGGCCAGCCGGTCGGCCGCGGCCTGACGGACCGGCGCTTCGGGGTCGTCCAGAAGCCTGCGGGCAAGCGCGGCCCCGGCGCGTTCGGCCACCGCGTGGCGGACCCGGAGGTCGCTGTCCTCGGCGAGCGGCCCGAGCCGGGCGGGGTCGATCCGATGGGCTACGGCGCGGCGCACTGCGGGGTCGGGATCGACGATCAGCGGGTCGAGCCAGCGCGGCGCCACCCGCTCGGCGACCAGCTTGCGGATTTCGGGGGCGGGGTCATGGGTCAGGATCGGCAGCACACCGGGATCGGCGCGCCGGGCCGCGACCTGCCGCACGAAGGGATCGGGGTCGCGCAGAAGCGGCACCAGATCGGCAAAGGGCATCCGCCAGGCCAGCGCGATCCGCACCTCGCGGTCGGGATCGTCCAGCGCGGCCTTCGACTGCGCGGCGGGCAGGCGGACCGCCGCGACCGCGCGCACCCCCGGATCGGGGTCGTTCAACAGCGGGCGCAGGCGGAAGATGTTGGCGAGCCGCGCGGCATTGGCGCGGGTCTCCGAATAGGGATCGTCCAGACAGCTGTCGGCCGCGTCGGGGTTCATCATGAAGAACCGCGCGATCCTCGGCGCATAGCGATCGAAGGCGCAGGACCAGCCCGGGCCGCATTGCTGGCGGGCCAGAAGCCCGGAAAACCGGCAGGCGGCGCAGTCAAGCGCCGTTCCCTGCCAGTCGACCGGGTCTGGACCGCCGGTCATGCAGGATCAGGCCGGAACGCAGGTGTTCGGCACCGGGCAGACGGCCGCGCATTGCGGGGCGTCGAACTGGCCTTCGCATTCGGTGCATTTCTCGGCATCGATGATGTAGGCGTCGCCCTTGAACTTGATGGCGGCGTTCGGGCATTCGAATTCGCAGGCGCCGCAGACGGTGCATTGCGATTTGACGATTTTCAGGGCCATGGGAGTCTCCTTCGGGTTTGGTCTTGGCCGGGTCACGCGCTCTCGGCAGTCCGTCCGGGGCGCGCGGTTTTCGAGTGCAGGACGGCGGCGATGGCCGTCTCGATGTAATCCTGGGCGAGGCCGTCGATCGCCTCGATACCGGCCTCGGCCAGGCGTTTCTTCGGGCCGGCTCCGATCTTGGAACAGAGCACGTAGGGCACATCCTCAAGCACCCGCAGGATCTCGTCCATGCGCGCTTTGTCGCCATGCCCGCCCAGGCAGTAATTGTCGGCGCGGCGGTGGCCGACGAAGCGGATGCCCTCGGCATCGGCCTCGTAGATCTGGAACTCGGTCACCTTGCCGAAATGCATGTTGATGCGGCCCGAGCCACGGGTGCAGACCGCAAAAAGCGTCGATTTCCCGGTCTCGGCCACGGTCGCCTCGGCCTGCGCGGCGGCGGCGGCGCGGTCGCGGCGTTCCTCGGCCACCCAGTCGCGATAGGCGGTGCGGGCTTCGGACGCGTCCGCGATCACCTCGGGCAGCTTGTCCAGCGTGAAGTCCTGGCCCCGGTCCTCGCCCAGAAGTCCGACCGCATCGGCACGGCACTGGCGGCAATGGCGCATCAGGTTGGCGCCGCCCGCGCAGGCATCCTGCACCTTCTTCAGCTCGGCGCCGGTCGGGCCGCGCTGGCCGGTCAGGCCGAAATGGGTGCCATGCGCCGGGTCGGAAATCAGCGGCATGATGTTGTGCAGGAAGGCGCCGCGCGCCTTGACGGCCTTGTTCACCTCGATCAGGTGGTCGTCGTTGATGCCGGGGATCAGCACCGAGTTGACCTTCACCAGAACCCCGCGCGCCTTCAGCATCTCGAGGCTCAGCATCTGGCGGTCGCGCAGGATGGTGGCGGCCTCGATCCCGGTGCGGCGTTTGCCGTCGTAGAAGATCCAGGGATAGATGTGCTGCCCGATCTCGGGGTCGATGGCGTTGATGGTGATGGTGACGTGGTCGATGTTCATCGCCACGATCTCGTCGATATGATCGGGCAGGGCGAGCCCGTTCGACGAAAGGCACAGCTTGATGTCGGGCAGGTCCTTCGAGACCAGATCGAAGGTGGCCTTGGTGCGGCGCCAGTCATAGGCGGCATCGCCCGGGCCCGCGATCCCCAGCACCGACAGCTGCGGCACCGAGGCCGCGACCGCCAGCACCTTGCGCGCCGCCTGCTCGGGCGTCAGCCGTTCCGACACCACGCCGGGGCGGCTTTCATTGGCGCAGTCGTATTTGCGGTTGCAGTAGTTGCACTGGATGTTGCAGGCGGGCGCGACGGCCACATGCATCCGCGCGAAGTAGTGATGCGCCTCTTCCGAATAGCAGGGGTGATCCTTGACCTTGGCCCAGGTCTCCGGGTCCATGTCGGCCGGGCCTTGCGACGATCCACAGGACCCCGACGAACAGCCGCCGCCCTGGGCCATCGCCTCGCCCATGTCCTTGCGGGACGCGACCTGAAGGCCGGAAATCGGGATCAGAGTGGCGGACATCGGCACGTCTCCTCGCAGAAATCGGGTTCCGGGTAGATAGAAGCATTCAGCGTGCCAAGTCCTGCGGGCGGGCCGGACCCCTTGTTTGCATTGGGTTCGGGCGCTGCGGCGCGGGCGGCGACGGAACAACGATCCGACAGAACGTCCGAAACCCGACAAAGGGGTGTGGGCTGTGCGGGGGCGCAGACGAAAGGGGCGGCCCCGTCCGGGACCGCCCCTCGTTTGGTCTGCGCCGGGGGCGAAGCCCGCCTAGAACCGGCGCAACGGGATGTTGTGCTTTTTCAGCGCATAGCCGATCTGGCGCGGGGTCAGTCCCAGAAGCCGCGCGGCCTTGGCCTGCACCCAGCCCGCCCGTTCCATCGCATCGACCAGCCGGGCGCGTTCGTCCTGGGGCTCGGGCTCGACCGGCGGCGGTGCGGCAGGTGCCTGGCAGGCGGGAGCCGTTGCCGGGCCTTCGCCGAAGCCGATCGGACAGGCGGTCGCCGGCGGGCGCTGGCCCACGCCGCTGTCGATCACCGGCAGGGGTGTGCGCACCGCGGCGAGCCCGCCGATCGGAGACTGCTCGCCGGTCTGCATCCGCCACAACTCGGCCGAGAGGCAGGTGCCCTGATGGCAGGCCAGTTCCTGCGCGCCGATCTCGGTGCCCGAGGACAGCGCCGCGACCCGGCTGATGCAGTTTTCCAGTTCGCGCACATTGCCCGGGAACTGACAGCGCGCCAGCGCCGAGACGGCCTGCGGCGTCATCCGCTTGTTCATGCCGTTCTGTTCGTTGAACCGGTCGAGGAAGGCCTGCGCCAGTTTGGGCACATCCTCCAGCCGGTCGCGCAGCGGCGGCAGCAGGATCGGCACCACGCAGATCCGGAAATACAGATCGGCCCGGAACGCGCCGCGCGCCACCGCCGCCTCGAGGTCGCGGTTGGTGGCCGTCACCAGCCGCACATCGACACGCAGGGTCTTGGCGCCGCCTACGCGTTCGAATTCGCCCTCCTGCAGGATCCGCAGCAGCTTGACCTGGAATTCGGGACCGATCTCGCCGATCTCGTCAAGGAACAGCGTGCCCTTGTCGGCCAGTTCGAACCGCCCCTTCTTCTGCGCCACGGCACCGGTGAAGGACCCTTTCTCATGGCCGAACAGCTCGGATTCCAGCAGCGACTGGCTCAGGGCCGCGCAGTTGACCTTGACGAAGGGCTTGTCCTTGCGGTCCGACAGCGCATGCACCGCGCGGGCGAACAGCTCCTTGCCGGTGCCGCTTTCGCCGCGCAGAAGCACCGGCGTCCGGGTCGTCGCCACCTTGCGGATCTGCGCGATCACCGACTTGATCGCCGGGCTGTCGCCGATGATGCCCCGGATCGGTTCCGCCGGAACCCGCGCCTCGGCCACCGACTTCTCGTTGGCATGGCGCAGCGCCAGCCGCGCCTCTTCCATCAGCCGCTCGCGGTCGCGCGCGACCAGACGGCGGAACTTGACCGACTGTTCGAGGATCGAGGCGACCATGGTCATCACCCGCTGGTCCTCGTCGATATTGGGATAAACCTCTTCGGTCAGGTCGCGCCAGGCGCCGAGCACGCCGATCACATAGGGCGAATGCACCTGTTCGCGGATCGGCACGGCGATGAAGGCAAAGCGGTCATGCGGCGCCTGCGGCGGCAGCGCCTCGGGGCCAAGCTCGCCCGCCACGTCGCAGGAGACAAGCGCCACCCCGGTCCGGAACACCGCCCTGGTGGCGGCGACCGGCATCGCGCGGCTGGCCGCGGGCGCGCTGGCCGCCCCGCGTGAGGTGGCCGCGATCACGAAGGGGTTCACCTTGCCGGACGCGGTCTGGCCCGCGCCGCTGTCGTCGAGCAGCGCCAGAGCACCCATTTGAAGGCCCATGAACGAGGACAGGACGTTCAGGACGGACGGCATGGCCGCGACCGGGTCGCTTGCGCCGGTCAGGATCTTGGCGGCCTCGCAGACGGTGTCGAGCGGAAACCGCTCGCGAACGTCAAACTTGGGCAGCGCGGGACTGCCGCTCAGAGTCATACTGGTGGAGGACATCGCGCATCTCTATGCTTCTGATTGAATAATTCCAACGCTTTGCGCGCTTGTCCAATGGATTGTCGGAAACGGGACAAAATGACAGGTCACTTTCCGTTTTCTTTAATCGCCCTGCCTGAATGAAAGACAGTTGATGCCGCGCTGCCGCATATTTCGGCGGTCGTTTGAAATGAATCGGACATGATTTGTCATTGGCGGCGCAATCTTTTCGCCCCGCGCCCGCCGGGACGGGTCCCGGCCGAGTCGAAGCCGGGGCGGGGCCTGCAAAGGGAAGGGCCGGCGCGATGACCGGCCCTTCTGAGGTGCCCGGAGACAGACGGTCGGGCTAGCGTTGCATCACCTCGGCGCTCGGCCGCGGCGTGGCATCGGTTTCAGGCGGCAGGACCGGCGTGGTGATCGCGGGCATGGTGCCGGTCAGGCTGTCGAGGAAGGCCACGATCCGGGTCGCTTCCTCGTCCGAGACATCCTCGCCCAGCTGGGCCGCGCCCATCACCTGCACGGCGGTTTTCAGGTCCCAGACCTTGCCCGAATGGAAATAGGGCGCGGTCAGCGCGACGTTGCGCAGCGGGGCCGCGCGGAATACGTATTCGTCGCTGGCCGTGGCGGTCACCGAATAGCGGCCCTTGTCGCCCTCGGGCAGGATGTCGGCGCCGGGTTTCTCGACCAGACCGAAGGGGAAATAGCCGTTTCCGCCTAGGTTGACGCCGTTGTGGCAGGTCACGCAGCCCTTGTCGACAAAGAGCTGAAGCCCCTCTTTCTGGGTGTCATCCAGTGCCATCTCGTCGCCGTTCAGGAAGGCGTCGAAGGGGGCCGGGGTGATCAGCGTCGCCTCGAAGGCCTCGATGGCGCGGGCCATGTTGTCGAAGCTGACGGCATCGGCCTCGCCCGGGAAGGCGGCCTCGAACCAGTCGATATACTGGCCCATGGATTTCAGCGTCGCGACCACGTTGTCGGGGGTGTTGGCCATCTCGACCCCGGCCTGTACCGGCCCCTTGGCCTGGGCTTTCAGGTCTTCGGCGCGGCCGTCCCAGAACTGGGCGATGTTCAGCACCGCGTTCAGCACGGTGGGCGCGTTGCGCGGGCCTTTCTGCCAGCCATGCCCGATCGAGGTTTCCAGGTTGTCGTCGCCGCCGGTGGTCAGGTTGTGACAGGAATAGCAGGAAAAGACGCCCGAGGCCGACAGGCGCGGGTCGAAGAACAGGGCCTTGCCGAGGTCGATCTTTTCGGGCGTTGCGCGGTTGTCGGCCATTTGCGGTACGGTCGAGGGCAGGGGCTCGAAATAGTCGAGCGCCATGTCGCGCAATTCGGAGGCGGCGGCCGGCACGGCGAGCGCGGTGGACAGAAGGGCTGTTGCAAGGAGGCGTGTCATGGGATGAACCGTTTCTTTTGGATGGTTCGCGCGAAATTGAAATTAGAAGACGTCTAGATTGGCACTTTGACCTCGATCAAGTTTGCCCTTCTTTCGGGCATCTGCGGCCGCAGGTCGCAACCGGGCGCGGCGCGGGGTCTCGGTTGCGCGGTCGAGAGTCTTTGTAAAATTCAGCGAAATCAGTTTGCCCGACGAGTTTTCGCATGTCGCGCATCAAGCGGCGTCGGCACCGCGCCCCATGCCGGGGGCGATGTCGCAGCACGTGACTTGCTGCGGCGGGGCGTCGTGGGGGGCGATGCTTCGGGGGGCCTGCGGCTGTCCTTTGCAGGCCGCGGTGACCGGGACCTCGCATCTTTTGCGCGGTCGGCGGCAGAGCCGCGCTCAGACCGCGCCGATCGGACCCATCAGTTCGGCGAGGATCTGCTCGACCGGCAGGTTTTCCGCGACCGGCGGATCGGCAATCCAGAGCCCGGGTTCGGGGTCGATGCCGCGCGCAGGCGGCAGCGCGTCCAGCGCGGCGCCAAGGCTTGCCGGCGACAGCGCCCCCGCCACGGCCGCCCGCGCGGTGGGCAGCGCGGTGTCGCACCACTCCTCGGCCGCGTCCCAGTCGAGGCCCGGGATGCGGCAGCAGGCCAGCGGGAAGGCCCGCCCCGACCGGTCGCGGCTGGGCAGGATCAGCGCGGTCAGCGTGCCCTTGCCCAGCTCCAGCGTGGCCCTCAGGCCGGTGTCGGGCCAGGACCCGGGCCAGGCCGAGCGCGTTGCCAGATGCGCCTTCATCCAGCGGTCGAGCGCGATCCGCATCATCCCGGGCACGCCCTGGGTGACGAAATCGCCCGCCATGGGGATCTTTCCGAAGAATCCGGTGGCAGGAGTCACGGCGCCTCCGGGTCGGAAGCGGTCAGCGTCCCGCGGCATGCGACCGGACGGGTGTGCGACGGGCAGACACGCGCGCGCCCGCGCGGACCCGCGGCGGCACGGGGCGGATGCGGCCGGGTCGCACCCACCTCAGGCACGGGCCCCGATCTCGCAGTCGATTTCGTGTGGGGTCCCGGCCGACTGGTCGGCGGCCTGCTCGATATAGCGGATGTTGACCGCCTCGAAGATCGGATCGATCCGTTCCCGCAGCGCCGCGGGGCCCCCGTCGGCGCCGAGGATCTCGTAAAGGCTGATCGCCGCATTGGTCAGGGGGATCGTCAGATAGTCCAGGTCCCTGTGCATGTCGTCGCAGGACGTCCACAGCACGGTCCTCGCCTCGGGGAAGGGCTTGCCGATCAGACGCGCCGGCGCGAGATGCGACGCGGCGGCGTCGTCCCCTTTCCGGATCGAAAGCGGACCCAGGGCGGGGCGGCCGCGGACATTTCCCGTTCCGGCGCCGGTGCGCAGGTCGCGGTCCGGCGCGCAATGAATGTCAAAGACGTCGATGCCGCGCTCATGCCCGGGGCGGACCGATTCTCCCTCGATGTCGGGCAGCTTCATGCAGGCGGTCAGGGTCATGGCGGTCCTCCCGGGAAATCGGCGATATGGGAACGAAGGCTGAAGGATCGGGCCGCCCCCGACAGATCGCACCGCAGGGTGTGGCGGCGCTCAGGCCGCGCGGTCTTCGAAGGATCCGCAATCCGGTTCCGGCAGTGCCCTCGAACGGCACCGGGCACGCAAAAGAATCGACCAAAGCCCAAGTCCGTAAAATCGGTTTCAATCTGGTGATATTCTCAGAATCATGCGCGCACCGCAACGGTGAGGAAATTTTGTTGCTGGCCCTGTGCCGTGGCCTGAAAGGGCCGCGCACCGTCGAGACAAAACGATCCGGCCCGCACCGGAGGGTGCGGGCCCAAAAGGGTCGAAAGCCCTGCCCGTGGAACGCCCGTCAGGGGCCGGCAGCCGCGAAGTCCTGCCAGATGGCGTCCAGCGCGCCGCTGCTTCGCCCGCCCGGGAAGGCCAGAACCTCGGCGCCGGGCGCGTCCTGGCGCAGCCGGAAGCGCGCCACCATCGCTTCAAGTTCTTCGGTCTGATGCCGCAGGGTCGCGGCGGCGGCGGTGCTCGCCTCGACCATCGCGGCATCCTGCTGGGTGACCCGATCGAGCTGGCTCACGCCGATATTGATCTCGCCAAGGCCCACGGACTGTTCCTGTGCGCCGGTGGCGATCCCGGCCACCAGCTCGGCGATCTGGCCGACGCGGGTGACGATGTCCGCCAGCGCATCGCCCGCGCGGTTGACCAGCGACACCCCGGCCTCGACCTGATCCGAGCTGGTGACGATCAGCGTCTTGATCTCTTTCGCCGCCTCGGACGACCGTTGCGCCAGCGCCCGCACCTCGGAGGCGACCACGGCAAAGCCCCGCCCGGCCTCGCCCGCCCGCGCCGCCTCGACGCCCGCGTTCAGGGCCAGAAGATTGGTCTGCAAGGCGATGTCTTCGATCACCCCGATGATCTGGCTGATGCCCTCCGACGACGCCTTGATCTGCGCCATCGCCTCGACCGCCTGTCGCACGACATCGCCATTGCGTTCGGCGTCGCTCTGGGCCTCGCGTGTCACATCGGCGACCTGCGCCGCCCCGTCGGCCGCCATCCGCACGCTTGCGGTCAACTCGTCCATCGCCGCGGCGGTCTCTTCCAGCGTGGCCGCCTGGTTTTCGGTGCGCCGTGACAGGTCGTCCGACGACCCGCCGATCTCGTCGGAAAGCGCGTGAATTTTGGTGCCGTTCCGCGCCACCGCCCCGATCAGCCGGTTCAACTCGTCCAGGGTCGCGTTGAAATTCGTGCGAAGCGGTTCGAAATCGGCGGGAAAGCGCAGATCGAGCCGGTGGCGGAGGTCGCCCTCGGCCAGCCCATGCAACCCCTTGGCCAGACATGTCACCACCACATGCTGTTCGGCCCAGTGGTCGTAGCGTTCGATTTCCGACAGACGCTCGCGGTCTTCGACACTGGCGCGTTCCTCCAGCATGCGGCGCAGATCGACAAGCGCGCCCCTCAGGCGGGCAATTTCGGGGGGCGCAAGCGGCAGGCGGGGCAGGTCGGCCAGACGGCCCTCGGCCAGAGCCGTCGCCGCCCGGGTCATCCGGGCCAGGGGCCAGAGCCCGAAAAGCGCGGTGGCCAGCGCGATGGCGGCGGCCCCGGCCCCGGTCCAGAGAAACGCCGCGCCAAGATCGCGGGTCAGCGCCCGGGCGGCGGTCTCGCTTGTGGGCGCCCCGGCCGCGAGCCGGGCGAGCCGGTCGTAGAAGTGAAGCTCGGCGCCGATGAGGGCGGCCAGCGCGGCGGCCAGCAGAAGCACAGACCACGGGACGGGCCTGCCGACAGGCGGTTTCCGGGCAGAGACGGGCATGCTGGATCCTCGTTACGCGGGCACTGGGGGACGGGTCGGTCTGAAGGGGCAGTCTGAAGGCGCAGGGAAACGGGTCGGGATCTTGCGGGGCGTGACAGGGCGCCGGAGCGGTCCGGCCCGCATGTTTTCGCCCGGAAAGATTGCCGGGACCTTTACGCAACCGCATCCGGCGACGTCGCGGTGACATTAGGACCGGGTTAACGCTGCCGATGCAGAGTGCCCGCGCACAGCCTTCACTCCGGAGCGCCCGATGAGCCAACAGTCCGACATGATCGCCGAAGTCGCGGCGGCCCAGATCAAGCACCTCAAATGGCGCTCGCACCTGGCGGCGGCCATTGCCCAGGGCCGGTCCGAATTCACACCCGAAAAGGCCGGTTGCGACAAGAGCTGCGATTTCGGCCGCTGGTTCCATGGCGCCGCAATCCCGCCGGATCTGAAGGCGGGCAAGGGCTGGCAGGCGATCGACGCCGCCCATGCCGCCTTTCACGCCACCGCCGCGCAGGTGCTGGGCCTGGCGCTGGCGGGCCGCGCGGACGAGGCGCGGACGATGATGGGCGGCGCTTTCGCAGAGCGGGCCGACCGGGTGCTGAAGGCGCTGAGCCTGTGGAAACTGGACCTCGCGACCGGACGCGCCCAGCCCTAGCGAACGCCGTCGGTCCGCGGCGCGTGCGGGCCCGGGCCCGGCTTGCGCCTTTCCCCTCGTTGCCGGTGCGGCGACCGCGCGGCACCGGCTGCGGCGCCTTGGCCGGTTGCTTGTGCCGTTGCCGATTGCAGCGCCCGTCGCCCCGTCCTAAGACACGCCGCGACAGCAACGAGAGGCCCCACCGGATGACCACCGACACCGATTTCGCCGCCGCGCTCCAGCACAAGATCGACTTCAAGACCAAACCCCTGGGATCGCTCGGCCGGATCGAGGATCTGGCGACGGTCATGGCCACCGTGCAGGGCACGCTGAGCCCGCGGATGGACGGCTGCGAGCTGACGATCTTCGCGGCCGATCACGGCATCGCCGCCGAGGGCGTGTCGAAATTTCCGCAGGAAGTGACGCGGCAGATGGTGCTGAACTATCTGGCGGGCGGGGCCGGGGCCAATGCCTTCGCGCGCGCTGTCGGCGCCCGGATGAAGGTCGTCGATGCCGGGATCGCGGGCGAGCCTTTCGGCCTCGAGGGCCTGATCGAGCGCCGGATCGGCGCGGGCACGAAAAGCTTCCTGCACGAGCCCGCGATGAGCGCCGAGGACTGCGCGCGCGCGCTGGAAGAGGGCCGCAAGCTTGGTGCCGAAAGCCCCGCCGATGCGGTGGCCTATGGCGAGATGGGGATCGCCAACACCGCCTCGGCGGCCGCGCTCGGCCACAAGCTGACCGGGGTCGGGCTCGACATCCTGGTGGGTCGCGGCACCGGGCTTGACGATGACGGGCTGACGCACAAGCGTCAGGTGCTGGAACGTGCCGCGGCGCGGACCGGCGATCTTGGCCCGCAAGAGGCGCTGGCCCAGTATGGCGGCTTCGAGATCGCAATGATGGCCGGGGCGATGATCGGCGCGGCCGAGGCGAAGAAGGTCATCATCGTCGACGGGTTCATCGCGACATCGGCGGCACTTGCCGCCGCACGCATCGTGCCTGCGACCCGGGCCGCGATGGTCTTCTCGCACCGCTCCGAGGAACAGGGCCATGGCGCGCTGCTCGACGCGCTCGGGGCCGAACCTCTGCTGCGGCTCGGGCTTCGGCTGGGCGAGGGCACCGGAGCGCTTCTCGCCTGGCCGCTGCTGAAGGCCGCGGGCGAGATGCTGAACACCATGGCCAGCTTCGACGATGCCGGCGTGACGGGGCCGCAATGACCCCGGTCACCCGGCTGGGCGAAGAGGCGCGGCTGGTCGTGCTGGCGCTGCAATTCGTCAGCCGCCTGCCGCTGCCCGCCGATCCGGGCTACACGCCCGACCGGATGCGCCGGGCGACGCGCTATTTTCCGCTGTGCGGGGCGCTGATCGGCGCGGCTCTGGGGCTGGTCTACGCGGCCGCGGCGGCGGTCTTTCCCCCGGCGGTGGCGGCGGTTCTGACACTTGCCGCGGGCGTGCGGCTGACCGGCGCGCTGCACGAGGACGGGTTGGCCGACATGGCCGACGGGCTTGGCGGCGGGCTGACGCGCGAGCGCGCTCTGGAAATCATGCGCGACAGCCGGATCGGCAGCTATGGCGCGGTGACGCTGATGCTGGCGCTGGGGCTGAAGGCCGCGGCGCTGGCCGGGCTCGGCGCGGCGGCGGGCGGCTGGGCGGCAGCGGGCGCGCTGGTCGCGGCGCACGGGCTCAGCCGCCTCGCCTCGGTCCTGGTCATGGTGCGGCTGCCCTATGCGCGCAGCGAGGGCAAGGCCGCCTTCGCCGCGGCCGGTCCGGGCCGGGACGGCATGGCCATCGCCTGGGGCACGGGCGCGCTGATCGCGCTCGGCCTCTGGATCGGCGCGGGGATCGGCGCGGCCGTGACGGCGCTGGCGCTGGCGGCGGCAGTCACGCTCTGGGCAGAGCGGGTGCTGAACCGGCGGCTTGGCGGGCATACCGGAGACGGGCTGGGCGCGGTGCAGCAGGTCTCTGAGATCGCGATCCTGCTGGGGCTTCTGGCATGGGTGTGATCCTTCTGCGCCACACCCGCCCGGACGTGGCCGAGGGCACCTGCTACGGCCGCACCGACTATCCGCCCGCGGAAAGCTTCTCCGAAGAGGCGGCAGAGGTTCTTGCGGCGCTTCCTCCGGTCCACCGGGTGCTGTCCAGCCCGCTGCTGCGCTGCACCCGTCTGGCCGATCACATCGGCGCGGCGCGCGGCCTGCCGGTCGAGATCGATCCCCGCCTGATCGAGATCGATTTCGGCGCCTGGGAGGGCACGCCCTGGGCCGAGGTGCCGCGCGACGGGCTCGATCACTGGGCCGCGCATTTCTACGACTCGCGCCCCCATGGCGGCGAAAGCGTCGGCATGTTCTATGCCCGTGTCGTGCCCTTTCTCGACGAGATGCATGGGGCCGGCACGGTTCTGGCGGTCACCCATGCCGGACTGATGCGGGCCGCCCTTCACCATGCCGGGCGCGAGGGCGCCTGGCAGATGAAATTCCCCTATGGGAGTTTCATCGAACTGCCCTGAAGCCAATCCGTCGCCGATCCGGCGGAGCGCGTGCCGCGCACGCTTTCACTGGGCGGCCCCTTCAGGGCCGCGATCCTTGGGGTATTTCTGCCAAGAAGAAGACGGCGTCCGATTTCTTCTTGGCAGAAATACCCATGACGGAACACCGGTCCCGGGGAAAGAGGTCAGGGCAGGGGCGCCGTCCGGAAGAGCCGCACTTTCAGGCCGCCATGGGCGACCGGCGCGCCGGGTTGCAGGAAAGGCAGGCCCGTCGCCCGTGCAAGACCCTCGTCGCTGGTGACGAGCCCGACCCGCCAGCCTGCGAACCGCTCGCGCAGCGTCGCCCCGAGGGCGCCGTAGACCGCGAACAGGAGCTTTCGCTCGCCGATCCTTGCGCCATAGGGCGGGTTGACCATCACGAGGCCGGGCGGGCCGTCGGGCCGGACCAGATCGCTGACTGCGTGGCGGCGGAAGTCGGTCCGGTCCGCGACACCCGCGCGGGCGGCATTGGCCGTGGCCATCCGGATCGCCCCGTCATCGCGGTCCGAGCCGAAGAAGCGGATCTGTGCCGCAGGCGCGGGGGCGGGGGCCTTCATTGCGGCCCAGGCGTCGGCGTCGAAGCTGGCGAAGTCCTCGAAGGCGAAGCTGCGGTCGCGGCCGGGCGCGAGCCCGCCCGCGATTTCAGCCGCCTCGATCGGGAAGGTGCCCGAGCCGCACATCGGGTCGAGTACCGGTTCGGTGCCGTCGAAGCCGCAGGCGCGCAGGAAGAGGGCCGCCATCGTTTCGCGCAGCGGGGCCTTGCCGACCGCCTGCTTGTGGCCGCGCCGGTGCAGCGGTTCGCCCGAGCTGTCGAGGCTGAGCGTCACTAGGTTGTCGTCGATCCGCACCTTGAGCGCGACCGCATCCTCGCCGCCGACGGGCGCGCCGAGCGTCTCGGCGATGGCGCGCTCGATCCGCTGGGCGGCGGCGCCCGCATGGTAGATCTTCGAGGCCCGGCACTGCACCTCGACCCGGACCGGCCGGTCGGGCCGGAGAACCGCGGCCCAGTCGAATTTTCGCGCCCGCTTGTCGAGCTGGGCCAGATGGAAGGCGCGGAAGGTCCCGACCCGGACCAGCACCCGCGAGGCGCCGCGCAGGACCAGATTGGCGCGCCAGACCTCGGGCCAGCCGCCCTGAACGGTGACGCCGCCGGGCACCGCAGAAGGCGCCACAAAGCCCGCTGCACGGGCCTCTTCGGCCAAGAGCGGCTCGAGCCCCGGCAGGGCGGCGAGGAAGATCTCGAACGGGGGGGCTGCGGTCATCCGGGCTCCGGGACGGGGTGAGGCGTGAGGGTCCCGCGATACACCGGAAGCGGCGGGCAGGGAAGGGCGCGCTTGACAGGTCCGGGGCGGCGCCGCTAGCGATGAAGGCGGAACGCGCGGTTCAGCCGATCCGGAGGGGAACGTGAGGTTCTCTGCCAATCTGGGGTTTCTCTGGCGCGAGCTCGCGTTGCCCGATGCGATCCGCGCGGCGGCAGCGGCGGGGTTTTCTGCCGTCGAATGCCACTGGCCCTACGACATCCCGCGCGCCGCGATCCGCGCGGCCCTCGACGAGACCCGCCTGCCGATGCTGTCTCTGAACACCCGCCCCGGCGATCCGGCGGCGGGCGAGTTCGGGCTTTGCGCCCTTCCCGGGCGCGAGCTCGAGGCGCGGGCCGCGATCGACCAGTCGATCGCCTGGGCCGCGGCGCTGGAGGTGCCGCAGATCCATGCCATGGCCGGATGCGCGCGCGGGCCCGAGGCCGAGGCGGCGCTGGCCGCGGCGCTGGCCTATGCCTGTCTCGAGGCCGCGCCCTATGGCATCGGCATCCTGATCGAGCCGATCAACCCCCATGACGTGCCGGGCTATGCGCTGGCCAGCACGGCCGAGGCCGTGGCGATGATCGACCGGGTGGCCGCGCCGAACCTGAAGCTGATGTTCGATTGCTACCATGTGCAGCGCGCCGAGGGCGATGTCTCGGCCCGGCTGCAGGCGCTGATGCCGCTGATCGGTCATGTGCAGGTGGCCTCGGTGCCCGACCGCGGCCCGCCCGATCATGGCGAGCTGGACTATGGCCACGTCTTCGGCCTGCTCGACCGGCTGGGCCATGCGAGGCCGGTCGGCGCCGAGTACCGTCCCGGGGGGCCGACCGGCGACAGCCTTGGCTGGATGGCGACGTTCGGGGCCAAAGGCGCCTAGAGGCAGGCGGTCATGCCGCCGTCGACATAGATCACCTGGCCGTTGACGAAGGCCGAGGCGTCGGAGGCCAGGAAGATGCAGGCCCCGGCCAGATCCTCGATCCGGCCCCAGCGCCCGGCCGGGGTGCGCCGTTCGATCCAGGCACAGAAGTCCGGATCGGCCACCAGCGCCGCGTTCAGGGGCGTGTCGAAATAGCCCGGCGCGATGGCGTTGCAGCACAGCCCGTGGCGCGCCCAGTCCGTGGCCATGCCCTTGGTCAGGTTGACGATGGCCCCCTTCGAGGCGGTATAGGGCGCGATCCCGGGGCGGGCCAGCGCCGCCTGCACGCTGGCGATGTTGACGATCCGCCCGCGTCCCCGCGCGATCATGTGCGGCGCAACGGCTCGGGCGACATAGAAGGCTGCGTTGACATTGGTGCGCATCAGCCGGTCGAAGGATTCGACCGGAAACTCCTCCAGCGCCGCGCGGTGCTGGATGCCTGCATTGTTGATCAGGATGTCGATGGGGCGCAGCGCCTCGTAGCCGTCGATGGCGCGCGCCGCCGCCCCGGCATCGGTCACGTCGAAGGGCAGGGTGTCGGCCTCGGCCCCTTCGGCGCGCAGCATCGCGGCGGCCTCTTCCAGCCGCCCGGCTCCTCGCGCGTTCAGCACCACCCGGGCCCCGGCCGCCGCCAGCGCCCGGGCAAGCCCCAGCCCGATCCCCATCGAGGCGCCGGTCACCAGCGCCGTGCGTCCGCTCAGGTCGAAAAGATCCATGTTCCCTCCCGGTCTCGCGGGGCCAGGACAGCCCCGGATTTTGGTATACCATGTCGCGGCGCCGGGGAAAGACCGGCCACGGGGCGGAGGCCGCCTGGGGCGCGCCGTCTCGCGACGCCCGCGGGGCACCGATCCGGCGGTCGCGCGGCAGCCCGGGCGGGCCAGGAGGGGAAATCGCCGGGAAAGGGCGGACAGGTCCCTAGCCGAGGCGGCGGAAAACCGGATAGAACCGGGGGCGCGCCGCGCCTGTCGCGCGGGCTCAGGCCGCAGGGAGACACATGCCGGATCATTTCTTTCTCGCCATCGGCGAATGCATGGTAGAGCTTGCCCCGGCCACGGACGGGCTTTTTCGCATGGGCTTTGCCGGGGACACCTTCAATTGCGCCTGGTACGCCCGGCGGCTGCTGCGCGCGGACTGGTCGGTCGGCTATGCGACCGCCGTGGGCACCGATGCGGTGTCGGATGACATGCTGGCCTTCATGGCGGGCGAGGGCGTCGAAACCGGGGCGATCCGCCGGATCGAGGGGCGCACCGTGGGGCTTTACATGATCGCGCTGAAGGACGGCGAGCGCAGCTTTTCCTACTGGCGCGGTCAGGCGGCGGCGAAGGCGATGGCCGACGATCCGGACTGGCTCGATCGGGTCTTCGCCGGGCGCGATCTTCTGCATGTCTCGGGCATCACGCTGGCGATCCTCGCGCCCGAGGCGCGCGAGCGTCTTTGTGCGGCGCTGGCGCGCGCCCGGGCGGCGGGGGCGCGGGTGAGCTTCGATACCAATGTGCGGCCCCGGCTTTGGGCGGACGCGGACGAGATGCGGGCAGGGCTGATGCTGGGCGCCTCGGTTGCCGACACCGTGCTGCCCTCCTTCGACGAGGAAAGCGCGGCCTTTGGCGATGCCTCGCCCGAGGCGACCGTGGCGCGCTACCGTGAGGCCGGGGCGACGACGGTCGTCGTCAAGAACGGGGCCGCGCCGATCCGGCTTTGGGCCGAGGGCATGGAGGCCGAGATCGCGCCCGAACCCGTCGCGCAGGTGATCGACAGCACGGCGGCGGGCGACAGTTTCGCGGCCGGGTTCCTCGCAGCCCGCGCGACAGGTGCCGCGCCGCCCGAGGCGGTGCGCCGGGCGGCGGCGCTGGCCGCCGCGGTGATCCAGCGCCGTGGCGCGCTTGCCCCCGACATCTTCGCACCTGAAGGCGCAGCCCTGAAGGCGGCGCCATGAAGGTCCTGATCCTCGGCGCGGGCGGGTTTCTCGGCGGGCGTCTGGCCCGGGCGCTGGCCCGGCGCGGCACGCTGCGCGGGCGGCCGATCACGGGGCTCGCTCTGGCCGATGTGGCCCCGCCGCCCATGCCCGAGGCGCCGTTTCCGGTCGAAAGCCTCAAGATCGACATCGCGGACCCGGCTTCGGTCGCGGCCAGGATCGCGCCCGGGACCGATGTGATCTTCCATCTGGCGGCGATCGTCTCGGCCCATGCCGAGGAGGACCTCGATGCCGGGATGGCGGTCAACATGGGCGGAAGCCTGAACGTGTTCGAGCGTTGCCGGGCGCTGGGCAGCTGCCCGGTGCTGGTCTTCGCCTCGTCCATTGCCGTTTATGGCGGCGCGGTGCCCGACCCGGTGACCGACGCCACCTTCCTCAACCCGCAGACCTCCTACGGCACCCAGAAGGCGGTGGCCGAACTGCTGCTGAACGACTATTCCCGGCGCGGGCTGGTCGACGGGCGGGGGCTGCGGCTGCCCTCGATCTCGGTGCGGCCGGGACGGCCCAACCGCGCCGCTTCGGCTTTCATGTCGGGGATCTTTCGCGAACCCTTGTCGGGGCAGGAGGCGATCTGCCCGGTCGGTTCCGATTTCGCACATTACTACCTCGGCCCGCGCCGCTGCGTCGAGAACCTGATCCGCGCGGCCGAACTGGAGGCCGCCGCGCTGGGGCAGAACCGCTGCATGACCATGCCGGGGCGGCGCTGGACCATCGGCCAGATGATCGCGGCGATGACCGAGGTCGCGGGGGCCGCGCCCGCGCGTCTGATCCGCTGGGAGCCCCAGCCCGAGATCGAAAGGATCGTGTCGGGCTGGCGCGACGACATCCGCGCCGACCGGGCGCTGGCGCTGGGCCTGACCGCCGATGACAGCTTTGCCGACAACATCCGCCAGTTCCTCGAGGACGACCTGCCCGGCGGCCCGGTCGTCAGTTGACCGGGGTCGGCAGCGGCTGGCCGTCGAGGAAGGCGCGGATATTGGCCAGTTGCAGCTCGGCCATGGCGCGCCGGGTCTCGGTGGTGGCTGACCCCACATGCGGTTGCAGCACCACGTTTTCCAGCCCCTGAAAGCGCGGGTCGATGGCCGGTTCGTCCAGATAGACGTCAAGCCCCGCGCCCGCGATCCGGTGCTCTTCGAGGGCTGCGATCAGCGCGCCCTCGTCGACCGTCGTCCCGCGCGAGATGTTGATCAGCACGCCCGTCGGCCCCAGCGCCGCGATCGCCTCGGCCGAGACGTAATTGCGGGTCTCGGGGCCGCCGACCAGCGCCACGACCAGAAAATCGACCGCGCGCGCCAGACCGACCGGATCGGCGTGATACTGCCAGCCGGGGGTCTCTTTTTCCTGCCGCGAATGGTAGTGGATTTCCATCTTGAAGGCGGCCAGACGGTCGGCGATCTCGCGCCCGATCCGGCCGAGCCCGACAATGCCGGCCCGCGCCCCCGACACTTTCCGCGCCAGCGGCATGGCGCCGTATTTGGTCCAGCGGCCGCTGCGCACCCAGCCGTCACCGCGCACGAGGCTGCGCGCCTGGGCCAGGATCAGCCCCACCGCCAGATCGGCCACATCGTCGTTCAGCACATCGGGCGTGTTGGTCACGCGGATGCCGCGCTGGGTGGCGGCGGCCACGTCGATGGCATCGTAGCCGACGCCGAAATTGGCGATCAGCCCCAGCCCCTGCAGCCCGTCCATCTCGGCCGCGCCGAAGGGCTCGTGGCCCTTGTAGGCAACGGCGCGCAGCCGCGCGGCCGCCCCGGGGGCGAGCCCGGCGATGGCGCGGGGCGCATCGACCGACACCGACGAGACGGCGGTCGACAGCCGCGCGCGTTCGTCCTCGGTGAAAGCGGCGCCGCAGATCAGCAGGGGGGTATCGGTCATGGATCGGCCTTTCGTCAGAGCACCGCGCGGATCCGCGCGATGGCCTCGGTGAGGGTTTCGGTCGAGCTGGCATAGGAGAGGCGCAGATAGCCCTCGCCCCGGGCGCCGAAGGCGGTGCCCGCGATGGTGGCGACGCCCGCCTCCTCGAGGAAGAGGTCCTGCGCCTCGGCCGCGCGCATTCCGGTGCCCTCGATATTGGGGAAGGCGTAGAAGGCGCCGCCGGGATCGGGGCAGCGGACCCCGGGCAGGGCGTTCAGCTCGCGCACGACATGGGCGCGGCGGCGGTCGAACTCGGCGACCATCGCCGCGACCGCGTCCTGCGGCCCGGTCAGCGCGGCCAGCGCGGCATGCTGGGCGGCGGCGTTCACGCAGGAATGGTCGTTGATGCACAGCCGCGTCACGTGATCCAGCGCGGCATCGGGCCAGACCGCATAGCCGATCCGCCAGCCGGTCATCGCATAGGTCTTGGACCAGCCATCGAGCACGATCAGCCGGTCGCGGATGTCGGGATATTGCAGCAGGCTGACATGTTCGCGCCCGCCATAAAGCATCGACGAATAGATCTCGTCGGACAGCACCGCCACCCGAGGAAAGGCCGCGAGCCCCTTGACGAGGCGCGAGATTTCGGCGCGCGGGGTGACGCCGCCGGTAGGGTTGGCAGGGCTGTTCAGCACGATCAGGCTGGTGCGGTCGGTGATCCGTTCCAGCACCCGGTCGGCCTCGAAGGCAAAGCCCGTGCGTTCCTCCAGCGGGATCGGCACCGGGGTCGCGCCGGAATAGCGGATCGCGCTTTCATAGATCGGAAAGCCCGGATCTGGGTAGAGGATCTCGCGCCCCGGCTGGCCGAACATCAGCATGGCGAAGAACATGGTTGGCTTGCCGCCGGGCACGATGACGACCGTCTCGGGATCGACCTCGACCCCGTGACGGCGGTGCAGGTCGGTGGCAACGGCATGGCGCAGCGCGGGCAGCCCGTTGGCGGGGGTATAGCCGTGATGGCCGTCGCGCAGCGCCTTGATGCCGGCCTCGACGATGTGGTCGGGCGTGCGGAAATCGGGCTGGCCGATGCCGAGATTGATGATGTCGCGCCCCTGGGCGGCCAGCGACTGGGCCCGCGCCAGCACCGTGAAGGCCGATTCCGTGCCAAGCCGCGACAGGCTGTCGGCGAACTGCAGATGCGTCATGGGGCCTCCTCCCCGGGGCCGGGCCTGCCGGCCGCTTCCGTTCTGGTATACCAAGCGAAACGCCGAGATAAAGTCCTCCCTTCGGATCGGCAGGCTGCGCGTGGCTTTCCGCCGCCCGTCGGGCGCGGGTCACAGCAGGCGGGCGGCGGCCTCGATCAGATAAAGCGTACCCATCCCCGCCAGAATCGCTGCCACAACCGAGATTCTGAGCCCCGCGACCAGCGCCGCCAGCGCCGCGATCAGCCGGGCGGGGTCGGGGGTGCCGCCCGTTGCCTCGGGCCAGAGCACGAGCGGCGCGACCAGCGCCGGAAACACCGCGACGCCCACATATTTCAGGTGCAACAGCGCCCAGGGCGGCAGCGTCCGGCGGCCGAAGATCCCCAGAAAGGAAAACCGGATCAGGAAGGTCCCGACGGCAAGGGCCGCGGTCAGGCTCCAGAAGGCCGCGTCGGAGATCATGCCCGGCCCCTGCGTTGCAGAAGGCGTTCGGTCTGCGCGCCGGTGATCATCGCGACAAGTGCTGCGACCGGCAGGCCGAGGCTCCAGGGCAGCCAGGCCAGCGCCAGCGCCGCCAGCGCCGACACGAGCGCCGCGACCGCATGGGGCAGGGACCGGATCAGCGGCGCGGTCAGGGCGATGAAGCAGACCGGCACCGCGAAATCGAGCGAGAATTCCGCGGGGATCGCCTGTCCGACCAGCGCGCCGGTCAGCGTGCCGCCATACCAGAACGGGCAGATCAGGACCATGCAACCGAAGTAATAGGCCACGCGCGCCGCAGGCGTCATGGCGGGATGGGCCTCGTAGGTGCGGACCGCGACGGCGAAGGCCTGGTCGACCATCAGATAGGCCATCAGCGCCCGTACCCCCAGCCGCGCATGGCCGAGATAGGGCACGAGTGCGGCTGAATACATCGCCATCCGCAGATTGACCGCCAGGGCCGCCAGAAGTGCCACGAAGACCGGCGCGTGATCTTCCAGAAGCGCCAGCGCGGTGAATTGCGAGGCGCCCGCGATCACCAGCACCGACATCGCCATGGCCTGCAAGAGGTCCAACCCGGCATCCCGCGCCACCACCCCGAAGAGAAGCGAGAAGGGCACCACGATCAGGATGAACGGCGCGCAGTCGAGCGCCCCCTTCCGAAAGGCTTGTGCCTCGGTCACGGGCGCGCTCCGGGGACTGGTCGGGCACAAGATTTCGGGACCGGCCCCGGCGGTGGGGCCGACACGATGGCGCGGCGCTCGGTCACGACAAGGTCCTCCCTGAGCCATGGGGCATTCGGTGCGGATTGCCCTTGCATTTGGTATACCAGATCGGAATGCTGTGCCAAGGGCCGCCCGGGGTCTGGCCGCGCGGGACGCTGCGGCACCGCCCCGAAGCGGCGCAGGCCAGACGCCTCAGCGGTCGCAGACAGACGGCTGCCCGGCGGCAAGCGGAGGAAAGGCATGAGCGACACGCGCGCGAACAAGCGGTTCCGGTCTCAGGAATGGTTCGACAATCCCAACAACCCCGGCATGACCGCGCTGTATGTCGAGCGCTATCAGAACCAGACCTTCACCCGGGGCGAGCTGCAATCGGGCCGCCCGGTGATCGGCATCGCCAATAGCGGGTCGGATCTGGTGCCCTGCAACAAGATCCACGTCTTCCTGATGGACCGGATCAAGGCGGGCATCCGCGAGGCGGGCGGCGTGCCGATGGAATTTCCGGTCCATCCGCTGCAGGAGACCGGCAAGCGGCCGACGGCGGCGCTCGACCGCAACCTCGCCTATCTGGGGCTGGTCGAGATCCTGCATGGCTATCCGCTGGACGGGGTGGTGCTGACCACCGGCTGCGACAAGACCACGCCCGCGCTGCTGATGGGGGCGGCGACGGTCGACATTCCGGCGATTGCGCTCAATGGCGGACCGATGCTCGACGGCTGGTGGAAGGGCAAGCGCGCGGGTTCGGGCACCATCGTCTGGGAAAGCCGGCGCCTGCTGGCCGAGGGCAAGATCGACTATGACGAGTTCATGGATCGGGTCTGTTCCTCGGCGCCCTCGCTGGGGCATTGCAACACCATGGGTACGGCCTCGACGATGAACGCGATGGCCGAGGCGCTGGGCATGAGCCTGACCGGCAATGCCGCGATCCCCGCGCCCTTCCGCGAGCGGATGGCAATGGCCTACGAGACCGGCAAGCGGATCGTGCAGATGGTGCTGGACGATCTGAAACCCTCCGACATCCTGACCCGCGCGGCCTTCGAGAATGCCATCGTCGTCAACAGCGCCATCGGCGGCTCGACCAATGCGCCGCCGCATCTGCAGGCGATCGCGCGGCATGCGGGGGTCGAGCTGGACGTGACCGACTGGGAGACCATCGGCCATGACGTGCCGCTTCTGGTCAACATGCAGCCCGCGGGCGAATACCTGGGCGAGAGCTTCTTCCGGGCGGGCGGCGTGCCCGCGGTGATGGCCGAGCTGGCCCGGGCCGGAAGGCTGCACGTGGGCGCGATGACCGCGACCGGCAGGACCCTGGCCGAGAACCTCGAGGGGGTCCGGTCCGCCGACCCGGACGTGATCGCGCCCTATGACGCGCCCTTGCGGACGCAGGCCGGGTTCAAGGTGCTTTCGGGCAATCTGTTCGCTTCGGCGCTGATGAAGACCTCGGTGATTTCCGACGAGTTCCGCGCGCGCTTCCTGTCCGAGCCCGGCCGCGAGGGGGTGCATGAGGCCCGCGCCGTGGTCTTCGAGGGCCCCGAGGATTACCACGCCCGGATCAACGACCCCGAACTTGAGATCGACGAAAGCGCGATGCTTTTCATCCGCAATGTGGGCTGCGTCGGGTATCCGGGCTCGGCCGAGGTGGTGAACATGCAGCCGCCGGACGCGCTGGTGAAGAAGGGCGTCCGGCATCTGCCGACGGTCGGGGACGGGCGGCAGTCGGGGACCTCGGAAAGTCCCTCGATCCTGAACGCCTCGCCCGAGGCGGTGGTGGGGGGCGGGCTGGCTTTCCTGAAGACGGGCGACCGGGTGCGGCTGGACCTGAACGCCTCGCGGCTAGATGCGCTGGTCGATGAGGCGGAGTGGGAGCTGAGGCGCGAGGCCTGGGAGCCGCCCGAGATCGTGAGCCAGACCCCCTGGGAAGAGATCTACCGTGCCAATGTCGGCCAGCTGGCCGATGGCGGCTGTCTGGAACTGGCCACGGCCTATCGGCGGATCGCCCGCGATCTGCCGCGCGACAACCACTGAGGCAGGCATGGCGCGCAGCATCATCATCACCGGGGCCGGGCGGGGCATCGGCCGGGCGACCGCGCTGGCCTTTCTGGAGGCGGGCTGGCGGGTTGGACTGGCCGGGCGCGGGATTGCGGCGCTGGAGGCCGTGGCCGAGGGGCGGCCGGGCGCGCTGGTGCTGACCTGCGACGTGACCGACGAGGCTTCGGTCGAGGTTGCCTTCGACCGGGCGATGGCGGCCTGGGGGCGGATCGACGTTCTGTTCAACAATGCAGGCGTTTCGGTGCCGGGGGCGCCGGTTGACGAGATCGCGGTCGAGGACTGGCGGCGCTGCATCGAGGTGAACCTGACCGGCAGTTTTCTTTGCGCCCGGGCGGCCTTCGCCCGGATGCGGCGACAGGACCCGCCGGGCGGTCGGATCATCAATAACGGGTCGGTCTCGGCCCATGTGCCACGCTGGGGCTCGGTGCCCTATACCGCCTCGAAACACGCGATCACCGGGCTGACACGGTCGCTGGCGCTGGACGGGCGGGCCCATGGCATCGCCTGTGGGCAGATCGATATCGGCAATGCCCGGACCGACATGGCCGAGACCATGACCCGGGGCGTGCCGCAGGCCGACGGGAGCATTGCGGTCGAGCCGGTGATGGATGTGGCCCATGTGGCCGCGACGGTGCTGTTCATGGCAGGGCTGCCGCTTGAGGCCAATGTGCCCTTCCTGACGGTGATGGCGACGACGATGCCTTATATCGGCCGGGGCTGAGGTTATCCCGGTTTCGTCCCGCTGGCGCGGGCCGACCCGCCGGGGGCTTTGCCCCCGGACCCCCAGGGTATTTCTGCCAAGAAGAAGGCTTGGCCCAGGTCGCGCGGGGCCCAGGCGGCCAGCGCATCGCGGTCGATCTCGATCCCGAGACCGGGGCCGGTGGGATGGCGACGCGGCCCGCCTCGAGCAGGACAGGCGTCTTCACGATCTCGGCGAGGAACGGATTTCCGGTGCGGTCGAGGTCGAGCCAGGGATCGTTCGGCGCATGGCGCCGGGGCACCGGTGGCAGCAGCGCCAGCATTCGCAGCGAAGCGGCCAGGTGGACGCCGGGTCCCCAGACATGGGCGACGACGCGGATGCCTTCGGTTTCGGCGCAGGCCGCGATCCTGCGCATTTCGGTCAGCCCGCCGCAGCCGGTCACGTCGGGTTGCAGGATGTCGATGGCACCGGCGCGGATCGCCTGCGGATGGGCGTGGCGGGTGTGCCAGGTCTCGCCGCCCGCGACCGGGATCGGCTGGCCGCGCCGGACCTCGGCATAGGCACCGAGATGTTCGGGCAGGACCGGTTCCTCGAACCAGGCGATGTCGTATCGGGCGGCGGCGCGCCCGAGCCGGATCGCTTCGATCGCGTCATGGCCGTGATTGGTGTCGATCATCAGCGGGCGCGTTCCGAGGATCTGGCGCGCGGTGCGGATCGCGTCGAGATCGGCGTCATGGCCGAAGACGGTCTTGATCGTGGCGGCAGTGAAGCCCTCGGCCCGTGCGCGGTGGAGGTCTGCGCCAGGCGCGTCGATCCGGTCGCAGAGGCCGGGACGGAGGTCCGGTGGGCGCCGCCCGCCAGCGCGTGGACCGGCACCCCGTAATGCCGCCCGGCAATGTCCCCGAGCGCGATGTCGAGGGCCGATTGCGCGGTGACGCTCGGCCGCGCTGGCCCTGGTCGCGGAACTGGGTCGCGAGCCGCGTCCAGAGCGGCTCGATCGCCAGGGGGGCGCGGCCGCTCAGCCAGGGCGCCATCTCGGCGATCACGGCGGCATCGGTGCGGGCGGGGCCGAGCGCCTCGCCCCAGCCGGGGGGCCGTCCTCGCAGACGATCTCGACGAGGCAGGCCCAGCGGTCGCGGAAGGTCGAGAAGGCGCTTTCGAAGCCGGAATCGAGCCTCTGGTGCAGAAGATGCGGGCGGATCTCGGCGATCTTCACGGTCCCGATCGCTTCGCACCGCGCAGCTGCGCCCGTTCGCGGCGCCAGATGTAAAGTCCCGAGGCGATGATGATGGCGCCGCCGCAAAGCGTCCAGACCGTGGGCCAGGTGTCGAAGACGAGGATGCCCGCCAGCGCCGCGAGGAAAACCTGAAGATAGACGACAGGCGCCAGCAGCGAGGCATCGGCCAGCCGGTGGGCCTCGGTCGCGGCGATATGGCCGGCGGCGCCGAAGGCCCCGATCAGCAGGAAGACCGTCCAGTCGGTGCCGCCCTCGGGCCAGACCCAGCCGCCCGGAACGAAGGGCAGGATCGCCAGGGCCGCAAGCCCCGCCGACCAGATCTGCTGGGTCGAGATCGCCTCGATCCCGGCCAGTATCCGGGTCAGCACGAAGTAAAGCGAGGCCAGGGTCAGCGCCCCGAGGCTCAGCAGCATCGCCGGGTGGAAGGCCGCGCCCCAGGGCTGCATCACCACCGCGACGCCCAGAAAGCCCGTGCAGACCGCCGCGATCCGGCGCAGCCCGACCCGTTCGCCCAGCATCGGGATCGCCAGCAGCGTCACCGCGATGGGGCCCGCGAACATGATCGTGGTCGTCACCGTGATCGGCAGGTATTTCAGCGCCGCGAAATTGCAGACCGTGCTGCCCAGCAGGAAGACCGACCGCAGCACCTGACGCACCGGGCTGTTCGACCGCAGCGCCGCCAGCCCCTCGCGCGGCAGGAAGACCACCAGCGCCAGCAGGAAATGGATCAGATAGCGCGCGAAGACCACCTGCAGCGCGGGCAGCCCGGCGAGGATCAGCCATTTCGCCGAGCTGTCGATGCAGGTGAAGAAGGCGACCGCCAGTGCCATGGCCAGCACCCCGGTCAGCCTGCGATCCTCGCGCGGACGTCCGATCCCCATCGGGGCTCAGCCCACCGCCCAGCCGCCGTCGATCACATGGGTCTGGCCGGTGGTGAAGGCGCTTTCGTCCGACGCGAGATAGACCGCGAGATGGGCGATTTCGGCCGGGGTGCCGATCCGGCCCATCGGCTGGCGGGCGACGAAGGCGCGGTGGGCGGCCTCGTAATCGCCCATGGCGCGCAGGCGGTCGTGCAGCGAGGGGCTGTCGACCGTGCCCGGGCAGATCGCGTTCACCCGGATGCCGCGCGTGACATAGTCAAGCGCGACCGATTTCGTCATGCCGATCACCGCCGCCTTGGTCGCGCCGTAGACAAAGCGGTTGGGGGCCGCGACCAGCGACGAGACGACCGAGGCGATATTGACGATCGAGCCATGGCCGCGCTTGAGCATGCCCGGCAGTGCGGCCTGCATCGCATGGAACTGCGCGCGGACATTCAGCGCGACGGCGAAGTCGAACTCGTCGTCGGTGGCCTCGAGCAGCGTGCCCGCATGCACGATGCCCGCGCAATTGACCAGCACCTCGGGATCGGCCGCGCGGATCGCCTCGGTCAGGGCCGCCTTGTCGGTCACGTCCAGCCCGAAGGTTTCGGCCGTGAGACCCGTCAGCAGCGTCGGGTCGAGATCGGTCGCGACCACGATTGCGCCTTCCGCCGCGAAGGCCTCGGCGATGGCCCGGCCGATGCCCTGACCCGCGGCCGTCACGAAGGCGCGTTTTCCGTCCAGTCTCATGTCTGTCCCTTTTTTGAATGGGTTGCGATCCAGTCGGTCATCTGCGGCACCATCAGATCGCCCGCGCCCCCGTCGCGGGCGGCACGCAGGGCGGCATCGGTCGCGCCCGAGATCGGGCTTTCGCGTCCGAGATCCTCGGTCATGCGCCGGTAATAACCCACATCCTTGGCGGCATTCGCGACCGAGAAGGCCAGGTCGATCCGGCCTTCGACGGCATAGGCGCGGATGAAATCCATCATCCCCGATTTCAGCGGCCCGGCCGACATCACCGAATAAAGCGCCTCGCGCTCGATCCCGGCGGCATCGGCCATGGCGAAGGCCTCGGACATGGCGCAGGCGGTGGTCATGGCAAAGAAGTTGTTGATCAGCTTGATCGTGTGCCCGTTGCCGAGCTTGCCCAGATGAAAGACGTTCTCGCCGAGGATGTCGAGCACCGGCCTGACCCGGTCATAGGCGGCGCGCTCGCCCGCGCACATGATGTTCAGCAGCCCCTCGCGCGCCTGGGCGGGGGTGCGCCCCAGCGGCGCATCCAGATAGACGGCGCCCTTTTCGGCCAGATCGGCGCCGATCTTCAGCGTCGAGGCGGGCAGCGAGGTGCCGAAGTCGATCACCACCTGGCCCTCGCGCGCGCCTGCAAGGATGCCGTCGGGGCCGTAGATCCGGGCCTCGACCTGATCCGAGGTCCCCATGCACAGCATCACGATGTCGCTTTCCTCGGCCAGCGCCCGGCCCGAGGCGGCCTCGGTCGCGCCCTGCGCCAGCGCCTCGTCGATCCCCGAGCGGTCGCGATGGCCCAGCACCGTCAGTTCCATCCCGTTCTTCTGCAGGCATTCGACCATGGCCCGGCCCATGAGGCCGAGCCCGACGAAGCCGATCCTCGGATCATCCATATCCCTCTCCCGTTCCGGTCCCGTTCACATCACTGCGCCGATCTGCCAGGGCACGAATTCATGATCTCCGAGCCCCTGCGCCTCGGATTTCGTTCTCTCGCCGCTCGCGACCCGCAACCAAAGATCGTAGATCTCGCGCCCGACCTCCTCGACTGTGGCGCTGCCCTCAAGGATGCGGCCCGCATTCACGTCCATGTCCTCGGTCATCCGGGTGAACATCGCGCTGTTGGTGGCGATCTTGACGGTGGGGGCGGGTTTCGAGCCGAAGGCCGAGCCGCGGCCAGTGGTGAAGGCGACAAGGGTGCATCCCGAGGCGATCTGGCCTGTCACCGAGGCCGGGTCATAGCCGGGGCTGTCCATGAAGACGAAGCCCGTCTCGGCGATGGGCTCGGCATAGAGCAGCACGGCGGTCAGGGGCGTCGTGCCGCCCTTGGCGGCCGCGCCCAGCGATTTTTCAAGGATGGTGGTCAGCCCGCCGCGCTTGTTGCCGGGGCTCGGGTTGTTGTCCATCGAGCCGCGGTTGCGCGCGGTATAGTCCTCCCACCAGCGGATCAGGCCGATCAGCTTTTCGCCGGTGGCGCGGTCCTTGGCGCGGGCGGTCAGCAGATGTTCGGCGCCGTAGATTTCAGGCGTTTCCGCCAGAACGCCGGTGCCGCCCTGGGCGACCAGCAGGTCGCAGGCATGGCCCAAGGCCGGGTTCGCGGTGATCCCCGACCAAGCATCCGAGCCGCCGCATTGCAGCGCGACGGTCAGATCCGAGGTCGGGCAGGGCGTCCGGCGCGCGGCATCGACCAGCGGCAGCATCGCCTCGATCCGCGCGATGCCCTCCTCGACGGTGCGGCGCAGCCCGCCCGTGTCCTGGATCGTCATGTGCTGGAACAAGGGCCCCGGGGTCAGGCCGAAAGCCTCGATCAGCCAGTCGATCTGCATCGTCTCGCAGCCCAGCCCGGCCATCAGCACGCCGCCGACATTGGGGTTGCGGGCATAGCCCCAGATCACCCGTTGCAGCGCCTCGAAGCCCTCGCCCGATCCGGCCATGCCGCAGCCGGTGCCATGAACGAAGGCCGCGACGCCGTCGACATTCGGGTAGGGCGCCAGCCTTTCTGGGGTGAAATGCGCGGCGATCCGGTGCGCGGCGGTGGCCGAGCAGTTGACCGAGGTCAGCACCGCGATGAAGTTCCGCGTGCCGACCCGGCCGGTCGGGCGGCGATAGCCCATGAAGCGGTCCGCCGCCGGTGCGGGCGCGGCCGGGCGCAGGTTGGTCGCGAAGGCATAGTCGGCCCCGACCGCGCGGAAGGCCAGATTGTGGCTATGGACATGGGCGCCGGGCGCGATGTCTTCGGCGGCATAGCCGATCACCTGGGCGTATTTCAGGACCGGCGCGCCCTTGGCGATCGCCTCGGTCGCCATCTTGTGGCCCATCGGGATGACCTCTGTCGCGCCCGCCTCGCCCGGGGAAAGCGCCGTGGCGGCGGTGACCACATTGTCGGCCTCGGACAGTCTGACGGTCTTCATGGCGTCTCCTCCGGGCCGGTCCCGCAGATGTGCGGCGCCCCCCTCACAGGAACAGCGTCACGATGGGCGGCCAGATCAGCAGGACCGACAAAGCGAGGATCTGCAAGCCGATGAAGGGCAGGAAGCCGCTGAAGATGTCGGTCAGCGAAATCTCGGGCGGGGCCACCGATTTCAGATAGAAGGCGGCGGGGCCGAAGGGCGGCGAGAGAAAGCTCACCTGCATGTTCATGCAGAAGACGACGCCGAACCAGATCGCCACATGCCGGGGGTCGAGCTGGCCAAGCACGCCGATCTCGGCCGGGGGCAGCTTCAGCACGATGGGCAGGAAGACCGGCATGATCAGCAGCACGATGCCGACCCAGTCCATGAACATGCCCATGACGAGGAAGATCAGCATCATGACGAGGATGATGCCCATGGTCGGCATGTCCGCCCCGACGATCAGGTTCGCGACATAGTTCGGCCCGCCCGCCAGCGTATAGGCCGCGGCCAGCGCGGCCGCGCCGATGGTCACCCAGATGATGGTGCCGGTCGAGCGCAGCGTGCGCATCAGGCTGTCCCAGACGATCTCGAAGGTCATCTCGCGCCGGATCAGCCCGATCGCGAAGACCGCGACGACGCCCATGCCCGCGGCCTCGGTGATGCCGGTGATGCCGCCATAGATCGAGCCCAGAACCACCCCGATCACCACTGTCGGCGCGACCAGTCCCTTGCCCATCTGCCAGCCCGCGCGGGTCCGCTCTGGCCCGACGGCCAGATGGATCGCGGCCAGCGCCAGCGCCAGCGCGCCCACCAGCCAGGGAATGTCCGACACCATGCCAAGGAAAATGGGCGCGACACCCTCTTGCACGCGATTGGCGCCGGTCGCCGTCAGGAAGGCCACCCGCACCAGCAGCGCGCCCGCGATCCACAGCGTCATGCGGGCAAGGAAGCCCAGAAACATCAGCGCCTTCTCGCGCCCGGCCGGGTCGCCCGGATCGGCCGGTGGCAGGGGGGCGAGGCCGGGGTTCAGCCGCGTCCGCACCAGAATGTAGATCAGGAAGAACGAGGCCAGCATGAAGCCCGGCAGGAAGGACGCGGTGAACAGCGCCTTGATCGAGGTCTCGGTCACGAGCCCGTAGAAGATCAGCACGATCGAGGGCGGGATCATGGTGCCCAGCGAGCCCGAGGCGCAGATCGTGCCGATGGCGAGGTTCCGGTCATAGCCCAGCCGCAGCATCTGCGGGAGTGCGATCAGGCCCAGCAGCACGACCTCGCCGCCGATGATCCCCGACATGGCCGCCATGATCACCGCCATGATCGAGGTCACGACCGCGATGCCGCCCCGGGTCCGCGACAGCCACATGTTCAGCGAGGAATACATGTCGCGCGCGATGCCGGAGCGTTCCAGCAGCGCCGCCATGAAGATGAAAAGCGGGATCGAGATCAGCACGTAATTCGTCATCTGCCGGTAGATCGCCTGACCCAGCACCGCGAAAGGGCCGCGCCCGAAATCGCGAAACAGCAGATCGGGGCCGAATTTCATCACCAGCGTCGCGACCGCCAGAAAGGCCGAGGCAAAGCCCAGCGGCATTCCAATGGCCAGCAGAGCGAACATTCCCAGCAGCAGGATCAGGCTGATCGTCCCGATATCCGAGACCTTCATCCAGCCGAAGTCGAGGATCAGCTCCATCTCAGTCCTCCAGCGTCCGGCGGATATTGGCGATCTCGGTCTCGTCGATATCGTCGAGCGCGGAATGGTATTCGGGCGGGCGGTTCCAGTCGGCGATCAGGTTCGACAACGCCTGCAGCGCGACCAGCCCGATGACGATCAGGATGGCGGGCTTGATGGTGGCCGGAAGCGGCGGGTCCCAGGCGGTGCCGAAGGTTTCCATCCGGGCGAATTTGGTGACCGCCTCGCCATAGCCGCCCCAGAGAAGGCAGAGGAAGAAGCCCCAGATCAGCCCGACCGAGACCACGTCGGCCGCCTTCTGCAACGGCCGGGGCAGCAGGTCGTAGATCACATAGATGCGGATATGGCTGCGCTGCTGCATGGCATAGAGCCCGGCCAGCAGGAAGATGAACCCGGCGATCCACAGCGACAGTTCATTGGCCCAGAGCGTCGGTTTTTCAAAGACATAGCGCGCAACGACCTCGTAGATCATCACCACGACGACGCAGATGATGCCGATCATCGCCAGCCGGGACATCACGAGTGCCACGATGTCCATCGGCCCGGTCGGCGGGCGTTCGATGGCGCCTTTCCGGTCCGACAGGTGCAGTGCCGCGAACAGCATCGCGGCCGCGAGGCTGCCCAGCATCAGCGGCACCTCGGGCCGACCCTCGGGGCGCAGCATCTCGAACATGCCGACCGGTTCGGCGCGCCAGACCTGGCCCGCGATCAGCCAGAGCGCCATCGCGGCGGCAGCCGCGCCCGAGACGATCATCGCTGCTTTCACCGCCGGGCCAAGAGGCCCCAGCCAGACGCCGTCCTTTTCCTGCATGCCGTTCCGTCTCCCTCCGGATCGGCGCGCCCCGGCCATGGCCCGGGGCGCGCGGAATGGCGGACCTAGTCGGCGATCAGGCCAAGCTGGGTCAGATAGGCCTTGTGGCTGTCGACCAGCGCCTTGGCCTCGGGCGATTTGTCGGCCCAGACGTCCCAGGCGGCCTGAGCTGCCTTGCGGAAGGTGGCGCGGTCCTCGGCCGACCAGTCATGCAGCGTCACGCCCTTTTCGGTCAGCCGCGCCGCGGCCTCGGCATTGGCCTTCTCGAAATACAGCGCAGACCGCAGCGCGAGCTTTTCCATCGCCACTTCGACGATCCGCCGCTGCTGCTCGGTCAGCCCGTCCCAGACTGCCTTGTTGCAGGCCAGATGGTCGGACGGCATCGAATGGAAGCCCGGATAGGTGGCGTGGTTCGCCAGATCGAACAGCCCGATCGACTCGTCGTTCGAAAGCCCCGAATAGTCGGTGCCCTCGATGATGCCGGTCTCCATCGCGGTGAAGACCTCGGTGAAGTCCATCACGATGGGCGAGGCGCCGAGATTGGCGAAGATCTCGGTTTCCATCCCCGGGGGCGAGCGGAATTTCCAGTCCTTCAGATCGTCCGGCCCGGCAATGGGCGTCGAGGAGACCAGCGATTCCTGGCCATAGACCCACCAGCCGATCAGCTGCATGCCGAATTCGTTGTAAAGCGTCTGTGCCTGTTCCAGCCCGCCGCCGTAGTAAAGCCAGGACAGCTGCTGATAGGGCGTGTCATAGCCGCCCATGATGTCGCCCACGAACTGGAATCCCGGGTTCTTGCCGGTCTGGTAGGCGCCGCCGGTCATGTCGCAGTCGAGAATGCCGTTGGCGGCGGCGTCGAAGGTCTCGACCGTCGCGACCACCGACGAGGCATAGAACATCTCGATGTCGATGGACCCGCCCGACATCGTCTCGACATCCTCGACGAACTGGGCGGCCAGTTTGCCCGAGGTCTGTTCGGGGTTGTAATGGGTCTGGATGCGCAGCGTCACGTCCTGGGCCGCCGCAGGCAGAGCTGCCCCAGCGGCAAGCGCCACCGCGGCCAGCATCGGTCTCGGATTCATGGTGTCTCCTCCCTGGATGGGGCTCCCCCCGGTTTGCGGGCCGTCTCTCCCCCGGCTCGCGATGGTGCCTTGTGAGGTGAGGCTAGCCGAAGCGCCACGGCCCGATCAACCATTTTGGTATACCAAATGGGCGAAAGGTGCTTCTGGCAAGGTCCGCAGCGGCCGGCAGGGGGGCAGGGGCGCGACACGGCGTCGGACCTGGTGGCCTCGACAAGTCCGGTTTCGTTGGTATACCAAATGGAAAGACAGGGGCCACGCGCCCGCTCCCGGCCGGACGGCCGGGGCCGAAGGAGCAGTCGCGACATGGCGGAACAGACCCGCGCCGAGGACATCGCGAACCGGTTGCGCCGCAGCATCCTGCACGGGACGCTGCCCCCCGGCGCGCCGATCAAGGAGCGCGACACCGCCGCCGAGATGGGGGTCAGCCGCACGCCGATGCGCGAGGCGATCCGGATCATCGCCAATGAGGGGCTGGTGCTCCTGCGTCCGGCGCGCAGCCCCGTCGTCGCCAGCCCGACGCTGGCCGAGGTCCGGGACGCCATCGAGGTCCTGTCGGCGCTCGAGATGCTGTCGGTCCGGCTGGCCTGCGACCGGGCGAGCGAGGCCGATCTGGACGAGATCCGGCGGCTGGAACGCGAGCTTTCGGACAATTTCACGACGCTTGACGACATCGACCGGTTCGAGGTGGACATGGCCTTTCACCTCGCGATCGTCCGGGCCGCACATAATCCGGCGCTGGCCGAGACGCACCAATCCTATCTGGGGCGGCTTTGGCGGGCGCGGTTCCTGTCGGCGCGCCGCAAAAGCTCGCGCGACAGCGTGGTCAGCCAGCACCGGGCCATCGTCGCGGGGCTCGAGGCCCGCGACAGCGCGGCGGCGCAGGCCAGCCTGCAGGCGCATCTGGACCGGCTTCTGGCCAATGTGCGCGCCTTTTTCGAAACCGGGACCGAGACTGAAATCGGGCCGGACCCCTCCGACGCGGACTGACGGCGGGCGGGTCCGGGGCAATCCACAACAGGGAGACGCGAATGAAACTCTTGCGCTATGGCGAGGCGGGGTCGGAAAAGACCGGGCTTCTGGATGCGGCGGGCCGGGTCCGGGACCTGTCGGCCCATGTGCCCGACCTGTCGGGGGCGGCGGTCGCCATCGCGGCGCTCGACCGGCTGAGGGGACTCGACCCCGAGACGCTGCCGCTGGTCGAGGCGCCGGGCCGCATCGGCGCCTGCCTGTCGCGGGTGCCGAACTTCTTCTGCGTCGGGCTCAACTACGCGCGCCACGCCGCCGAAACCGGGGCCGAGCCGCCGAAAGAGCCGATCCTCTTCTCGAAGGCCAGTTCGGCGCTGTCGGGGCCCTATGACCCGGTGGTGATCCCGCGCGACTCGGTCAAGAGCGACTGGGAGGTCGAGCTGGGCGTGGTGATCGGGCGCGACACGCTTTACGTGTCCGAGGCCGAGGCGCTGGACCATGTGGCGGGCTATTGCGTCATCAACGACGTGTCGGAACGCGCCTTCCAGATCGAGCGCGGCGGCCAGTGGGTCAAGGGCAAGTCGGCGCCGACCTTTGGCCCGACCGGCCCCTGGCTGGTGACCGCCGACGAGGTGGCCGACCCGCAGGCGCTGGGGCTGAGCCTCGCGCTGAACGGCCAGACCGTGCAGGACAGCCGCACCGACGACATGATCTTCTCGGTGGCCGAGATCGTGTCCTACATGAGCCGCTTCATGGCTTTGCAGCCCGGCGACATCATCGCGACCGGCACGCCGTCTGGCGTCGGCATGGGCATGAAGCCGCAACGCTTCCTGCGCCCCGGCGACGTGATGGAGCTGACGGTCGAGGGGCTCGGGACCCAGAGGCAGGACGTGGTGGCGGCGGACTGAGCAGCCGACACCCCGCCGGACGGGCGCTTCGGGTCGGGGCCGAGCCTCGGGCCGATGTCCGCCCGGACGACGGGGCCGAAGAGGGGGGCAAATACAGATCCGCGCGGCTCGGCGACGCCCCGGCGGACGGGGGAAACGCCCGCAGGCATGGCGGCCCCGTCGGGCGGTGCAGGCCTGGGCTTCAGGTATGCGCGGCCTCGCTCGGCTCCAGGCGGCCGGTCCGCTCATGGGCCGCGATCAGCCCCGCCAGGGTCAGCCGGTCGCCCGCCAGCGCCTCGACATCGGCGCCCTGGGATGCCAGCGCGCTGGCATAAAGCTCCGAGACCCGCTCGGTGCCCAGCACCGCGACCGGCCGGTTGTGCCACCAGGTGCGCATGGCGCCGATATCGCAGCCGACCATCAGCCCCGACAGTCGCGCCCGGGCAAGGCCCGGGGTCGGGTTGCTCAGCAGCGCCGAGGCACGGATCCCGAAGATCGAACTGACGATGGTTTCGGGGTGGCGCGTGCTTTCGTCGACCGCGTTGCGGAAGGCGGCCTCGTCCCAGCTGTCGTCCATCATGTGGCGCAGGACCGATTGCCGGGCGATCAGCCCGTAGATCTCGCCGGTCATCATGGTGCGGAAGCCCTGCACGATGCCGTGGCGCAGCCGCACCCATTTGCCATGCAGGCCGGGCATGCACAGCACCCCGTCGAAGGACGCGCGATCCAGCAGGAAGCCCGCGATCCGGGTCTCCTCGCCGCGCATGACATCGGGCGGATCGATCTGGCCAAGCCCCGGCAGGATGCCGACCGAGATCCGCGAATCGAGGCTTGGGGCGGGCATCGGGGGCGCGGCATGCGGGGCGCAGGGCACCATCTCGTGCGGCACCTCGACCCAGCCCTTGCGGGCGCCCGCCTGACCGCAGATCAGGACCGGCGTCACCTCGTCGGGCGGCAGCATCCCGCTTGCGAGGGTCAGCAGCGCGGGTTCGAAGTCGCGTGGTCCAAGCCGCGAGACCCCCTGATCCGAGGCGCCTTCGGTCAGGACCTTGCGTCCCGCCATCGCCCAGATCCTCAGCGAGGACGGGCCCCAGGCGGCGGCGATCCAGCGCGGCGCGGTCATCTTGGCCCCGCCGGATGTCGCGCGCGGCGGGGCCGCTGCGGCGGGGGTCCGGACGCTGGCCTGCCGGGCGGCGCTCCGTTATGCGCGGAGGACGGGCACGGATCGCGCCGGGGTCCGCGCGGTGTCATGGCGGATCTCCTGGGCCGGTGCGGCGGACGTGAAAGCGCGACACCTGCCGATAGACCTCTCCCGGTCGCAGAAGCACGGACGGGAAATCGGGCCGGTTCGGCGCATCGGGCCAGCCCTGGGGTTCCAGCGCGATCCCGGCATGGGCGTCATAGGGCCGCCCCTCGTGCCCCGGCACCGGGGCCGTGGCCAGGCCGCCGCCATCGTAGACCTGCAGCCCGGGGGCGGTCGTCGTCACCTCCAGCTCGACGCCCGGGACCGAGAGACGGCAGGCCGGGCGCAGCGCTGCGGCGCTGTCCCCGAGGCAGAAGTTGTGATCGAGCGGCGGCGCCTCGCGCGCCAGCACGGCATCGAGAACCGGGCGCGGCGTGCAAAAGTCGAACCGGGTGCCCGCGACCGGCGCAGGCGGCCCTTGCGGGATCAATGCGTCATCGACGGGCAGATAGCGCGCCGCCGCGACCTGAAGCCGGTGGCGGTCGAGGCTGCCGCTGCCATCGAGGCACCAGTAGCTGTGATGGGCGAGGTTGCAGAAGGTGGGCGCGCCGCTGCGGCCTTCCAGCCGGATTTCCAGCGCCCCCGCCGCATCGACCAGATAGCTTGCCCGAAGATCGAGCGGGCCGGGCAGGCCGCCGGTGCCTTCGGGCAGGGACAGGCTGAGCGTGCAGGCGGCGGGGCTGTCGGCCTCGAGCCGCCAGTTGCGGCTGGCGGTTCCCGCGGTTCCGCCATGCAGCATTCTGCGCCCGGCCTCGTTGCGCTCAAGCGTCAGGATCCGCCCGTCCAGGGGCGCGCGGCCTCCGGCGATCCGGTTCGCGACCGGACCGACGATGGCCCCGAAATAGCGCATCGGTCCCAGATAGGGGGCGAAGGCCTCCGAGCCCAGCACCAGCGCATGGGGCAGGCCCTCGATCCTGAGGTCCATCAGCGAGGCGCCCCAGGTCATGATGCGGGCCCGGGTTCCGGCCTGTCCGATCCAGATCGCGCGCACCGGGCTGCCGTCCGGCGCGCTGGCCAGCCGGTCGATCCTGGGCAGGGTGGGCGTTGCTGTGAACATGCGAAGGGTGCCCCGGACTCGCTGTCGGAACCCCGCGCCGGTCGGTCGCACGCGTTGCGCGGGATTCGCCCCCAAGGGTCCGCGACAATTGCCCCTGACGCAAGAGACTTCTCGCAAAAGTTGCGCGTCGGGGCGCTCTGGGCGAATGAAATGTCCTTTCGAGCCGCCCGTCGGACGGCTCGGGGGCATCCGGCTCGGTCCGGCAAGGCCCGGCAAGGATCGTCCGGATGGCCCCGGCGGGTCGGGTCAGGCGGCCTCGAAGCTCAGATGCACCTTGACCGCGCGGCTGCGGTCGCCCGCGGCCTCGAAGGCCTCCTGCGCGTCTTCCAGCGGATAGGTGGCCGTCACCATCGGGCGGACGTCGATCCGGCCCGAGCCGATGGCCGCGACCGCATCGGCGAATTCGGGGTGGAAGCGGTGGGTGCCGCGCACCTGGATCTCCTTGCCGACGATCAGGTTCAGCGGCACCGGGGTCTCGCCCGCGACGCCGACCTGCACGAGGATGCCGCGCGGACGCAGCGTGGCGATGGCCTGACCGATGGCGGGGGCGGCGGCCGAGCATTCGAAGACCACGTCGAACTGGCCCTTGTCGGCGCCATAGGGCTCCATCGCGGCCGGGTCGCGGGCGATGTTGACGATGCGCGTCGCGCCCATCTGCAGCGCGACCTCAAGCGGCCGGTCCTGCAGGTCGGTCACCACCACCTCGGCGGCGCCGCCTTCGGCCGCCGCGGCCGCGCAAAGCGACCCGATGGGGCCTGCGCCCGTCACCAGCACCGACTTGCCTGTCAGATCGCCCGCGATCCGCCGGGCATGCAGGCAGACCGCCAGCGGCTCGGAACAGGCGGCCTGGGTCAGCGAGATCCCCTCGGCCACCGGCAGGCATTGCTGGGCACCGATCACGATCCGGTCGCGGAACAACCCCTGTTCATGGGGGAAGCGCATGGCCGAGCCGCGAAAGCGCATCTCGAGGCAGTGGTTGAACATGCCTTGCTGGCAGTAAATGCAGCTGCCGCAGGGTTGCGAGGGGTTCAGCGCCACCATTTGCCCCTCGGCCAGCCCGGTCACGCCGGCGCCAAGCGCGATCACCGTGCCTGCCGCCTCGTGGCCCAGCACGATCGGTTCGCGCACCCGGACCGGGCCGAAGCCGCCATCGTGGTAGTAATGCAGATCCGACCCGCAGATCCCGCCCGCGCCGACCGCGACCAGCACCTCGCCGGGGCCGGGACCCTCCAGCGGCAGGGTCTCGATGCGGATGTCGTGGGGGGCGTGCAGGCGGCAGACGCGGGTGTCCATGGAAAGCTCCTACGGGATCAGGACGGAAGGCAGCCAGGTCGCGATGGCGGGCACGTAGGACACGAGCAGCAGCACCGCGATATTGGTTGCGAGGAAGGGCAGGATGGCGATCACCACCGGCGTCAGCGGCAGCCGGGCGATGCCCGCGCAGACGAAGAGGCAGACGCCGACCGGCGGAGTGGTCAACCCGATCATCAGGTTCAGGACCGCGAAGGTCGCGAAATGCAGCGGGTCGATGCCGACCGCCTGCGCCAGCGACAGAAGCGGCACGAAGAGGATGATGAGGGCCGCGATGGTCTCCATGAACATGCCGACGAAAAGCAGCAGCAGGTTGATGATGAGGATGACCAGGAACTTGTTGTCGGTGATCGACAGCACGCCCTGGGCGATGGCCTGGGGAATGCGCTCCGACACCAGAATCCAGCCGAAGACATTGGCAAAACCCACCAGCGCCAGGATGCCGGCCGAGGCGACGGCGCTGTCGACGATCACCTTCGGCACCCGGGCGAGCGGCAGGTCGCGATAGACAAAGCAGCCCACGATCACGGCATAGACGCTGGCCACCACGGCGGTCTCGGTGGGTGTCGCGAGGCCCGAGAGCAGGCCGTAGATGATCAGGAAGGTCATGGCGATGGCCCAGATCGCGCCGCCGAAGCTTCGGGCGACCTCGCCGAAGCCCTGCCAGGGCTGGCGCGGGAAGTTCTTGCGCCGGGCGATGACATAGGCCGTCACCATCATGGCAAGACCCATCAGGATGCCGGGCACGGCGCCCGCGAGGAACATCTTGCCGACCGAAATCCCCGACAGCGCGCCGACGATGATCATCGGCACCGAAGGCGGGATGATCGGCCCGACGGTCGAGGAGGCGGCGGTGACCGCGGCCGAATAATCGGCCGGATAGCCCGCCTTCTTCATGCCGGGGATCATCACGCCGCCGATCGAGGCGGCATCGGCGACCGCGGTGCCGGTGATGCCGCCGAACAGCATCGAGGCCGCGATATTGGTCAGGCCCAGCCCACCGCGGATCCAGCCGACGAGGGCATTGGCAAAGCGCACAATGCGGTTGGTGATGCCGCCCTGGTTCATCAGGTTGCCCGCCAGGATGAACCCCGGGATCGACAGCAGCACGAACACGTCCATGCCCGCATACATCTTCTGCGGCATGACGACGGGCGGGATCCCCGCCAGCAGCAGATAGCCCAGCGACGACAGCCCCAGCGTGACCGCGACCGGAATGCCGACGACCAGACCGCCGACGAAGATACCGAAAAGAACCCAGACCTCCATCAGATCTCCTCGGCCTTCTCGGGCGTGCCATCCTCGGTGCCGGTCAGCATGCCCAGCACGCGCAGAGCGGCAAAAAGCGCCAGCAGCGCCAGCATCAGGAACACGGTGAGATGCACATAGCTCATGGTCAGCCCCAGCGCGGGCGAGCTTTGCATCCGCCCGATGCTGACGAAGCGCCAGGCATGGGGCAGCAGATAAAGCGCAAGCCCGCCGGTCGCGAGCGCCGAGACCAGCCGCAGCCGCCAGGGCCAGCGCCCGGGCAGAACCTCGCAGACGATGTCGACATTGACCATATCGCCGGTCCGCAGCGACAGTCCCGCGCCGAAGGCGATCAGGAACAACAGCGCGAAGCGGGTCAGTTCCTCGGTCCAGACGGGCGAGCTGCCTAAGCTGCGGCCGACCACCTGGATCAGCACGGCGCCGATCAGCACGGCGAAGGACAGCCCGACGCCGACCCGGGCAAGGGCGGTGACGGTCGAAATGAAGCGCTCTGTCTTGGTGGGCATGGGGCCTCTGGCTTTCGGGGAAGCCGGCCGGGCCCCTCGGGCGGGTCCGGCCGGTCCAACTCGTTACGGGTCCACTCGTTACGAAACACGAGACCGCGCACGACGCGTGTCAGCGAAGGCGGGTCACAGGACGCGGGTCATTGGCCGAAGATCTCTTCGGCGATGGGGCGGATCTCGTCGCTGACATTGGCCAGAACCGCTTCCTTGGCCTTGGCGGCGAAGGCCGCGTTGTCGACCTCGACGAAGGTCATGCCGTGCTCTTCCAGCCAGGCGCGGTCGTCGGCGAGGCTCTGCTCGAACAGCTCGCGCTCATAGGCCTGGGCGCGCTTGGCGGCTTCCATCACCGCGGCCTGATCCTCGGCCGAAAGCTTGGCCCAGGTCAGTTCCGAAATGGTCAGGTAGATCCAGGACCGCACATGGTCGGTGAGGTTGACGTATTTCTGCACCTCGTTGAAATTCGCCGACCGGATCAGCGCCAGCGGGTTTTCCTGCCCGTCGATGGTGCCGTTCTGCAGCGAGGTGAAAACCTCCGAGAAGGCCATCGGCGTCGGCTGGGCGCCGAGCGACTTCCAGACATCGACGAAAAGCGGCACGTTCGGCACCCGCATCTTCAGCCCGTTCAGATCGTCGGGGCTCTTGATCGGGCGGTTCGAGGTCAGCTCGCGCGCGCCGCGGGCGAAATAGGTGATCGGGCGGATCTGGGCGCGTTCGACGATCTGCGCCTCGATCTTCTTGCCGATCTCGCCCGAGGCAACCTCGTCCATGTGCTCGATCGAGCCATAGGCATAGGGCAGGGCCAGAAGGGCGGCCATCGGCGCCCAGTTCTGCAGGCTTTCGCCGGTGATCGTCATGTCGACGGTGCCCAGCTGCATGCCGTTGATCAGGTCGATTTCCTTGCCGAGGCTTTCGTTCGGATAGACCTCGACCGCAATCCGCCCGTCGGTCAGCGCCGACAGCTCTTCACCGAATTTCAGCGAGGCCTTGTGCCAGGGATTGTCCTCGTTGGCGAGATGGCCGAGCTTCAGCGTGATCTCCTGCGCCATGGCCGGTGCGGCGGCAAGCCCCGCGATCAGCGCGGCGGCCGCAAGGCCGGGCAGTTTCCAAGCGGTTGTCATGTGGGATCTCCTCCTGTGACGTCGGTAAGGGGGTCTGGCTCGCTCGCGGCGCTTTCGAAGAGACCGTCGAAAAAGCCGGGATTCTCGGCCGCGATGGCGGGCAGGTCGTTCAGGATCTCGCGCAGATGGGCCCGGGTCGCGGCCTCGGCGGCGGCCACGTCGCCTGCGGCGATGCCATCGACGATGGCGGTGTGCTGGGCGATGAGCTTGTCCACCGGAAACCGCCCCAGCGCCAGGAACCGCACCCGGTCCATCTGCGACTTGAGCCCTTCCAGCAGCTTCCACGCGCCGGACTTGCCCGCGCCCTCGGCCAAGGTCCGGTGAAACACCTCGTCCAGCTGGATGAAGTCGCGGGGCGCGGTTTCGACCACGGCGGCCTGCCGGTCGATCTGGGCGCGGAGCCGCGCGATCAGCGCCGGGTCGGGGCGCCGCGCCAGCAGCCGGACGATGTCGGCCTCGATGGCCTCGCGCACGAAGCGCGCGTCCAGCACCGAGGAAATGGCGATGGTGGTCACCAGGCTGCCGCGCTGCGGAAGGATCGACAGCAGCCCCTGTTCGGAAAGCTTGATGAAGGCCTCGCGCACCGGCTGGCGGCTGACCGCGCAGCTGCGCGCGATCTCGGCCTCGGACAGCCGGTCGCCGGGCTTCAGGTCGTTGCGGATGATCCGGAGACGCAGGAAGCGGTGCAACTGCGGGGTGATCGGACGCGCCGGGTCAAGCACGCATCCCACCGCCCTCTCGATGTGCTCGTCCATGATTCGCCTCCCCTCCGGCTCTGAGCTACCATACTGCCATACTAGTCAGCAATCGTCCCGGCTGCTAAACGGAACCCGAAACGCGACTCGGAAAGGCGATGCGATGCGGCAGACATGGCGGTGGTTCGGCCCCAGGGACCTGGTCTCGATCGACGACGTGCGGCAGGCGGGGGCCGTGGGTGTCGTCTCGGCCTTGCACCATGTGCCGACCGGCGCGGTCTGGACCCCCGACGAGATCGCCCGGCGCCAGGCCGAGATCGCCACCATGAAGGACGGCACGCCTTCGACCCTGACCTGGGACGTGGTCGAAAGCCTGCCCGTTTCCGAGGACATCAAGAAGCAGAAGGGCGACTGGCGCGCCCATATCGATGCCTATCGCGACAGCCTGCGCCACCTCGCCGCCGCGGGCATCGAGGTGATCTGCTACAACTTCATGCCGGTGCTGGACTGGACCCGCACCGATCTGGCCTGGAAGCGGCCCTCGGGCGCGACCTGCATGCGGTTCGATCTGACCGATTTCGCGGCCTTCGATCTGTTCATCCTCGCCCGTCCGGGGGCGACCGACGACTATGAAGAGGCCCTGCAGGCGGCGGCCGAGGCGCGCTTCCGCGCCATGTCGGATGCCGACCGCGATCAACTGGCGGGCAATGTGGTCTTCGGCCTGCCCGGCGCGGCCGAACGCTTCACGCTGGACGATGTGCGGGCGCATCTGGCCGAATACAGCGGCATCTCCGAAGACCGGCTGCGCGGCCACATGATCGATTTCCTCTCGGAAGTCGTGCCGCTTGCCGAAGAGCTTGGGCTGAGGCTCTGCTGTCATCCCGACGACCCGCCGGTGCCGCTTCTGGGGCTGCCCCGGATCATGTCGACCGAGGCGCAGTATGCGGCGGTGATGCGCGCCGTCGACAGCCCCGCGAACGGCATCACGCTCTGTTCGGGCTCGCTCGGGGCGCGGGCCGACAACGATCTGCCCGGCATGATGGACCGGCTGGGCGACCGGGTGCATTTCCTGCACCTGCGCAACGTCACGCGCGAAACCGGCGCGGTGTTCGGGTCGTTCCACGAGGCCGAGCATCTGGGCGGCGACACCGACATGGTGGCGCTGGTCGAGGCGGCGCTGCGCGAAGAGGCCCGCCGCCGCGCGTCGGGCCGTGCGGACTGGTCGATCCCGTTCCGCCCCGATCACGGGCAGGACATCCTCGACGATCTCGGCCGCCGCGCCCAGCCGGGCTATCCCTCCATCGGCCGGTTGAAGGGCCTGGCAGAGCTGCGCGGGATCATCGCCGCACTGGAACCCCGGATCGCGGTCTGACCGCGCCGGGGGCTCCACAGTTGCCAAACCGGCCGGGTTCGGGCAGTCTTGACCCAAGGGCGCGCGACGGCGCGCCCGCGACCTGGAATGTCCCGAACCCGGAAAGGGGCAGCGGTGGCACGCGAGGACACCGGAGAGGCGGCCCGCCGGTCGGCGCTGAAACGCGGGCAGGCGGTCGAGGCGCGGCCCGGGCATGACCCCGCAGCCGTAATCCTCGCGGACCCGGCCGGGGCCGATCCCGAACCGGCGCTCGAGTTGCTGACCGAGGCCGATCTGCCCGAGATCGAGACCCTGGGGCCGATGTCGGCCTTGATGGGGGGTCGCAAGAACGACACCTAACTCCTTCCCGCATTGCCACAATTTGAAACCGAAGGGTCGATCAGCGCGTCCAACCGGTCGATCCAGTGGCGCGAGAAGGTGGTCGAGCCGCTCTTCGAGAGCAGGCCTGATCACGTGATCAGGCACATGTTCGCCGAGCCGATGTTCAAGCATATCGCGGTCGAGAACGGCGCGCCGAGGATCGAGGACATCACCCGCGGCACCTGAACGATAGGCTATACAGTGACCTATCCTAGACAGTTGAAGTTTCACATGAAGGGGGCATGGTGCTGGCCGGATCCCGGGGCGGGCAGATCGCCGTCAAGGCGCGGGTGCCCTGCCACTTCCAGGGGCGGTTCGAGGGCGCCGACATCGCGGCCGGGCTGCCCGAAGGCACCGGCCCGTTCGTGGTCGGCGAGTCCGGCAGCATCGCCTTCAGCTAGGGCTACGACATCGGGACCAACATCCAGGAGAACAAGGTGTCGGTCTGCCGGATCTCGGCGGTGCAAGAGAGGACCACGGATGGCAAGCGCGAAATTCCTGTGCGACGCGGAACGCTGCATCGAATGCAACGCCTGCGGACCGCTTGCAAGAACGCGCACGAAGTGCCCTCGGGCATCAACCACTGCCGGGTCATCACCCTGCAGGACGGCGAGCCGGGCCAGCGGTCGATCCCGGTCGCCTGCATGCATTGTTCCGACGCGCCCTGCATGGCGGTCTGTCCGGTCGACTGCTTCTGCCAGACCGAGGACGGCGTGGTGCTGCAGTCCAAGGAACTGTGCATCGGCTGCGGCAGCTGCTTCTACGCCTGTCCCTTCGGCGCGCCCCAATCCCCGCAGGCGGGCAATTTCAATCGCGATGGCGGCCCGGTTCGGCCGCGGCCTGCCCGCGCCGGGGCTTTTCGGCCAAGCCGAGGCGCTGCTCGCGCTGGTCGCGGGCCTCGTCGGCAGCGATCTTCTGCTGGCGCGGGGCACCGAGCGTGCCCCCCCGAAGCGCTGGCGGCGCTGACCGCGGCGGTCTGCGAGGGGCTGGGGCTCGGCCCTCGGATGCGGCTTGTCGATCTTGCCGACCCCGACGCGCTGTCGGAGACGCTTGATGCCCATCGCCCGCCGCCCCGCGCCCCCGCGCCGGTGCGGTCGCTTGGCGGGCGGCGCGGCTGGCGGCGCGGGTGCTGGCCGGGCCAGAGCGCCGCGCGGGTCCGCCGATCCCGCTGCCGAAGGGCGCGCCCCATGGCGCGGTGCGGCTCGACCCCGAGGCCTGGACGCTCTGCCTGTCCCGCGCCGGGCTCTGCACCTCGGGCGCGCTTGGCGACAACCCCGACCGGTTCGAGCTGCGGGTCCGCGAAGAGGCCTGCCTGCACTGCGGGATCTGCGCGACGGTCTGCCCCGAGGAGGCCATCGCGCTGGTGCCGCAACTCGACCGGCCGGACGCGGCGCTGAGCCTGCGCGTGCTGAAGGCCGAAGACCCTTATGCCTGCATCGAATGCGGCGCGCCCTTCGGGGTGAAGTCGACGGTCGGGCGCATCGCCGCCCAGCCGGCCGACCGCCAGCCGATGTTCAGCGGGTCGGACAGGGCCCGGCCGATCCGAATGGGCGACCGTTGCCGGGTCCGGGTGCAGTTCGACGGGCCCTGCGCGCCCTTCCGCATGGGCGCGCGGCCGCGCCCGCGCACCGCCGCCGACTATCCGCGCGACCCCGAGGACTGAACCCGCCCCGCGACGCCGCACTTGCCTCGCCGTGCGGGCTGTTTGAGAACTTCGGCAAGGGGACGTGTTCGGGGAAGGAACGCGGCCATGGCGAAGGGTCTGACCCGCGCGGCGGCGCTGGAGGTTCTGAAGGCCATCGCCCCGGGCGAGGCCGGGATCGATCTGGTGGCCTGGCATGGCAGCCCCGACCAGATGCGCCGCGCTGGAAAGGCGGGCCGCGGGCCGCTAGGCTGCGCCCGGGACAGGACGCGGCAACGGGGAGGCACGGCATGGGTGGGGCGCTGGGACTGGATCTGGGAACCTCGGGGCTGCGCGCCCTGCTGATCGACGAAGCCGGGCAACCGGTCGGCGCGGCCGAGCGCGCCTATGGGGTCGCGCATCCCCATCCGGGCTGGTCCGAACAGGACCCGGCCGACTGGATCGCGGCGCTCGAGGCCGTGATGGCCGATCTGGCGGCCCGCTTTCCCGAAGCGATGGCGGGGGTGCGCGGCATCGGCGTCTCGGGGCACATGCACGGGGCCACGCTGCTGGATGCGGCGATGACCCCGATCCGGCCCTGCATCCTCTGGAACGACACCCGCAGCCATGCCGAGGCGGCACGGCTCGACGCGCTGCCGGGGCTTCGCGAAACCTCGGGCAATATCGTCTTTCCGGGCTTTACCGCGCCCAAGCTCGACTGGGTGCGCCGCCATGAACCCGAAGCCTTCGCGCGGGTGGCCAAGGTGCTGCTGCCCGCGGCCTTCCTGAACCTTTATCTGACCGGCCGGGCGGTCGCCGACATGTCGGACAGCGCCGGAACCTCGTGGTTCGACACCGGGCGGCGCGACTGGTCGGACGCGCTGCTGGAGGCCGGGCACATGCGCCGCGGCCAGATGCCCGATCTGGTCGAGGGCTCGGACCCGGCGGGCACGCTGCGCCCCGAGCTGGCCGCGCGCTGGGGCATCGGCCCCGGCGCCGTCGTGGCAGGCGGTGCGGGCGACAACGCGGCCGCGGCCTGCGGCACCGGCGCGCTGGCCGAAGGGCAGGGCTTCGTGTCGCTCGGGACCTCGGGCGTGCTGCTGGCGGCGCGGGACGGCTACCGGCCCGACCCTGGCAACGCGCTGCATACCTTCTGCCATGCGGTGCCGGGGCGGTGGTACCAGATGGGGGTGATCCTGTCGGCGACCGACAGCCTGAACTGGCTGGCGCGGATCTCGGGCCAGAGCCCGGCCGACCTGACCCGCGCCCTGGGCGAAGATCTGCAGGCGCCGGGGCGGGTCCGGTTTCTGCCGTATCTCTCGGGCGAGCGCACGCCCCATAACGATGCGACGATCCGGGGCGCCTTCACCGGGCTCGGGGCCGAGACCGGGCTGCCCGACCTGACGCGCGCGGTTCTGGAGGGCGTGGCCTTCGCGCTGCGCGACTGCGCCGAGGCGCTGCGCGGCGCGGGGGCGGATCTGGGCCATCTGCTGGCCATCGGCGGCGGGGCGCGGTCGGACTACTGGCTGCGGCTGATCGCGACGGTCCTGGGCGTGCCCTTGCAGGTGCCCGCCGGGGGCGAGCTTGGCGCAGCCCTTGGCGCCGCGCGTCTGGGCCGGGTGGCGGCCAGCGGCGCCGCGCCCGAAACCGAGATGACCCCGCCCGCCATTGCCCGCACCGTGGCCCCCGAGCCCGCGCTGGCCGACGCCTTCGAGGAGGCCTATCGGGGGTTCCGCGCGGCCTATCCCGGGCTGAAGGCGATCCAGTAAGGCCGGGCTTGGTGTCAGGCGGTCAGCACGCCCGCAAGACCTTCCAGCATCGCCAGGCACTGGGCCAGCTGCTTGCGGCTGACATATTCGTCGGGCTTGTGGGCCTGGGCGATGGACCCCGGGCCGCAGACCGCGGCGGCGCAGCCGAGGCTCTGGAAAAGCCCCGCCTCGGTCGAGAAGGGCACCGCCTCGGTCCGGCTCTGGCCGGTCAGCCCGGCCAGAAGCGCGCGCGCCGCGCTGTGGGGCATCGGCTCGAGCCCGACCACCTCGCCCACCACATGGGTCCGGATATCGGCCTCGGGGGCGACGGCGCGCATCGCGGGCAGAAGCGACGCCACCTCGCGCGCCATGGCGGCCTTGGCATGGGCGATGTCGTCGGCCTGCACGGGCCGCATCTCCCAGGCGATCTCGGCCCGGCCGGGGATCACGTTATGCACATGCCCGCCCGAGATCCGGCCCAGATTGATCGTGGTCCAGGGCGGCTCGAACGGGCTGTCCTCGGGGGCGCGGGCCTTCATCTCGTCGGCCAGCGCCAGCAGCCGCGCGGCATAGCGCACCGCCGCCTCGGCCGCGTTGACGCCCGCAGGCGGGTTCGACCCGTGGCCCTCGCGGCCGTGAAACTCGACCGTGTACTCGCAGCATCCCTTGTGCGCGTCGACGATGCGCATCTCGGTCGGCTCGCCGACGATGGCGATCCCGGGGCGCAGCTCGCGCGCGGCCAACTCGGCCACCAGCGCCTGGCCGCCCAGACAGCCGACCTCCTCGTCATGGGTAAAGGCGAAATGCAGCGGCCGTTTCAGGTCGAGCCCGGCATAGACCGGCGCCATGGCCAGGCAGGCGGCGATGAACCCCTTCATGTCGCAGGTGCCGCGCCCGTAAAGCCGCCCGTCGGCCTCGTGCAGGGTGAACGGGTCGGTCGACCAGTCCTGATCGGCGACCGGCACCACGTCGGTATGGCCCGACAGCACGATCCCGCCATCGGTATTGCGCGGCCCCAGCGTCGCGAAGAGGTTCGCCTTGTGCCCGGTCGCGTCGTGGAAAAGGTCCACCCGTGCGCCCAGATCGCCCAGAAGCGCGGCCATGTGCACGATCATTTCAAGGTTCGAGTCCGACGAGACGGTGGGAAAGGCCACCAGATCGGCGAGGATCGCGCAGGTGTCGTCAAGCCGGGTCATCACGGTTTCACATAAAGCTTGCGCGGGCGGTTGCACAGGGTCTCGGCCGGGCCATCCTCGCGGATCAGGATCGATTCGGTGATCTCGAGCCCCCAGTTCTCCATCCAGAGGCCCGGCATGAAATGGAAGGTCATGCCCGGCTCCAGCAGGGTGTCGTCCTCCTCGCGCAGCGAGATCGTCCGCTCGCCCCAGTCGGGCGGATAGCTGAGCCCGACCGGATAGCCGCAGCGCGCGCCGCGCCGGATGCCCGCGCGCTCCAGCGGCGCGGCCAGCGCATTGGCGATGTCGCAGGCGCGGTTGCCGGCCTTCGCGGCCCAAAGCCCGGCCTCGATCCCCTCGATCAGCGCGGCTTCGGCGGCGCGCATGTAGTCGGGCGGCTCGCCCAGGAAGATCGTCCGGCAGAAGGGCGCGTGATAGCGGCGGTAACAGCCCGAGATCTCGAAGAAGGTGGCCTCGCCGCTCTCGAAGGGCCGCCCGTCCCAGGTCAGATGCGAGGCCGAGGCATCCTTTCCCGAGGGCAGAAGCGGCACGATCGCCGGGTAATCGCCCCAGTCGCCATTGCCCGCCAGCGCGTCGCGGTAAAGATCGGCCACCAGCTCGTTCTTGGGCAGGCCCGGCTCGATCCGCTCGAGCACCCCGTCGATCATCCGTTCCGAGATCGAGGCGGCACGGCGCATGAAGTCGAGTTCCTCGCCCGATTTGACCGTGCGCTGCCAGTTCACCAGCGCGGTCGCGTCGACCAGATGCGCCTCGGGCAGGGCATCGCGCAGCGTCACATAGGCCTTGGCCGAGAAATAGTAATTCTCCATCTCGACCCCGATCCGCCGGGCGCCATAGCCCAGATCGCGCAGAAGCTCGGCCAGGTTCTGCATCGGGTGGCGTTCGGTCGATTGCACATAGGCGTCGGAATAATGGGTGATATGCGCACCCGCCATCCAGACCGTGCGCACCGCGCCGTTCGCGTCCATCTGGCGGCCCCACCACATCGGGTCGGCATCGTGAAAGACCAGCACGCCCTGATGCACATAGAACGACCAGCCATCATAGCCCGTCAGCCAGGCCATGTTCGAGGGGTCCTCGACAAAGAGGATGTCGATGCCCTTTTCCGCCATCGCCCGGCGCACCAGCCCCAGCCGCCGCCCGTATTCGGGCAGAGAGAAGGGCGCGCGGCCCTCGGCGGCATAGCCGAACTGGACGATTTCTTCGGTCATGGGCGGATGGCTCCTCGCGGCAGGCCGCCGCCGGACGGGCCGGGGCGGAGAGGGGAAGGGGGGCGATGCGCCCGATCAGACAGAAGCCGGTTTTCCCCGTCAAGGGCCGAGCCTTGGCGACCCCCGACAACACCTGACCGACGGCGCGTTCTGCCCCCTTTCCGGGCGGCGGGGTAGAGACCCGGTCCCGCATGGGCTAGGTATGGGGCGAGTGGGGCCGCGCATGCCCCGGACCGAAACGCATCGGCCGGCCGCTTCGGCGGCGCCGGTGCCGGAAGAAAGGACACCGCGTATGCTGAAGAACGACATGCTGGAACAGTGGGACCGGGAGAGCTTTTTCCATCCCTCCACCCATCTGGCGCAGTTCGCGCGCGGCGAGGCCCCGGAACGGGTGATCGCGGGCGGGCAGGGCGTCTTCATCGAGGATCGCGACGGCACCCGGCTCCTGGACGCCTTCGCGGGGCTTTACTGCGTGAATGTGGGCTACGGGCGAACCGAGATCGCCGAGGCCATCGCCGAACAGGCGCGCCAGCTGTCCTACTACCACGCCTATGTGGGGCATGGCACCGAGGCCTCGATCACGCTGGCCAAGATGGTCATGGACCGCGCGCCCGATCACATGTCCAAGGTCTATTTCGGGCTGGGCGGATCGGACGCGAACGAGACCAACATCAAGCTTGTCTGGTATTACAACAACGTGCGCGGCCGGTCCGAAAAGAAGAAGATCATCAGCCGCTGGCGCGGCTATCACGGCTCGGGGCTGATGACGGGCTCGCTGACCGGGCTTGCGGGGTTCCACAACAAGTTCGATCTGCCGCTGGCGCCGATCCTGCATACCGAGGCGCCCTATTACTACCGCCGCCCCGATCTGGACATGACCGAGGCCGATTTCGTCGCCCATTGCGCGGCCGAGCTCGAGGCGCTGATCGAACGTGAAGGCGCTGACACCATCGCGGCCTTCATCGGCGAGCCGGTGCTGGGCACGGGCGGCATCGTGCCGCCGCCCAAGGGCTATTGGGATGCGATCCAGCCGATCCTGCAAAAGCACGACATCCTGCTGATCGTCGATGAGGTGGTCACCGGCTTCGGCCGTCTGGGCGAGATGTTCGGGTCGCTGAAATACGGGCTGAAACCGGATCTCATCACCATCGCCAAGGGCCTGACCTCGGCCTATGCGCCGCTGTCGGGGTCGATCGTGTCGGACCGGATGTGGACGGTTCTGGAACAGGGCACCGACGAATTCGGCCCCATCGGCCATGGCTGGACCTATTCCGCCCATCCCATCGGCGCGGCCGCCGGTGTCGCCAACCTCAAGCTCATTGACGATCTGGGGCTGGTGAAGAACGCGGCCGAAACCGGCGGCTATTTCGTCGCCGCGATGAAGACGGCGCTGAGCGAGCACGCCCATGTCGGCGACATTCGCGGCGAGGGCATGCTGTGCGCGGTCGAGCTGGTCGAGGACAAGGGCTCGCGGACCTTCTACGACCCGCCGGGCAAGGTCGCGGGCGCCGTGGTGGCCGCGATGCTGAAAGAGGGCGTGATCGCCCGGGCCATGCCGCAGGGCGACATCGTCGGCTTTGCCCCGCCGCTGTGCCTGACCCGCGACGAGGCCGACCGGGTGGTCGACGTGACCGCGCGCGCCGTCGCCTCGGTCCTGGGCTAGTCCACTTTGGATGCCCGCATCCGGTCCCGCCAAGGGGGCCGGGCGCGGGCCGGTTCAGGCTTGGTCCTTCGGGCGCAGGGTCAGCCAGATCAGCGCGCCGCCCGCAAGCGCCAGGAACGGCACCATGGCCATGTTGACGGCCGTCCAGCCCTCTTGCGCCGAGCTGGCCGAGCAGTTCATCAGCCCGCCCGAGGCCAGCGAGGCCAGGGTGACGCCGCCGAAGACGAGGATGTCGTTCATCCCCTGCACGGCACCACGCTCTTCGGGCCCATGGGACTGCGCCAGCATCGCGGTCGCGCCGATAAAGCCGAAATTCCAGCCGATCCCCAGAAGGATGAGGGTCACCAGAAACCGCTCGATCTCGACGCCGGTCAGCGCCACCGCGCCCGCGGCGGCGAGGATCGCAAGCCCCAGCGCCACGATGGGCCGGGCGCCGAAGCGGGCGATCAGATGGCCGGTGAAGAAGCTTGGCACATACATCGCCAGCACATGGGCGGTGACGATGTCGGCGGCGGTGCCGGTGTCGAAGCCGCAGCCCACGACCGCCAGCGGGGTCGAGGTCATCACCAGGTTCATCAGCGCATAGGACACCATCCCGCAGATGATGGCGACGGCGATGGCGGGATCGCGCAGCAGGTCGGCCCGGCTCCGGCCCCGGTGATGCGCCGGATCGCGCGGCGGCGGGCGCGGGATGTCGAGAAAGGCAAACAGCAGGACGCCCGACAGGTTGATGCCGATGGCGACCAGATAGGACCCGAGAAACGGGATCACCATCGCCTCGGCCGTCACCTTCACCAGCTGCGGCCCGAGGATCGCGGCCACCAGCCCGCCCGCCAGCACGTAGGAAATCGCCTTGGGCTGGAACGCGCCCTCGGCGGTGTCGGCGGCGGCGAAGCGGTAGAAGCCCTGGGCCGACATATAAAGCCCGGTCAGCAACGATCCGGCGAGGAAAAGCCCGAAGGACCCCTGATACAGCCCCAGTGCCGCGATGGCTGCCCCCGCCGCCCCACCGGCGATGCCCAGAAGAAACCCAGCCCGCCGCCCGGCGCGCTGCATGAAGCCCGACAGCGGCCCCGCCGACAGCATCGAACCCAGCACGATCAGCGAAATCGGCAGCGTCGCGAAGCAGGGATTGGGCGCAAGCGTCTGCCCCGCCAGCCCGCCCATGGTGAAGATCATCGACATCTGCGCCCCCAGAAACGCCTGAGCCAGCACCAGGACGGTCACGTTGCGCCGGGCGCGCGCGGTTTCGCGGGAGGGGGCGGTATCCGATGTCATGGCGCCTGACCTAGCGCGGCGGTGCGAGGGGGGGAAGCCGCTATTTCGGGTCCGGCCCGGGGCCCGGACGGGATGGCCCTTGGCGGGCGCGGCGCGCGGGCCTATCGTCCGGTCCATGGTGGGACGGATCATCGAAACAGAGGCCTGCGTGGCCGAAGGCGCGGCGCATCTGGTGGCGGTCGAGCCGCGCTTCGGCCATGCGCTGGCGCTGACCGGGCCGCTGCCGCTGCGCCGCCGCAAGGACGGGTTCGAGGCGCTGTTGTCGGCCATCGTCAGCCAGCAGGTCTCGGTCGCGGCGGCCGATGCGATCTGGACCCGGATGAAGACCGCGCGGCTGACCGGCCCGCGCAAGATCCTCTGGGCCAGCGACGACGACCTGCGCGCCTGCGGGCTGTCGCGCCAGAAGATCCGCTATGCGCGCGCGCTGGCGGGGGCGGGCATCGACTTCGCCGCGCTGCGCGGGCAACCAACCGAAGAGGTCATCGCCACGCTGGTCGCGGTGCCCGGCATCGGCCGCTGGACGGCCGAGATCTACGCGATGTTCTCGCTCGGCCGGGCCGATGTCTTCGCGCCCGCCGACCTCGCACTGCAGGAATCCGCGCGGCTTCTGTTCGAGCTGCCCGACCGCCCCGGCGAACGCGCCCTGCGTCAGTTGGCCGAGCCCTGGGCGCCATGGCGGGCCGTTGCGGCGCGGGCGCTTTGGGCCTACTACCGGGTGGCCAAGGACAGGGAGGGCATCAGGTGACACGGGTTCTGGAATCGGGACGCGCGGGCGCGGCCAGGGGCAAGGCGGACCATCTGGTGATCTTCCTGCACGGCTATGGCGCGAACGGGGCCGATCTGCTGGGGCTCGCGCAGCCGCTGGGGCCGCACATGCCGGGCACGGCCTTTCTGGCCCCCGATGCGCCCGAGCGTTGCGAAGGCGTGCCCTTCGGCTTTCAGTGGTTCCCGATCCCCTGGATCGACGGCTCGTCCGAGGAACAAAGCGAAGCGGGGATGCGGCGCGCGGTCGATGACCTCAATGCCTGGCTCGACGCGGTGCTGGCCGAAGAAGGGGTCGCGCCCGAGAACGTCATTCTCTTCGGCTTTTCCCAGGGCACGATGATGGCGCTGCATGTCGCCCCGCGCCGTCCCGCGCCCGTCGCGGGCGTGGTCGGTTTCTCGGGCCGGTTGCTGGCGCCCGAGACGCTGGAGGACGAAGCCGTCTCGCGCCCGCCGGTTCTGCTGGTCCATGGCGATGCCGACGACGTGGTGCCGGTCGAATCCCTGCCCGAGGCCGGCAACGCGCTCAGTGGCGCGGGCTTCGAGGTCTATGCCCATGTGATGAAGGGCACGGGCCACGGCATCGCCCCCGACGGGCTGTCGGTCGCGCTGGCCTTCATGCGCGAGCGGCTGGGGATCGACGGGCTCGACTAGCCCGCCGGTTCCACAGACCGGTCCCTCACCGCAGGCGCAGCCCGGCGGGGTATCCGGACCGATAAGGCGACCGGGCCTTGGCCAAGGCCGAGTGACTGCCCGGGGACAGTCCAGGTCAAGGCGGGTTCTGCCAGTGTCTGGTCGGCCTTCGTGGCCGAGGTCGAGACCGCCGATCTCTTCCAGATCCACGATTGCGATTGAGCCGCGATCCGGCCCGGCGCCGCGATCAGCTTCGGCCCCGGGCGGCGATGGCCTCGCCTGCGGCCCGGGCCGAGGACCAGGCCCACTGGAAATTGTAGCCGCCCAGCCAGCCCGTGACATCGACCGCCTCGCCGATGGCGTAAAGCCCGGGAACTCCCGTGGCCTCCATGGTGCGCGAGGACAGCCCGGCGGTCGAAATGCCGCCCGCGGTCACCTCGGCCTTGGCATAGCCCTCGGTGCCGGTCGGGAAGAGCGTAAGACCGCCCAGCGCGGCGGCGGCGCGGTCGATCTCGGCATCGGAGGTGTTTCCAAGCTCGGTCCCGAACCCGATCCGGGCGGCCATCGCCTCGGCCAGCCGGTTCGGAAGCATCTCGCTCAGCGCGGCGCGGAGCCGGGCGCGGGGGGCCTTGCGCCGTGCCGCGCGCAGACGCTCGGCCGCGTTCTCGACCAGCGTCAGCGTCACCGGCGCGCCGGGTGTCCAGTAGGACGAGACCTGCAGGATGGCCGGGCCGGACAGGCCGCGATGGGTGAAAAGCGCAGCCTCGGTAAAACTGGCCGTGCCGACCCGCGCCGTCACGGGACAGGACAGCCCCGAAATGCCCGTCAGGTCCTGCGCGTCGGGGCCCAGCGTCAGCGGCACCAGCGCCGGTCTTGGCGGCACGATCCCGAGCCCGAAGCGCCGGGCGATGTCATAGGCGATGCCGGTCGCACCCATCTTGGGGATCGAGGGGCCGCCGGTGGCCAGCACCAGCTGCGGCGCCGTGGCGCCCGCCACGCGGAACATCCCGTCGCCATGGACGATCTCGCCGATCGGGGTCGAGAGCCGGATCTCGACCCCGCCGCGGGCGCATTCGTCCAGCAGCATGGTCACGATCTGCCGCGCCGAGCCGTCGCAGAACAGCTGCCCCAGGGTCTTTTCGTGCCAGGCGATCCTGTGACGCTCGACCAGCGCGAGGAAATCCCATTGGGTATAGCGGGCCAGGGCGGATTTGGCGAAATGCGGGTTCTCGGACAGGTAATTCCCGGGGCCCGCGCCGGTATTGGTGAAATTGCAGCGCCCGCCGCCCGAAATCAGGATCTTCTTCCCGGCCGCCTCGGCGTGATCGAGCAGAAGCACGCGCGCCCCGGCCTGTCCGGCGGTGGCCGCCGCCAGAAGGCCGGCAGCCCCGGCTCCGAGTATGATCGCATCGTAATTCATGCCGGTGCTCTAAGCCGCCCGGCCGGAGGGGAAAAGGACGAAATGAAGGGGGAGGGGGCGGCCTTGGGGCGGATGCCGGGCTTGCGGGACGGTCGGTCCGGAGGCGGCCGAAAGCGCGCCGCTCCGGGGCCTCGGCGAGGCCCCGGGCGCGTAGCTGTCGTTCAGAGATCCTTGCGGACGGTCTTCTTGCCGGTGATCATGGGCGTCACCAGGTTTTCGCCCTTCCACTTGGAATAGAAGGCGATGGCCGCGACGTGCAGCGCCACGAGACCCAGCACCACCCAGCCCATCTGGACGTGGAATTTCAGCGCGGCTCGGGTGGTTTCGGAACCGACGTATTTCGCCAGCGGCCCGACATTGATGTAGTCGTCGGGGTCGACGAAAAGGCCCGATCCGGCCTGCAGCAGCAGCGCGCCCAGCAGGATGAAGACGAAGAGCCCGCCCACCGGGTTGTGCCCCGGCCAGTAGGAGGGTTTCCGGCGGAACATCCCGAAGACGTATTTCAGGATGGAGAAGGGACCGTAGGCGAAGCTAGAGAACCGGGCATGCTCGGGGCCCCAGAGGCCCCAGAGCAGCCGGAAGGCCAGAAGGCCAAGCACCGCATAGCCGAACCAGAAATGCAGGGTCATCTGGTCGGGGCCGAAATGCCCCAGGCCCCAGGCCGCGACGACCGAAATCGTCAAGGCCCATTTGAAGAGGCGCAGGAGCGGATCCCAGATCCGGACGGTTTGCAGGGTTTCGGTGTCGCCAGGGGCGGGGCTTGTATCCTTCATGGTGCGATCCTCAGGTCAGTCTCAGTGCTTGGCGCGGTACGTGTCGTGGCAGCCCTTGCAGGTGCCGCCGACCTGCTGGACGCCCTTGGCCAGCTCACCCTTGTCGAGACCGGCAACCTCGTTGAGGTTTTCGACCGCCTTCACGAAGGCCATGCCTTTTTCCTGAACGCCGGCCATGTCTTCCCAGATCTTCGGCAGCGCATCGGTGCGGCCGGGCATGTCGGCATTCGAGGTGCCGGGCATGTAGAGATGGCCGACATTGTAGCGGGTGAGGGTCAGCATGTTGTCGGCCGCGGTCTGCGCCTTGGCCCCGTCATAGTCGGTCTCGCCTTTGACCATCGACACGAGGGTGCCCATGTTGGCGCCGAGCAGACTGTAATAGCCTTGGCGGGCCTCGACGACGTCGTCCTTCACGTCGGCAGCCGAGGCCGCCAGCGGCAGCGCGGCCAGAGCAGCGGTCAGAAGAATCTTGTGCATTGCAGGTCTCCGTCCTGGGTTGCGGGTTTGGCTCATGTTCGCGCGCCGGTCTCTATAACGTGGACCGGCGGAATTTCCGTTGCCAAAACCACGTCATTTTTCACAGAGGATCTGTGCCCGAATGCGGTATTGCGGTGTCCGTCCCAGAACCTATATCTTCAAGTTGTCTTTATCCGCGCGAGGCCTGTCCCGCGATGCCCGGTCGGGGGTGCCCTGCCCATCGCCGTCCTGCCCATCGCCGCCCGGACCGGCCCGGTCGAGCCTTGCCTGTTCCAGAAACCTGTCGACGGCCTTCCATTGGCCGCGGGCGTTGCGCATCGCCGACGCGGCCGCGACCAGGGCCGCGAAGATCGCGCGCTGGCGGCGGGCATAGAACAGATGTTCGGGATGCCACTGGACCCCCAGGGCAAAGGGATCGCGGCGCCGCTCGACCGCCTGGATCATGCCGCCCCGGTCGCGCGCCGCGACCTCGAGATGTTCGCCGAGCCGCGCCACGGCCTGGGAATGCAGCGCATTGACCCGCATCGGGCGGGGGCCTGCGATCTCGGCCAGCCGGGTTCCGGGCGTCACCGTGACCGCCTTGCGCGGCAGGATGGTCCAGACCCGTTTCGAGGCGGTATAGGTGCCGTAGGCGTCCTGATCGAGCGTGCCCCCCAGCGCCACGTTCAGCATCTGCGCGCCCCGGCAGATCCCCAGAACCGGCTTGCCACGGGCGATGGCGGCCTCGACCAGACGCCGTTCCAGCGCGTCCCGCTCCGGGTCGAGCCGGGCCGAGGCCACCAGCTGCATGCCGTAAAGATCGGGCGAGATGTCGTCGCCCCCGCCGATGATCAGCCCGTCGACCCCGTCGATATCGGCACTGCGCCCGGTGCCCCAGCGGACCCCGCGCCCGCCCGCAAGCCAGAGGTTGAAGGCCACCAGCGGGAACACGCGCCATCCCGAGCGGGACGAGGTGGTCACCGCGATCAGCGGCCGGTCGTGGCGTCCGAACCGCATGTGCCGTCCCAAAGCTCCAGCCCGCAGAGAACCCGGTCGAGATGGTCGAACCAGTCCGACCGGGTGGTGGTCAGCGCCGCCCGGTAGTCAAGCCAGTCGGCAGCGAGCCCCTCCAGCGCGGCGGTGTCGGCGGCCAGCCGCTCGACCATCACCCAGCGGTTCCATTCATAGGCCAGCCGCCAGCCGGGCTCGTCGATCCGGCAATCGGGCAGGCGGTAATGGAAGGTGGGCCGCGCCCCGACCGCGTCGGCGGAGGGGCCAAGCGCCTGGGCCACCCGGTCGCCCGCGAGATGGGCAAGGCAGGGCAGCATGTCGAGCCCGCGGTTGCGGGTGGGCGTTTCGGCCAGATAGGCCTCGACGAAGTCGTCCCGCGACCAGCCGCGCCCGGCCGCGGCCAGCCGGTCGACGAAGCTGCGCGGATAGGGGTCGACAAAGGGCAGAAGCCGCCGCGACGGGTCGATCGGGTCGGCCTTGCGCAGCCAGTCCTCGATCAGCGCGAAGGCGCGCACGACGGGCACCAGATCGGCGGCCTCGGGGCCGGCGATCTCGGGGTTCAGATGCAGCCCGAACCCGAGAAACATCCCCTCGCGGCTGCCCTGCGCCCCCGCCGCCCGCAAGGCCCCGCGCAGCCGGTCCGCCTCGGGCAGCTGGTCGGGGGACAAAGGCGGGGTCACCACCTCGACGGGCACGACGGCGCGGCCGAGCTGCAGTCCCAGATCGGCCAGCGCGCTGCCGGCCTTGTCGCGGAAGGCGGTATCGAGGCAGATCGAGACGACGCCAAGCTCGGGCGTCTCGACCTCCAGATCGAAGGCGGCGATCTCGCGCACCGTGCCGCCCAGCGTCCGCGCCACCACCTCGGCGGCCTCGGCCTCGGTCAGACCGCCGAACTCGATCTCGATGCCGGCCCGCCGCATCTGCCCGGCACGGGTCTCGCGCGGGCAGAGCGGCAGGAACCTGTCGCGTGGCAAAAGCTGGGTAATACCGTCCATAACTGCCTTTCGGTGTCGGCCGACGTGCCGGGCACCCCGGATCGAGCCCCCGACGCGCAGGTCGCGTCAGATCAAGCCCCGACGCGCAGGTCGCGTCAGATCAAGCCCCGACGCGCCCGGCGTGTCACACAAAGCCTGGACGCGCCCGGTGGGTCACATCGAGAACGAGGTGCCGCAGCCGCAGGAGCTGGTTGCGTTCGGATTGTCGATCACGAACTTGGCGCCGATCAGCTCGCGGGTAAAGTCGATTGTCGCATTCTGCAGGAAGGGCAGCGATACCGAATCGACCACGACCTTCTCGCCCGCGCCCTCCAGCACCAGGTCGTCCTCGGCGGGCGCATCCAGCGTGATTGAATATTGGAAACCCGAACAGCCGCCCCCCTCGACGGCGATCCGGAGCGCCTTGCCCTGTCTGGCGGCGCCGATTTCGGACAGGCGCGCATAGGCGCGCTCGGTAACCGTGGGCGGAAGCGTCAGGTCCATCTTGCGCGAATTCCCTCATGTCAATTCCGGTCCCCAGTGAATATATGACCCCACCTGACGGGAACAAGCGACGGAGCAGACATGCTGGCGCCTTTTGCATGCAGACCTTCCGAAAGCCGCGGCCGGCTTTCCCCCGAGGAGGAAAGCGCCTTCCGGTCCTGCTTTCAGCGCGACCGCGACCGGATCATCCATTGTTCCGCCTTCCGGCGGCTGATGCACAAGACCCAGGTTTTCGTGGTCCATGAGGGCGACAGCTTCCGCACCCGGCTGACCCATACGATCGAGGTCGGGCAGGTGGCGCGGACCATGGCGAACGCGCTGGGGCTGAACGTGGAACTGGCCGAGGCGGTGGCGCTGGCCCACGATCTGGGCCACCCCCCCTTCGGCCATACCGGAGAGGACGCGCTGGCCGCGCTGATGGCGCCCTATGGCGGCTTCGATCACAATGCGCAGGCGATCCGGATCGTGACCCGGCTGGAACGGCATTACGCCGATTTCGACGGGCTGAACCTGACCTGGGAGACGCTGGAAGGCATCGCCAAGCATAACGGGCCGGTGCCGCGCCCGCTGCCCTATGCGCTGGCCGAGTACGACGCGCGCCACGATCTGGAGCTTTACACCCATGCCGGCGCCGAGGCCCAGGTCGCGGCCATTGCCGACGATGTGGCCTATAACAACCACGACCTGCATGACGGGTTGCGGGCGGGGCTGTTCACCGAGGAGGAACTGGCCGGGCTGCCGATCCTCGAAGACTGCTTCGCCGAGGTCGACGCGGCCTATCCCGCGCTCGACCCCAAGCGGCGGCGGCACGAGGCGTTGCGCCGCTTCTTCGGGGTGCTGGTGACCGATGTGATCGAGGGCGCGCGGGCGACGCTGGCCGAGGCCCGGCCCGGCTCGGCCGCCGAGGTGCGCGCGCTGGGGCGTCCGGTGATCGGCTTCTCGCCCGCGCTTTTCGCCGCGCTGCGCGAGATCCGCACCTTCCTGTTCCACCGCATGTACCGCGCGCCCTCGGTGGTGAAGATGCGGGCCGATGTCACGAAGATCGTGCAGGACCTCTTTCCGCTCTATCTGGGCGATCCGGCGCTCCTGCCCGCCAAATGGCGCGAGGATGTGGCCGCCGCGCCCGACGAGACCGCGCTTGCCCGGATCGTGGCCGATTACATCGCGGGCATGACCGACCGTTTCGCGATCGGGGAACATGCGCGGCTGATCGGCCCGAACGGCCTCACCCCTTCGGCGCAGGGCGGCCCGGGCGGCTCGGCCCGTTGACCCCGCGCGCGTCCGTGATAAACCGCTCGCCAGCCGGAAAGGGACCGACCATGAACCTCTTCAACGATCTGCGCGCGCTGGTGATCGACTGTCTGGACGCGATGGCCGCCGCGGGCGAGCTGCCTGCGGGGCTCGACACCTCCAACGTCGCGGTCGAACCGCCGCGCGATGCCGCCCATGGCGACATGGCCACCAATGCCGCGATGGTGCTGGCCAAGCCCGCCGGACAGAAGCCGCGCGACATCGCCGAGAAACTGGCCGCGCGGCTGGCCGCCGATCCGCGCATCGCCACCGCCGAGGTGGCGGGCCCGGGGTTCCTGAACCTGCGGCTTGCGCCCGCGGTCTGGCAGGGGCTGGTCGCGACGGTGCTGGGGCAGGGGGCCGATTTCGGCCGTTCGGACATCGGTCAGCGCCAGAAGGTCAATGTCGAATTCGTCTCGGCCAACCCCACCGGCCCGATGCATGTGGGCCATGTCCGGGGCGCCGTGGTGGGCGATGCGCTGGCGAGCCTGCTCGACTTTGCCGGCTGGGACGTGACCCGCGAATACTACATCAACGACGGCGGCGCGCAGGTCGACGTGCTGGCCCGCTCGGCCTATGAGCGGTACCGCGAGGCCAACGGGCTGGAACCCGAGATCCGCGAGGGGCTGTATCCGGGCGACTACCTGATCCCGGTCGGCGCGGCGCTGAAGGAAAAATACGGGGCGAGCCTTCTCGACAAGGGCGAAGAGCACTGGCTGGCCGAGATCCGCGAGTTTGCCACCGACATGATGATGGACATGATCCGCGAGGATCTGGCGGCCCTCGGCGTCACGATGGATGTCTTCTCGTCGGAAAAGGCGCTTTACGGCACCGGCAAGATCGAGGCGGCGCTGGACCGGCTGAAAGGCATGGGCCTGATCTACGAGGGCGTTCTGGAACCGCCGAAGGGCAAGACCCCCGAAGACTGGGAACCGCGCGAACAGACGCTGTTCCGCTCGACCGCCCATGGCGACGACGTCGACCGTCCGGTGATGAAATCGGACGGGTCTTGGACCTATTTCGCCCCCGACATCGCCTATCACTTCGACAAGGTCGAGCGCGGCTTCGACCAGCTGATCGACATCTTCGGCGCCGATCATGGCGGCTATGTCAAGCGGATGAAGGCCGCCGTCGCGGCGCTGTCCGGGGGCCGGGTGCCGCTCGACATCAAGCTGATCCAGCTGGTCAAGCTCTGGAAGAACGGCGAGCCCTTCAAGATGTCCAAGCGCGCGGGCACCTATGTGACGCTGCGCGATGTGGTCGAGCAGGTGGGCCGCGACGTGACCCGCTTCGTCATGCTGACCCGCAAGAACGACGCGCCGCTGGATTTCGATTTCGACAAGGTGCTGGAACAGTCCAAGGACAACCCGGTCTTCTATGTGCAATACGCCCATGCCCGGGTGTGTTCGGTGCTGCGCAAGGCCGCCGAGGCGGGCATCGCCGCCGATGACGCGACGCTGGCTGCGGCTGACCTCACGAAGCTCGACCACGAGGCCGAGATCGCGGTGGCGAAGAAACTTGCGGAATGGCCGCGCCTGATCGAGATCGCCGCGCGCACCAACGAACCGCACCGGGTCGCCTTTTATCTGTACGAACTGGCCTCGGATCTGCACGCGCTCTGGAACCGGGGCAACGAACTGCCCGAATTGCGCTTCCTGCAGGAGGGCGACGCGGCCACAAGTCAAGCCAAAATCGCGCTGGCCCGATCCGTGGCCGTTGTCATTTCCGCCGGTCTTGGTATTCTTGGCGTTACTCCGGTCGAGGAAATGCGCTGAAAAACAAGGCGCAATCCGTCCGGAGCGGCACAGGCAAGAACACCAACCGGGCAGCCAAGCGCGCCTGGAAACGAGGCGGCAATGGCGGAAATCGATTTCAACGCAATGCGCGGGTCGGGGGGGCATGATGTCCCGCCCTCTCCGAAAACGATGCTGAACTGGGCCGGCGGTCTCGTCTCGCTGACCCTGATGGCGGGGCTTGTGACCTGGGGCTACCAGGTCGTCATGCGCGATGTCAGCGGGGTGCCGGTGATCCGCGCCCTCGAAGGGCCGATGCGGATCGCGCCCGACGATCCGGGCGGGCGCCAGGCCGAACATCAGGGCCTTGCGGTCAACCGCGTCGCGGCCCTGGGCGAGGCCGGGCCTCCGGCCGACATGCTGCAACTGGCCCCGGCGCCGGTCGATCTGGCGGGCGACGACCGCCCGGTGATCGCGCCGCCCCCCGCCGAGGCGGCCGCCTATGGCGCAGCGGACGAGACCGCGCCGATCCTGGCTGCGGTCGGGGGGGCTGCGATGCCGGTGCCCGATGCCGATGGCGGCGCGCTCTTCGAGGGCGACGACCTGTCCGCCGCGGCCGACCCCGAAGCTCTGGCCGGGGACGATGTCGAGGGCGCCACCGAGGCCGCGCTGCCGCTGCCCGCGGGGGCGCTGCGCCAGTCGCCGCGCCCGAGAATCCGCCCGCAGGAGGACTTCGCCGCCCGTGCCGCCATTGCCGCCGCCCGGGCCGCGATGACCGCACCGGTCGCGACCGAGGTCGCCGCCGACAGCGTCGCCGTCGGGACCGCCCTGGTCCAGCTGGGCGCCTTTGACAGCGGCGACGAGGCGCGCGCGGTCTGGGACAGCCTTGCGAGCCAGCGCCGGTTCGCGGGCTTCTTCACCGACAAGACCCGGGTGATCCAGACCGTCGACCGCGGCGGCAAGACCTTCTTCCGGCTGCGCGCCTCGGGCTTTGCCGACATGGCGGCCGCCCGGCGGTTCTGCGCGGCGGTCTCGGCCGAGGGGGCGGATTGCATCCCGGTGGTGGCCCGGTGAGCAACGGCGTCGGGGCCTTCATCGCCGGATGTTCCGGACCCGTCCTGACGCCGACCGAACGGGCGTTCTTTGCCCGGACCCGGCCCTTCGGGTTCATCCTCTTTGCCCGCAATATCGAAGAGCCCGAGCAGGTCCGCAGCCTGACCCGCGACCTGCGGCAGGCGGTGGGCCGCAAGGCGCCGATCCTGATCGACCAGGAAGGCGGCCGGGTGCAGCGCCTGCGCCCGCCCCATTGGCGCCCCTGGGCGCCCGCGCTTGATCAGATCACTGTCGCGGGTCCGGCCCATGCGGCGCGGTCGATGTATCTGCGCGCGCGGTTGATCGCCTTCGAGCTGTCGATGCTGGGCATCGACGTCGACTGCGCCCCGGTCGCCGACATCGCCCGGCCCGAAACCCATGAGATCCTGAAGAACCGCTGTTACGGGACCGAGCCCAAAGCGGTGATCGCCTGCGCCAAGGCGACGGCAGAGGGGCTGCTGGAAGGCGGCGTGCTGCCCGTGATCAAGCATATCCCCGGCCATGGCCGCGCCACCGCCGACAGCCATCTGCACCTGCCGCGGGTGAAGGCCAACTGGACCGCGCTGGAAGTGACCGATTTCGCCGTCTTCCAGGCGCTCGCGGGGATGCCGATGGCAATGACCGCCCATGTGGTCTATGACGCCATCGACCCCGATCTGCCCGCCACGATCTCGCCCAAGGCCATCGCGATGATCCGGCGCGGCATCGGCTTCGGCGGCTTCCTGATGTCGGACGACGTGTCGATGAAGGCGCTGAGTGGCACCATCGCCGAACGGTCCCGCGCTTCGATCCAGGCGGGCTGCGATGCGGTTCTGCACTGCAATGGCGACATGGCCGAGATGGAAGAGGTGGCCGAAGCCAGCGGCACGCTGACGGGCGCCGCCGCCGACCGCGCAGCCCGCGCGCTGGCCCGCCGCCGCCCGCCCCAGCCGATCGACGTGACGGCCGTCGCGAGCGAGCTTTACGGACTTCTGGAGAAGGCCGCCCATGGCTGAGGGCCATGATCGCGAAACCGCCGACACGCCCGACGCCATCGCCGCGCGGCAGGCCGCCGAGGCGCTGATCGTCGATGTCGACGGCTTCGAGGGGCCGCTCGACATGCTGCTGATGCTGGCCCGGACGCAGAAGGTGGATCTGCGAAAGATTTCCGTCCTGCATCTGGCCGAACAGTATCTGGCCTTTGTCGAGACCGCCAAGAGCCTGAGGATCGAACTCGCCGCCGATTATCTGGTGATGGCGGCCTGGCTGGCCTTCCTGAAATCCCGGCTGCTGCTGCCGCCCGACCCGACCGAGGACGGCCCCTCGGCCGAGGATCTGGCCGCCCACCTGGCCTTCCAGCTGGAACGGCTCGAGGCGATGCGGGGCGTCGCCGCCCGGCTGATGGCGCGCGACCGGAAGGGGCGCGACTTCTTCGGGCGCGGCATTCCCGAAGGGGTGGAACGGGTGCGGCGGGTGCAATACACTGCGACGCTGCTGGATCTGATGCAGGCCTATGCCCGGATCCGCACCAAGGACGACTTCCGGCCCTATGTGATGGACCGGGACGCGATCTACACCATGGAAGAGGCGCTGGAACGGATGCGGGGGCTGATCGGCTATGCGGGCGACTGGGTGGACCTTGTCACCTGGCTGCCGGAAGGCTGGCACGCCGATCCCGCCCGCCGCCGGTCGGCCACCGCCGCGCATTTCGCGGCCTCGCTCGAACTGGTCAAGCAGGGCCAGCTGGAACTGCGCCAGTCGGGCACCTTCGAGCCGATCCAGATCCGCCGGAAACCGCACTGATGTCCCAGCCAGACGGCCCGGAAGACGACGAAGAGGGCAGCCTCTTCGAGGCGCCGCCGCTGGGCGAGCAGGAACGCATGGTCGAGGCGATCCTGTTTGCCTCGGCCGAGCCGGTGCGGGTTGCCGACATGAATGCCCGCATGCCGCATGGCTGCGACGCCGCCCGGGCGCTCGAGGCGCTGCGCCGCCGCTATGAGGGGCGGGGGGTGCATCTGGTGCGGGTGGGCGAGTCCTGGGCCTTTCGCACCGCGCCGGATCTGGGCTTCCTGATGCAGAAGGAAACCGTCGAGCTGCGCAAGCTGTCGCGCGCGGCCATCGAGACGCTGGCGATCATCGCCTATCATCAGCCCGTCACCCGCGCCGAGATCGAAGAGATCCGGGGCGTCTCGGTCAGCCGGGGCACGGTCGATCAGCTGCTGGAGCTGGAATGGATCCGCTTCGGCCGCCGCCGGATGTCGCCCGGCCGCCCGGTGACCTATGTGGTGACCGAAACCTTCCTCGACCATTTCGGGCTGGAAAGTGCGCGCGACCTGCCGGGGCTGCGCGATCTGCGCGCCGCGGGCCTTCTGGACAGCCGCCCGATGCCCGGCACCGACGAAGACGACACCGACGACGCGCAGGGCGACATGTTCGAGGACGAAAGCTGAGCCGCAGGTCGGCGCCCGGCGCCGGGCCGGGCCCGGTCCCCGGGCCTGCTTGCGCCAGAGACGTGCCGCGCCGGCTGCCCTAGCGGTCCCGATCCCGATCCCGGTCCAGAGCGCGGCGGAAATGGGTCAGCACATGTACGCGCAGCGCCGAGGCCAGCCCTACGTCGAGCCCCCGGCTTTCGTCGATCTCGGCGGCCAGCGCATTGACCGCGATCCCGCGTTCGGCCGCGATCTCGCGCAGCGCGCGCCAGAATTCATCCTCCAGCGACACCGAGGTCCGGTGCCCCTTCAGCGTCAGCGACCGCTTGACCGGCCGCCCGCTCATGCCTCGTCGTCCGGGGTCCGCTTGTGGCCGTCAAGGGCGGCGCGGGCGCGGGCGGCATCAACCTCTTCCCGCGCCTTCTGCCCCTTGGTCCGGCCGAACCGGGCGGCGTTCTCGTCGGCCTCTGCCTTCTTCGCCGCCCGCTCGCGGGCCTTGCGCGCCTGACGCAGGTTGACGACGCCGCCCGTCATCGGGTCAGTCCTTCGGACCGATCATGTCTTCGGGCCGGACGATCCGGTCGAAGGTCTCGCCATCGACAAAGCCCAGAGCGATGGCCTCTTCGCGCAGCGTCGTGCCGTTCTTGTGCGCGGTCTTGGCGACCTTGGTGGCGTTGTCATAGCCGATGGTCGGTGCCAGCGCCGTCACCAGCATCAGGCTTTCCTTCATCAGCTTCTCGATCCGCGCGGTGTTGGCCTTGGTGCCCACCACCATGTTGTCGGTGAAGGACCCCGCCGCGTCGCCCAGCAACTGCATCGACTGCAACACGTTGTAGGACATCATCGGGTTGTAGACGTTCAGCTCGAAATGGCCCTGGCTGCCGGCAAAGCCCACCGCCGCGTCATTGCCCATGACATGGGCGCAGACCATGGTCAGCGCCTCGGCCTGGGTCGGGTTGACCTTGCCGGGCATGATCGAGGACCCGGGCTCGTTTTCCGGCAGGATCAGCTCGCCCAGACCCGAACGGGGGCCAGAGCCCAGAAGCCGCATGTCGTTGGCGATCTTGAACAGCGACGCCGCCACCGTCTTCAGCGCGCCCGAGAACATCACCATGGCGTCATGCGCCGCCAGCGCCTCGAACTTGTTCCCGGCGGTGACGAAGGGCAGGCCGGTGATCTCGGCGATCTCGGCCGCGACCCGGGTGTCCCAGCCCTTCTTGGTGTTCAGCCCGGTGCCGACGGCGGTGCCGCCCTGGGCGAGCTCGTAGATGTCGGGCAGGCAGGCCTTGATCCGGGCGATGCCCTTTTCGACCTGGCGGGCATAGCCCGAGAATTCCTGGCCCAGCGTCAGCGGCGTCGCGTCCTGGGTATGGGTGCGGCCGATCTTGATGATCGAGGCGAATTCGTCCGACTTGGCGGTCAGCGCCTCATGCAGCTTTTCCAGCCCTGGCAGCAGCACGTCGCGGGCCATCATGCCGATGGCCACATGCATCGCGGTCGGGAAGGTGTCGTTAGAGGACTGCCCCATGTTGCAGTGATCGTTCGGGTGCACCGGGTCTTTCGAGCCCTTGACGCCGCCCAGCATCTCGATCGCGCGGTTCGAGATCACCTCGTTGGCGTTCATGTTCGACTGGGTGCCCGACCCGGTCTGCCAGACGACCAGCGGGAAGTTGTCGTCGAACTTGCCCTCGATCACCTCCTGCGCGGCGGCGACGATGGCCTCGCCCAGCTGGGGGTCCAGCCCGCCCTGGGCCATGTTGACCCGTGCGCAGGCCTTCTTGATGACGCCGAGCGCGCGGATGATCGCGACCGGCTGGCGTTCCCAGCCGATCGGGAAATTCTGGATCGAACGCTGGGTCTGGGCGCCCCAGTACTTGTCGGCGGGCACGTCGAGGGGGCCGAAGCTGTCGGTCTCGGTGCGGGTTTCGGTCATCGCAATCCTCCGGTCGAGTTCGGTCCAGCTAATAGGCCGGGCCGGGCTCCGGAGCAATGCCCCCGACCTGCCGCGATCGGCCGGGCGGGCCTATTTGCGGAACTTGTCGAGGCTGACCACCTGCGCCTCGCCCGGACCGGCGCTGCCGCCATTGGCGTCGGGGCCCGGCTGTTCGGGGCCGTCGTCGTCCTCGTCCTCCTCCTCGTCGCTGTCCTGCGTCTCGAACCTCAGCCCGAACTCGACCGAGGGGTCGACGAAGGTGCGGATCGCATCGAAGGGGATATACAGCGGCTCGGGGCTGTCGCCGAAATTCAGGGTGACCGAGAATCCGTCCTCGTCGACCGAGAGATGGTCGTACCAGTGTTGCAGCACGACGGTAATCTCGGTGGGGTAGCGCTGGCGCAGCCAGTCCGCCATCTGCGCCTCGGGATGGGTCGTGTCGAAGGTGATGAAGAAATGGTGGTCTCCGGGCAGTCCGTCGGCAGCGACATCCGACAGCACCGTGCGGATCAGACCCCGCATGGCGGCATGCATCAGATTGCCATACTCGATCCGGTCGGACATCGCGGTGATACCTCTGGGTTGTGTTGCGCCCAGCATAGGGGATTCGACGGGCAGGGGAAGGGGGCGGATGCAATTGCCCCCGAGCCCGCGCCCCCGAAAGCCGCGGCGCGGGCGCGGGGCTGTCGGGCCGCGGGACGTGCGGGGAAGACCGTCCGGGCGCGGGCCGGGCAGCGGCCGGGCGGGGCGGGCCCCAGACCCAGCCCCAGACCAGCCCCAGACCAGCCTCAGACCAGCCGCTGGCCGGTCATGCCCAGTTCCAGCGCATCCTTCGGCAAAAGCCCGAGCTGGAGGAAAAGCCCGAGGAAATCCAAAGAGTTGTAGGCCTCGGCCACCTTGTCTCCCTCAAAGCGCAGCATGACCTGGCCGATCAGCCTGATCGGCTGCCCGTCACCCGGGCGCCGGGCCTCGAGCTCGATCAGCGCGGACAGCCAGTCGCCCGATTCGATCACCTTGGCCAGGCGGAAGGACGGCTCGTCGACCAGATGCATCATCGCCTGGGCGAAGACGCTGAGATCGCCCGGGGTCACGGCGAGGCCCGGGAGCAGGCCCTGTTCCTGAAGATCGGGGGTGAAGAGCGTGTCGACGGCGTCGAGGTCGCCTTCGAGATAGACCCTGCGATACCACTGTTCCAGACGTGCAGCCCGGTCCATGTCGCCTCCTTCTGATGGCTCTTCGGGCCGGTCGGGGGGGGGCAACAGCCCGGCCTCGTGCCCCGATTTCTGCGCCTGAAACCTTATCATGCCGTTAAAAGCGGCAGGCGGCGCGGGCAAGGGTTTGAAAAGGAGCGGTTTCGCGGCGCGGGTCGGGCTCAGCGGGCGCGCCGTCGCCGCCAGACCTGCACCAGCGACAGCGCCAGCAGCCCGACCGTCGCAAGAACGAATCCCGCCGCGATGGGGCGGTCGAGAAACACCATCGGATCGCCCCGCCCGATCAGCAGGGCGCGGCGCAGGTTGGTCTCGATCAGCGGACCCAGCACGAAGCCCAGCAACAAAAGCGCCGGGCTGAAGCGCGCCAGCGCCAGCAGATAGCCCGCAAGCCCGATGGCCGCGACCGCCAGGATGTCGAACGAGAGGCCCCGCACCGAATAGACCCCGAGGCAGAGAAAGATCAGGATCGCGGGGTAAAGCCAGCGGAACGGGATGCGCAGCATCGCCACCCAGATGCCGATCAGCGGCAGGTTCAGCACCAGCAGCAACAGGTTGCCGATACCGAAGCTCGCGACCAGCCCCCAGAACATCTCGGGCCGGGCCTCCAGCATCAGGGGTCCCGGCTGAACGCCGTGAATGACCAGCGCGCCCAGCATCAGCGCCATGATCGGATCGCCCGGTATCCCCAGGGTCAGCGTCGGCACGAAGGCCGAGATCGCGGCGGCGTTATTGGCCGACTCGGGCGCCGAGACGCCCTCGATGGCGCCTTCGCCAAAACGTTCCGGGGTGCGCGATACCCGGCGTTCCAGCGCATAGGCCAGAAAGGACGACAGCGTCGAGCCGGTCCCGGGCAGGGCGCCGAAGAAGCTGCCAAGCGCGCTGCCCCGCAGCATCGGCCCCGGCAGCCGTTTCAGGTCGTCGCGGCGGGGCAGAAGCTGGCGGCCGCCGATCCTTTCGGTCACGCCCTGACGGTCGGGATCGCGCACATTCGCGATCACCTCGGCCACGCCGAAAAGACCCATCGCCAGCGCCACCAGATTGATGCCGTCCAGAAGCTCGGTCCGGCCGAATGTGAACCTCTGCACCCCCGAATTGACATCGGTGCCGACACAGCCCAGCAGCAGGCCCAGTACCACCATGGCAAAGCCCTTGGCCGGGCTGGACGACCCGATGGTCGAGGCGGCGACCAGCCCGAGGATCATCATCGCGGCGTAATCGGCGGCCCCGAAGGCGGTCGCCGCGTGCGACAGCCACCCCGCAAGCGTCACCAGCACCGCGATGCCGATCATGGACCCCGCAAAGGACGAGGCCATGGCCGTGAACAGCGCGACCCCCGCCCGGCCCTGCCGGGCCAGCGGATAGCCGTCAAGCGAGGTCACCGCCGATTGCGGCGTGCCCGGAAGCCGCATCAGGATCGAGGCGACCGACCCGCCATATTGCGCGCCGTAATAGACCCCCGCCAGCATGATCAGCGCCGCTTCGGGGGTGATGTAATAGGTGATCGGCAGCAGCAGCGAAATCGCCGCCATCGCGCCGATGCCGGGCAGCACGCCGACGAAGGTGCCCAGCACCACGCCCAGCACGCAATAGATCAGCACCGCAGGCTGCAGCGCGAACCCGATGCCGTAAAGCAGCCCCTCCCAGGTCGTCATGGCAGGCGCGGCCAGAGGGGCAGGCTCATCCGAAGCCCGAGCCCGAAAACCACCACCGTCAGCAGCGCGATGGCCGCCGCCAGCGCCAGCCGCCAGCCCCAGCCCGGACGCGGCGCCGGAAGCGAGGCGACCAGCACCGCCGCCGCCGTCGCGGCCACAAGGCCGATCCGGAAAAGCCCGAGCCCGAACACGAGGATCGCGGCCAGCACCGCAAGGGCCGCCAGCGGCTCGATGCCGGGCGCGTCCGACCGGCGGCGCAGCGCGGGCAGGGCCACGACGAGGCCAAGCACGGTCAGAAGCCCGCCCAGAATGGCGGGAAAGAAGCCGGGGCCCATCCGGCGCAGGGTGCCGATGTCATACTGCGCTAGCGCCCAGCCCGCCGCCGCCGCACCAATCGCGGCGAGGGCGAGCCCGCCCAGGATATCGGGCCAGTCTCTGTGCATCGGGTCCCGTTGCATCGGCGCGGGTGCCTCAGGGCTTGGCCGCGACCCGGTCGATCACCGCGCCCCACATGGCGGTGTCGGCCGCGATCCGGTCGGCCAGTTCCCCGGGCGTGCCGGGCGCGGCCTGCCAGCCGATGGCCAGCAGCTTCTGTTGCACCTCGGGATCGGCAAGGATCGCGCCAATCTCGGTGTTCAGCCGCGCGATGATGGCCGGGTCGGTCCCGGCGGGGGCGATGAAGGCGTTCCAGAGCTCGGCCCGGAAATCTGCGGGCAGCCCGGCCCGACCGGCCAGCACCGGCACGTCGGGGGCCTGCGGGAAGGGTTCGGCCGAGGTGATGCCCAGCATCCGCATCCGCCCCGCCTCGACCTGCGGCAGCGCGGCCGAGGGCGCCATGAAGCCCGCATCGATCTCGCCCCCGACGATCGAGGTGGTGACCTCGGCATAGCTGGTGAAGGGGATGTGAAGCAGGCTGACGCCCGCGGCATCGGCGAACAGCTCGGCCGTCAGATGCGCGCCCGACCCCTGGCCGACCGACCCGTAGCTGAGAAACTCGGGCTCGGTCCCGGCCGCCGCGATGAAGCTTTCCAGATCAGTGAAGTCGGAACTTGCCGAAACCGCCAGCACCAGCGGCGAGGTCGCGATCAGCGTGACCGGGGCGATGTCGGTGGCCACGTCATAGCCCGTCGATTTCATCAGCCGGGCGGCGGTGGTCAGCGGGCCGTTGATGGTGGTGGCAAAGCTGAGACCGTCGCCCGCATTGGCCAGCATCTGCTGGACGCCGATCACCCCGCCCGCGCCGGGCTTGTTCTCGACCACGACGGGCTGGCCCAGCCGCTGGGCCAGGGGCTCGGTCACGATCCGGGTCAGCGTGTCGGGCGAAGACCCGGCGGGGAAGCCCACATAGACATGCAGCGGCGCGGTGGGCCAGGCGTCCTCGGCGGTGGCAGCGGTGGGAAGGGCGGTCAGAGCCACGGCGCAGGCAAGCGCGGAACGGCGCGTCATCCGAAGGGTCACGGGGTCTCTCCTTTAAGGTCGGCGCCAAAGGACACGATCCGGCGGCGCATTTCAACCGCGTTCCTACCGCGTTCCTTGGGGGCGAAGCGAGGGTCGCAACCGGACGACTGACGCGGCGGCAGGACCCGCGCCCGACCGGGGGCCGGGGCCGTTTGTCCGGGGCGGGGCGGGCAGGGCGGAACGGATCGTCCTGTGGCCCCGGGGCGGGCGGAATGGTCTTGGCCCGGGCCACGGTGCGTCGGGAGGCGGTTCTTATTCGGCCTTTCGGGGCCGCTTTCTCGCGCGCCCGGGGCTCTGTGGGGTTGCGTCCGCTGCGGCTTTGGGGCACCCGACAGCCCGGACAGCGACAGCGGAACGGGACGGCATGACCGGGGCGACGATCAGCTTTGAAGGCGTGGGCAAATCCTATGCCGGCGGTGGGAAGGGGCAGGTCACGGCCCTGAGCGATGTCACGCTGAGCGTGGCGCCGGGCGAGATCTGCGGCATCATCGGCCGCTCGGGCGCCGGCAAGTCGACGCTTCTGCGCATGGTCAACGGGCTCGAACGCCCCAGCACGGGCACCGTCACCGTGGGCGGGCGCGATGTCGGCCGGGCGCGCGGCGCGGCCCTGCGGGCGATCCGCCGCGATGTCGGCATGATCTTCCAGCATTTCAACCTGCTGTCCTCGCGCACGGTGCATGGCAACATCGCCCTGCCGCTGGAAATCGCGGGCTTGCCCTCGGCCGAGATCGGCCCCAGGGTGCGCGACCTGATCGCCCGGGTCGGGCTCGAGGCGCAGGCCGAGCGTTATCCGGCCGAGCTGTCGGGCGGGCAGAAACAGCGGGTTGGCATCGCCCGGGCGCTGGCCACAAGGCCCAAGGTGCTGCTGTCGGACGAGGCGACCTCGGCGCTCGACCCCGAAACCACGCGGACGGTGCTGGAGCTTCTGCGCGACATCAACCGCGATCTGGGGCTGACCATCCTGCTGATCACCCATGAGATGGCCGTCGTCCGCGACATCGCCAGCCATATGGCGGTGATCGACCAGGGCCGGATCGTCGAGGCGGGCGCGACCTATGACATCTTCGTCACGCCCCGGCATCCGACGACGCGGTCCTTCCTGTCGGGCGTGACCGGGATCACCCTGCCGGGCTTCATCGCGGGCCGCATGACCGAGGCCCGGCCCCATGGCCCGGCCGAAGAGATCGTCCGCATCACCTTTGCCGGGGCGCACGCGACCGATCCGATGCTGGCGCGAATGACGGCCGAGCGGGGCATCGCCGTCAACATCCTGGCCGGTGCCATCGAAGAGATCGGCCCCCGGCCCTTCGGCAACCTGCTGGTCGCCATCGACGCGGCGCGTGGCCCCGAGGCCCGCGACTATCTCAACCGCCACGGGCTTTCGACGGAGGTGCTGGGCTATGTCGGCTAACCTGATCGGGCTGTTGATCGAGGCGACGCTGCAGACGCTTTACATGGTGTCGGTGTCGGCGGTGCTGGGCACGGTCTTCGGGCTGCCGCTGGGCGTGTTCCTGGCCACCTCGCAACGCGGCGAGTTGTTGTCGGCGCCGCTCGTCAACAAGGCGCTGGGGCTTGTCGTCAATGCCGCGCGCTCGGTGCCCTTCATCATTCTGGTGGTGGCCATCATCCCCTTCACCCGGGCGCTGGTCGGCACCTCGATCGGCACCGATGCCGCCATCGTGCCCTTGACCATCGCGGCGACGCCCTTCATCGCCCGGCTGGTCGAGAACGCGATCCGCGAGGTCGATGCGGGCCTGATCGAGGCCGCCCGCGCGATGGGGGCGACGCCCCTGCAGATCATCCGCAAGGTGCTTTTGCGCGAGGCGCTGCCCGGCATCGCGCTTGGGCTCACGCTCGCCGTGGTCAGCCTGATCGGCTATTCGGCCATGGTCGGCGCGGTCGGCGGCGAGGGGCTGGGCGATCTCGGCATCCGCTACGGCTATCAGCGCTTCATGCCCGACGTGATGCTGGCCGTCGTCGTGATCCTGATCGTGCTGGTGCAGATCGTGCAATCGGCCGGCGAATGGATCGCCGCCCGTGTCGACCGCCGCGCGCCGCGCAACCGCGGCCACTGAATGTTCGCAGACAAGAAAGGAACCGTCCGATGCTGCGTCTGATCCCTCTCGTTTCCGCCCTCGCCCTGTCGGCCGCCGCCGCGATGGCCGACGACATCCGTGTCGGCGTCTCGCCCGGCGAACATGCCGAGATCATGGAAGAGGTGGCCAAGGTCGCCGCCGGTGCCGGGCTGAATATCGACGTGGTCGAGTTCTCCGACTATGTCGTGCCGAACCAGGCTCTGGCTGATGGCGATCTCGACGCCAACAGCTTCCAGCACCGCCCCTATCTGGAAAACCAGATCAAGGATCGCGGCTTCGATCTGGTCGAGATCGCGACCACCATCACCACACCGATGGGGGTCTATTCCGACAAGATCGAGGATCTGGCCGCGCTGCCCGAAAAGGCCAAGGTCGCGATCCCGAACGATCCGACCAATGGCGGCCGCGCGCTTCTGCTGCTGCAGGATCTGGGGCTGATCACCCTGGCCGAAGGGACCGGGCTGGTGCCCAGCCCGCTTGACGTTCAGGACAACCCCAAGGGGTTGAAATTCCTCGAACTGGACGCCGCCCAGCTGCCCCGCGCGCTGGCCGATGCCGATATCGCGGTCATCAACACCAACTACGCCATTGCCGCGGGGCTCAGCCCCAAGGACGATTCCATCGCGATGGAAAAGGCCGAAAGCCCCTACGTGAACATCATCGTGGCGCGCAACGGCGATCAGGACCAGCCCTGGGTCAAGACCCTGGTCGAGGCCTATCACAGCCCCGAGGTGAAGGCCTTCATCGACGAGAAATATCACGGCGCGGTGCTGACCAGCTGGTGATCGGCCCCGGCAGGACTGCCGCGCGGGCGTCTTGAGGCAAGCCAAAGACGGAATGGCGGCCCTGCCGGATCGCGGGGCAGCCGTTCCTGTCTTCGGTCACAGCGCTGTCGGGCGGATCGGCTTTGGCGCGCGGAAGAGGCCGGTGGGCTCTGGCGGCGGACCGCGTCGCTCATGCCGGGATTTCGGCGCTCTCTTGGATGTCCTCCGACGCGAGACTGACGAGGGCCGTTCAGGACGTCGCCGCTGGCCCGAGGCGAGGTCCGCGCCGTTTCGCGGGCGCAGGGCCTGCGAACGGTTCTCCCGAAGCGCGGCGGGATGCGATTGCGGCCGACGCTTGCCGGGCCGGGCGCTCCGACCGGCGCGGAGGACGTCACCGTCCCGATCCAGGCCGACAGGGCGCGGCGCGACAAAAAGGCCGCCCGTGCGGGGGGGGCGGCCTTCGATCCTGTCGGATCTTCCGGGCAACCGGATCGTCCCGGTCAGGGTCGGGCGGTTGCCGGACCCGGTCGGGATGATCTCTGGAGGATCAAGACCCCACCCGCCCGTTTGTCGGGTCGGTGCGGGGTCTTGTGGCCTCCCCCCCGGAGCTCGTGGTTCGTCTCAGGCCTTGGGTGCGCCCTCGCCGGGCTTGCCGGGGGCAGTCCCCTGCGGGCGGGCCTGCGGTTGCGCGGCTTGTCCGGCCGGGGCGGATTGCACCCGCTTGCCGGTGTTCAGCGGATCGTCCTGGCGCTGCACCGAGCCTTCGAAATGCGCGCCGCTCTCGATCGCGATGGTCTTGTGGATGATGTCGCCCTCGACCCGGGCGGTCGAGGTCAGGCGAACCTTCAGCCCGCGCACGCGCCCGATCACCCGGCCGTTGATCACGACGTCATCGGCGACGACCTCGCCGCGCACGGTGGCGTTCTCGCCGACGGTCAGCAGATGGGCCGAGATGTCGCCGTCGATGGTGCCCTCGATCTGAATATCGCCGGTGGTCTTGAGATTGCCGGTAACGACGAGGTCGGAGGACAGCATCGAGGCGGGCGGCTTGGCGCGGGGCGGCGTGGGGAGAGGGCTGTCGCCGGGGCGGGGAGCGGCGGGCGTCTCGAATGCCTTCGCCTTCTCGGCCTCGCCGGCCTTGGGCCCGGGCTCGTTGATCCTGCTCTTAGAAAACATTTCTGGCTGCCTTGATATAGGTCATCGGGTTCACGGGTTTCCCGTCGACGCGCACCTCATAGTGAAGATGGGTGCCGGTCGACCGTCCGGAACTTCCCATATCACCGATCCGGTCCCCGCGCGAGACCCTTTGGCCGGCCTCGACGCGGATCTTCGACATGTGACCGTAGCGGGTGACGATCCCGAATTCGTGCCGGATCTCGACCATGCGGCCATAGCCCGACACCCATTGCGCCTTGACTACCACCCCGTCGGCGGTGGCGTAGATCGGCGTGCCATAGGCCGAGGCCATGTCGGTGCCTTCATGCATCCGCTGCCCGCCCAGCGTCGGATGCTCGCGCACGCCGAAAGGGCTGGTCAGCCGGTAGCCCGCCTTGACGGGCTGGGCAAAGGGCAGCTTCTCGGCCGCGATCCGGTACATGTTGATTTCGTCGAGACGGCCCATGATCGCGCGGGCGCGGATCTCGTCGGGGGTCAGGTCGGCCGCGGCGCCCTTGGTCGAGACCGACAGCGGCGTCAGCGGGCCGCCGACGCCGGAATAGCCCTGGCGCACGCGGTTGATGATGGACTTGGTGTTCAGCCCCGCCGCCTTGAACATCTTGTCGAGCGGCGCCATCGAGACCGTCAGCGCCTCCTCGAGCGAGGTGAAGATCTGGTCGTTGCGTTCGGCGTCAAGCTCGCGCTCGTAGGAAATGGTGCGGACCATGTCATAGGCCGAGGCCGCGTCGGCGGCGATCCGGTCGCGTTCCTCGGCGGTCTGGTCGAGCGCGCCGGTCAGGAAGGCGAGGGTCTGCTGGACATCGGCCGGGCGCGGCCCTTCGGCGGGCGCCGTCTCGCCCGCCAGCTGCGCGGCCAGCTCCTGGCTGTGGCCTTGGGCGGCGTCGCGTTCCGCCAGCGTGCGGCGCAGCGTCTTCTGGATCACGGCCATCCCGGTTTCCAGCTCGCGGCGGCGCTCTTCCGAGGCCAGCAGCGCGGATTGCATCTTCGAGACCTCGTCGAGCGCGAGGTTGAACCGGTCCTGCGCCTCGCGCACATCCTGGGCGCGGCGGTCGCGCTCGGCGGCGATGGCATTCAGGCGGCTGTCGTAAAGCGCCTGTTCGCGGCGGGCCTGATCGCGCAGATTGCCCGAACCGACCTGGTCGATCAGCAGGATCGAGCTAGCTACCATGGTCCAGGCGACAAGCGCCGTCGTGCCCGAGAGGGCCGCCGCCTGGGTCAAAGGCGACAACCGGACGAAACGCGTGCTGTCGTCGGACCGGAGGAATAGTCGTTTTTCGGGAAGGTAGCGCCCGAGCGCCACATCGATGCGGTGAAGGAATCGCGCCGTCAATGTCTGCCTCATCTGCCCGTTTCAGGTCCGGTTCAGACGCTCCGCAGCCGGGACGCCTTTGTCCCGTGACTACTCAGAGCCCTGTCCCATCGCAAGGTTCTTAAGCCCTTTTCAGGCATTTGGGTGAAACTTAGGCGGAAGGCGGCGAAATTCTGCCGATTTACACGCGGGAGTTGCATTAACCTCACAGGTTCGATCCGGATAATCCGGACCTGTCGCGACCGGGCCACAGGGTCTGACACGGTCGAGCCGAAAGGCCGAGAGGCACGGGGCGCGGTCCGCCCCGCCCGTGTTCGCAAGGGCCCGTGTTCGCAAGGGGCAGGGGGCGTCGGGCAGGGGGCGTCGGCGTCACCGGGCGGGGCCTCCGACGCTCCGAGGACCCGGTCACAACGCGCGGACCGCCTCCAGCACCTCTTCGGCATGGCCCGGCACTTTCACCTTGCGCCAGATCCGGGCGATGCGGCCCTCGCCGTCGATCAGGAAGGTCGCGCGCTCGATGCCCATGTAGGTCTTGCCGTACATCGACTTTTCGACCCAGACGCCGTAACGCTCGCAGACATCCCCGGCCTCGTCCGACAGAAGCGGCACGCTGAGCTCGTGCTTGCAGCGGAACTTGCCATGCTTGACGACGCTGTCCTTCGAGATGCCGAAGACGCGCGCGCCCGCCGCCTCGAAATCGGCCAGCAGGCCGGAAAAGGCGATGGCTTCCTTCGTGCATCCCGACGTGTCATCCTTGGGATAGAAATACAGCACCACGGGCGCCGGACGCTGCGCCGACAGGGTCACGGGGTCGCCCGCATCCTGAGGCAGGGTGAAATCGGGGGCGGTCTGGCCGGTCTCGGTCATGGTCAACTCTTTCCTCGGGGCCCGGATAGGACGGGCGGGACGGGTTGGCAGATGGGCGCCATCGGTGTAGCGCGACGGTGTAGCGCGACGGGGCAAAGAATAGCCGCCGCGGGCAGGCGGGCAAGACGGGAGCGGGCGGGCCGCGCTGCGGCGGGGCGCCCGGAGGCATGAGCGACACAGACACCCCCTCGGATCCTTCCGGGCTGCATCCGCATCAGCGCTTCGGGCTCTGGGTGCTGATCGGCCTTGGCATGCTGGCGGGCGCGCTGGGGCTGCTGGCGCTGGTGCTGAGCGAACGCACGGTGACGCTGCCCGACTGGGCGACCGCGCGGATCGAGGCGCAGGTCAATGCCGGTCTGTCGCCGCTGGTGCTGCGGCTCGACCGGGTGGGCGTGAGCCTCTCGCGCAACGAGTCCCCGCAGGTGCATCTGGGCGGCGTGACGCTGACCGATGCCGCCGGGCGCCAGGTGCTGCGCCTGCCCCGGGCCGATGCGCGGCTCGACGGGCGCGCGCTGCTGCAGCGGCGGCTCGAGGTCTCAAATCTGGCGCTGACGGGCGCCGATCTCACCCTGCGCCGCGGCGCCGACGGGGTCATAGACCTTGCGCTTGGCGGCACCGGGGCGCCGTTCAGCCTTGGCGGCAGCGTGGCCGAGGTGCTTGACGAGATCGACCGCGCCTTCGACACGCCCGCGCTCGCGCCGTTGCGCGCGGTCAGCGTCGAGGGGCTGGCGCTGACCTATGTCGATGCCCGGGCGGGCCGCACCTGGCGGGTCGAGAACGGGCTGATGACGCTGGATCAGACCGCCGAGACGGTCGCGGTGCAGGCCTTCTTCTCGCTGCGGGGCTCGGCCCCTGTCGCCTCGGAATTCGCCTTCGGCTTCACCTCGTCGAAGGGCAGCCCGGCGGCGCGGTTCTCGGCCAGCTTCTCGGACGTGCCCTCGGCCGACATCGCCACCCAGTCGCCCGCGCTGGCCCCGCTCAGGCTGATCGAGGCACCGATCTCGGGGGCGATCCGCAGCCAGATCGACGCCGCCGGGAAGATCGGCGATCTGAGCGCCTCGCTGGAAATCGGGCAGGGCGCGCTGACCCCGCCGGGCGGCGCGGTACCGATCCGGTTCGATTCGGCGCAAAGCTATTTCACCTACAACACGCAAAGTGGCCGGATCGAGCTTGGGCGGCTGTCGCTCGACACCTCGGCCCTGCGGCTTTCGGGCGAAGGCCATGCCGATCTGGTTGCGCCCGAGGGCGGCTGGCCCGAGGCGGTGGTGGCGCAGGTCCGCTTCAGCGAGGTCGGGCTCGACCCCGATGGCGTGTTCGAGCGTCCGGCGGCGTTTACGGGCGGCGCGCTCGACATCAAGTTTCAGCTCGATCCGTTCGAGGCGCGGATCGGGCAGCTGGTGTTGATGGATGGCGATGCCGCCTATCGCGCCTCGGGGCGCGTGCGGGCGCTGCCCGAGGGCTGGGACGTGGCGATGAGCGCCGATCTCGACCGGGTCGACTACCGGCGCCTGCTGGCGCTCTGGCCGGTGACGGTGGCGAAGGGCGCGCGGCACTGGCTGGACCGCGCGCTGTCGGCGGGCGAGCTTTACGACGCCCATCTGGGTCTGCGGCGGCCGCCCGACGGAACGGTGCGGGCGGCGCTCGGGGCGCGCATCCGCGGCGCCGAGGTCAAATTCCTGCCCGAGATGCCGCCGCTGCAGGGCGGGCGCGGCTATCTGGCGATCGACGACCGGACGCTGACCGTGTCTGTCGAGGGCGGCACGGTCGAGGCACCCGAAGGCGGGACGGTGGACGTTGCGGGCTCGACCCTGCAGGTGCCCGACGTCACCGAAGATCCGGCCCGCGCCGTGTTCCGGCTGAAAACCGACGGCACGATCCCGGCGGCTTTGGCGCTGACCGACTTGCCGCCGGTGCGGCTGGGCGCCCGCGTCACCCTGCCCGAGGACCCGGCCGAGGGGCGCGCGCGCCTGTCGGCGGAGCTGCGGCTGCCGCTGATCCGCGACCTTCCGCTGACCGAGATCGGCTATCGGGTCGAGGGGGTTCTGAGCGACGTGGTCTCGGACACGCTGGTCCCGGGCCGACGTCTGGAGGCCGCGGCGCTCGAGTTTCGGGCCGATGAGGACGCGGTGTCGATCGCGGGCGAGGCGGCGCTTGACGGCGTGCCGCTGCGCGCGGCCTGGACCCGGCCGACCGGCGCCGGGGCCGCGTCGCAGGTCACCGGTTCGGTCGAGCTTTCGCAACGCGCCAACGCGGCCTTCGGCCTTGGCCTGCCCGATGACAGCCTGAGCGGCGCCGCGCGCGGGGCCTTCGCGCTGACGCTTGCCCCGGATGCGCCGCCCGCGCTGACTCTGACCTCGGATCTGGCGGGGCTGGGGCTGCGGCTCGACGCGCTTCGTTGGTCGAAGGCGCCGGACCGGACCGGGCGGCTGGAGCTTGCGGCGGTGCTTGGCGAGACGCCCTCTGTCGAGAGCCTGAGCTTCGAGGCGCCGGGTCTCTCTGCGGAGGGCGACATTACGCTCAAGCCCGGCGGCGGGCTCGACGTGGCGCGGTTCTCGCGGGTGCGGCTGGGCGGCTGGCTCGACGCTTCGGTAACGCTGACCGGCCAGGGCGCGGGCAAGGCCCCGGCGGTGGCGATCACCGGGGGCACCGCCGATCTGGCCGGGGCGCCGATCGGCGGCGGCGCGGGGGTGGGCTCGGGCGCGATCGCGGTGGCGCTCGACCGGGTGCGGGTCGGCGACGGGATCGAACTGACCCGGGTGCGCGGCCAGGTGAACGGCGCCTCGGGCCAGGTGACCGGCCTGGTGGCAGGGGCGGCGCCCATCGAGGCCACGCTGGTTCCGGCGCGCGCGGGCATGGCGGTGCGGGTACGGGCCTCGGATGCGGGCGCGGTGCTTGGCGCGGCCGGGATCTACCGGCGCGCCAGCGGCGGCACGCTCGATCTGGTGCTGAACCCGGCCGGCAAGCCCGGCCATTACGATGGCACCGCCCATATCGAGAATCTCCGGGTCGGCGGCACGCCGGTGACGGTCGAACTGCTCAGCGCGATTTCGGTGGTGGGGCTGCTGGAACTGCTCGACGGCGACGGGCTCGCTTTCACCAATGTCGAGGCGCAGTTCCGTCTGGTGCCGGGCGCGGTCGAGATCCGCGAGGGCAGCGCCGTCGGGCCGTCGCTGGGGGTCTCGCTGCAGGGGGTCTACCTGACCGGCTCGAAGCGGATGGATTTCCGGGGCGTGCTGTCGCCGGTCTACATGTTCAACGGCATCGGGTCGGTCCTGACCCGGAAGGGCGAGGGGCTTCTGGGGTTCAACTTCTCGCTCAAGGGCAATCCCGCCGATCCCGAGGTCGGGGTGAACCCGCTGTCGATCCTGACGCCCGGCATGTTCCGCGAGCTCTTCCGTCGCCCGGCGCCGACCCTTAAAGAGACGCCATGAAACTTTCCGATTTCGATTTCGACCTGCCCGAGGCGCTGATCGCCACGCGCCCGGCCCGGCCCCGCTCGTCGGCCCGGCTGCTGGTGGCCGAGGGCGACACGATCCGCGACCTGCAGGTGCGCGACCTCGTCGATCTGCTGGGGCCGGGCGACCGGCTGATCCTGAACGACACGCGGGTGATCCCGGCGCGGCTGTCGGGTCAGCGGCTGCGCCAGACGGGGCAGGGACCGGCCGAGGCCCGGGTCGAGGTCACGCTGATGGAACCGGCGGCGGGCGGGCAGTGGCGGGCGATGGCGCGGCCGCTGAAAAAGCTGCAACCCGGCGATCGCATCCGGTTCTCCGACGCGCTCTCGGCCGAGGTCGCGGCGCGCGGGCCCGAGGACGTGACGCTGGCCTTCGACTGTGCGGGGGCCGCCTTCGACGCGGCGCTGGCCGAGGCCGGCGCGATGCCGCTGCCGCCCTATATCGCTGCCCGCCGCCCGGCCGATGCGCAGGACCGCGAGGATTACCAGACGGTCTGGGCCGCGCGGCCCGGCGCGGTCGCGGCGCCCACGGCATCCCTGCATTTCGACGAGCCGCTGCTGGCAGCGCTGGCCGCCAGGGGCGTGGCCTTCAGCCATGTGACGCTGCATGTGGGGGCGGGGACCTTCCTGCCGGTCAAGGTCGACGACGTGTCCGACCACCGGATGCATGCCGAATGGGGCGAGGTGTCCGAGACCGCCGCGGCCGAGATCAACGCCACCCGTGCGGCGGGCGGGCGGATCATTCCGGTCGGCACCACGGCGCTGCGGCTGATCGAGACCGCCGCCGACGAGACCGGCCGGATCGCGCCCTGGCGGGGCGAGACCGACATCTTCATCCGCCCGGGATACCGGTTCCGGATGACCGATGCGCTGATCACCAATTTCCACCTGCCGCGCTCGACGCTCCTGATGCTGGTTTCCGCGCTGATGGGGGTCGGATGTATCCGGAATATTTACCTTCATGCGGTTGAACATGGGTATCGTTTCTTCTCCTATGGCGACGCGTCGCTTCTGATTCCGCCGGGTCGGGACCGGCTGGACAGCGGTCGCCCGGGGCATCCCCCCTCCGCCCCGACCGCGTAAGACCGCAAGACTGCAAGATCTCGAAAGGACGTTTCCGTGTTGAAGGTGTTGGCCAGCTCCTGGGCCCTGCTGCTGGGCATTCTTTTGCTTATGGTGGGCAACGGCATCCAGGGTACGCTGCTGGGGATCCGCGGCGGGATCGAGGGCTTCTCGACCTACGAGATGTCCATCGTCATGTCGGCCTATTTCGTGGGCTTCCTCGGGGGCTCGCGGCTGGCGCCGGAAATGATCCGCCGGGTCGGGCATATCCGTGTCTTCGCGGCGCTCGGCTCGTTCATATCGGCCGTCCTGATCCTCTACCCGGCCTGGACCGATCCCGTCGCCTGGACCATCGGGCGCGTCCTGATCGGATTCTGTTTCTCGGGCGTCTATGTCACCGCCGAAAGCTGGCTGAACAACTCCGCCTCGAACGAGACGCGGGGGCAGGCGCTGTCGCTTTACATGATCACCCAGATGGCGGGCATCGTCGCGGCGCAGGGGCTGTTGCTGACCGCCGATCCGGGCGGGTTCATCCTGTTCATCATCCCCTCGGTGCTGGTGTCGATCTCGTTTGCGCCGATCCTGCTGTCGGTCAGCCCGACGCCGCCCTTCGAAACCGCGAAACCCATGAAGCTGCGCGACCTGATCCGCACCTCGCCCACGGGGACGGTCGGGGTGTTCCTGATGGGGGGCGTGTTCTCGGCGCTGTTCGGGATGGCCTCGGTCTTCGGGTCCGAGGCCGGGCTGTCGGTGGCCGAGATCTCGGCCTTCGTCGCCGCGATCTATCTGGGCGGGCTGCTCTTTCAATACCCGATCGGCTGGCTCTCGGACCGGATCGACCGGCGCACCCTGATCCTTGCGGCCGCCGCCACCGGCGCCGCCGCCGCGGGTGCCGCGATGCTGGTCGGCGGCAGCTACAGCGCCCTGCTGGCCGCGGCCTTCGTGATCGGCGGCATGTCGAACCCGCTCTATTCGCTGCTGATCGCCTATACCAACGACTACCTTCAACCCGAGGACATGGCCGCGGCCTCGGGGGGCATGCTGTTTCTCAACGGCGTCGGAGCGATCGTCGGGCCGCTGGTGACCGGCTGGGCGATGGGCACCATGGGGCCTTTGGGCTTCTTTCTCTTCATCGCGGTGCTGATGGCCTCGCTGGCGGTCTTCACCGCCTTCCGGATGACCCAGCGCGCCCCGGTGCCCGTGGACGAGACCGGCAGCTACGCGCCGGTCCTGCCCTCGGCCACGCCTGTCGCGGTCGAAGTGGCCCAGGAAGTCGCCATCGAGGCCGCCCAGGAAGACCAGGGACCGACGCCGCCCGGCGGCCCGACGCAATCGCCGGGCTGACCGGTTCGACGGCTTGAACCGCCCGGCCAAATCTGAAACGATCCGGGCCAGCACGAACAGGCACCCTACGCGCGAGGAGGATCAGATGCCGCGACGCGAACAGATCATCAGGTTCTGGATGGAAGAGGTCGGCCCCGAGGGCTGGTACAAGGCCGACCCCGAGGTCGATGCCGCCATCACCGAGCGTTTCAAGAGCGACTGGGAAGCGGCCCATTCCGGCGAGTTCCACGACTGGTCCACCAACCCCGTGGGCGCCTTCGCCTTCCTGATCCTGACCGATCAGTTCCCGCGCAACATGTTCCGCGGCGACTGGCGATCCTTCGCGACCGACGTGCTGGCGCGCGCCGCCGCCAAGCAGGCGATCGAGCATAATTTCGACATGCGCTACCCCGAGCCCGAGCGGCAGTTCTTCTACATGCCGCTGATGCATTCGGAATGCCTGATGGATCAGGACCGCTGCGTGCGCCTGATGCTGACCCGCATGCCCGAGACCGGCGCCGACAACCTGCTTCATGCCAAGGCCCATCGCGAGCTGATCCGCCGCTTCGGCCGCTTCCCGTTCCGCAATGCCGCGCTGCATCGCGGCTCGTCCGAGGAAGAGGTTGCCTTCCTCGAACGGGGCGGCTACGGCGCCTGTCTGGATGAGATGCGCGCCTCGGCCTGAGGCGGATCCACACAGAAAACGACGCTGCCGGCCCGCTTGCGGGTCCGGCGGCGATACGCGTCGGCTTGGGAAGGCCGCATGCGGGCAAGAGAAAACGGGAACCGGAACAGGGGGGCGCCATGGCCGCGCAGAATTTCGACATGATCGTCATCGGCGCGGGGCCGGGCGGGTATGTGGCCGCGATCCGCGGCGCCCAGCTGGGGCTCAGCGTCGCCGTCGTCGAACGCGAGCATCTGGGGGGCATCTGTCTCAACTGGGGGTGCATCCCCACCAAGGCGCTGTTGCGCTCGGCCGAGGTGTTCCACCTGATGCACCGCGCCAAGGAGTTTGGGCTAAAGGCCGAGGGCATCGGCTATGACCTGCCCGCCGTGATCAAGCGCTCGCGCGGGGTGGCCAAACAGCTGGCCTCGGGCGTCGGGCATCTGCTGAAGCAGAACAAGATCACCGTGGTGATGGGCGAGGCCACGTTGCCCGCCAGGGGGCGCGTTTCGGTCAAGACCGACAAGGGCACCGAAGAGCTGACCGCGAAGGCCATCGTTCTGGCCACCGGCGCCCGGGCGCGGAACCTGCCGGGGCTCGAGGCCGACGGCAAGCGGGTCTGGTCCTACAAGCACGCGCTGCAGCCGCCGCACGAGCCGAAGAAGCTGCTGGTCATCGGCTCGGGCGCCATCGGGATCGAGTTCGCCAGCTTCTTCAACACGCTCGGCGCCGAGACCACTGTGGTCGAGGTGATGGACCGAATCCTTCCGATCGAGGATGCCGAGATCTCGGCTTTCGCGAAGAAACAGTTCGAAAAGCAGGGCATGACCATCCGCGAGAAGGCAACGGTCAAACAGCTGGATCGCGGCGCCGACGCGGTCGTCGCCCATGTCGAACAGAACGGCAAGACCGAGAAGATCGAGGTCGATACCGTGATCTCCGCCGTCGGCATCGTCGGCAATGTCGAGGGGCTGGGGCTGGAGGATCTGGGCGTCAAGATCGACCGCACCCATGTCGTCACCGACGAGTATTGCCGGACCGGGGTCGAGGGGCTTTACGCCATCGGCGACGTGGCGGGCGCGCCCTGGCTCGCCCACAAGGCCAGCCATGAAGGCGTCATGGTGGCCGAGCTGATCGCGGGGCAAAAGCCCCATCCGATCAAGCCGGGCTCCATCGCGGGCTGTACCTATTGCCATCCGCAGGTCGCGAGCGTCGGGCTGACCGAGGCGAAGGCCAAGGAGAAGGGCCATGAGGTCAAGGTCGGCCGTTTCCCCTTCATCGGCAATGGCAAGGCGATTGCCCTTGGCGAGGCCGAGGGCATGGTCAAGACCGTCTTCGATGCGAAGACCGGCGAGCTTCTGGGCGCCCACATGATCGGCGCCGAGGTCACGGAACTGATCCAGGGCTATGTGATCGGCCGTCAGCTGGAGACCACCGAAGCCGACCTGATGGAAACCGTCTTCCCGCACCCGACGCTGAGCGAGATGATGCACGAATCCGTTCTGGACGCGTGGGATCGCGCGATCCACTTCTGAGCCTCGGACCGATCGGGTATCCCGAAGACGAACGAAAGGCCCGGGCGATATGTCCGGGCCTTGTTGCGCGTCGGGACGAGTCCGCCCTTCGGGACGGGCGGTTACTTCTCGACCGGCAGCTTTGCGTTCAGCCACTCGCGGAAGGCGCCCATGCAATAGACGTCGTCAAAGCCCATCTTTTTCATCATCCGGGCCGCCTCGATGGCCTTGTTGCCGGTCTCGCAATAGATCGCGAAGCTCTTGCTGGGATCCAGGGCGGGGTCGTGATGTGGGCTTGCGGCATTGGCCTTGTGACGGATCATGATCAGCGGGATGTGGATCGCACCCTTGGCCTTGCCGAAGCGGGCGACCTCGTGGGCCTCGCGCACGTCGATCAGGGTCAGTTCGCCCTTTTCGGCGTGGACGCTGGCATCCTTGGGGCGAATCTCTTCGATATATGGGTAGACTCGCGCGATGAGGTCGAACCACTTGAACATTGTGCGCTCCTGTCCTGGATTGGTCGCCCGAAATATATGATTCCCTGCCCGAATGTTAATCCGGCATCCCGACGCAGTCAGAGGCACGGAAATGTTCGCGGCCTGTTCTCATTTTCCGGTTGGAGATCGCCCTTGGGTCAACTATTTCTTCACCAGTATTTTCGGGGGCAGCGATGGCCGAGCTGAAGCAGATCGAAGTGCGCGGCGCGCGCGAGCACAATCTCAAGAACGTCGATGTCGACATTCCGCGCGACGCGCTGGTGGTGATCACCGGGCTGTCGGGCTCGGGCAAGTCGAGCCTGGCCTTCGACACCATCTATGCCGAGGGCCAGCGGCGCTATGTCGAGAGCCTGTCGGCTTATGCGCGGCAATTCCTCGACATGATGGAAAAGCCCGATGTCGATCATATCAGCGGGCTGAGCCCGGCGATTTCCATCGAACAGAAGACGACCTCGAAGAACCCGCGCTCGACCGTTGGCACGGTGACCGAGATCTACGACTATTTGCGGCTGCTCTTTGCCCGGGCGGGCACGCCCTACAGTCCCGCGACCGGCCTGCCGATCGAGGCCCAGCAGGTACAGGACATGGTCGACCGCGTCCTAGCGATGGAGCCCGGCACCCGCGCCCATCTGCTGGCCCCGATCATCCGCGACCGGAAGGGCGAATACCGCAAGGAATTCATCGAGCTGCGCAAGCAGGGCTTTCAGCGCGTCAAGGTCGACGGCCAGTTCTACGAGCTGGACGAGCCGCCGACTCTCGACAAGAAGTTTCGCCACGACATCGACGTGGTGGTCGACCGGATCGTGGTGAAGGAGGGCATCGGGACCCGGCTCGCCGACAGCTTCCGCACCGCGCTGGATCTGGCCGACGGGATCGCGGTGCTGGAAACCGCGCCCGCCGAGGGTGACCCCGAACGGATCGTCTTCTCCGAGAATTTCGCCTGTCCGGTCAGCGGCTTCACCATCCCCGAGATCGAGCCTCGGCTGTTTTCCTTCAACGCGCCCTTCGGCGCCTGCCCCGATTGCGACGGGCTGGGGGTCGAGCTTTTCTTCGATGAACGTCTCGTGGTGCCCGATGCCGCGCTGACCGTCTATGACGGCGCCATCGCGCCCTGGCGCAAGGGCAAGTCGCCCTATTTCCGCCAGACCATCGAGGCCATCGCCCGGCATTACGGGTTCCAGCGCGACACGCCCTGGAAGGACCTGCCCGCGAAGGTGCAGCAGGTCTTCCTGCGCGGCTCGGGCGAGGAGGAGATCCCGTTCCGCTATGACGAGGGCGGGCGGGTCTATCAGGTCACGCGCCCCTTCGAGGGGGTGATCCCCAACATGGAACGCCGCTACCGCGAGACCGACAGCGCCTGGGTCCGCGAGGAGTTCGAGAACTACCAGAACAACCGCCCCTGCCAGAGCTGCGGCGGCTACCGTCTGCGGCCCGAGGCGCTGGCGGTCAAGATCGCCGGGCTCCATGTGGGCCAGGTGGTCCAGATGTCGATCCGCGAGGCCCATGCCTGGGTGCAGACGGTGCCCGAGCACCTGACCAACCAGAAGAACGAGATCGCCCGCGCGATCCTCAAGGAGATCCGCGAGCGGCTGGGATTCCTGAACAATGTGGGGCTCGACTACCTGACGCTGGCGCGGAACTCGGGCACGCTGTCGGGCGGCGAAAGCCAGCGGATCCGGCTGGCCAGCCAGATCGGGTCGGGGCTGACGGGCGTGCTGTACGTGCTGGACGAACCCTCGATCGGGCTGCATCAGCGCGACAACGGGCGGCTTCTGACCACGCTGAAGAACCTGCGCGACCAGGGCAATTCGGTTCTGGTGGTCGAACATGACGAAGAGGCGATCCGCGAGGCCGATTACGTGCTGGATCTGGGGCCCGGCGCGGGGGTGCATGGCGGGCAGATCGTGTCGCGGGGCACGCCCGAGGAAATCGCGGCCGACCCGGCCTCGGTCACCGGGCAGTACCTGTCGGGCACGCGCGAGATCGCGGTGCCGGCCGAGAGGCGCCCGGGCAACGGCAAGGCGGTGACCGTGGTCAAGGCCACCGGCAACAACCTGCACGAGGTGACGGCCAGCTTCCCGCTGGGCAAGTTCGTCTGCGTCACCGGCGTGTCGGGCGGCGGCAAGTCGACCCTGACCATCGAGACCCTGTTCAAGACCGCCTCGATGCGTCTGAACGGGGCGCGCCAGACGCCCGCCCCCTGCGAGACGATCAAGGGGCTGGATCAGCTCGACAAGGTGATCGACATCGACCAGCGGCCGATCGGCCGCACGCCGCGGTCAAACCCCGCCACCTATACCGGCGCCTTCACGCCAATCCGCGACTGGTTCGCCGGGCTTCCCGAGGCCAAGGCGCGCGGCTATAAACCAGGGCGCTTCAGCTTCAACGTCAAGGGCGGGCGCTGCGAGGCCTGCCAGGGCGACGGCGTCATCAAGATCGAGATGCACTTTCTGCCCGATGTCTATGTGACTTGCGAAACGTGTCATGGGGCACGGTATAACCGCGAAACCCTTGAGATCCGGTTCAAGGGCAAAAGCATTGCCGATGTCCTCGACATGACGGTCGAGGATGCGCAGGCCTTCTTCAAGGCGGTACCCTCGATCCGCGAGAAGATGGATGCGCTGATGCATGTGGGCCTGGGCTATATCAAGGTCGGCCAGCAGGCGACGACGCTGTCGGGCGGTGAGGCGCAGCGGGTTAAGCTGTCGAAGGAACTGTCGAAACGCGCCACGGGGCGCACGCTTTACATCCTCGACGAACCGACCACGGGGCTGCATTTCGAGGATGTGCGGAAATTGCTCGAGGTGCTGCACGAGCTGGTCGATCAGGGCAACACGGTCGTGGTGATCGAGCATAACCTCGACGTCATCAAGACCGCCGACTGGATCATCGACATCGGCCCCGAGGGCGGCGATGGCGGCGGCCGGATCGTGGCCGAGGGCACGCCCGAAGAGGTCGCGGCCTGCGAGGCCAGCCATACCGGGCGCTATCTCAAGGACATGCTGAAGCCGCGCCAGGTCGCGGCCGAATAAGCGGCCGCCCGACGCGGCGGGCAGGGGTCAGTTGACCAGAGCGTCGATGGCACCGATCAGGTCCAGCACCTTGCGGGTCTCGGGATCGACGCGCACGACCCAGCCGTCGTCGCGCACGTAATAGCTGCCCTGCGGATCAAGCCGGTAGCGGCGCGGATCGGTGAGATAGCGATAGCGGCCGTCGACCGGAGATCCGGCGACAATGCCATGGCCAAGCTCGGCGCCCTTGCGGGCCTGACCGGGGGGAACGCAGGCCGGGCTTTTCTTGGCGAGGCCCGGCGGGCAATGCCCGGGCGAGGCGGCGGCGAGGGCAGGGGTCAGGGCGAAGGCGGTCAGGGCCGCCAGCAGGATCGGACGCATGCGGGGTCTCCGGTTATGTCTCGGAACAAAACGTCCGGGCGGTCAGACGGGTTCAAGCGGCGCCGAAAAACCCGGCCGCTTCGGCGCCGATCCGCCACCCGAGCGGCAAGGGGCAGGGCGCCCCGACGCCCTGCCGCTGTCGTCCTTGCGGGCCTGTCAGTCCTTCTTGCAGGTGTTCAGCCCGATCAGCGAATAAAGCGGGCAGGTCGACATCAGGCCGGTGGCCAGCGGCACGACGCCGATCAGCAGCCATTTGCTGTAGCCGATCAGCGCGGCGATCACCATCAGCGCGCCGATGACGATGCGCAGGGTGCGGTCGATGCCGCCGACATTCTTCGAAAGCAGGGATTGGGTGGTCATGGATGGGTCCTCCGATGGATGGGTCCGACTCGTCCGGCAGTCCCGGACAGGATGGCCCCAGTTTGCCCCGGGCCGCGCGGCCCGTCTGTGACTGTGTCACCCAGCCGCGAGACGTCTGACGGATCACCGGGCCCCGTCGGCGGAGGCAAGCCGGGCCAGACCCGGCGCGTCCTCGATGGTGACGCAGCCGCGGTCGAGCCGCACCATCCCCGCCCGGGCCAGCGCGTCGAGCCGGCGCGAGACGACCTCGCGCGCGGTGCCGATCCGGGTCGCGATCTCCTGATGGGTGGCGTGGACGGCGCCATCGGCCGCGCGGTCCAGCAGATCGGCGGCCAGCCGGCTTTCGACCTTCTGGAAGGCCACCCGTTCGAGCAGCGCCATCACCGATTGCAGCCGCTGCGCGAAGGCTCCGAAGACGAAGCGGCGAAAGACCGGGCTTTCGTCCATCAGCGCAAGGAAGATGTCCTTCGGCACCAGCACCGCCTCGCAATCGGTGGCCGCGACCGCCTCGCCGGTATAATCCTCGCCGCCCAGCAGCCCCAGCGTCGACTGCACGCAGGATTGCCCCGGCTCGATGGCGTAAAGCAGGATCTCGCGCCCGGTCGGGCCGATCAGAAAGACCTCGACCCGGCCGGTCAGCAGGATGGTGAAGCCGCGCGCCGCCTCGCCGGGGCAGAACAGCACCTTGCCCTTCGGCAGCGGACTGACCGGCAGCATCCCGAGCCGGGCGGCGATGCCCGGCTCGATGCCCTCAAGGCCTTCGGCGCGCGCAAGCCAGCTCATCCGCGCCCGCGTTTCTCGAAGCGGGGCAGCATCGCCGAAAAGTCGCGCCCGGCGCCGTCCTCGGCCTCGACGAAGGTCGCGTAAAGCTCGGCCGCGCGGGCCCCCATCGGCGTGTCGGCATCGGCGGCTTCGGCCGCCTGCTGCGACAGCCGCAGGTCCTTCAGCATCAGATCGGCGGCAAAGCCGGGCTTGTAGCCGTTGTCGGCGGGGCTGGCCGGGCCGATGCCGGGGGCGGGGCAATAGGCGTTCATGGACCAGCTGTAGCCCGACGAGGTCGAGACCACATCGAACATCTTGTCGCGTGCAAGCCCCAGCTTGTCGGCCAGCGCGAAGGCCTCGCAGGTCGCGATCATGGTGACGCCGAGGATCATGTTGTTGCAGATCTTGGCGGCCTGCCCGTTGCCCGAAGGCCCGCAATGGACGGCCTTCTGACCCATGATGTCGAACAGGGGCCGGACCGTCGCGAAGGCCGCGTCGCTGCCGCCCGCCATGAAGGTCAGGGTGCCCGCCGACGCGCCGCCGACGCCCCCCGAAACCGGCGCGTCGACCGCCATCAGCCCCGCCGCCTCGGCCGCGGCCGCCACGGCACGCGCGCTGTCGACATCGACGGTCGAGCAGTCCAGAAGCACCGCGCCCGACGCCATCGCGGGCAGGATCTCGGCCGCGACGGCGCGCAGGATCTGCCCGTTCGGCAGCATGGTGATGACGACCTCGCGGCCCTGGGCCGCCGCCGCCGCGCTGTCCGCCATGGCGACGCCCTCGGGGGCAGGGGCTGTCAGGTCGAAGCCCGTCACCTCATGGCCCGCCTGAACCAGGTTCGCCGCCATCGGCGCCCCCATGTTGCCGAGCCCGATGAACCCGATCTTCATTGCAGTTCCTCCTCCAGTTTCAGCCCGTGCTCGCCCAGCGGCATCAGCATGCGCGCCACATCGGCGCCGGGCACGGCATCCAGCCCCGCATGTTTCCAGCGCGGGTTTCTGTCCTTGTCGATGATGGCCGCGCGGATGCCTTCAAGGAAATCCGAATGCTCCGGCGCGCGATAGGTAAAGCGGTATTCCAGCGCCAGCGCCCGGCGGATGTCGTCCGAGCCCTTCAGCCGGTGCTGCATCTCGATGGCGCAGGCCATGGCCAGCGGGCTGTTGCGCTCCATCACCTTCAGTGCCGACAGCGCAAAGTCAGACCCGTCGGCCGTCAGCGCATTGACGATGTCCAGCAACCGCTCGCCCGCGAAAAGCGCGTCGATCCGGGGTTGCAGCGCGACCAGCTCGCCCGGCGGCGGCGTCCGGGCCGCGCGGTCGACGGCCTCCCAGTCGCCGGTTTCGACCAGCGTCCCGGTCAGCGCGGCCCAGTCGGCCTCGGGGATGAAGTAATCGGCAAAGCCCGCGAAGATCGCATCGGCCGGGCCCATCCGGCGGCCGGTCACGCCCAGATATTCGCCCAGCCGCCCCGGCGCACGGGCGAGGATCAGCGAGCCGCCCACATCGGGCACGAGGCCGATCCCGCATTCGGGCATGGCGACCTGCGAGGTTTCGCCCACCACCCGGTGCGAGCCGTGACAGCCGACGCCGACGCCCCCGCCCATCACGAAGCCCTGCATCAGGCTGACCACGGGCTTGGGGAATTCGAAGAGCTTGGCGTTCATCCGGTATTCGTCGCGCCAGAATTTCTGGCCATAGGCATAATCGCCCCTGGTGCCGGTCTCGTACATCACCGCGATGTCGCCGCCCGCGCAGAACGCCTTGTTCCCCTCGGCGTCGATCAGGATCATCCGCACCTCGGGATCGGGCGCCCAGGCGTCCAGCGCGGCCTCGATCGCCAGGCACATCTCGTAGCCGAGCGCGTTCAGCGCCGCCGGCCGGGTCAGGGTGATGCGGCCGATCCGGCCCTCTTTCCGGATCTCGATCTCGCTCATCCGCGCGCCTCCAGCAACTGGCGCGCCACGATCAGCCGCATGATCTCGTTGGTGCCCTCGAGGATCTGGTGCACGCGCAGGTCGCGCACGATCTTCTCGATCCCGTAATCGGCCAGATAGCCATAGCCGCCATGCAGTTGCAGGCAGGCATCGGCCACCTTGGATCCGGTCTCGGTCACGAAGGCCTTGGCCATGGCACAGAACTTGGTGGCATCGGGCGTGCCCTGATCGAGCTTCCAGGCCGCCTGGCGCAGGAAGACGCGCGCGGCCTGCAGCTCGATCTCCATGTCGGCCAGACGGAATTGCAGCGCCTGGAACCGGTCAAGCCGCTGGCCGAAGGCCTGCCGGTCGCCCATATAGGCCAGCGTTGCGTCAAGCGCCGCCTGCGCCGCGCCCAGCGAACAGGCCGCGATGTTCAGTCGCCCGCCGTCGAGCCCGGCCATGGCATAGCGAAACCCCTTGCCCTCTTCGCCCAGCAGGTTGGCCGCGGGAATGGTGCAATTGTCGAACTGCACCTGCCGCGTCGGCTGGGCGCGCCAGCCCATCTTGTCCTCGAGCCCGCCGAACGACAGCCCCGGCCGCCCGTCCTCGACCAGAAAGGCCGAGATGCCCTTCGGCCCGGCCTCGCCGGTGCGGGCCATGACGACATAGGCGTCGGAATAGCCGCCGCCCGAAATGAAGGCCTTGGTCCCGGTCAGCGCCCAGCCGTCGGTGCTGCGCACCGCGCGGGTCTTCAGCGCCGCCGCGTCCGAGCCCGAGCCCGGTTCGGTCAGGCAGTAGGACAGCACCGTCCGCATCGGCAGCGCCTCGGGCAGCACCCGCGCGCGCATCTCGTCCGACCCGAAGGTGTCGATCATCTTGGCGCACATGTTGTGGATCGACAGGAAGGCAGCCACGGCCGGGCAGGCCATGCTGAGCGCCTCGAAGACCAGCGTCGCATCAAGCCGCGTCAGCCCCGCGCCGCCCGAGCTGTCGCGCACGTAAAGCCCGCCGAAGCCCAGCGCGCCCAGTTCGGGCCAGAGCGTCTTGGGGATCGTGCCCTCGGCCTCCCACTTCCGGGCATGGGGCGCGATATGGTCCGCGCCGAAATCGCAGGCCATGTCAAAGATCGCCGTCTGTTCCTCGCTTAGCGCAAAATCCATGGTCGCTGCTCCCCCGTCACGAAAGAAATGAACACCCGTTTAGTTAGCGACCGGGGAGGGGGTCATGCAAGCGTCCGCGCCAGAGATTTCCTTTGCGTCAAATTCGTGGCCGAATTAAGAAATCGGTATGGAATCATTTTAATGGGGCTTACTTTGAAAAGGCTTTTCCTGATTTCCGCCGCCGCTGCCGGGTTTATCGCAGCGGCCTCGGCCGGGTCCGCGGCCACGATCAGCTTCGACCTTGCCGACCAGCGAGGCAGCGACCCGATGAAAACCACCGTCACGCTGGAAGACGTGGCGGGCGGCGTCAAGATGAGCTTTCTGGTGACCGATTCTGTCAACCAGGGCGACATCGCGGCGGTCTATTTCGATCTGGGCGGCGACGGATCGGTCGACTCGATCAAATGGACCGACCTTGGCCCGACGCTCGGTTTCGCCACCGACACCAAGAATGCCCAGGCCGGCAATATCGGGGCCGAGTTCGATATCGGCATCGCCATCGGCGCGGTCGGGTCCAGCGGGGATTTCTACAATTCCTTCAGCTTCCTCGTCTATGGCGCCGATCTCGACGTGACCGATTTCATCGGCCAGAGCTTCGCGGTGCGTGGCCAGACGGTCGGCCCCTGCGCCAATCCGGGTCCGGCGCAGTGCAGCGGCAACGGGTCGTCCAAGGTGTTCGGTACGGTGCCCGAACTGCAGCCCGACCCGGCGCCGGTGCCGCTTCCGGCCGCGGGCGGTCTGCTGCTGGCCGGGCTGGCCGGGTTCGGTGCGCTGCGCCGCAAGCCGCGCGGCTGACAGACCCCGGGGAGGGCCGGGTCCCGGGCGGGCGCCTGCCGGGGCGTCCGCCTTGCGTTTCGCGGCATGCGCTCAGAGATCGGCGCCGAATTCCTCGATCAGCCCTTGCACGACGGCGCGCATCGCGCCCTCGCGGTCGGCCCCCGCGGCCAGCGCCGTGGCATGGATGGCGCGCTGGCGTTCGGCGCTGGTGCCATGGGCGATGACGGCGCGCGCGGCATTGACCTCGTCGAGACAGCCCAGGGCCGCCGCATCGGCCTCGACCAGCTGGATCAGTTCTTCCAGCAGATCGGCGAAGGGTACCAGTTCCTTGCGACCGAAATCGACCAGCCCCTCGGACACGCCATAGCGCTGTGCCCGCCAGCGGTTCTCGCCCACCAGAAACCGTTCATAGACCCGCCAGCGCAGGTTCTCGCCCGCAAGCCGCCACAGCATCCTCAGCGTGCACTGGATCAGCGCGGCCAGCGACAGCGTGTGATCGAGCCGGGGGCACATGTCGCAGATCCGGGTCTCCAGCGTCGGAAACCGGGCCGAGGGGCGCAGGTCCCACCAGATCTTGGTCGCGTCCTCGATCAGACCCAGCCGGGTCAGCGCGCCGACGGAGCGTTCGTAATCGGACCAGCTTTCGAACCGCGGCGGCAGCCCGGTGCGGGGCAGGTTGTCGAACACCGTCAGCCGGTAGGAGGCAAGCCCGGTATCGACCCCCTTCCAGAACGGCGACGAGGTCGACATCGCCAGCAGATGCGGCAGGAAATAGGAAAACTGCGCCATCAGGTCGATGCGCTGGTCGGGATCGGGGATGCCCACATGGACATGCATGCCACAGATCAGCATCCGCCGCGCCACCGCCGCCAGCGCCCGGTCGAGATCGTTATAGCGGTCCTTGTCGGTGTGATTCTGGTCGAGCCAGTCGGCCGAGGGATGGCAGGAGGCGGCGATCGGCGCCAGCCCATAGCTTTCGGCATGCCGCGCCACCGTCGCGCGCAGCCGCCTGAGGTCCTCGCGCGCCTCGGATACGGTGTGGCAGACCCGGGTGCCGACCTCGATCTGGCATTGCAGGAATTCCGGCGTCACCTGATCGCCCAGGTCGGCGGCACAGGCCTCCATCAGCCCTTTCGGCGCCTGCGCCAGCGCGCAGGTCTCGCGGTCGACAAGAAGGTATTCCTCCTCGATGCCGATGGTGAAATCGGGTGCCGTGATGCCCATTGGTCGCCCTCCCGCCCGGTCCTCGGCAAGAGTGTCTGCCGGAAAGGCAGGCTCCCGCAAGCGCCTGTTCGCCTCCGGGCCGATGATCTGGCGTCGCAGCGCCTAAAGCGTGAAGTCGGCCGCCTCGGCGCCGGTCAGGCCCGGCAGCACATGCGGGTCGAGCGGGAAGACATGACGCGGCGTTCCGGCGGCCGCCCAGACCGTTTCGAAATCAAGAAGCCGCGGGTCGAGAAAGGCGCGGATCGGGCCCAGATGGCCGACCGGGGCGACGCCGCCGATGGCAAAGCCGGTCTGGGCGCGGATCAGCGCGGCATCGGCCTTGCCCAGCGGCTCGCCCGCCAGCGCCGAGGCCTTGGCCTCCGACACCCGGTTGCCGCCCGCAGTCAGGAACAGGATCGCGGTACCGCTGTCCTCGCCCCGGAAGATGATCGACTTGGCGATCTGGTCAAGCGCGCAGCCGACCGCCGCCGCGGCCTCTTCGGCGGTGCGGGTCTGGCCCAGCTCGCGGATGTCCGCGGGCAGCCCCGCCGCCTTAAGCGCCGCGCGCACCCGGTTCAGGCTTTTCGACATCGCATCCTCCTTCGGTCGGCGCGGACTATCGGCACCGCCGCCGCCCGGTGCAAGCCCCGTTGACCGGGCCGCCCGCGCGCGGCATCACTCGGCCATGAGCTTCGCATCCCGACTGACCCGCGCGCCCCTTGCCTACGAGCCCGACCGCGCCGCCGAGGCGGCCGACCGCTTCGCCGCCCAGCCGCCCGAGATCCGCGCCCTGCTGGAGGGCACGGCCGGGTGCAGCCCCTATCTCTGGGGGCTGATGACGCGCGAGGCCGACTGGCTGGAGGAGCTGCTGGCGGGCAGGCCCGAACCGGTCTTCGCGGCGCTCATGGACGAGGTCCGGGGCCTGTCGCTCGACGCGCTGAAGCCCGGGCTGCGCCAGGCCAAGCGCCGCGCGGCGCTGTTGATCGCGCTGTCCGATCTGGGCGGGCTCTGGCCGCTCGAGGCGGTGACGGGCGCGCTGACCGATTTCGCCGATCTTTGCGTCGACGTCACGATCCGGCGGCTGGTCGCGGCCGAGATCGCACGCGGCAAGCTGCCCGGCCTGACCGAGGCCGATGCCGGGACGGCGGGCGGCATGGTGGCGCTGGCCATGGGCAAGCAGGGCGCGCATGAGCTGAACTATTCGTCAGACATCGACCTGATCTGCCTCTTCGATCAGGACCGCTTCGATCCCGCCGATTTCCACGAGGCGCGCAGCGCCTTCGTCAAGATCACCCGGCGGATGACCGCGATCCTGTCCGAGGCCACAGGCGAGGGCTATGTCTTCCGCACCGACCTGCGGCTGAGGCCCGACGCCTCGGTCACGCCGGTCTGCATGTCGATGGAGGCGGCCGAACGCTATTACGAGGCGCTCGGGCGCACCTGGGAACGCGCGGCCCATATCAAGGCACGGCCCTGCGCGGGCGATATTCAGGCCGGCTGGGCCTATCTCGACCGGCTCAGGCCCTTCGTCTGGCGCAAGCATCTCGATTTCGCGGCGATCCAGGACGCCCATGACATGCGGCTGAGGATCCGCAGTCACAAGGGCCTGCATGGGGCGCTGTGCCTTGAAGGCCATGACATGAAGCTGGGGCAGGGCGGCATCCGCGAGATCGAGTTCTTTACCCAGACCCGGCAGATCATCGCGGGCGGGCGCGACCCGGACTTGCGGGCCCGGGGCACGGTCGAGGGGCTGGCGCGGCTGGCCGACAAGGGCTGGGTCCCGCGCGAGATCGCCGGGACGCTGACCGAGGACTACCGCGCCCATCGCGAGGTCGAACACCGGCTGCAGATGGTCAACGACGCCCAGACCCATCTGCTGCCGAATTCGCCCGAAGGGATCGAGCGGATCGCGCGGTTCTGCGGCGCGGCCGAGACCGGGCCGTGGCGCGACGCGCTGGCCGCGCGGCTGCGCCGGGTCGCGGGCCTGACCGAAGGCTTCTTCGCCCCCGGAAAGCCCGCCGAGGATCTGCCCGAGATCCCGGAGACCGCGGCCGGGATCGTCGAGCGCTGGCCCGGCTATCCCTGCCTGCGCACCGCGCGGGCGCGCGAGATCTTCCACCGGCTGAAACCCGATCTCTTCTCGCGCCTGACCAAGGCTCCGCGCCCCGACGAGGCCTTCGCCGCCTTCGACGGGTTTCTCGCGGGGCTGCCCGCGGGGGTGCAGCTGTTCTCGCTGTTCGAGGCCAACCCGCATCTGATCGACCTCTTGATCGACATCACCAGCGTCTCGCCGGAACTGGCGCAGTACCTGTCGCGCAACGCCCGGGTGCTGGACGCCGTCATCGGCGGCAGCTTCTTCGAGGCCTGGCCGGGACGCGCGGCGCTGACCGGGGCGCTGGCCGACCGGCTCGGAACGCTGGGCGATTACGAGGCCCAGCTCGATGCCGCGCGCGCCTGGGCCAAGGAATGGCATTTCCGGATCGGGGTCCATTTCCTGCGCGGGCTGATCGATGCCGAGACCGCGGGCGCCGAATATGCCGATCTGGCCGAGGCGGTGCTGGCCGCGCTCTGGCCGAAGGTCGTCGCGCAGTTCGCCGCCAAGCATGGCGCGCCGCCCGGCAAGGGGGCCACGGTGCTGGGCATGGGCTCGCTCGGCGCAGGCGCATTGACCTCGCGGTCCGATCTCGACCTGATCGTGATCTACGATGCCGACGGGGTCGAGGCGTCTGACGGCCGCCGCCCGCTGGCCTCGCGCGCCTATTACGCCAAGCTGACCCAGGCGCTGGTGACGGCGCTGACCGCGCCGATGGCCGAGGGCCGGCTTTACGAGGTCGACATGCGGCTCAGGCCCTCGGGCAATCAGGGGCCGGTCGCGACCTCGCTGCAGAGCTTTCGCAGCTATCAGCGCGACGAGGCCTGGACCTGGGAACATCTGGCGCTGACCCGCGCGCGGCCGGTGGCGGGCGACAGCGCGCTTGGCGCCGAGGTCGAGGCATTTCGTCAGGCGCTGCTGCGCGACAAGGCCGATGTGGCGCGCACCGTGGCGGGCGTTGTCGACATGCGGCGGCGGCTGGCCGAGGCCAAGCCCGCGAAATCGGCCTGGGACGGCAAGCAGGGGCCGGGCCGGGGCCAGGATATCGAACTGATCGCCTCGGCCGCGGCGCTGATCGCCGCCCACCCCGCGACCTCGGTGCCCGACCAGCTCGATGCCGGGGTCGATGCGGGTTGGCTCGAGGCCCCCGAGGCGCAGACGCTGATCGCCTCCTACCGGCTGCAGCGCCAGGTGCAGGGCGCGGCCAAGCTGATCGCGGATCTGCCGCTCGACCCTTGCAGCCTTGGCGAAAGCGGACGGGCCTTCCTGTTGCGGGGCACGGGGCTGGCCGATGCCGGGGCGCTTGCGGCCCTGCTGGACGACCGGCGCGCTGCGGCGGCCGAGGTGATCGAGGCGGCGATCGGGCGCAGCCCGCAGGAGGACGATGATGCGGATTGAACTGGCGGACCCGCGGGGGCTGATCCGGGAATCCTACCGGATCGAGGGGATCGGCCCCTCGGAATGCCGCTCGATCTTTCTCGACTGGGCGCTGGGGCTGCCCGAGACGGTCGACACAAGCCGCGCCCTGCGCCGGCTTCTGGCCGAATACGGCCCTGGCGCGGCCGATCATCCGATGACAGCCGTGCTGCGCGCGGGGCTTGCCGAAGAACCCGCCGCCCGCCGCCGGGGCGGGCCGCGCGGCCGGCGCAGCTAGCGCCGCCCTGTCGCGCGCCCCGCGCCGGTCGGAGGGCGCTGCGTCGTGGCATTGCCAGGACCGCCGCACCGGTCGCCGACCGCCGGTTCGGCCCGCGCGAAAAGAATCGCCGGGGCCGCCGCGAATTCGTGCGATAGTGCCGCCCCATCCGAGGAGGAACACCGCAGGGGGGGCGGCCCAAGGACGCCCGTGGCGAGGGGACAGACTGGTGCGGGCACGCGCATGCTATCCGATCCGCTGACGGCGATCGTCCGGTCCCTCGATCTTGCGGGCGGCGTCTTTCTGGAGGGCGTACTGACCGCGCCCTGGGCGATCCTTGCCCGGATATCGCCGACCGATTGCCGCCCGTTCATGGACGTGCCGAAACAGGTGATCGCGTATCACATCGTCACCGAAGGCGCGATGCGGGTCGGGCTGGAAGACGGCTCGGTGCGCGAGGCAGGCCCCGGCGATGTGGTGTTTCTGCCCACCAACGCCCGGCACAGTCTTGCCAGCGGGCCGGGGCTCGATCCGGTCCCCGGGCGGGACCTGATCCTTCCGCCGGACCGGGACCGGCTGGCGCGGATCAGCTTTGGCGGCGGGGGCGATGTCACGCGGCTCCTTTGCGGGTTCATCGCCGCGAATGCCGGTCCCACGCCGCTGCTGGATGCCTTGCCGACGCTGCTGGTGATCCGCACCCAGCATGTCGCGACGCTGCAATGGATCGAGGCCTCGATCGGGATGGTCGCCCGCGAACTGACGGCCGGGCGGATTTCTTCGGCTGCGGTCATGGCGCAGCTGGCCGAGTTGCTGCTGGTCGAGGCGTTGCGCCTTTATCTGGAGCGGACGCCCCGGCCGCAGGGCTGGCTGGCGGGCATGGCCGATCCGCGGATCGCGCGGGCCCTGGCGCGCATCCACCAGAGCCTCGCGGCCCCGGTCTCGGTCGGCGCGCTGGCGGCAGAGGCCGGGATGTCGCGGTCGGCCTTCGTCGCGCGCTTCTCCGACCTCATGGGATCGGGGCCCGCCCGTTATGCCCTGGCGCAACGGATCGAGGCCGCGCGCCTGCTTCTGCGCGACACCGACCTCACCGCCGCCGAGATCGCCTTCCGCGTCGGCTACGAGGCGCCCGAAGCTTTCTCGCGCAGCTTCAAGCGCGAAACCGGTCTGTCGCCCGCAGACTGGCGGGCCGCGCAAGCGCCCTGAGCCCAGTGCCGGACCCGCCGCCGAACCCGCCGCCGCGCGGGGCCGGACGATCGGTCATGTCTTCGGGCCGTGCGGTCATTCGGAAACCGGCCCTCTGGCCGTATGTCTCGGCGGTCCAGAGAGAGGAGAGGACGATGACCTTCTGGAAACACCCCGGTCTCGGCCGGGACCGTTCGTGCGCGCCGCCCGGGGGCGGCCGCACCCGCGAGGCCGGGACGGGGCCCCTGGGCCGGTTCCGCCGCTTGATGAAGTGCCGCTCCGACCGGGTGCGCAAGGCGCGCCAGAGGCGGGGGATGGCCAAGCTCGGCGATCACCTGCGCAAGGATATCGGCCTGCTGCGGGTGCCGGAACTGGGGGGGCTGCCTTGCAGGGCGCCGGGCCTGCCGGCGACCTGATCCCCGAAGCTGTCCGGTCAGGCGGCCCTTTCAGGCGGCGTCCCCGGTCAGGCGAAAAGCGATTTGAGACATAGTTCACGGGATTTGAAATCATGGATACCAGACTTGACGTCCAACCGGATTTCCCGGCGATCAAGGCGCAACAGAATGCCGCCTGGTCCTCGGGCGACTATGCCGTGATCGGCACGACCTTGCAGATCGTCGGCGAAACCCTGGCCGAAAGCATGGACCTGCCCCCGGGCGCACGCGTTCTCGACGTGGCCGCGGGCAATGGCAACGCGACCCTCGCCTTTGCCCGCCGATGGCATCGTGTGACCTCGACCGACTACGTTGCCGCGTTGCTTGACAAGGGCAGGGCGCGGGCGCAGGCCGAGGGCCTCGACGTGAGCTTCGGCCTGGCCGATGCCGAGGCGCTGCCATTCGGGGATGCGGCCTTCGATGCGGTGGTCTCGACCTTCGGCGTGATGTTCGCGCCGAACCAGCAGAAGGCCGCTGCGGAACTGGCGCGCACCTGCCGTCCCGGCGGCCTGATCGGCCTTGCAAGCTGGACCGCCGACGGGTTCATCGGGCAGCTGTTCCGCACGCTCGGCGCGCATGTCGCCCCGCCGGCCGGGCTCCGGTCGCCCGCGATCTGGGGCGACCGCGACTGGATCGAGCACACCTTCCGCCCCGTCGCCGCCGCGATCGATGTCACCCCGCGGCAGTTCGTGTTCCGCTATCGCGCGCCCGGCCATTTCATCGAGGTCTTCCGCAGCCTCTATGGCCCGGTCCACAAGGCGTTCCTGTCGCTGGACGACGATGCGCAAGCGGCGCTGGAGACAGACCTTCTGGGGTTGATCGCACGGTTTGATGTGGCGCGCGACGGGACGATGTCGGTCCCGGGCGCCTATGTCGAATGTGTGATCCGCAAGGCGTGACGCGAAGACCGACACGGCCTGCAGCGGCGTTCCGGGCGCCGTTGCAGGGACTCGTCCGGTCCGGGCCGAGGCGGATGGATGGACAGAGCCGCCGCGAAGTGCCCGCGTCGGCAAGACGGTCCGGGATGGGCTTCCGGGCGTTCCGCTAGAGGCTGCCATTGATGGCCCGGGCGGCCTCCGTCGCCACCGGTGCGGCGTGGCGCACGAAGGCCTCGGGCGTCCATTCCGACAGCGACCCCGCAACGTGGATCGCGCCGAGCGGCGCCCCGTCGCGGCCCGCGACCGCGACGCCTATGGCAACCTCGCCCTGCACGAATTCGTCGACCACGACCGCATAGCCGTCGGACCTGGCCCGGGCGATCAGCGCCAGGATGGCGTCGGGATCGTTGACGGTCTTCGAGGTGAACTGGTGCAGGCGCGACCGCATCACGACCTCGCGGGCGGCCTCATCGGACAGCGCCGACAGCACCGCACGCCCCCCGGCGGTGCAGAAGGTCGGCACGCTGTGGCCCACGAGGGTCGCATAGAAGGTCTCGCGCTTGCTCTGCATGCGCAGCGCATAGACCAGCCGGGTCTCGTCATAGAGGCTGAAATCGACGCGCTCGCGCACGGTCTTGCGCAGTTCCAGCAGCACGGGCGTCGCCTTCTGCACCACCGGATCGAGCCGCAGCACATCGAGCGTGTGATCCAGCAGCCGGATCCCCGGCAGATAGCCCCGGTCGTCGGGACTGCGCCGCATGTAGCCCAGCTTGACCAGCGTGTGGACAAGCCGCTGGACGGCCGAGCGATCGAGCGCGGCCCGGGCTGCGATCTCGGACAGGCTGAGAGGCCCGCTGGCGTGGTGAAACGCGCTCAGCACCCGCATCGCCCTGCCGGCCGCGCGCACGAAAAGTTTGTCTTCTTCCGCTGCCTGAAAATCGGTCACCTGCGCCGGCTCGGCGCGAAGAATGCTCGCCATCAAAATCTCCGGCTTGACGAACCCAAAAACGGGCCAGTACGCTCTATTGGCAATACTAGTGTATCGGCAGTCGATATACAAGCCAATGTCGGCGCAAAGACCGGCAAGGCCCACCAACAGCGGAGACACAAGATGCGGGTTGCCCTGGCCGGCTTCCTTCACGAGACGAACACCTTTGCGCCGACCCCGGCGGATCTTGCAGCCTTTCGGCAGGGGGGCGGATATATCCCCATGTCCCGGGGGGCCGGGATCGCGGCGGCCGCGCAGGGGGTGAACCTCGGCATATCGGGGGCGCTTGCCGTCGCCGGGGAGCTGGGCTGGGACGCAGCCCCCATCCTCTGGACCGGCGCCATCCCCTCGGCCCCTGTCACCCGCGAGGCGTTCGAAACCATCGCCGACGAGATCGTCGCGGGCCTTGCCGGGGCAGGCACGCTCGATGGCGTTTTTCTCGACCTGCACGGCGCGATGGTGGCCGAACATCTGGACGATGGCGAGGCCGAGATCGCGCGCCGCGTGCGCGCCACGGTCGGGCCGGATGTGCCGGTCGTGGCGGCGCTCGACCTGCATGGCAATATCTCGGCGCCCTTCGTCGAGGCCCTGGACGCCTGCGTCGGCTTTCGCACCTATCCGCATGTGGACATGGCGGCGACCGGGGCGGCGGCGGCGCGCCTGCTCGACCGGATGATGCGGACCGGCACCCGGCCGGCCAAGGCGTTCCGGCAGATGTCCTATCTGGTGCCGATCCCGTTCCAGACGACGATGATGGCCCCGGCCGACGGGCTCTATGCCGAACTCGACTCCGAGGAGGCCGCCGGCGCCTGGTCGGCGTCGCTTTTCATGGGCTTTCCCGCGGCCGACATCCCCGATTGCGGGCCGAGCGCGGTGGCCTATGCCGCGACCCAGGCCGAGGCCGACCGCGCCGCGGACCGTATCGCCGCAGCCTATGAGGCGGCAGAGCCGCGCTTTGGCAATCGCACCTTTTCCGCCGAGGCGGCCGTGGCCGAGGCGGCGCGGCTGGCGGCGCAGGCGACAGGCCCGGTGGTGATCGCCGACACCCAGGACAACCCCGGGGCCGGAGGCGTTTCCGCGACCACCGGGCTCTTGCGGGCGCTGATCGCGGCCGACGCGCAGGACGCGGCCATCGGGCTGATGGTGGACCCCGCCGCCGCGGCAGCCGCCCATGCGGCCGGCCTCGGCGCGACCGCGCGGTTCCGGATCGGCGGCCATCCCGGGCTGCCCGACGACCGGCCCGTCGAGACCGTGGCCGTGGTCGAGGCGCTGTCCGACGGGTCGCTTCAGGCGACCGGCCCCTATTACGGCGGCACCCGGCTGGATCTCGGCCCCTCGGCCTGCCTGCGCATCGGCGGCGTGCGCGTCGCCGTGACCAGCCGGATCGCGCAGATGGCCGATCGCGAGATGTTCCGCTTTGTCGGGATCGTGCCCGAGCACCAGTCGATCCTGGTGGTCAAGAGCTCGACCCATTTCCGGGCCGACTTCGCCCCCGTCGCCGGGGCGATCCTTGTGGCCTGCGCGCCGGGCCCGATGCCCTTCGATCCCGCCGATCTGCCCTTCACGCGGCTGCGGACGGGGCTGAGGCTGTCTCCGAACGGCCCCGCCTTCGACCCGGCGGGCGGCCGCGCGGAACCGGCCGCCGCAACCGCTCGCCAATAACGCCCCGACACCGCGACGACCAACAGAGAGGATCCCATGCCGACCTTGAGACCCAATTTCCGCGGAACCCGCCGCCTTGCGGCCGCGCTTCTGGCCGGGGGGGCGCTGCTGGCCCCCGCCGCCGCCTTCGCCGAGACCACGATCACCGCCGTCATGCATTCGGCGCTGCGGGTGCTCGACCCGGTGATTACCACCGCCCATATCACCCGTGACCACGGCTACATGATCTATGACGTGCTGACCGCGGTGGACGAGACCTTCACCCCCCGGCCTCAGATGGCCGACTGGACGGTGTCGGAGGACGGGCTGGTCTACACCTTCACCCTGCGCGACGGGCTGATGTTCCATGACGGCGCACCGGTCACCGGCGAGGATGTCGTGGCCTCGCTGACCCGCTGGGGCAAGCGCGACTCGGGCGGCCAGCTGATTTTCGACGTCACCGCGAGCCTGGAGGCGCCCGACGACAAGACCGTCGTCTGGACGCTGAGCGCGCCCTTTCCGCCGCTTCTGAACGTGATCTCAAAGCAATCGGCGGTGCCGCCCTTCATCATGCCCGCCCGCGTCGCGGCGACCTCGTCCGACGAGACCATCACCGACTATGTCGGCTCGGGTCCGTTCAGGTTCGTCGAGGACGCATATGAACCGGGCGTGTCGGTGACCTATGAGAAGTTCGACGACTACGTGCCGCGGGACGAACCCGCCTCGTGGATGGCCGGGGGCAAGGTCGTCAATGTCGACCGCGTGGTCTGGACGACCATGCCCGACAGCCTGACCGCCATCAACGCGCTGGCCGCGGGCGAGATCGACTATCTGGAACAGGTGCAGGTCGACCTTCTGCCGATCCTCGACGGGGCGCCGGATGTCACCGTCGAGATGCGCGACCCGCTGGGCTTTGTCACCATCGGGCGTCCGAACTTCCTGCATCCTCCCTTCGACAACAAGAAGGTGCGTCAGGCCGCGAACCTTGCGCTGAGCCAGGAAGACGTCCTGGCCACGATGATGGGCTCGCCCGACTATTACACCATCTGCGGCGCGATCTTCGGCTGCGGCACGCCGCTGGGCGACGAGACCGGGTCGGAGCCCATCACCTCGGGCGCGCATCCCGAAGAGGCGAAGGCCCTGCTGGAAGAGGCCGGCTATGACGGCACGCCGATCGTCCTGATGGCGCCGACCGACGTGATCAGCCTGACCAACCAGCCGGTGGTCGCCGCGCAGGCGCTGCGCAACGCGGGCTTCAATGTCGACATGCAGCCGATGGACTGGCAGTCGGTCGTTCAGCGCCGCGCCCAGCAGAACCCGCCCTCCGAAGGCGGCTGGAACATCTTCTTCACCAACTGGATGGTGCCGGAGATTTCCGACCCGCTGATCAACGTCATGGTCAACGGCCGCGGGAACGAGGCCTGGTTCGGCTGGCCGTCCGACCCCGAGATCGAGACGCTGCGCGCCGAGTACGTGCAGGCCGCGGACGATGCCGCCCGCAAGGCGGTCGCGGTCAAGATCCAGGCGCATGTGATGGACAACGTCAACTACATCCATCTCGGCGAATACAAGATGCCCCAGGCGCGGCAGAACACGATCCAGAACATGATCCCGTCGCCGGTTCCGGTGTTCTGGGCCATGACCAAAGAGGCGGACTGATCCGCCGCAGGCAGAGGCGCACCGCGCGCCTCTGCCTGACGTCTTCGATTTGCGCCCGCTGGCGCCGGCTTCCACGATCTTCCGGCAAGGAGTGCCGTCCATGTTCGGCTACATTCTCAAACGGGTGCTGGCGACGATCCCGGTGATGGTCATCGTCGCGATCTTCGTCTTCCTGCTGCTGAGGCTGACCCCCGGCGATCCTGCCGCGATCCTGGCGGGCGATGCGGCGACGCCCGCGCAGCTGGAGCGCATCCGCGACCGGCTGGGGCTCAACGACCCCTTGCATGTCCAGTTCGTCACCTGGGCGGGCCAGATCCTGAGGGGCGATCTCGGCACGTCCCTCATCTCGAACACCTCCGTTTCGGGCATGATCGCGGACCGGCTGGGGCCGACGCTGAACCTTGCGGTCATGACCATCGTGATCTCGGTTCTGCTGGCCGTGCCGATGGGCGTGATCGCGGCCTGGCGTCACCGGACCTGGGTCGATTTCCTGGTGATGTCGTTCTCGGTGCTGGGCTTTTCGGTGCCGGTCTTCGTGATCGGCTATATCCTGATCCAGATCTTCGCGATCGAGCTGCGCTGGGTCCCGGTGCAGGGCTACAAGCCGCCCGCCGACGGCATCGGCCCGTTTCTGGCGCGCGCGATCCTGCCCGCGCTGACCCTGGCCACGATCTATGTCGCGCTGATCGCCCGCATGACCCGCGCCTCGATGCTGGAGGTGCTGGGCGAGGACTATATCCGCACCGCCCGGGCCAAGGGCGTGCGCGAAAACGTGGTGCTTTTCCGCCATGCGCTGCGCAATGCGGCCGTGCCGATCCTGACCATCATCGGCACCGGCTTTGCGCTGCTGATCTCGGGCGTGGTGGTGACCGAAAGCGTCTTCAACATTCCCGGCATCGGGCGGCTGACCGTCGATGCGATCCTCGCCCGCGACTATCCGGTGATCCAGGCGATGATCCTGCTGACCGCCGGGATCTATGTCGTCGTCAACCTGGCGGTCGACATCTCCTATTCCCTCTTCGACCCCAGGATCCGCTACTGACATGGCCAAGGCTTCCCCCTCCCGCCAGAGCGCCTTTCACGTCCTGACCGGGCTGTTTTCCCTGCCCGCGGGCGCCCGGCTCGGGATCGGCCCGACGATTGCGGCCGCGATCCTTCTGGGCATCGTCGCCGCGTCGGTCTGCGCGCCGCTCTATGTGCCCTACGACCCCCTGGCGATGGACTCGCTTTCCCGGCTGCGGCCGCCCTCCGACGCGCATCTTCTGGGCACCGATCAATATGGCCGGGACATCTTCAGCCGGGTGATGACCGGCGGGCGAGTGTCGCTGCTGATCGGCGTCGGCGCGGCGCTGGTCAGCGTGGGGCTGGGGCTGGCGATCGGGCTGGTCGCGGGCTTCTTCCGTGCCGCCGACGGCCTCATCATGCGGATCATGGACAGCCTGATGGCGATCCCCGCGATCCTGCTGGCCATCGCGCTGGTCGCGCTGAACGGGCCGAGCCTGGGGTCGGTCATCATCGCGATCACCATCCCAGAGGTGCCGCGGGTGGTGCGCCTCGTGCGGTCCGTCGTGCTGACCGCGCGCGAGGAACCCTATGTCGAGGCCGCCATCGCGCTGGGATCCTCGATGCCCAAGATCCTGATCCAGCACCTGATGCCCAACACGCTGGCGCCGCTGATCGTGCAGGGCACCTATATCTGCGCCTCGGCGATCCTGATCGAGGCGATCCTCAGCTTTCTGGGGGCGGGCGTCTCGACCGAGATCCCGACCTGGGGCAACATCATGGCCGAAGGCCGCAGCTATTTTCAGATCAAGCCGGGGATGATCTTCTGGCCCGGATTGCTGCTGTCGCTCTGCATCCTCGCGATCAACCTTCTGGGCGACACCGCGCGCGATCTGCTCGATCCGCGCCTGAAGAAGCGGGAGGGCTGAAATGGAGTTCAAGTCCAGAGATTTCTCCGATGCGGCCCGGGTGCTGAAGATCCGCGGGCTCAAGGTGGGCCTCGCCGGCCGGCCCGAGGCCGCCCCGGTGATCGACGGCATCGACCTCGACATCCGCGCGGGCGAAACCCATTGCCTCGTGGGCGAAAGCGGGTCGGGCAAGTCGGTGACCTCGCTGGCGATCATGGGGCTTCTGCCCAGGGGCGCGCTGGAAGTGCGGGGCGGGTCTATCGACCTCGAAGGGGTCGAGATCACCCAGGCCAGCGCGGCCGAGATGCGCGGGCTGCGGGCGATGCGGCTGTCGATGATCTTTCAGGAACCGATGACCGCGTTGAACCCCGTCCTGCGCGTCGGCGAGCAGATCGAGGAGGTGCTGAACATGCACACCGATCTGTCCGCCGCCGATGCCAGGCAGCGCACGCTCGACATCATGGAACAGGTGCATCTGCCCGATGTCGAGCGGATCTATCGGGCGTTTCCCCATCAATTGTCGGGCGGGCAGCGCCAGCGGATCATGATCGCGATGGCGCTGGTGCTCGACCCGCATCTGCTGATCGCGGACGAACCCACGACGGCGCTCGATGTCACGACGCAATTGCAGATCCTCAAGCTGATCGCGGAATTGCAGGCCCGCAAGGGCACGGCGCTTCTGTTCATCACCCATGACATGGGCGTCGTCGCCGAGATCGCCGATACGGTCAGCGTGATGCAGAACGGCCGGATCGTGGAACGCGCACCGATCCACGAGCTGCTGACCGCGCCGAAAGAGGACTATACCCGCAAGCTTCTGACCGCGGTGCCGACGCTGGCCCCCCGGGCGGCACGGCCCGACGCCAGGGGCGGGGATGTGCTGAAGGTCGCGGACCTTGAAATGGTCTACGGCGGTGGCGGCGTCCTGCGCCGCGGCGGAGGCGTCACGGCGGCCAGCGAGGTGAGCTTTGCCATCGGCCCGGGCCGCACCCTCGGGATCGTGGGCGAAAGCGGCTCGGGCAAGTCCACCGTCGCGCGCTGCATCATGCGGCTGATCGATCCCACCGGCGGCGCGGTCCATGTGGCGGGCACCGAAATCTCGCGGCTTCCCCGGCGCAGTCTGCGGCCGCACCGCAAGCATCTGCAGATCGTCTTTCAGGACCCCTACCGCTCGCTCAACCCGCGATGGACCGTCGCGCGGAGCCTCTGCGAAGGCCCGATCAATTTCGGTACGCCCAGGGCCGAGGCGCTGGCCCATGCCGCCGAACTGATGGAGATCGTGGGCCTGCCGCGCGACGCCCTTCGCCGCTATCCGCACCAGTTCTCGGGCGGGCAGCGCCAGCGCATCGCCATTGCCCGGGCGGTGGCGATGAAGCCGGATCTGCTGGTGGCGGACGAGGCCGTCTCGGCGCTCGATGTCAGCGTGCAGGCGCAGGTGCTGGACCTGCTCGACGACGTTCAGGCCAAGTTCGGCATCGCCATGCTGTTCATCACCCACGATCTGCGGGTGGCCGCGCAGATCTGCGACGAGGTGCTGGTGATGCAGAAGGGCCGCGTGGTCGAACACGGACCCGCCGCCAATGTCCTGTCCGATCCGCACCACGCCTATACCCGGACCCTGATCGAGGCGGCGCCCGGGCGGCATTGGGACTTTGCCAATTTCCGCGCCCTCGACACCGCTCCCGCCCCCGGCCCGAAAGGAGAGACCGCATGACCGTCCTGCCGAAGATCCAGGATTTTGCCGCCGAGCTGACGGCGCTCTTCCAGGATTTCCACACCCACCCCGAGCTTGGCTTCGAAGAGACCCGCACCGCGGGCATCGTCGCCGACAAGCTGCGCAGCTTCGGCGTCGACGAGGTGCATGAGGGCCTCGGCGGCACCGGCGTCGTGGGGCTGATCAAGGGCAAGGGCGGCGGCAACCGCCGGGTGGGGCTGCGCGCCGACATGGACGCGCTGCCGATCGCCGAGGCCTCGGGGCTGCCCTATGCCTCGAAGAGCCCAGGGCGGATGCATGCCTGCGGCCATGACGGCCATACGACGATGCTGCTGGGGGCCGCGCGCTATCTGGCCGAGACCCGCGATTTCGACGGCACCGTCGTTCTGATCTTCCAGCCCGCCGAAGAGGGTCTGGGGGGCGCGCGCCGGATGATCGCCGAGGGGCTCTTCGAACGCTTCCCCTGCGACGAGATCTACGGCATGCACAATGACCCGAATGCCGAGCCGGGCACCGTCACCGTGACGCCCGGCCCCGCGATGGCCGGGGCCAGCTTCTTCGACATCACGGTCAGGGGCACCGGCAGCCATGCCGCCATGCCGCACCAGTCGAAGGACCCGATCGTGATCGGCACCGCCCTGGTCCAGCAATTGCAGACCGTGGTCAGCCGCAACACGCCGCCGACGAAACCGGTGGTGATCTCGGTCACCACCTTCAATGCCGGATCGGCCTATAACGTCGTGCCCGATACGGCCGTGATCACCGGCACGATCCGCTATTTCCACGACGAGGTGGCCGAGATGGCGCATGAGCGGATCCGCGCGCTCTGCGCCGGGATGGGCCAAGCCCATGGCGTCGAGATCGAGGTCGATCTGCGCAATGTCTTCGACGTGCTGGTGAACGATCCCGATCTGTCCGACGCCTATGTCGCCGCAGCAGCAGATGTGGTTGGCGCGGGCATGGCGACCCTGACGGATGACCAGATGACCGGCTCGGAGGATTTCGCCGACATGCTCAAAGTCGTGCCCGGCGCCTATTGCCGGGTCGGCCATGCGGGGTCCGTGCCGCTGCACAATCCGGCTTTCGTGCTGGACGATGCGATCCTGCCCGTGGGTGCCTCGGTCTATGCGCGCATCGTCGAAACCCGGTTGGCGCCCACAGGCTAGACACAAGGCCCGTTTCCCTTCCCGGCGGGGTCAGCCCCGCCCCTTCCCAACGGCCCCTGCTCCGGGCGCCGAACCAAGAGGTATTGCCCAATGACCAATCCGCTCGATCTGCCCTTCGATACCGACGAGATGCTGGCGGGCCTGAAACCCTGGATCGAGACCGAAAGCCCGACCTTCGACGCGGCGGCGGTCAACCGGATGATGGACCTGGTCCAGCACGAGCTGGCCGCGCTGGGCGCGCGGGTCGAGCGCATTCCGGGCCGCTTGGGCCTTGGCGACAGCGTACGCGCGACGATGCCGCACCCGCGCGCGGGCGAGGGCGGGATCCTGCTCTTGGGCCATATGGACACCGTCCACCCCATCGGCACACTCGAAAAGCTTCCGTTCCGGGTCGAGGGCGATGTCTGCTACGGCCCCGGGCTGATGGACATGAAGGGCGGCAACTACGTCTATCTGGACGCGCTGCGCAAGCTGCTGGCCGCGGGCGTCGAGACGCCGCTGCCGGTCACGGTCCTGTTCACCCCCGACGAGGAAATCGGCACCCCCTCGACCCGCGAGCTGATCGAGGCCGAGGCCCGGCGCCACAGGTTCGTCCTGGTGCCCGAACCCGCGCGTCCCGATGGCGGCGCGGTGATCGGCCGCTATGCCATCGCGCGGTTCAACCTGCAGACGCGCGGCAAGCCCAGCCATGCGGGCTGGCAGCTGTCCGAAGGCCGCTCGGCGATTGCCGCGATGGCACGGAAGGTGGCCGAGATCGAGGGCATGACAACCGATGACTGCACCTTTTCCGTCGGGGTCTTCCGTGCCGGCCAGTGGGTCAACTGCGTCTCGTCGGTCTGCGATGCCGAGGTGCTGACCATGGCCAAGACCCAGGACCTGCTGGACGAGGGCGTGGCCAGGATGATGGCGCTCAACTCCGACGCGGGCGAGGTGGTGATGGAGGTCCGCCGCGGCGTGACGCGGCCGGTCTGGGAGCCCGACCAGCCCGGCACCATGGCGATGCTGGCGCTGGCGCAGGAGATCGCGGGCGAGATCGGGTTCGAGATCACCGGGGCCTCGGCGGGCGGCGGCTCGGACGGCAACTTCACCGGCGCGCTGGGCATTCCGACGCTCGATTCCATCGGGGTCTGCGGCAAGGATCTGCATACGCTGAACGAGCACATCCTGCTCGACAGCCTGGTCGAGCGGGCGAAGCTTGCCGCGGCCCTCTACTGCCGGCTCGGCGCATGATGTCCGCGGCCCTGTCGCGGACGATGGAGATCCGCAAGCATGTGGTCGAAACCGACCGCGGCGTGGTCGCGGCCCAGCACCGCCAGGCGGCCGAGGCGGGGGCCGAGGCGCTGCGCGCGGGCGGCGACGCGGTCGATGCCGCCGTCGCCTGCAGCTTCGTGCTGGGGGTGCTGGAGCCCTGGATGTCCGGCCCCGCCGGGGGCGGCGCGGCGCTGCACTGGCGCGCCGATACCGGCCGTGCGCATGCGCTGAATTTCGGCATGCGCGCGCCCGCCGCCCTGCGCATCGAGGATTTCCGGCTGTCGGGCGAGGGCATCGCGGGCGATCTCTTTCCCTGGGACCGGGTGGTCGAGGATCGCAACGTGCTGGGGGCAAAGGCGGTTGCGGTTCCGGCCCTTGTCGACGGGCTCGAGGCCGCGCATGGCCGCTGGGGTCGGCTGCCCTGGGCCGAGCTTGTCGCCCCGGCCATCGCCGAGGCGCGGCGCGGCCTCGCCATCGACTGGTATGCCGCCCTCATCATCGCCAGCGCCACCCGCGATCTGGCCCGCGACCCGGACGCGGCGGCGCTGTTCCTGACCGACGGCCAATGGCCCCGGACCTTTTCCTGGGCCGCAGGCTCCGGCGACCGGCTGGATCAGTCGCGCATGGCCGACAGCCTCGACATCTTCGCGCGGGACGGGGCGAAGGCCCTGCATGGCGGCGATCTCGGCGCGGCCCTGGCGCGGGACGTTCAGGACAAGGGCGGCTATCTTGGCCTCGACGATCTGGCCCGCAACCGCGCGCGGTTCGAGACCCCGCTTGCCGTGCCCTATCGCGATGCGCTTTTCCATGTCATGCCGGGGCTGACCGCCGGTCCGACCTTCGCCCGGGCGATGGAGGATCTGGCAGCCGAGACCCTGTCCGGCCCCGACAGTGCCTGTCCCGCCTATGCCCGGGCACTGATCGCCGCCTATCGCGACCGGCTGGGCGGGATGGGGGCCGATGGCGAAATCTCGGCCGCCCCCGGCTCGACGACGCATTTTTCCGTCATCGACCGCGCGGGCAACATGGTGGCGCATACCCAGACGCTGCTGTCGCTGTTCGGCGCGCGCGTGGTCTCGCCCGCGACCGGGTTGCTGCTGAACAACGGCATCATGTGGTTCGACCCGGTGCAGGGGCGCCCGAACTCGCTGGGTCCGGACCGGCCCTGTCTGATGAATGTCTGCCCCGCGCTCGGCCATGCGGGCGGCCGGCGGTTCGCCCTGGGGGCGGCGGGCGGGCGCAAGATCGTCGGTGCGGTGACCCAGCTTGCCTCCTTCCTCACCGATTTCGGGATGGATCTCGAGGCCGCCTTCGCGCGGCCCCGGATCGACGTCTCCGGCACCGACCGGATTATCGCCGACGACCGCATCCCGGGCACGACGCTTGACGAACTCCGGATGGTGGCCCCCGTCACCGTCACCCGAAAATCGATCCTGCCTTACCCCTTCGCCTGTCCGTCCGGCGTCCTGCAGGTGGCCACGAGGCGGTCTGGCATGACCGAACCCACCAGCGCCTGGGGCGACGCCGTTGCCGAACAGGACTGACCGGCCGTCCGCCAGGCGAGACTGACATATCCGATGCCACCGGCCTCGCCGATCTCGGCGCCCTCGAAGCCCGCCGCCTGATCGGCCGCGGCAAGCCGTCCGCGGAAGAACGGGCGCGGGCCTGCATCGCCCGGACCGATGCCATCGATCCCGAGGTGGACGCGGTCGTCTTGCGCCAGGTCGACGGGCAGGTCGATGCGGACCGCACGGCCGGGCGTCCGCTCTGTGCGCCGCACGGGCGTCCGGTGCCCATCGAGGGCATGAACGTTGTCGCGGGCCGGAACGGGCAATGGCCCGACCGGCCCCTGCGCTGGCACAAGCCGCGGCGGGTCCTCGCCTGCGCCCATGACGATCTGTTCCACCCGGCCGTGCCCGACGCATTGGTCGGCCGGGTGTCCGCCGTTCAGGCGCCTCGCCCCCGCCCGCGTCTCAGGTGGAGACGAAGCGAGCGGAGCGCATGCGGGCGCGCACGGCATGCGCGACCCGTGTCAGGCGGCGGGCGTGGCCTTCTTCTTCAAGCCGTGGGGTGAACGGGATCTGCGTCGCGGCTTTTCCTGCCCCCACTGTCTCTGGAAGGATGGATGGCATCATTTGACCCTGAGGGCTCGATGCGCCGCATGGACAAGCGCGCCGCCGGTCGCTGCTCGACGGCAGAAGCCGGGATGAATGGCGGAAGGAAGCGATGACTGACCGCGCTCCGCACCCCATCTGCGTCCGACTGCGGGATCCAGAGGCGATGTTCGGCGTCGGCCGAACGGCCTGCCATCGTGATCCTCAAGCGCCGGAACATCGGGCCGATCCGCCGGAAGGATCCAACACTGGCATGAGGTCCGCAACCAATGACAGCGGGCGGATAGGCCAGGGTGCATGCTGGCGGGGCACATCGCCAGATTTGCAATGGCCAGATTTCGCAATGGAACCGATCTATTCTGGCGCACCCGACAGGATTCGAACCTGTGACCTTCGCCTTCGGAGGGCGACACTCTATCCAGCTGAGCTACGGGTGCGTCGTCCGGTCTTTTAGCGTGGCCCCGCAGAGGACGCAATGACCGAAGCGCAGCTTTTGGGCAGTCTTTTCGTCGATCCTCGGCGACGGCTCGATGGCCCGGCCCGGGGGGCGACGGGCGCCCAAGCTGCCCCCGACGATGGTCCGGAGATTTCGACCCGTGCGGCCGGGCAGGGGACCGCGGGCGGTGACGACATGCCCGCGCGGGCCGCAGCTCTAGACCATCAGGCCGCGGGAGCGGAGCACCTCGGCGACGGTCAGGGCGGTGAATTCCGTCTTCGTCCAGATCGCGACGACATTGGCCGCCTCGGCCTTGGCGCTCATGAAGGGCGAGGGCCAGTCGCTGACCATGACCACCGGGATCTGGCTCCAGCCGCGGTGTGCGGACAGCTCCAGAGCGAAATTCGCGCCCTTCCCGTCGGGAAGGGAATTGTCGAGAAAGATGATCGAGATCGGCTCCTCGTAAAGGCATTGTCGTGCCTCGGCGAGGGTGGCGGCGAAGCGCACCTGAAGCGACTTGTCAATGGCGGCGAGTTTCCGCTGCATGATCATCCGGTCGAAATCCGTATCCTCGACGACGAGGCAGATGGGTGCGGACTGAGTCATCCTGTCGGCCCCTTGTGGCGTTGGTCTCGATGCGGGCGTGTATTCTGGTTTCGTGAGCATCTCTGGTCTCGTGAAATGGAACGACGCCGCCCGACCCCCGCATGGAGGCTGACGTTAGGGAAAGCATACTCGAAAATGCCGCAGCGTCGCAGGAACAAATCATGAAAATACAACCGATCGTCGCAAGATCCGACAAGCCTTTGAAATGCGGGTCCGTCACGCGTTTCGCCCGACAGGCCTTGTGCCCGGTCGGAGCCGCCGCAAACGGGCGGGGACCCCGGTCCGGGAGGCGGCCTTTCGGCCCGGGCGCGGAGCGGCCTGCACGCGCCGATCGGCCTGAGGCGAATTGTCCCAATGGCGTAGACAAACGCACATGTCGTCCCCAGACTGACCCGGCACACGACCGTTCCCATGGAAAGAGCCATGCCCGTGACCAAGACCGATGCCGGCCCCCGGAGCCCCGCCCGCCGCTCCGCGATCAAGACGCTTGCCGCCGCCGCTGCCGGCACCGCGAGCCTGCCGCTCTGGGCGCGCTATGCCGGCGCCCAAAGCGCTGCGCCGATCCGGATCGGGTTCCAGATGCATGCGACCGGCATCGGCGCCGCCTATGGCCGCTGGTACGACCGCACCACCCGGGCCGCGCTGCGGCTGATCAACGAGGCGGGCGGCATCAACGGGCGGCCGGTCGAGCTGGTCACCGAGGATGACGGCACCGATCCCAAGCGCGGCGCCGAGGTGGTCGAGAAATTCGCCAGCCTGCACCGCTGCGATGTCGGTTATGGCACGCTTTTCAGCCATGTGGTGATGGGCTCGGCGCCCCGCGCGGGCGAGCTGAAGCTGCCCTATTTCGTGGTCTCCGAAGGCCATCACGTGGCCTCGGGCGCGCTCAACCGCTGGACCCTGCAGCCCGGCATCACCGATGTGAAAAGCCAGGTTCTGGCGATGGCGCCCTTCGTGCGCGAAAACCTCGGGCGCAAGGTCACGATGATCTTCCCCGACTACGCCTTCGGCCACGACCATCGCGACTTCTTCAGCCAAGCGATCGAGGCCCAGGGCGGCGAGGTGGTGGCCAAGCTGGCGATCCCGCCCACCGAAACCTCCTTTACCAAGTATTTCGCCAAGATCCCGCGCGAGACCGAGGTGATCTACCACGTCATGGTCGGCCCCTCGGTCCTGACCTTCGTCAAGGAGATGGGCGAATTCTTCGGCCCGTCGCGGCCCGAGATCTTCGGCTTCATCGACAGCCTCGAGTCGGTCGATCTGCAAAGCCCGGGGCTCGACTTCCTCGAGGGCACCTATTTCTGGGAGGGCATGCCCCGCTACGTCCAGCCCGACCAGACCGAGTTCGACCGCCATTACCGCGCGGCCATCGGCATCGACGAGAACGGCGCGCTGGCCGCCGATCCGTCCGATGTTTCGGCCTATGCCCACATGTTCGGCTGCTGGGAGACGCTTTACGTCATCAAGGCCGGGATGGAGGCCTGCGGCTATCGCGGCCCCGACGACCGCGCGGCGCTGGTCGAGGCGGTCGAGGCGATGACCGAGATGCCGCTGTCGAACGACCACCCGCAGGGCGCCAAGCTCTTCAACGGGCGGACGCACCAGGTCTTCGGACCGCAATACATCTCGAAGGTCGAGAACGGGCGGCTGGTCGTGCAGGCGGAAACCCCGATCGAGGCCGGGTTCTATCCCGACGAGGTCGACTACACGACCCAATCGCTCTAGGCAGGGTCCCGGAGCGCGCGCGCCGAGGCCCGGGTCCGGGCGCGGTCGCGCGTGCCGCTTGTCCTTACGGGGCCGGGTTCTGAGCCCGGCCCATCCCGACCCGGAGCGCCCATGGAATTCGGCCCCCATCTGATGCTTGCCGTGCTGGAGGGCGCGGTCACCGCGGCCGTGCTGGCGCTGATGGCCTCGGGGCTCAGCCTCGTCTTCGGGGTGATGCGCGTCGTCAATGTCGCCCATGGCCAGTTCTTCATGCTGGGCGCGGTGCTGGCCTGGGCGGTGTCCTCGGCGCTGGGGGGCGGGGCCGTGGGCTTTGTCGCGGCACTCCTGCTGGCGCCGGTCATCGCCGGGGCGCTGGCGGTCGCGGCCGACCTGACCGTGCTCAAGCGCGTGGGCTACGACCCCGAACGGACCATCGTCGCCACCATCGGGCTGCTCTATATCCTGCAGCAGGCCGCGCTGATGACCTATGGCCCCGAGGCGCGCCCCGTGGCGCCGCCCTTCAACGACCGCCTCGCGCTGCCCTGGATCGAATTCGGCCCGGAGGGACCTGGGCTGATCTGGCCCTGGGGGTTGTCGATCACCTCTTACAAGCTCTTCGTGATGGGGGCCGCTGCGGCGGTGCTGGCCGGGCTCTGGGCGCTGATGACCCGGACCGGGATTGGCCTCGTGATGCGGGCGACCCAGCTGGACCGCGAGACCGCGCAGGCCTTCGGCATTCCGGTCGAACGGGTCTATGCCGGGGTCTTCGGGCTGGGGGCGGCGCTGGCCGCCCTTGCGGGCGTGCTGATCGTGCCGATCCAGCAGGCGCATTACCTGATGGGGGGCGACGCGCTTCTGCTGTCCTTCATCGTGGTCATCATCGGCGGGCTTGGCAGCCTTGGCGGCACGGTGATCGCGGCGCTGCTGATCGGGCTGTCCGACGGCATCGTCTCGGTCTTCTTCTCGCCGACGCTGGCCAAGATCCTCGCCACGCTGCTGGTGGCGCTGGTGCTGGTCTTCCGGCCCGAGGGCTTGATGGGCAAGGCCGCGCGATGAGGGGCGGGCGCCTCATCGGGCTGCATCTGGGGCTGGTCGCGGTCCTTTTTGCGCTGAATTTCGTCCTGCCCGCCTACAGCCATGGCACCGTCGCCCGGGTGATGGTGCTGGCGACCTATGCGATGGGCTACAACATCCTCTTCGGCTATACCGGGCTCCTGAGCCTCGGCCATGCGATGTTCTTTGCGGCGGGCATGTACGGGCTTGCGATGCCGATGACGCATCTGGGCCTTGGCGCCGGGCCTGCGCTTCTGACCGGCATCGGTTCTGCGGCGGTCCTGTCGCTGGGCGTGGGTCTCTTGGCGCTGCGCACCAGGGGTGTGGCCTTCATGATCGTGACGCTGATGTTTTCGCAGGCGGCCTGGCTGACGATCCTGCTTGCGGGGCGCTGGACAAGGGGCGACGAGGGCGTGGTGATCCCGCAGGCCGACCGGATGCTGCTGGGGCTCGACCTCTCCGACCCCTCCACCCGCTATCTGGCGGCGCTTGCGCTGTTCTCGGCGGTCCTTTTCGGCACGCTCTGGCTGGTCCGCCAGCCGATCGGCCGGGTACTGGTCGCGATCCGCGAGAACGAGGACCGGGCCGAGCTTCTGGGCTATGACACCTTCCGCCACAAGCTGGGCGCGGTCGTGCTGTCGGGCACGGTGTCGGGGGCGGCCGGCGCGGCCTACGGGCTTTTCTTCGGCTATGCCGGGGCCAGCTTCGCCGAAACGCACTATTCGATCTTCCCGCTGCTCTGGGTCCTGCTGGGCGGCGCGGGCACGGTGATCGGGCCGTTTCTCGGCACGCTCTTCATGTTCTACCTGATCGACCTCACCTCGGGGCTGACGCCCGCCTACATGCTGGTCGCGGGCGTGGCGCTGGTTCTGTTGACCCTCTTCGCCCCGCAGGGCCTGGCGGGCGAGATCCGGCGCCGCTGGTGGCGGGGCCTGCCATGAGCGCGCTGCTCTCGACCCGGGCGCTCTCGCGCAGCTTCGGCGGGCTGCGCGCCGTCCATGAGGTCGATCTGGACCTCGGCCCCGGCGAGGTGCGCGCGCTGATCGGGCCCAATGGCGCGGGCAAGACCACCTTCGTGTCGATGCTGATCGGCCGGGTCGCGCCCTCCTCGGGGCGCGTCCTCTTCGACGGGCAGGACATCACCCGGCGGCCCGCCCATGCCCGGGTGCGGCTGGGGCTGGCCTATACCTTTCAGATCACCTCGGTCTTCGCCCGGCTTCCGGTCGCCGAGAACGTGGCGCTGGCCGCCCGCCGCAGGCTGGGTCGCGACCGTGCCGCCGTCGCGGCCGAGGTCGCGCGCACGCTCGGCCGGGTCGGGCTGACGGGCCGCGAGAAGATCGCGGCGGCCGATCTGAGTTATGGCCACCAGCGGCTTCTGGAACTGGCCATGGGGCTGGCGCAGGCGCCGCGCCTGCTGATCCTGGACGAGCCGACGCAAGGCTTGTCCGAGCCCGAGATCGAGACCTTCAAGGCGCTGGTCCGCACCCTCGCGGGCGAGACCGCGATCCTGCTGATCGAACATAACATGGGCGTCGTGATGGAGCTGGCCGACCGCATCACCGTGCTCGATGCGGGGGTCGTGCTGGCCGAGGGCGCGCCCGCCGCGATCCGGGCCGATGCGCGGGTGCAGGCCGCCTATCTGGGAACCGCCGCCGATGCTTGAGTTGAAGAACATCGCGGCGGGCTACGGGCCGGTCCGGGTACTGCACGGGCTCAGCCTGACGGTCCGGCCGGGCGAGATCACCTGCCTTCTGGGCCGGAACGGGGCGGGCAAGACCACGGCGATGAAGGCGATCATGGGGCTTTTGCCGCTTGCTTCGGGCCAGGTGCTGCTGGACGGCGAGGATATCGGCCGGCTGCCCGCCCATGAGGTGCCGCGCCGGGGCATCGGCTATATCCCGCAGGGGCGGCGGCTGTTTTCGGATCTGACGGTCGCGCAGAACCTCGAGATCGGGATGCGCTGCCGCCATAGCCCGCCCGAGGTCCGCGACCGCGTTCTGGAGATGTTCCCGCGGCTTGCCGACCGGATGGGCCAGCGCGCGGGCACCCTGTCGGGCGGCGAACAGCAGATGCTGGCAACCGCCCGCGCGCTATGCGTCGATCCGCGCGTGTTGTTGCTGGACGAGCCGACCGAAGGCTTGCAGCCCTCGATGATCGCGCTGATCCGCGACACGGTTCTCAGGCTGCGCGACGAAGGTGTGGCGATCCTTCTGGTCGAACAACGGCTCGACGCGGTGCTGGCCACAGCCGACCGGGCGGTGATCCTCGAGAACGGCGCGGTTCGGGCCGAGGCCGATGCCGCGGAGCTGCGGGCCGAACCCGATCTGCTGCGGCGCCATCTCGGGGTTTAACACCCCATATCCCATTGCAAGACAGGCAGTTGCAATGGGATGCTCATGTTTTACGTGAACCTGTGAGCGGTCCCTGTCCTACAGGTCCTTCACCAGCCGCAACGCGTCGTAGATCGCGGCATGCACGTTGCGCGCGGCCACCGCGTCACCGATGCGGAACAGCCGATAGCGCCCCTCGGGATTGCGGCCCAGCGCCTGCGGCCGCCCTTCGATCAGCGCGGGGTAATCGACCTCGCCCAGGTTCGACGCGCCCGGCCGCAGCCCGAAATAAAGATCGTCAAGCGGATGCGTGCCCGTATTGACCACCACCTGATCGACCTGCCGTTCGCGCGTCTCGGGGCCGTAATCGCTGCCAAGCACCGCGGTCAGCGTATTCCCCGTCCGCCGGATCGCATCGAGCCGCCAGGTCGGGGTCCAGACCACATCGGCCCGCTGCAGGGCCCGGAGCGCCGGGGTCAGCGACATCGCCATCACCTCGGGCACCAGGCTGCGGTCGCGGCAGACGATCTCGACCCGCGCGCCGGCCGCGGCCAGCGCCTCGGCGGTCTGCAGCCCCGCATGATCGCCCGCATCGTCCCACAAAAGCACGTTCATGCCCGGCCGCACCTCCCCCGACAGGATGTCCCAGGCCGAAACCGCAAGCCCGTCGCCCTCGGCCAGACCCGGCTCGGGCGGCAGGCCGCCGGTGGCGACGATCGCCACATCGGGCGCCTCGGCCTGCACCGTCTCGGGCTCGGCCCAGGAATTGAACCGGAAGCCGACGCCAAGCCGGGTGCATTCGGCCATGCGCCAGTCGATCACCGCCATCATCTCGGCCCGGCGCGGGTGGCGCGCCAGCAGCCGGACCTGACCGCCCGGATCGTTCCCGGCCTCGTGCAGCACCACCTCGTGCCCGCGTTCGGCCGCGACCCGCGCGGCCTCGAGCCCGCCGGGACCGGCGCCGACCACCACCACCTTCAGGGGCGTGGCGGCCTTCGCCACCAGATGCGGCATCGTCAGCTCGCGCCCGGTGGCGGGGTTGTGCAGGCAATAGGCGGACCCGCCCTGATAGATGCGGTCGAGGCAGTAATTGGCGCCGACGCAGGGCCGGATGCGGTCCTCGGTGCCCGCCACCAGCTTGGCGATCAGATGCGGGTCGGCCAGATGCGCGCGGGTCATGCCGACCATGTCGAGCTTGCCTTCGGCGATGGCGTGGCGCGCGGTCGCGAGATCGGGAATGCGCGCGGCATGCAGGGTGGGCAGCCCGGTCGCGGCCCGGATCCCGCCCGCGAAATCGAGATGCGGGGCGCTTTTCATCCCCTGCACCGGGATCACGTCGGTCAGCCCGGCATCGGTGTCGATATGGCCGCGGATCACGTTCAGGAAATCGACCAGCCCGCTGTCCTTCAGCCGCCGGGCAATCTCCAGCCCCTCGGCCGCGCCGATCCCGCCCGGCAACGCCTCGTCGGCGACATGGCGGATGCCGACGATGAAATCGGGGCCGACCCGGTCGCGGATCGCCCGCAGCACCTCCATCGACAGGCGCATCCGGTCGTCGAGATCGCCGCCCCAGGGCGGCTCCAGCGCATTGGTCAAGGGCGACCAGAACTGGTCGAGCAGATGGCCATAGGCCTCAAGCTCGATCCCGTCGAGCCCGGCCGCCTGCATCCGCTCGGCGGCATCGGCATAGTCGGTCACGATGCGCGCGATGTCCCAGTCCTCGGCGGTCTTGGGAAAGGCGCGGTGCGCGATCTCGCGGGCGGGCCCGGCCGAGACCACCGGCAGCCAGTCGCCCCGGTCCCAGCGGGTGCGGCGGCCCAGATGGGTCAGCTGGATCATCACCGCCGTGCCGTGCTCGTGGCAGTCGTCGGTCAGCCGTTTCATCCAGCCCACCACCTCGTCCTTCCAGGCGAGGATGTTGTTGAAGGCGGGCGGGCTGTCGCGCGAGACCGAGGCCGACCCCGCCGTCATGGTCAGCGCGACCCCGGCCCGGGCGCGTTCGACGTGATAGGCGCGGTAGCGGTCCTTGGGCAGGCCGTCCTCGGCATAGGCGGGCTCGTGCGCGGACAGGAAGATCCGGTTCTTCAGCGTCAGGTGGCGCAGCCGGAAGGGCGAAAGCAGGGGGTCGTTGGTCATCGGGCTCTCCGTCGGTCGCGCCGAGTGTTCCCCGCGCCGCAGCGTTCTGGCAAGCCGGACCGGGCTGCGCCGCTCGGCCGAATTGCGGGGCGGGGCGAAGTCGCCTAGGGATCGGGCATGTCCCCGTTGCGAAAGGCCGCCTCCGCATGACCGACCCGATCCGCACCACGCTTGACGTTCTTCTGGAAATTCTGGCGCCGCTCGAGGGGCGGTGCGTGCTTGATATCGGCTGCGGCCGGGGCGGGCTGGCCGGGCCCTTCCGCGCGGCCGGGGCCGAGTGGCGCGGGCTGGAACCCTTCCCGCAGGCGAGCGGCGCGCCCGGCATCGACGTGGCCCAGGCCGAGGCGATGCCCTATCCCTCGGGCGCCTTCGATGTCGCGGTCATCGTCAACGCGCTGCATCACATCCCGGTCGAGGGCATGGGCGACGCGCTGGCCGAGGCGGCACGGGTGATCGCGCCCGAGGCGCCGCTGGTGGTGATCGAGCCGCGCGTCGAGGGCGATCTGAGCCAGGTGATCGCGACCGTCGATGACGAGACCGAGATCCGCACGGCGGCGCAGGCCGCGCTTGATGCCGCGGTGGCCTCCGGGCTTCTGACCGAGACCCGCGCCTTCGACTATGTGCGGCGCGAGGTCTATGACGATTTCGACGCCTTCGTCGGCCGGATCTCGTCCTTCGCGCCCGAGCGCGGCGTGCTGACCGAGGATCTGACCGAGGCGCTGCGCGCGGCGTTTCTGGCGCGCGCGGGCCGCGAGGGCGCGGCCTTCACCCTGACCCAGCCGATGTCGGCGCGGCTGTTCCGGCGCGGTCCGGCGGCAGGCTAGGGGCGCGCGCCGCCGCCCAGACCCCGCCCGCCAGAAGGTCGCCCACCACCGCGCGCAGGGTTTCGGCCACCGCCTCCTGGGCACGGGTCACCGGGCGCGCGGCCGGCCGGATCAGCCAGGCCCCGCGCCAGAGCCCCGGCGCCGCGATCCGGCTGACGATCAGCGCGCGGGCCTCGGCCTCGGGCGCGACCGCGTGCCAGGGCAGCACCGAGGCGCCGAAGCCCGCCGCGACCAGGTTCTTGATATTGGCATAGGAGTCGATCTCGACGGCCAGCTCCGGCGCAATCCCGTCGGTCGCAAGCCGGGCGTCGAGCATCCGGCGCAGCCCATGCGCCCGGCTTGGCAGCACCAGCGGCACGCCGTCAAGCGCGGCCAGCCCGATTTCCGGCGGGGCGGGCCAGTCGGGCGGCCAGAGCACGACCAGTTCCTCTTCCAGCAGCGGATCGCAAGCCAGACCCGGATCGGCGGGCGCCTCGTAAAGCACCGCCAGATCGACCCGGCCTTCGGACAGCCATCCGGCGACGAACCCGCTCATCGCCTCGGCGATCTGCAGCGTGATCCGCGGATAGCGCTCGCGCAGCGCCTCGATCAGCGGCACCGCCAGAAGCCCGCCGATGGTGCCGGTCAGCCCGATCGCGACCCGGCCCGAGGGGTCGGTCTCGAGCCCGCGGATCTCGGCCTCGGTCCGCGCGACCTCGTCGAGGATCGACCGCGCCCGCCGCGCCAGAAGCTCGCCCGCCTCGGTCGGCACCACCCCGGTCGGACGGCGCAGCAACAGCCGGGTGCCCAGCCGGTCCTCGAGGTTGCGCACATGCAGCGACAGCGCGGGCTGGGCGACGTTCAGCGTGCCCGCCGCCCGGGTGATCGACCCGCGTTCGACGATTTCCAGAAAATAGCGAAGCTGCCGCAGATCCATGCCCGTGCCCGAAGGGTCCAGCCTGCCCCATATAAAAACCATATGGCAGTCAGGCAAAGAATATATTTGCATGATGGGAGGACGTGCGCATTTCTGGCTCAAATGCCCCAGGCAGGACCCTCCATGCAGACCGACCCCCATCAGGACATCCGCGACGCCATCCGCGCGCTGTGCGCGACCTTCCCGCCCGAATATCACCGCCGGATCGATGCCGAACGCGGCTATCCCGAGGCCTTCGTGCAGGCGCTGACCGAAGCCGGATGGATGGCGGCGCTGATCCCGGAAGAGTATGGCGGCTCGGGGCTGGGGCTGACCGAGGCTTCGGTGATCATGGAAGAGATCAACCGCTCGGGCGGCAATTCCGGCGCCTGTCACGGCCAGATGTACAACATGACGACGCTGGTCCGGCACGGCTCGGAAGAGCAGCGCCGCCGCTACCTGCCGAAGATCGCGGCGGGCGAGCTGCGGCTGCAGTCGATGGGCGTGACCGAGCCCACCACCGGCACCGACACCACCCGGATCAAGACCACGGCGGTCAGGACGGGCGACCGCTATGTCATCAACGGCCAGAAGGTCTGGATCAGCCGGGTCCAGCATTCCGACCTGATGATCCTTCTGGCGCGCACGACGCCGCTGGCCGAGGTCGCGAAGAAATCCGAAGGCCTGTCGATCTTCCTCGTCGATATCCGCGAGGCGATGGGCTCGGGCATGACGGTGCGGCCGATCCCCAACATGGTCAATCACGAGACCAACGAGCTGTTCTTCGACAATCTGGAAATCCCGGCCGAGAACCTGATCGGCGAGGAGGGGCAGGGGTTCAAGTACATCCTGACGGGGCTCAATGCCGAACGCACGCTGATCGCGGCCGAATGCATCGGCGACGGCTACTGGTTCACCGACAAGGTCAGCGCCTATGTCCGCGAACGCCAGGTCTTCGGCCGCCCCATCGGGCAGAACCAGGGCGTGCAGTTCCCGATTGCCGAGGCCTTCATCGAGGTCGAGGCCGCCAGCCTGATGCGGTTCGAGGCCTGCCGGATGTACGATGCCGGCCAGCCCTGCGGCGCCCAGGCCAACATGGCCAAGTATCTGGCCGCCAAGGCGTCGTGGGAGGCCGCCAATGCTTGCCTGCAATTCCATGGCGGCTTCGGCTTTGCCTGCGAATACGATGTCGAACGCAAGTTCCGCGAGACGCGGCTTTACCAAGTGGCGCCGATCTCGACCAATCTCATCCTCAGCTACGTGGCCGAACACGTGCTGGGCCTGCCGAGGTCGTTCTGATGCGCCCGCTCGACGGCATCGAGGTGGTCGCGGTCGAACAGGCGGTGGCCGCCCCCTTCGCGACCGCGCGGCTGGCCGATGCGGGCGCCCATGTGATCAAGATCGAGCGGCCCGGCGGCGATTTCGCGCGCGGCTATGACGATGCCGCGGCCGGGCAGTCCAGCTATTTCGTCTGGCTCAACCGCGGCAAGGAGACCCGGACGCTGGATCTGGCCAGCGAGCCGGGACGCGCGGCGCTGGCGGATCTGCTGGCCGGGGCCGATGTGCTGGTGCAGAACCTCAAGCCCGGCGCGCTGGCGCGGCTTGGCTTTTCCGACGCGGTGCTGGCGCGCGACTATCCGCGGCTGATCTCCTGCGCGATCTCGGGCTATGGCACCGAGGGTCCGTTTGCCGACCGCAAGGCCTATGATCTGCTGATCCAGGCGGAATCGGGGCTGTCCTCGATCACCGGGGGGCCCGACGAACCGGCGCGGGTGGGGGTCTCGATCGTCGATATCGCGACCGGGGCCACGGCCCATTCGGCGATCCTCGAGGCGCTGATCCGCCGCGGCGTGACCGGGCAGGGGGCACGGATCTCGGTCTCGATGTTCGACGTGATGGCCGAATGGCTGACCGTGCCGCTGCTGAACCACGAGGCCGGGCGCACGCCGGGGCGGGTCGGGCTCGCGCATCCCTCGATCGCGCCCTACGGGGTGTTTCATCCCGGCGATGGCCGCCCGATCCTGATCTCGATCCAGAGCGACCGCGAATGGCGCGCACTGGCCGAGCACTTCCTCGACGCGCCCGGGCTGGGCACCGATCCGCGCTTTGCGACCAATGTGGTGCGGGTCCGGAACCGCGCCGAGACCGACCGGATCGTCGCCGAGGCCTTTGCCCGGCGCAGCGGCGCGGAGGCCGTGGCGGCCCTGGTCGCCGCCGACATCGCCTTTGCCTCGGTCAACGACATGGCCGGGCTCTCGGCCCATCCGCATCTGCGCCGGATCGAGGTCGACAGCCCCAATGGCCCGGTCACGATGCCCGCGCCCGCCGCCCGGGTCGAGGGCGAGACGCGCCGCTACGGCCCGGTGCCCGCCCTGAAACCCCGGGAGACCTGAATGGATCTCGATATCGAGCATCTGCGCGGCTGGATCGGCCGGGAGGAGACCGCGACCGAGCGGCTGACCCCCGATCTGGTCCGCCGCTTCGCCGCCACCTTCGACCGGACCTGGCCGCTGCAGCCCGGCAACGAGGCGCCGCTTCTGATCCATTTCTGCCTGGCGCAGCCGACGGTGCCGGGCGCCGAGCTTGGCCCCGACGGCCATCCGGCGCGGGGCGGGTTCCTGCCGCCGGTGCCGCTGCCCCGGCGGATGTGGGCGGGGGGCGCGTTCCGCTTTCACACGCCGCTGCGGGTCGGAGACAGCGTCACCCGGCGGTCCACCATCGCCGATGTCACGCTGAAACACGGTCGTTCGGGGCCATTGCTGTTCGTGACGGTCGAGCACAAGATCCGCGCCCGCGGGCGGCTCGCGCTGACCGAACGGCAGGATCTGGTCTATCGCGCCGCCGCCCCGTTCAGCCCGCCTGCGGCTGACCCGGCCGCGCAGGGCAGTTCGGTCCGGCGGCTGATGCCCGGGCCAGTGATGCTGTTTCGCTATTCGGCCCTGACCTTCAACGGCCACCGCATCCATTACGATGCCCCCTATGCGCGCGAGGTCGAGGGCTATCCCGGTCTCGTGGTGCATGGGCCGATGCAGGCGACGCTGCTTGTGCAATTCGCGGCCGATCTCAAGGGCAGCTGCCCGTCGCGCTTTGCCTTCCGCAGCGTCTCGACCGTGTTCGACACCGCCGAGATGGAGATGCATGCCAATTGCGAGGGCGACAGCCTGCGGCTCTGGACGGCGCAGGCGGGCGGCCCGGTCGCGATGGAGGCCACCGCAAGCTGGTAGCGCGGGGCCTTGGTCCCGGATGGTTCCGGCGTGGCCTGCGCGACAACAGGCCCGCACGGCGGGGTCTTTCAAGTCCCTCCGGTCAAAGAAGGCTGGCCATCGGCCGCCGGGCGCGGTAGCTGGCAGGAACGGCACCGCTGTCGCGGTCGCGCCGGGAGGCCAAAGGCGCCCGGCAGAGCGAAAACGGCGCCTGCCGGGACGCTGCGAGTCCGCCCGCCGAGGATTGGCGGTGTCGCTGCGCCCCGGAAAATGCTAGAACGGAATACAACCGGAACGGGAGCAAGGTGAAGCCTTGACCGAGGACCGCACGCCCGAGACCGGCCTTGCCGGCACCTGGGCCCGCCTGCGCGCGGGCTTTCCCTATCTCCTGGCCGCCGGCCTCTTCGTCCTGGGGCTGGTGGCGCTTTACAAGCTGCTGGCGGCTGTCAATTTCGCCGATGTGGTGGCGCAGGTCCGCGCCACGCCCTGGTCGACGGTGGGTCTGGCGCTGGCGGCGACGGCGGCCAGCTATATCTCGCTGGTGGGCTATGACTGGTCGGCGCTGCGCTTCATCGGCAAGCCGCTGAAGTTTCCCGTGGTGCTGGCGGGCGGGTTCATGGCCTATGCCTTCGGCAACACCATCGGGCTGTCGGCGGTGTCGGGCGGGGCGGTGCGCTGGCGGGTCTATTCGGCGCTGGGGCTCGACGGCTACGACGTGGCCGCGGTCTCGACCTTCGCTGCGGTGTCGTTCGGGGTGGCGGCGACGGTGGTCGGGCTGGGCGCGCTGGCGGTCCATCCGGGCGCGCTGGCTGCGGTGCTGCCGCTTGCGCCCGGCACGGTCCGCATGCTGGCGCTGGCCGGTGTGGCGCTGATCGCGCTGCCGCTTTTGTGGGCCTCGCTGCGGCAAGGCTGCGTGAAGCTCGGCCGCTTCACCCTGCGCGCGCCGGCGCCGGGGGATCTGGCGGCGCAGATCGTCTTTTGCCTGGGCGATATCGGCTTCGCCGCCGCGACGCTTTATCTGCTGATGCCGGCGAACGATCTGGGCTTTGCCACCTTCCTCGCGCTCTTTGCCGCCGCGACCATGGCCGGGGTGCTGAGCCATGTGCCGGGCGGCGTCGGTGTCTTCGAGGCGGTGATGATCGCCGCGATGCCGGCCTCGGCCCCGGTCGAGGCGGTGGCGGCCTCGCTTTTGCTTTACCGGCTGATCTATTTCCTCGTGCCGTTCAGCGTGGCCCTGCTGGCGCTGGCCAGCTACGAGCTGTTCCGCTCGGCCGGCGCGCATCTGCCGCGTGGCCAGTGGGGGCGGGCGGTCGCGGCCGCCGATCCGGGCTTTCGCGCGGTCGAGGGGATCGCACCCCTGGTGCTGGGCACGATGATCCTGGGCGCCGGGCTCTGGATGAGCGTCTCGTCGATCCTGCCGCCCACGACCGAGGCCGCCCGCGCCGCCGAGGCGCTGTTCCCGCTGCCCTTCATCGAAGGCTCGGCCCTGGCCTCGAGCGTGATCGGGGCGGCGCTGGTGCTGCTGTCCTTCGGGGTGATGCGCCGCGCGCTGGCGGCTTTCTGGCTGGCGCTGGTGGTGATGGAGACCGGCGCGGCGGTGGCGCTGATCCAGGGCGTCGATCTGGACCGGGCGGTGTTTCTTGCGGCGGGCGCGCTGTTGTTGCTGCCGTTCCGCCATGCCTTCCACCGCCACACCATGCTGAGCCACGCGACGCTGACGCCCGCCTGGGTCGCGCTGATCGTGGCGCTGATCGCGGGCTTCGGCTTCGTGCTGTTCTTCGCCCATAAGCAGACCCCTTATGCGCATGAGCTCTGGTGGCAGTTCGCGGTCAACGAACGCGCGCCGCGCGCGCTGAGGGCGGTTCTGCTGGGCAGTCTCGTGCTGGGGCTCGGGGCGCTTCTGATGCTGTTGCGCGCGCCCCGCGTGGTGCCCGACCCGCCCGATGCCGAGGATCTGGCCGCCGCGGCGCGGATCGCGGGGGGCGGCGACAACCCCGATGCGGGCTTTGCGCTGACCGGCGACAAGTCGATCCTCGTCTCGGACGATGGCCGCGCCTTCGTGATGTTCGCGGTCTCGGGCCGGTCCTGGATCGCCTATGGCGGCCCGGTCGGCCCCGCCGACGCCGCCGAGGACGTGGCCTTCGCCTTCGTCGACGCGGCCCGGCGCGAGGGCGCGCGCCCGGCCTTCTACGAGGTCCGCGCGGCCGATGTGCCGATCATGCTGGATCTTGGGCTGTCGCTGCACAAGATGGGCGAGGAGGCGGTCGTCGATCTCACCCGGTTCTCGCTGGAAGGCTCGGCGCGCAAGAAGCTCAGGACGACCCATTCGCGGGCGCTGCGCGACGGGCTGTCGCTCGACTGGACCCAACCGCCCCACGCGGCCCCGCTTCTGGCCGAGCTGGGCGCCGTGTCGGATGCCTGGCTTGCGGCCAAACGCGCCCATGAAAAGGGGTTCTCGGTCGGGCGGTTCGATCCGGGCTGGCTGAACCGCTGGCCGGTGGCGACGGTGCGCCACGAGGGCCGGGTCGTGGCCTTTGCCAATGTGCTGGTCACCGACAGCCGGACCCAGGCCAGCATCGACCTGATGCGCCAGGTCGAGACCGCGCCGCCCGGCACGATGGAGTTTCTCTTCACCGCGCTGATGCTGCGGCTGAAGGACGAGGGCTATGGCGCCTTCTCGCTGGGCATGGCGCCGCTGTCGGGGCTGAGCCCGGAACGCAGCCGCAGGCTGTGGGACCGGTTCGGCGCGTTGATCTACCGGCACGGTCGGAGCTTTTACAATTTCGAAGGCCTGCGCGCCTTCAAGGCCAAGTTCGACCCCGACTGGCGGCCGCGCTATCTGGCGGCGCCTTCGGCGCTGCCGCCCTTGCTGACGCTGGCCGATGCCGCGCGGCTGATTGGCGGGCGTGCCGACCGGCGCAGCGCCGAGCGGCGCGGCAGCGACCGCCGGTACGAGGCCTGAGGCGCGTCCGGCAGGACATCTTCCAGCAGCCCGGAGGACCTTCCCCTTGGGGAAGGTTCGATTCGGGACGGCCCCGGACGCCGCTCGGGTGGCATTCCATTTCAGCACATGGCACCAGACTGATCGAATTTAAGGCAATTGCCGGTTTTGGGGGCTGAATCCCGCCCCCTTGCGCCTGCCGTCCCGGACCCTCTCGGGCACAGTGGCCCCGGGACAGGGCGGCGGGGACCGCCCTTGGAACGCAACAAGGAGGTCCAAGGTGCTTGGAATAAAAAGAAGTTTCTCTGCGCTGATGCTGACGGCCGGGCTGCTTTCGGCGCAGACGGCGCTGGCGCAGGGCACGCTGCGCATCGGCATGACCGCGGCCGATATCCCGCTGACCACCGGCCAGACCGACCAGGGCGGCGAGGGCATGCGGTTCATGGGCTACACGGTCTATGACTCGCTCATCGAGTGGGACCTGACCTCGGCCGACAAGCCCTCGACCCTGATCCCGGGGCTGGCCACCGAATGGGCGGTCGATGCCGAGGACAAGACCAAGTGGATCTTCAAGATCCGCGAGGGCGTCAAGTTTCATGACGGGTCGGACTTTACCGCCGAAAGCGCGGTCTGGAACCTCGACAAGCTGCTGGACGACACGTCCGAACAATACGACCCGCGCCAGGCGGCGCAGGGCAAGTCGCGGATCCCGGCGGTCGCGAGCTACCGCGCCATCGACCCGCTGACGCTGGAAATCACCACCAAGACCCCCGACGCCACGCTGCCCTATCAACTGGCCTGGATCCTGATGTCGTCGAAGGCCAACTGGGAGGCCCATGGCAAGGACTGGGAACAGGTCGCCATGGAGCCCTCGGGCACCGGCCCCTGGAAGCTTGAGGAATTCGTGCCGCGCGAGCGCGCCGAGATGGTGCCCTTCGCCGAATACTGGGACGAGACCCGGGTGCCGAAGCTCGACAAGATGGTGCTGATCCCGCTGCCCGAGCCCAATGCCCGCTCGGCCGCCCTTTTGTCGGGACAGGTCGACTGGATCGAGGCGCCCGCGCCCGACACCATCCCGGCGATGACCGCGAACGGCTTCGTGATCTCGTCGAATGCCTATCCGCATAACTGGACCTGGCACCTGTCGCGGCTGGAAGGGTCGCCCTGGAACGACATCCGCGTGCGCAAGGCCGCGAACCTCGCCATCGACCGCGAGGGCATGGGCGCGCTTCTGGGCGGGCTGATGGTGCCCGCCAAGGGCTTCCTGCCGCCCGGATCGCAATGGTTCGGCAAGCCAAGCTTCGATGTGCGCTACGACCCCGACGAGGCCAGGCGCCTGCTGGCCGAGGCGGGCTACGGCCCCGACAAGCCGCTGAAGGTCAAGGCGCTGATCTCGCCCTCGGGGTCGGGACAGATGCTGCCGCTGCCGATGAACGAATACATCCAGCAGAACCTCGCCGAGGTCGGCATCGATGTCGAGTTCATGGTGGTCGAGTGGAACCAGATGATCAATCTCTGGCGCGCGGGGGCCGCCGATCCGGCGGTCGAGGGCAGCCAGTCGATCAACTTCACCTACTTCATCCAGGACCCGTTCACGGGGCTGATCCGGCACCTGTCCTGCGACCTGATCGCGCCGAACGGCACCAACTGGGGGCATTATTGCGACCCCGAGATGGAAGAGCTGTTCACGAAGATCCGCAACACCTTCGATCCGGCCGAACAGGATGAGGTGATGCGGCGCACGCACGAGAAATTCGTCGATGACGCGCTGTTCCTGATGGTGACCCATGACGTGGCGCCGCGCGCGATGAGCCCGAAGGTCAAGGGCTTCGTGCAGGCGCAGAACTGGTACCAGAACTTCTCGTCGATCACGATGGAGTAAGGGCCCGTCCGGGTCCGGCGCCCCCGCCGCCCGCGCGCGGCGGGGCCGTTTCCGAAGGAGAAGACCTTTCATGTTCAGCTATTTTCTGAGGCGGCTGATCCTCGTGCTGCCGGTCGCGTTCGGCGTTTCGGTGATCTGCTTCCTGCTGGTCCAGATCGCGCCCGGCGACCCGCTGACCGCGATCATGCCGGTCGATGCCACGGCCGAGGAACAGGCGGCGATGCGCGCGGCCTACGGGTTGGACCGGCCGCTGCCGGTGCAATACGCGATCTGGGTCGGCAATCTCGCGCAGGGCGACATGGGCCGGTCGATCGCGACCGGGCGCCCGGTCGCGGGCGAGGTCTTCGGCGCGGTGCAGAATTCGCTGCTGCTGGCCGTCAGCGCCGCCGTCATCGCCTTTCCCATCGGCATCTTCCTGGGCTTCCTCGCGGGCTATTTCCGCGACACCGCGCTCGACAAGGCGGTGACGGCGGTGTCGATCGCGGGCGTTTCGGTGCCGAATTACTGGCTCGGGATCGTGCTTGTCATCATCTTCTCGGTCAATCTGGGCTGGCTGCCCTCGATGGGGGCGGGGCCGGGCGGCTCGCGCGACTGGTCCTGGAACTGGGAGCATATGCGCCATCTGGTCCTGCCCGCGGTGACGCTGGCCGTCGTGCCCATCGGCATCGTCGCGCGCACCGTGCGGGCGCTGTCGGGCGACATCCTCAGCATGGATTTCGTGCAGGCGCTTTACGCCAAGGGCATGAGCCGGTTCGACGTGCTGATCCATGTCGGCCGCAATGCCGCCGCGACCGCGCTGTCGGTGATGGGGCTGCAACTGGGCTATCTGCTTGGCGGCTCGATCCTGATCGAGACCGTCTTCAACTGGCCGGGCTCGGGCTTTCTGCTGTCGAACGCCATCTTCCAGCGCGACCTGCCGCTGTTGCAGGGCACGATCCTGGTGCTGGCGCTGTTCTTCGTCGCCATGAACCTCATCGTCGACGTGGCCCAGGCCGCCATCGACCCGCGGATCAAGAGGAGCTGAGCCGATGGCGCTGACCGAAACCCTCGAGCCGGTTCAGACCCCAGAGGCGCGCAAGGGCTACTGGGCGGGCGTGGCGCAGCGGCTGGCCCGCGACCCGGTCTCGATGTTGTGCCTCGCGGTCGTCGCGGCGCTGATCCTGGCCGCGATCTTCGCGCCGTATCTCGGGCTGGCCGATCCCTACAAGGGCTCGATGATCGCGCGGCTCAAGCCCATCGGCACGCCCGGACATCTGCTTGGCACCGACGAACAGGGCCGCGACATGCTGGCCCGGCTGATCCATGGCGGGCGGCTGACGCTGTTCATCGGGCTGATGCCGGTGGTCTTCGCCTTCTTCATCGGCTCGGCCCTCGGCGTCGTCGCGGGCTATGTCGGCGGCAGGCTCAACACGATCATCATGCGTGTGGTCGATGTCTTCTTCGCCTTCCCCTCGGTGCTTCTGGCCATCGCCATTTCGGGCGCGCTGGGGGCGGGGATCGTCAATTCACTGGTCTCGCTGACCATCGTCTTCGTGCCGCCCATCACCCGCGTCGCCGAGGCGGTGACCTCGGGCGTCCGGAGCCTCGACTATATCGACGCGGCGCGGGCCACAGGGGCCAGTGCGCTGACGGTGATCCGGGTCCATGTGATCGGCAACGTGCTGTCCCCGATCTTCGTCTATGCCACCTCGCTGACCAGCGTCTGCATGATCCTCGCGGCGGGTCTCTCGTTCCTCGGGATCGGCGTCCGCCCGCCCGAGCCGGAATGGGGCCTGATGCTGAACACGCTGCGCTCGGCGATCTATGTCAATCCGTGGCTCTCGGCGCTGCCGGGGGTGATGATCTTCGTCACCTCGCTGTGCCTCAACCTGCTGAGCGACGGCGTGAGGAGTGCGATGAATGTCCGCGACTGAGCTTTACGACCGGCTGCCCGACCGGGGCGGCCCGGGCCAGCCGCTGCTGACGGTGCGGGGCCTGAGGAAATACTTTCCGATCCGGGGCGGCATCCTCGGGCGCACCCGCGCGATGGTGCAGGCGGTCGATGGCGTGTCCTTCGAGGTCCGCAAGGGCGAGACGCTGGGCATCGTCGGCGAATCCGGCTGCGGCAAATCCACCACGGCGCGGCTGGCGGTCGGGCTGATCGAGCGCGACGAGGGCGATATCATCTTCGACGGCGACGCGCTGGGCGACACGCTGAGCCTGCGCGAGCTGCGCCGCGGCATCCAGATGGTGTTTCAGGACAGCTATGCCTCGCTGAACCCGCGGCTGACCATCGAGGAGTCGGTGGCCTTCGGCGCCCGGGTGCAGGGCCTTTCGGACCCGATGGGACGCGCGCACGGGCTGCTGGCGCGGGTGGGGCTTGATCCTGCGCGCTTTGCCCAGCGTTATCCGCACGAGCTGTCGGGCGGCCAGCGCCAGCGGGTGAACATCGCCCGGGCGCTGGCGATGTCGCCCCGGCTGGTGGTGCTGGACGAGGCGGTCTCGGCGCTGGACAAGTCGGTCGAGGCGCAGGTGCTGAACCTGCTGTCCGATCTGCGCGCCGAATTCGGGCTGACCTATATCTTCATCAGCCATGATCTGAACGTGGTGCGCTATATCTCGGACCGGGTGCTGGTGATGTATCTGGGCGAGGTGGTCGAGGTCGCGCCGGTCGATGCGATCTGGGCGCGGCAGGCCCATCCCTACACCCGCTCGCTGTTCTCGGCGATGCCCTCGATGGACCCGGACAACCGGACCGAGGAACCGCCCCTGACCGGCGATCCGCCGAACCCCATCGACCCGCCCGAGGGCTGCCGGTTTCACACCCGCTGTCCCTTCGCGGCGACGCTGTGCGGGCGCAAGGTGCCCAAGCTTCGCAAGATCGGCGCGGATGGCCACCTGGCCGCCTGCCACCTGCATGACCCTGCGTCCGGCCATCCCAAGGCGGGGAAGATCGCATGACCGACAAGCTGCTTGAAATCGACCATCTGACGGTACGCTTCAAGGGCGCGCGGACGGTCCATGCCATCAACGACCTGTCGCTGTCGCTGGGGCCGGGCGAGACGCTGGCGCTGCTGGGCGAAAGCGGCTCGGGGAAAAGCGTGACGCTGAAGGCGCTGTTGCGGCTTCTGCCGCCGAAACGGACCGAGATCGAGGGCGACATTCGCGTCGGGGGCACCGACATCCTGCGGCTTTCCGGCCGGTCGCTGCAGCGCTATCGCGGCGGCGACGTGTCGATGGTGTTTCAGGAACCGGCGCTGGCGCTCGACCCGGTCTATACGGTCGGCGCCCAGATCGCCGAGACGGTGATGCGTCACAAGGGCGTCAGCCGGTCCGAGGCGATGGAGGTCGCGCTCGACATGCTCAAGCGCGTGAAGATTCCGTCGCCCGAGCGGCGGCTGCAGAACTATCCGCACGAGCTGTCGGGCGGCATGCGCCAGCGGGTGATGATCGCGCTGGCTCTGGCCTGCCGTCCGCGGCTTTTGCTGGCCGACGAGCCGACAACGGCCCTTGACGCCACCGTCCAGATCCAGATTCTGCTTTTGTTGCGCGAGCTTCAGAAGGAATTCGGAATGGGGGTGATCTTCGTCACCCACGATATCGGCGTGGCGGTGGAAATCTCGGAACGGATCGCGGTGATGTATGCCGGCCAGATCGTCGAGGAGGGCACCACCCGCGAGATCATCAAGGACCCGCGTCACCCCTATACGCGCGGTCTTCTGGCGGCAAACCTGCACGATGTGGCACGGGGAGAGCGGCTGGCCGCGATCCCGGGCGCGCCGCCCGCGCTGGAAACCCGGCCTGCCTCCTGTTCCTTCGCGCCGCGCTGTGCGCTGGCCGGACCCGATTGCCGGGCCGGGCTGCCGCCTGTCGTGACCCCTGCGCCGCGGCGCCGCGTGGCCTGTCTGCGCGCCGACGAGGCCGTTCCTGCCGAGTGACCGGATGCTGATCGAAGAAGATGCCTATCATGCCTTCATGCCCTATCCCGCCGTGCCGGTGGACAATGCCCCCCATGGGCCGCTGTCCGGGCTGACGCTGGCGGTCAAGGATCTGTTCGATGTCCGGGGCTATCGCACCGGCTGCGGCTGTCCGCTGAAACTGGCCGCGAGCCCCGAGGCCGAGACCACGGCCCCGGCCGTCCGGCGGCTGCTGGAGGCGGGGGCGCGCTTCGTCGGCAAGACCCATACTGACGAGCTGGCCTGGGCGCTTTACGGCATGAACCCGCATTTCGGCACCCCGGTGAACCCGAAGGCCCCCGACCGCATCCCGGGCGGGTCCTCGTCGGGCTCGGCCGTCGCCGTCGCGGCGGGGCTGGCCGATATCGCGCTTGGCACCGATACCGGCGGATCGGTCCGGGCCCCGGCAAGTTTTTGCGGCACCTGGGGGCTTCGACCGACCCATGACCGGGTGCCGCTGGCGGGCGCGATGGCGCTGGCACCCAGCTACGACACCGCCGGGCTGTTCGCGCGGGACGGCGCGACGCTTCTGGCCGCGGCCGGGGCGCTGATGGACCCCGACCCGGTGCCGCTGCCCGAGATACCCGACCTGCTCTGGCCCGCCGACATGGTGGCCCAGCTTGACGAGGCGCCGCGCGCGGTGCTGGAGGCGGCCTTCGGCACCATGCCCTCGCGCGAGGTCGAGGTTTATCCCGAGGGCGCGGACGCGGCCTATGCCGCCTACCGGGTGACCAACGGCGCCGAGGCGCGCGAGACGGTTCTGCCGTTCATCCGCCGCTCGGGCATGCCGCTGGCGCGCGGCATCGACGGGCGCGTGGCGGCGGCCGCCGCGCTGGAGGAGGCCGAGATCGACAAGGCCCGCGCCACCCGTCATGCCTTTGCCGCCCATCTCGAGGAACTGCTGGTCGATGCCGTCCTGCTGGCGCCCGCGGTCCATGCGGCCCCCTTCGCGCTTGACGCGCCGGACGAGGTCTTGGAGGGCTTCCGCCATGACGCGATGCGGCTTCTGTGCGTCGCGGGGCTGGCCGGGCTGCCGCAGGTGGTGCTGCCTGCGGGCATGGTCGAGGGCGCGCCTTACGGGGTGTCGCTGATCGGGCCGCGCGGGTCGGACCTGTCGCTGGTCGCGCTGGCCCGGCGGCTGGCGCCCGAGCCGCATCCATGACCGCCTGTCCGGTCGAAGCACGGCTGCGAGAGCTGGGCCACAGTCTGCCCGACAGCGCGCCGTCGCGGGCGATGTTCCTGCCGGGCAAGCTCAGCGGCAACCTGCTGTTCCTGTCGGGTCAGATCTGCGAATGGGAGGGCGTCCCGCGCTATTTCGGCCCGGCCGATGACAGTCTGGATCTGGCCGAGGCGCAGGCGGCGGCGCGGATGTGCGCGCTGAACCTTCTGTTCTCGATCCGCGCGGTGGTCGGCTCTCTGGGCCGGGTGCGCGAGATCGTGCGGGTCGGGGGCTTCGTCTCGGCGCGGCCGGGCTTTGAGGCCGGGCCGATGGTCGTCAACGGCGCCTCGCAGCTTTTCATCGACCTCTGGGGGACGGCCGGTCAGCATGCCCGGACGGCGGTCTGCGTGGCTTCGCTGCCCGCCAATGCGCTGGTCGAGATCGACGCGGTGGTCGAGATCGCCTGAGACCGGTTCGCGGCCTAGCCGCCGGTATGGCTCATGTGGCGGCTGACCTGACCGTCGGCGCGCTGGCGCGAATAGTCGAAATCATGGCCCTTGGGTTTGGCGGCGATCGCGGTGCGGATCGCCCCGATCAGCGCGCCGTCATCGCCGGGATGGGCGCGCAGCGGCGCGCGCAGATCGGCGCGGTCCTCCTGACCGAGGCACATGTAAAGCTCGCCGGTGCAGGTCACCCGCACCCGGTTGCAGCTTTCGCAGAAGTTATGCGACAGCGGCGTGATGAAGCCGATCTTCTGCCCGGTCTCGGCCAGCCGCACATAGCGCGCGGGTCCGCCGGTGCGTTCGGCCAGATCGACCGTGGTGAAGCGGTCTTCCAGCCGCGCGCGCACGTCGCGCACCGACCAGTACTGATCGACCCGGTAGTCGTTGCCCAGATCGCCCATCGGCATGACCTCGATGAAGGTCAGGTCCATGTCTTGGGCGGCACACCAGTCGACCAGATCGAACAGCTCGTCCTCGTTGACGCCCTTCAGCGCGACGGTGTTGATCTTGACCCGGAGCCCCGCGGCCTGCGCCGCCTCGATCCCGCGCCGGACCTGATCGAGCCGGCCCCAGCGGGTGACGCGGGCGAACTTGTCGGGATCGAGCGTGTCGAGGCTGACATTGACCCGCCGGACCCCGGCCTCCCACAGCGCCGCGGCGTGCTTTTCCAGCTGCGAGCCGTTGGTCGTGACGGTCAGCTCGTCCAGCGCGCCGCTGTCCAGATGCCGCCCCATGGCACGGAAGAAGGTCAGGATGTCGCGGCGGACCAGCGGCTCGCCGCCGGTGATCCGCAGCTTCCGGACCCCGAGCCCGATGAAGGCCGAACAGAGCCGGTCGAGTTCCTCCAGCGTCAGCAGGTCCTTCTTGGGCAGGAAGGTCATGTTCTCGGCCATGCAATAGACACAGCGGAAGTCGCAGCGGTCGGTGACCGACACACGCAGATAGGTGACGGCGCGGGCGAATGGGTCGATCAGGGGCGGCTGCTGCATCATGTCGCAGAAGGTAAGGGCAGGGGGTGCGCGCGGCAAGCACCTTTCGGGGGCCGCGCGAAGCCGCTAGGCTGGGGCGCGATGCTGGGATCGAGGAGATCGCCGATGCGGCGTGCAGACGGAACGACCCGGGGCCTGACGGCCGCCAGAAAACTGGGACCGGGTTTGGGACTGGCTCTGGTGCTGGCCGGGTGCAACGGCGCCGGAACGCCGCTTGGCGGCGGTGCCGCGCCGCCCGCCGAGGAGATCCCGGCCGATACCGGCGCGCCGCTTTCGGCGCTTGGGACCCTGCCGACCGACGGGGTCCCCGAGGCCACCGGTCCCGAGGCCGGGGCGGGTGCCGGATCGGGCGCCGGATCGGGCACGGTGCCGACCGCCCCTTCCGGGCTGGCCGAGGCCACCGCACCGGTCTTCGGGCTTGAACGCGAGCTGGGCGTGACGACCGCCTCGCTGGGCGATCCGAACGAGGCGGGGTTCTGGGCGGTGACGCCGCTGGTCGACGAGACCCGGCGCGGCCGTCTGGCCGATCCGGTCTCGGGCGCCAGCGTGCAGGTCGAGCTGAGGCCCAGCGACAGTTCGCCCGGGGCGGGCACGCGGGTCTCGATGGAGGCGCTGCGGGCGCTGGGGCTGCCGCCGATCTCGCTGACCAATCTCAAGGTCTACGTGTCGGAATAGGCCCCGGCGAGTCCCGGCCGATTCTTTGACGAAGGCGGGCTTGCGAAACGGTCCGGCCGAATGGCGCGCATTGTTCTGGCAAAATTCTGTCGCGGTCGCCGGTTTCGTCAGACAGGCCGATCCGGAGCGTGCCGGATCGCGGCAGATCATCGTTTCCGGTTTCCTGGCGTGCCGCCGCCGAACCGCCCTCATCGTTTCCGGTTTCGCCGGTAAACCCCCCGGGCTTGCGCGGTTCTGGACCACCTGCTGCGGGGCGGGGACAGGGCCATGCCTTCTTTAGGCCATACTCCGCCGTAGCCCCCCAAGGCGTCCCGGGTTAAGGTTTTGTCAACCGATCCGGGGGCGGTCGGGCGGCTGTGCGGGGGCTTGGCCGATCGCGGGGCGGGACGTGCGCGGGACCGGCAAATCGGGTCGGCCGGCGCCGATCCAACCAGGGCAGCTCGGGTCGCCTGCGTCCCGTGCGCGTTCCGCAGGCGATTGCGCCACTGGTTTAGGCCGTGGCCCCGCGACAGATGAAATCCAGGCTCTTGCGCCCGGAGCGTTTCCCCTGCAAAACGTCGCACCCGCTGGACAGGTGCCGATGCAGACGGCACGATCCGGCGGCGCGCGTGAGAACCCGGGGAAAGAAAATGTCCGACGAGTCCGAGGCCTGGCACATGATGCCGGTGGCGATCCTGGCAATCCTCTGGAACCTTGCCGGATGCGCCGATTACGTGATGACGCAATATGGCGTGGCGCCGTATCTTCAGCTTTTCACCCAGACGCAGGCCGCCTATTTCACCTCTGTTCCCGCCTTTGTCGACGGCGCCTGGGCGGTCGCGGTCTGGGGCGGTCTGCTCGGCGCGGTGCTGCTGTTTCTCAGGGTCGGCGCGGCGCCCTGGGTGCTGGGCTTTTCGGCCCTGGGGATGACCACGGCGGCGGTCTGGCTGATCGGCTTCGCGACGCCCGGCCTGACCGAGGTCGCAGGCTATTTCGGCGACGCGATGATCGCCGGGGCGGCGGCGATGGCGATCCTGTTCTATGCCTATGCCCGCCGGATGCGGGTTCTGGGCGAGCTTTAGCGCCCCGCCCGGGCGCGCCAGTCGGTCCAGTCCTCGGGCGTGTCGAGATCGGTGACGGCGCGTCCGCCCGGCAGGGCCAGCCTGCGTACCGTCTCGCGGGCCAGCAGGTCGCGCCCGCCGACATCGCCCGCCACCGTTTCAAGCGCGGGGAAAAGCCGTGCCGGAAAGACCACCGGATGGCCCGGGCGGCCGTCCTCGGCGGTGGCGCGCAGGCAGCTGTCTGGGGCCTCGGCGAAGCTCTCGATCAGGCGGAGGAGATCCTCCGTTTCGATCTCGGGCAGGTCGGGCAGCATCACCATCAGCCCGCGCGCGCCCGCGGCGGCTGCGGCCTCGGCCCCGGCGCGCAGCGAGGCCGCCATGCCCTCGGCCGGGTCGACATGGGTGACCCTGAGGCGTGGCAGTCCGTCCAGCTGTTCGGCTCTGGGACCGCCCGCATGGCGGGGCAGGGTGACCAAAACCGGGGCGCCGCTGGCCCCGGCCCGGCGGGCCTGACGGCGCAAGAGCGCCTCGCCGTCGACCGTCTCGAGCAGCTTGTCCCGCCCGCGCATCCGCGACGAGGCGCCGGCGGCGGGCATGAGGATCAGGATGTCGGTCATCTTGGCCGGTCCCCCTCTTTGTGAACGGCCTGCCGCCCCCGCGCGGCCGCCGTCAAGGTCATGAAACCCGACTGCTCCGCTGCGGTCCGTGACGGTAACAAAGATTAACGACCGGGTCGAAGACGGAGGAGATGCCGATGGGCAGACGGGTCATGCGGGCGCTGTGCGCTCTGGTGCTTATCCTAGGGGCAGGGGAGGCTCTGGCGCAAGGGCAGGGACGGGTGACGCCTCTGACGCCGACGGCGCGGCTGCTTTTGCTGGCCCCGCCGCCGGTGCAGCCGGTCTATTGCTGCAAGGTCTGCAGCAAGGGCAAGGCCTGCGGCGACAGCTGCATCAGCCGCAGCCGGTCCTGCCATGTGGGGTCCGGCTGCGCCTGCGACGGCTAGCGCGGGGCCTAGCGTTCGGGGATCAGCCCGCGCGGGCTGAAGCGCAGCACGACCAGCAGCACGACCCCCATGGTCAGGAGCCGCATATGCGCGACGCTGTCCAGAAGATGCGTCTTCAGCGCCGAGCCGTCGGCCATGCCCGAGGTGATCACGCCCATCAGCCAGGCGCCCAGGGGTTCCACCTGCACCCAGAGGAACCAGATCAGGAAGCCGCCCAGCACCGAGCCCCAGTTGTTGCCCGACCCGCCGACGATCACCATCACCCAGATCAGGAAGGTGAAGCGCAGCGGCTGGAACGAGCTGGGGGTGAGCTGGCTGTCATAGGTGATCATCATCGCGCCTGCGAGCCCGCAGATGGCCGAGCCGAGGATGAAGATCTGCAGATGCCGGCGGGTGACGTCCTTGCCCATGGCGGCGGCGGCGGTCTCGTTGTCGCGGATCGCGCGCATCATCCGGCCCCAGGGCGATTTCAGCGCCTTCTCGCACAGCCAGAGCAGGACCACCAGCACCAGGGCGAAGAGCCCCGCATACAGCAGCTTGACGAAGATGGTCGAGGCGGTCAGCGGGTCCAGCCCAAGGTCCTGCGCGCGGGCGACGAATTCGGCGCTCGATTGCAGGTCGACCTCGTAGGGCACGGGGCGCGGGATGCCGTTGACGTTCTTGACGCCGCGGCTCAGCCAGTCCTCGTTCTTGAGGACCGCGATGATGATCTCGGCGATGCCGAGCGTGGCGATGGCCAGATAGTCCGACCGAAGCCCCAGCGCGGTCTTGCCGATCACCCAGGCCGCCCCCGCCGCCAGCAGGGCGCCGACCGGCCAGCCGATCAGCACCGGCAGGCCGAGCCCGCCCAGATAGCCGGTCGCGGCCGGGTCGATGGCCTCGATCGCCTCGACCGCCGGATCGAAGATCGCGCGATAGAGAAAGAAGCCCGCGATCAGCCAGAGGATCATGGCGATCCCGCGCAGACGGCCCTTGCCCAGCTTTCGCCAGATCGCGATGGCCCCGGCAATGACGCCCAGCCCGACGGCCAGCCCGGCCCAGACGCGGACGCCGCCCGCGGCCCAGGCCTCGGGCACCGGCGGCATTGCGATCAGCACCACGGCCAGACCGCCCAGCGCCGAAAAGCCCATGACGCCGATGTTGAAGAGCCCGGCATAGCCCCATTGCAGGTTGACCCCCAGCGCCATCACCGCCGAGATCAGCCCGTAATTCAGGATGAAGAGCGCGGCGTTCCAGCTTTGCAGAAAGCCCGTGCCCGCGATCAGAAGGGCCACCAGCGCGAAAAGCGCCCGGTCACGCATGGTCATATGGATTTCCCCCGGAAAAGCCCCGTCGGCCGGAACAGCAGCACGATCACCAGGATCACGAAGCTGACCGCGAACTTGTAGTCGGTGCTCAGAAGCTGCACGAGCCCGTCAGGCGCCAGATTGTCGGGCAGGGTATAGGTCAGCACCTTCTTCCAGGCATAGGTGACCATCACCTCGGAATAGGCGATCAGGAAGCCGCCCGCGATGGCGCCCAGCGGGCTGCCGATGCCGCCGACGATGGCCGAGGCGAAGATCGGCAGCAGAAGCTGGAAGTAGGTGAAGGGCTTGAACGACTTGTCGAGCCCGTAGAGCACGCCCGCGATGGTCGCCAGCGCCGCCACGATGATCCAGGTGATCGCCACCACGCGTTCGGGGTTGATCCCCGACAGCAGCGCCAGATCCTCGTTGTCGGAAAAGGCCCGCATCGACTTGCCGGTGCGGGTATAGGTCAGGAACCAGAAGAGCAGCGCCACCACGATGACCGCCGTGACGATGGTCAGCCCCTGGGTGCTGCGGATCGCCAGCCCCTCGGAGAGGCCCGTCATCTTGCGGAACTCGCCCGCGGTGACGATGAAGCGCTCGCCATCGGCGAAGTTCTGTTCGCCCGGCCCGATGATGATCCGGACGATGCCGTTGAGGATGAACATCACCCCCATCGAGACGATGACCAGGATCACCGGCTTGGCCCGCTGCTGGCGGTAGAAGCGATAGACCAGCCGGTCGGTGCCCAGCACCATCAGCGCGGTCCCGGCGATCCCGAAGGGCAGGGCCAGCAGGGCTGTGGGCAGCGGCCCGAACGAGACCCCGGCCGCCTGCAACGCCCAGGTGACGAGGATCGTGACCATGGTCCCGAAGGCCATGGTGTCGCCATGGGCGAAATTCGAAAAGCGCAAGACGGCATAGATCAGCGTGACCCCCAGCGCCCCCAGCGCAAGCTGGGCGCCGTAGGCGGTGGCCGGGACCAGCACGAAATTGGCGAAAGCCACAAGGGCATTGAGGAAATCCATCACTCGCAGGTCCCGATATAGGTCGTTGAAACCGGCCCCTCGGCCGAATGAACGGTGTAGCGCGCGGCGGGCCCGGAAAGCGCCATATAGTGCCGCTTGGCCCCGGCACCGCCTTGCAGAAATAGCGTGCCGCCGGGTCTGGGGCCGGGTCCGGGGCCGCTTCCCGGCCCGCTCAGCGTGCCGATGGTCTCGACGCGCCCGTCGGAAAGGCTCAGATCGGCGCGCGCCAGCACAACGCCCGCCCCCAGGCCGCCGATCCGTCCGCTGACGGCGGCCGTCACATCGGTCGCCTCGCAGGGCGCGGCCTCGCGGCAGGCGGTTGCGAAATGGCAGCGCATCTCGAACCCGTTCGGGCCGGGGTCCCTGGCGGTCTGCGCGGCGGCAGGCAGGGCAAGCGCGGCCCAGAGCACGAGCAGACCGGCCAGCGCGGCCAGGTTCCGCGGCCGGGACGCGATCTCGGGGGCGTGGGTCACGGCGTGACTCCTTCGAACGGGTCCGGGGCGCGCGCCTCTGCGCCCGGACAGGCTTCAGTCCTTTTCGGCACAGGTGCCATGCACGGTGACGGCAATCGTCCGGGGCGTGCCGCCCTCGGGGTCGAGCAGCACCGCGTCATGCCGGGTCAGCACGAAATCGAGCGTGTCGAAGACGGTCAGCACGCCCGCGCCCTGGCCGGGTTCCAGCCCGCCGCCGCTGGCCTGCAGGCGCACGCCTTCGGTGCCGGGCAGGCGGCGGAATTCGTAGAACCGCCCGGTTTCGTCGGCGCCCTCGGGCGTCATCACCACCTTGGCGCCGGTCTTGCGCCCGACCTCCAGCGCATAGCGCAGCTCGGTCGGCTGACAGCCCGCGCTGCCCGCCTCGAGATTGCTGACGCAGGTCAGTTGCGCCACGCAGTCGAGGCTGACGGCCGCCGCCCCCGCCGCGCCGGCCGAAACCGCCACCAGGGATCCTGCAAGGATTGCCAGATGTCGCATGCTCAGCCCCCCAGGAAGGTGCGTCGCACCTCGGGATCGTCGAGCAGCGCCCGGCCGGTATCGGTATAGGCGTTGCTGCCCTGCACCAGCACATAGCCCTTGTCGGCGATCTCCAGCGCCTGACGCGCGTTCTGTTCCACCATCAGGATGGAAATGCCGGTCCGCGCCACCTCGATGATCCGGTCGAAGAGCTCGTCCATCACGATCGGGCTGACGCCCGCGGTCGGCTCATCGAGCATCAGCACAGAGGGCCGGGTCATCAGCGCGCGGCCCACGGCCACCTGCTGGCGCTGGCCGCCCGACAGCTCGCCCGCCGCCTGCCGGCGCTTTTCCTTGAGGATCGGGAACAGCCGGTAGACCTCGTCGATGGTGCCCGAAATGTCGTCGCGGCGCAGGAAGGCGCCCATTTCGAGGTTCTCCTCGACCGTCATCGAGGTGAAGATGTTGTGGGTCTGCGGCACGAAGGCCATGCCCTTGGCGACGCGGGCCTGGGGGCTGAGGCGGGTGATGTCCTCGCCGTTCAGCCGCACCGCCCCGGCATGAATGTTCAGCATCCCGAAGACCGCCTTCATCGCGGTCGACTTGCCCGCCCCGTTGGGGCCCACGATCACGGCGATCTCGCCCTTCTCGACCGCCACCGTGCAGCCGTGCAGGATATCGGCCCCGCCATAGCCGCCGGTCATCCGGTCCCCGATCAGGAAAGGCTCTGCCATGCGTGCGCTTCCGTTCTTCTTCTTGGTTCAAATACCCATGCCCGGGCCCGCAAGAGGCACCGGCCGGGCGGTTTTTCGGACGCCGGTCTCAGCAGGCGCCAGTCTCTGGCGCTGTTTCAGGCATTGGCGCCCGCCGTCATCTTGTTCTTCAGCCCGGTGCCCAGATAGGCCTCGATCACCGCCTCGTTCTGCATGATCTCGTCGGCCTTGCCTTGGGCCAGCACCTTGCCCTCGGCCATCACGATCACCGGATCGCAAAGCCGGCCGATGAAATCCATGTCATGCTCGATCACGCAGAAGGTGTAGCCGCGTTCCTTGTTCAGCCGGACGATGGCCTCGCCGATGGTGTTCAGCAGCGTGCGGTTCACGCCCGCGCCGACCTCGTCGAGGAAGACGATCTTGGCATCGACCATCATCGTCCGGCCCAGCTCCAGCAACTTTTTCTGTCCGCCCGACAGATTGCCCGCCTTTTCGTCGGCAACATGCGAGATCGTCAGGAACTCGAGCACCTCGTCGGCCTTCCGGGCCAGCGCGCGTTCCTCCTCGGCGATCCGGCCGCGCCGGAACCAGGCCGACCACAGGCCTTCGCCCGACTGGCCCGCGGGCACCATCATCAGGTTCTCGCGCACCGTCATCGAGGAGAATTCATGGGCGATCTGGAAGGTCCTCAGAAGCCCCTTGTGAAACAGCTCGTGCGGCTTCAGCCCGGTGATGTCCTCGCCATCCATCAGGACCCGGCCCGAGGTCGGCGGCAGCACCCCCGCGATCACGTTGAACAGGGTCGACTTGCCCGCACCGTTCGGCCCGATCAGCCCGGTGATCGACCCGGTCTCGATCTCGATCGAGGCGCCGTCAACGGCGTGAAAGCCGCCGAAATGCTTGTGCAGGTTTTCGACCTTGATCATCGGTTTTCCCTTTGCCGCCGCGTCCTTGCCCGGCGGCGGGCGCTTAGCGAATGGCACGGCCCGGGGCAACCTTTTTCAGCCCCGGGCCGTCCGGCCTTAATGTCGCGGTGCGGCTCAGCGGAACCGGTCGGTGACCGCCTTGCCGTCGGTGATGGTGAACTCTCGGAAGCTGCCCGCGCTTTCGCCGGACCCGATCATCTCGACATTGGTGGCGCCGACATAGTCGATGTCCTCGCCCGCCTTGAGCAGCTCGAGCCCCTTGGCCAGCTCGCCGGGCAGGATCTTCTCGCCGGGCGCGTTGGCCACGTCCATGATCTTGTCCTTGTAGTCCGCGGGCGCGGACGATCCCGCCGCCTGCATCGCCAGCAACATCAGCGCGGCCGCGTCATAGTCTTCGCCCACATAAGACGAGGTGCCGTCGAAGCCCGCTTCGGCCGCCATGTCGAGGATCGTCTGCGCGCCGTCGCTGTCGGTGCCGGGCACGGTGCCGAACGAACCGTCGAGCGGCGAGCCGATGGCCTCGATCAGCGAGTCGCCATACATGCCGTCGGGCAGGAAGAAGGTGTCGAAGGCGCCGGTATCGACCGAGGCCTGGATGATGCCCTTGCCGCCCTGATCGACATAGCCCGCCACGACCAGCATGTCGCCGCCCGCCGAGGCCAGCGCCGCGACCTCGGCCGAATAGTCGGCCTTGCCGTCCTCATGCGCGGCCGAGATCGTCACCGTGCCGCCGGCGGCCTCGAAGGCGGACTGGATCGAGTCCGCCAGCCCCTTGCCGTAGTCGTTGTTGGTATAGGAAATCGCGACCGAGGAGATGCCCCGTTCCTTCAGCACGTCGGCGATCACCTCGCCCTGGCGCGCGTCCGACGGCGCGGTGCGGAAGAAGAGCCCGTCATCCTCGGCGGTCGAGAGCGCCGGCGAGGTCGAGGAGGGCGAGATCATCACCACGCCGTTCGGGCGGGCGACGTTCTGCAGCACCGCACCGGACACGCCCGAACAGTCGGCGCCCACGATGCCGTTGACCTTGTCCGAGGTGACCAGCCGTTCGCCCGAGGCGGTGGCGGCGGCGGCGTCGACGCAGGTCGAGTCGGCCCGCACCGAGCTTACCGTGGCGCCGTCCAGCAGCGTGCCGGCCTTGTTGACCTCGGCAATCGCCAGTTCCGCGCCCGCGGCCATGTTCGGCGTGATCGATTCCAGCGGGCCGGTAAAGCCCAGAAGGATGCCGATCTTGACCTCTTCGGCGTTCGCGACGCCAGCGAGAGCCAGCGTGGCCGCGCTGGCCAGAAGCAGTTTCTTCATTCTTAGAACTCCCGTGTTGGAACGAAATTCATCGTGACCGTAAAAGCCGCGCAAGAAAAAGAAAAGGGCGTGCCTCAGCGCCCCGGGATCCCGGCCCGCAGGACAGACCGCCCGCGCCCGTCCGGCGCCTCACGCCTCGAGCCTCCCGCCGCGGCTGCCGCGTTCGCGGTAGGGCGTGGTGTCGTAATGGGCGCGGTAGCATTTCGAGAAGTGGCTGGGCGAGGCAAAGCCGCAGGCCAGCGCCACGTTGATGACGCTCATGTCCGTCTGCATCAGCAGGTTGCGCGCCTTCGACAGCCGAAGTTCCATGTAATAGCGTTTCGGGCTGCGGTTCAGGTAGCGGCGGAACAGCCGTTCGAGCTGACGCGTCGACATGCCGACATCGCGCGCCAGCGTCGCGGGCGAGATCGGGTCCTCGAGGTTTTTCTCCATCACCTGGATGACCTGGCTCAGCTTGGGGTGGCGCACCCCGATCCGGGTCGGGATCGACAGCCGCTGGGTGTCCTGGTCGGTGCGGATCGAGGAATAGATCAGCTGATCGGCCACCGCATTGGCCAGATCCTGGCCATGGGTCTGCGCGATCAGCGTCAGCGCGAGGTCGATCGAGGCGGTGCCGCCCGCCGTGGTCATCCGGTTGCCGTCGATCACGAAGACGGACCGCGTCAGCTCGATCTCGGGGAAATCCTCCAGAAAGCCGTCCTGGTTTTCCCAGTGGATGGTGGCGCGCTTGCCGTCGAGCAGCCCGGCCTTGGCCAGCGCATGGGCCGCGGTGCAAAGCCCGGCCACGATCAGCCCCTTGCGCGCCTCGCGCCGGAGCCAGCCGACCAGCGGCCGGGTGGTGGCCTTCTGCACGTCGATGCCGCCGCAGACGATGACGATCTCGTCGCGCCCCAGCGGCTCGAGCCCGATGTCGAGCAGAACCCGGCTGCCGTTCGAACAGGCCGCCTCGCCGCCGCCTTCGCCCGCCAGCCGCCAGCGGTAAAGCGTCTGCCCGGCCATGCGGTTGGCGATGCGGAAGGGCTCGATGGCCCCGGCGAAGCTCATCATCGTGAACCGGTCAAGCAAGACGAAGACCAGGTCCTGCGGTTTCCGCCCGGCGGCGGCCGCGACCGTGGTGCTGGATCTGTCGGGAACCGGGGCCAAGTGTTCCTCCGCGCGTCGTGTCGATCAGCGATACAGAATTGTCCGTCGGGATCAAGGCTCTGAACGCGCCCGGGCGGACGGGCAGGGGCATGACGGGACGGCATCGGTCTGCTGCTGCGGGCGGGCGGCGGCGCCACGGCGGCAGGCAAGGCGAATTCCGGGTAGCCGGGGAGGCCCTCAGCACCTATAAGGCACAAGTTGACGAAGAGCATGGAACCACGACGATGACCACCTGGCAGAAATCGGATTGGCGTGCCCGCCCGCGGGTGCAGATGCCCGACTACACCGATGCGGCGGCGCTGACGGCCGTCGAGGCGCAGCTTGCCAAGTATCCGCCGCTGGTCTTTGCGGGCGAGGCGCGGAACCTGACCGCCAAGCTCGGACAGGCGGCGCAGGGCAAGGCCTTCCTGTTGCAAGGGGGCGACTGCGCCGAAAGCTTTGCCGAATTTTCCGCCGACACCATCCGCGACACCTTCAAGGTGCTGTTGCAGATGGCCATCGTGCTGACCTGGGGCGCCAAGGTGCCGGTGATCAAGGTCGGCCGGATGGCGGGCCAGTTCGCCAAGCCGCGCTCGGCCCCGACCGAGACGATGAACGGGGTCGAGCTGCCCAGCTATCGCGGCGACATCATCAACGGCTTCGACTTCACCCCCGAGGCGCGGATCCCCGATCCGGCGCGGATGCTGCAGGCCTATACCCAGGCCGCCGCCTCGCTGAACCTGTTGCGCGCCTTTTCCAAGGGCGGGTTCGCCGATATCCACCGGGTGCATGCCTGGACGCTGGGCTTCCTCGAACGCGACGAGGCCGAGAAATACCGCGACATGGCCAACCGGATCAGCGACACGCTGGCCTTCATGACCGCGGCGGGCGTCAACGGCGAGACCATGAACGGGCTCTCGACGGTCGATTTCTTCACCTCGCACGAGGCGCTGCTGCTGGAATACGAAGAGGCGCTGACCCGGGTCGACTCGACCTCGGGCAACTGGATCGCGGGCTCGGGCCACATGATCTGGATCGGCGATCGCACCCGGCAGGTCGATGGCGCCCATGTCGCCTTCTGCCAGGGCGTGATGAACCCGATCGGGCTGAAATGCGGGCCCTCGATGGCCGAGGACGACCTGAAGATCCTGATCGAGAAGCTGAACCCGAAGAACGTGCCGGGGCGGCTGACGCTGATCTCGCGCTTCGGGGCGGGCAAGGTGGGCGATCACCTGCCGCGGCTGATCAAGGTGGTGCGCGAGATGGGGGCCGAGGTGCTTTGGGTCTGCGACCCGATGCATGGCAACACCATCAAGTCGCCGAGCGGCTTCAAGACCCGGCCCTTCGACGCGGTGCTGTGCGAGGTGCAGGAGTTCTTCGCCGTCCACAAGGCCGAGGGCACGATCCCCGGCGGCGTGCATTTCGAGATGACCGGCAAGGACGTGACCGAATGCACCGGCGGCGTGCGCGCGGTGACCGACGAGGACCTGTCCTCGCGCTATCACACCGCCTGCGACCCGCGGCTCAATGCCAGCCAGGCGCTGGAACTGGCCTTCCTCGTCGCCGAGGAGCTGTCAGCGCGCAATGACGCGGCCGCGGCCGCAGCCGCGATGTGATCCGCTCTGGCCGGCGGGGGCACAGTGCCCCTGTCGGCCGACGCTTCATGCAGGGGCGCAAGATCGCCCGGCACCCCATTCCAGAACAACAAAAAATCCCGCCCGCCTTCTGGCGGACGGGACGTTTCCTCCGGACAGGCGATACCCGTCGCCCGGCGTCCGGAGAGGACCATTCCTTGATGTCAGAACGCCGGTTCCGGTTCGACGATCCCGCCCTGAATGACCGTCAGTGCCGGGCGGCGCGCCTCGCCCTCGTCCTGCGCGGGGCGCGGTTCGGGATTGGCGGTTTCGCCGAGGATCTGGAACCGGCGGGGCGTCCAGCCCACGGTGCCGACCGTGGCCAGCGCGCCGAGGATCTTGGTGGGCGAGCCGTTCTCGCGGGCCAGCGGCAGCAGGATCATCCCGGCGAACAGGGCCTGACGATTGTAGCTGCGCGGCGAGATCAGCGTCAGCCGCACGCTCGCCCCGTCGCCCGCCAGAAGCGCCTCGATCTTTTCTTCCAGCACCGGCCGCGATTCCGGCAGGATCATCGCCGAAAGCGGCATGCCGCGCATGTCCATGCCCATGAGGTCGGTCATGTGCTGGCCGGTCAGCCGCAGCCGCAGGTGGCGCGGCGCCATCGCCTCGGCCACGAAGCAGTTCGACAGCGCCCGCGAGAAGCCGCGCGGATCGAGCTGCGCCCGGCTGGGCAATGTGCCCTGATCGTCCCGCAGCCGGGCCCAATAGGTTTCCACCTCGTCCAGGGCGGACAGGGCGCCTCCGGTTCGGTATCCCGACAGGGCGATCACCGCAGCGCGGGGACGGGTTTCGGACTCCACCATGGCAGTCTCCTTGCATCTCGGTATCGCCGCGGGCACCCTGTCCGCGGCGTTGTCGCCACCCGATCGAAGTGCTATCGCGGTGCGACCACTGTTGAAAGGAATTTGCCACAAAATGGCCACTTATTCGCGCCTTTTTTATACCGAAGGTTAACGGGTTCATGTTGCAGTCGATGACCGCCTTCGCGTCCCGCTCCGGACAGACGGAAACGCATGTCTGGACATGGGAGTTGCGGGGCGTGAACGGGAAGGGGCTGGACCTGCGCCTGAGGCTGCCGGACTGGGTGTCCGGGCTGGAACAGGCGGTGCGGACGGCGGTGCAGGGGCGGGTGACACGGGGCAGCGTGACCCTGGGGCTGCGACTCACGGCCCGCGATTCGGCCCATAATGCCCTGCATGTGGACCCGGCCGCGCTGACGGCGGCGCTGGCGCTGTTGGCCCGGGTCGAGGCCGAGGCGGAGCGGCAGGGGCTGCGTCTGGCGCCCTCGAGCGCGGTCGAGATCCTGGCGATGCGGGGGCTTGCCGACATCGCCGCGCCCGACCCCGATACCGGCCCGCTGCTGGCGGCGCTGACCGCCGATCTCGGCCCGCTTCTTGACGACTTTGTGGCGATGCGGGCGGCCGAGGGCCGGGCGTTGACCACTGTGCTTTGCGACCATCTCGCCACAATTTCGTCACTTGCCGAGACCGCCGCCCGTGCGGCCGAGGCCCGGCGCGGGCAGATGGAAGAGACGCTGACGACCGCGCTTGCGCGGGTGATGGAGGGCGCGGCGGGCGCCGATCCCGACCGGGTTGCGCAGGAACTTGCGCTGATCGCGGTCAAGACCGACGTGACCGAAGAGATCGACCGGCTCAGGGCCCATGTGGCGGCGGCCCGGGCGCTGATGGCGACGGGCGAACCGGCCGGGCGCAAGCTCGACTTCCTGATGCAGGAATTCAACCGCGAGGCCAACACGCTGTGTTCCAAGGCGCAGTCGGCCGAGCTGACCCGGGTCGGGCTTGACCTCAAGGCCGCCATCGATCAGATGCGCGAACAGGTCCAGAACGTGGAGTAAGAGGCGATGGCGGCACGGCGCGGATTGCTGATCATCCTGTCCTCGCCCTCGGGCGCAGGCAAGTCGACGCTGGCACGCCGGTTGCGCGGCTGGGACCCGGCCATCGCGTTTTCGGTTTCGGCCACCACCCGCGCGCCGCGGCCGGGCGAGGTCGACGGGCACGACTATCATTTCCTGTCGGAACAGGCCTTCAAGGCGCAGGTCGCGCGCGGGGCCATGCTGGAACACGCCTTCGTCTTCGGCAATTTCTACGGCTCGCCCGAGGCGCCGGTGCGCGCCGCCATCGAGGCCGGGCAGGATGTGCTGTTCGACATCGACTGGCAGGGGGCGCAGCAGATCCGCAATTCGTCGCTGGGCCAGCACACGCTGTCGATCTTCCTGTTGCCGCCCTCGATTGCCGAACTGCGCCGGCGTCTGGTCAGCCGCGGCCAGGACACCGCCGAGACCATCTCGGGCCGCATGCAGAAAAGCTGGGACGAGATCAGCCACTGGGACGGCTACGATTTCGTGCTGGTGAACGACGATCTCGACGCCACCGAAGAGAAGCTGAAGACCATCCTGACCGCCACCCGCCTGCGGCGCAGCCAGCAGCCCGGTCTGACCGAGCATGTGCGCGCGTTGCAGGCCGAATTCGAGGCCCTGCCATGACGCTGTATTCTCTCGACGGACTTGCCCCGACGCTGCCCGAGGACGGCGATTATTGGGTCGCCCCCGATGCCAACGTGATCGGCAAGGTGATCCTCGGCGCGGGCGCCTCGATCTGGTTCGGCAGCACGCTTCGGGGCGATAACGAGCCGATCACGGTCGGCGCCGGGACCAATATTCAGGAAAACACCGTCTGCCATACGGACATGGGCTATCCGCTGACCATCGGCGCGGGCTGCACCATCGGCCACAAGGCGATGCTGCATGGCTGCACCATCGGCGAGAACACCCTGATCGGAATGGGCGCCACTGTGCTGAACGGCGCCCGGATCGGCCGCAACTGCCTGATCGGAGCGGGGGCCCTGATCACCGAGGGCAAGGAGATCCCCGATAACAGCCTGGTGATGGGCGTGCCGGGCAAGGTCGTGCGGCAGCTGGATGAGGCGGCCATCGAGCGGTTGCGGCAGTCGGCGCTGCATTATCAGGAAAACGCGCGCCGCTACCGGGCGGGTCTTGTCGCGATATGAGACCGACCGTGCCGGCCCGTTCGGGCAGCGCGCCGCAACCGGCGGGGCGCTAGTGCCGCGCCCGGGGGATCAGCTGGACGGTGATGCCCGGGCAAAGCGCCGCGATCTCGCGCCGGATGATTTCGGGGTTCGGCACGACGGGCGTCACCACGACATAAAGCCCGCGATATCCGCCCAGGTCCAGCTGCGTGGCCAGATCCATCGCGTCGAACTGTTCGGTCAGAAGCGGCGAGACCACCATGTCGACAGATTGCACCGAGCACAGCGCGGCCTGAACCAGACCGTAGGGCAGCCGCTCGACGCGCGCGCTGGCAAAGGGCATGCCGATTTCCGGCTGATCGACCCGATCGAAACCGATCAGAAGCGCCATTCCGCCGCGGCCTGCGCCGGGCTCGGCATGAGGGGCTTGTCCGGGGCCTGTATATTCCATAGTCGCGCTCCTTTTGGCGACTGGCCATCACGGCCGAATTTCAGAAAACCTCGTCAACAACACTGTCAAGCTGTTCATTACGCCATGTACACAAGTCTGCCTATAGCGCGTGGGTGGGCAATCTGGCAATTGCCCAAAGGTCGATTCCGTCACGTCCAGCCGTCACGTCATGGCCGGTCCGGGGCCGGTCTTCAGCGATGGGGTAAAAAGTGAACGATTCTTTAGGGTTGTCGATTATTGCCGGGGTTCCCGTTCCGGTGGTGCTGATCGGCCGGGACGAGCGTGTCAACGCGCTCAATGATGCGGCCATGGCCCTGTTCGGCCCCAGCGGCAGGGGGCGTCACTATGTGACCGTGCTGCGCCATCCGGCGCTTCTGGATTGTGTGGAAGAGGCGCTGCGGCTGCGCCAGCCGCGGCGCGCGCGCTATCTGCGCAGCGATCTGGGGCGCGATTCGACCTATGACGTGACCGCCAGCCCGCTTGAAGGGGTCGCCGCCGGCGGGGTCGTTCTCAGCTTTGCCGACATCTCCGACCGCGAGCAGGCCGGGCAGATCCGCCGCGATTTCGTGGCCAATGTCAGCCACGAGCTGAAAACCCCGCTGACCGCGCTGATGGGCTTCATCGAGACCCTGCGCGGCCCGGCCAGGGACGACGAGGCCGCGCGCGAGCGGTTTCTCGAGATCATGGCGCGCGAGGCGGAACGGATGAACCGGCTGGTCAGCGATCTGCTGTCGCTGAGCCGGGTCGAGGCCGAAGAGCGGATGCGGCCCGGCGTGCGGGTCGATGTCGCCGCGCTGTTGCGGACCTCGGTGCAGACCCTGCGGTCGCTGGCGCGCGACGCGGCGGTCGAGATGACGCTGGAGGGGGCCGAGGACGCGGCCCATGTGCTGGGCGACGAGGACCAGCTGACCCAGGTGTTTCACAACCTGATCGAGAACGGCATCAAGTATGGCGGCTCGGGCGGGGTGCTGCGGCTGGTCCTGACCCGGTCCGAGCGCGAGCTGGCGTTTCGCGGCCCCGGCGTGCGGATCGACGTGATCGACCGGGGCGAGGGGTTCGATCCGGTGCATATCCCGCGCCTGACCGAACGGTTCTACCGGGTCGACAACCACCGCTCGCGCGAGATGGGCGGCACCGGGCTGGGGCTGGCCATCGTCAAGCATATCGTGAACCGCCATCGCGGCCGATTCCGGATCGACAGCGTACCGGGCGAGGGGAGCACGTTTTCGGTGATGCTGCCGATGGCCTGACAACCCATGGTGGCAAGGCGAAAGCGGAGCCCCGAGATGTCGCAGCCGAATATGACGACTGTCATAAAACCGTTACGTCTCTGTCACAAAAGGTTGGCGCCGCAGGTCTAGGACCCGGGCCGAGGCCGCCCGCAGTCCCGCGGCCGAAACCAATCAGGAGCTATTCATGTCCTTTGCGAAACTGACCGCCTCGGCGCTCGCCATCGCTGCCGTTTCGGCGACCGCCGCCGCGGCGCGCGACAACGTCCAGGTTGCCGGGTCCTCGACCGTGCTGCCCTATGCCTCGATCGTCGCCGAAGCCTTCGGCGAGAACTTCGACTTCCCGACCCCGGTCGTGGAATCGGGCGGGTCGTCGGCCGGTCTGAAACGCTTCTGCGAAGGCGTCGGCGAAACCTCGATCGACATCGCGAACGCCTCGCGTCCGATCAAGGACAAGGAAATCGAGACCTGCAAGGCCAATGGCGTCTCGGACATCATCGAGGTCCGCATCGGCTATGACGGGATCGTGTTCGCCAGCCAGCTGAACGGCCCGGCCTTCACCGCCTTCACGCCCTCGGACCTTTACAAGGCGCTGGCCGCCGAACTGCCGGTCGACGGCAAGATGGTCGCCAACACCGCCGCCACCTGGGCCGATGCCAACCCGGACCTGCCCGCGGTCGATATCGCGGCCTTCATCCCCGGCACCAAGCATGGCACTCGCGAGGTCTTCGAAGAGAAGGTGCTGATCGAGGGCTGCAAGGCCACCGGCGCGCTGGACGCGATGGTCGGCATGGGCATGGACGAGAAAGACGCCGAGAAGGCCTGCAAGGCGGTCCGCACCGACGGCAAGTCGGTCGATATCGACGGCGACTATACCGAGACCCTGGCCCGCATCGACACCAACCCGAACGCCATCGGCGTGTTCGGACTGGCCTTCTACGAGAACAACACCGACAAGCTGAAAGTCGCGACCATGTCGGGCGTTGCTCCCTCGACCGAGACCATCGCTTCGGGTGAGTATCCGGTGTCGCGTCCGCTGTTCTTCTACATCAAGAAAGCCCATATCGGCGTGATCCCCGGCCTGAAGGAATTCGCCGAATTCTTCGTGTCGGATGAAATGGCCGGCCCCGACGGCCCGCTGGCTGCCTATGGCCTGGTGTCGGACCCGGAACTGGCTGCGACCCAGGCGAAGGTTGCCAACGAAGAGACCATGAGCAACTAAGCTCGGCAGGTCCGGAAGGGCGGCGCCCACGCCGCCCTTCCGTCTTTTAGATTGTTTCATCCGACAGACGGAGCGGTCATGCCTGTTCTCTGGCTCGTGCTCATCGTGTTTGCCCTCGGCGCCCTCGGCTTTGTCCTGGGCCGGCGCCGCGCCCTGGGCGGGGCGGGGGGCGACATTCGCCTGCTGCATTCGCTGCCCTCCTATTACGGCACCAATGTCACCTTGCTGACCGTCGTGCCGGCGCTGTTCCTGCTGGGCATCTGGCTTCTGGTGCAGCCCGTCGTGGTCGACGCGAGAGTGTCGGCGATGCTGCCCGACAGCGCCATTTCCGAAGGCACCACGCGCGATCTGGTGATGAGCGACGTGCGGCGCATCGCCGAGGGGCTGGACAAGGCCGTGGCCGAGGGCGCGATGACCCACCGCGAGGCCCGCGACATCCGGGCCGAGTTCACCGATGTCCGCAACCGGCTTGGCGCGGTCGGCGTGGCGCTGGGATCGACGGTCGGCGCGCCCGAGCTTTACGCCGCCCAGCGCTACCGCAGGATTGCGGGCGAGGGCAGCCTGGCGATGACAGGCGTCGTTCTGGCGCTGGCCCTGGGGGGGGTCGCGCTGTCGCTGATCCGCACGACGCCCAGCTTCCGGGCGCGGAACACGGTCGAGACCGGCATCCGCTATGTGCTGATCTTCGCGGCCACCATCGCGATCCTGACCACCATCGGCATCGTGCTGTCGCTGGTCTTCAACACCATCGATTTCTTCCGGCTTTATCCTGCCTGGGACTTCTTCTTCGGCACGACCTGGAGCCCCAGCTTCGGCGGCGGGTCCGAGCTTGGCATCCTGCCGCTGCTGTGGGGTACGTTCTATATTTCGATCATCGCGCTTGCCGTATCGGTGCCGATCGGGCTGTTCGCGGCGATCTACCTGTCGGAATACGCCTCGCCGCATGTCCGCGCCTTCGCCAAGCCCATGATCGAGGTGCTGGCGGGCATTCCCACCATCGTTTACGGCCTCTTCGCGCTGCTGACCGTCGGTCCGCTCTTGCTGAAGGTTTTTGGTCAGGACGGGGTCGGCATCATGCAGGCGGGCACGGCCGTCATGACCGCGGGCCTGGTGATGGGCATCATGCTGATCCCCTTCGTCAGCTCGCTGTCCGATGACATCATCAACGCGGTGCCGCAATCGATGCGCGACGGGTCGCTGGGGCTTGGCGCCACCCGGTCGGAAACCGTCCGGCAGGTGGTCCTTCCGGCGGCGTTGCCGGGCATCGTCGGTGCCATCCTGCTGGCCGCGAGCCGCGCCATCGGCGAGACCATGATCGTGGTGCTGGGGGCAGGGGCCGCGGCCAACCTGTCGCTGAACCCGTTCGAGGCGATGACCACGGTCACCGCCAAGATCGTCAGCCAGCTGACCGGGGATGCCGATTTCGCCAGCCCCGAGGCGCTGGTCGCCTTCGCGCTTGGCATGACGCTGTTCGTCATCACCCTTGGGCTGAACGTCTTCGCCCTTTACATCGTGCGCAAGTACCGGGAGCAGTACGAATGACCGACGTCCCCTTCACCGACGCATCGTCCGGCCCGGCCCGGCCCGCCCGCACCGGTTCTCTGCTCGAGGCCGACGCGCGCACCCGCCGCCGCAACGCCGCCGAGGCCCGGTTCCGGCTTTACGGGATCGCCGCGGTCGGGGTCGGCCTGTTCTTCCTGGCGGCGCTGCTTTACGCCATCTTCTCGAACGGCATCGGCGCGTTCCAGCAGACGGGCTACACGCTGCAGATCGAATTCCGCGAGGACGTGCTGGACAAGACCGGCAATCGCGACCTCGAGGACATCAAGTCGGTCAAGACCTTCGCCTATTCGCCGCTGCTGCGCGCGGCGATGCTGCGCGAGATCGAGACGCACGGGATCGACACGCCGCTGGCCGATGCCAAGGTCACCGGCTTTTCCTCGCCGCTCGACAAGCTGTTTTCCGATGGCGCCCGCTCGACCTTGCGCGACATGGTGCTGGCCGATCCAAGCCTGATCGGGCAGACGGTCGCGGTACGCATCCTCGCCTCGTCACGGGTCGATGGCTATCTCAAGGGTCGCGTCAGCCGCGAGTCGATCGAGCGCGACAAGAACCTCGACGCGGTCCATCTGGACCTGATCGACAAGCTGCGCGAGGCGGGCGTCGCGACCAAGGGCTTCAACCTGGCCTTCATCACCGGGCCCGACGCCTCTGACGCGCGGCCCGAACAGGCGGGGCTGGGCGTCGCCATGCTGGGGTCGCTTTACATGATGATCGTGGTGCTGGCGCTGTCGCTGCCGATCGGGGTCGCGGCCTCGATCTATCTGGAAGAGTTCGCGCCGCAGAACCGCTTTACCGACATCATCGAGGTCAACATCTCGAACCTCGCGGCGGTGCCCTCGATCGTCTTCGGGATCCTCGGGCTGGCGGTCTTCATCCAGTTCGTCCACCTGCCGCAATCGGCGCCGCTGGTCGGCGGGCTGGTGCTGACGCTGATGACCCTGCCGACGATCATCATCTCGACCCGGGCCTCGCTGAAGGCGGTGCCGCCCTCGATCCGCGACGCGGCGCTGGGGGTCGGGGCCTCGAAGATGCAGGCGGTGTTCCACCATGTGCTGCCGCTGGCGATGCCCGGCATCCTGACCGGCACCATCATCGGGCTGGCGCAGGCGCTTGGCGAAACCGCGCCGCTTCTGCTGATCGGGATGGTGGGCTTCATCGCCTCGAACTATCCCGACGGGGCGATCTCGGGCTTTCTCGCGCCGAACTCGGCCATGCCCGCGCAGATCTACGAATGGGCCAAACGGGCCGACCCGGCCTTTTACGAACGGGCCTGGGGCGGCATCATCATCCTGCTTCTGTTCCTGATGACCATGAACATCATCGCCATCATCCTGCGCCGCCGCTTCGAGCGCCGCTGGTAGAGCGCCGCGAAAGGACATCTAAGACATGTACGACAATCCAGATCTTGCGAGGACGACGGTGACGAGGGACATCAAGATCGCGGCGCATGGTTGCCAGGTCTACTACGGCGACACGCATGCGATCAGGGATGTCGATATCGACATCGAGGACAAGACCGTGACCGCCTTCATCGGCCCCTCGGGCTGCGGCAAGTCCACCTTCCTGCGCTGCCTGAACCGGATGAACGACACCATCGACATTTGCCGGGTCGAGGGCGATATCCGGCTGGATGGCGAGGACATCTACGACAAGCGGGTCGATCCGGTGCAGCTGCGCGCCAAGGTCGGCATGGTGTTCCAGAAGCCGAACCCCTTCCCGAAATCGATCTACGACAACGTGGCCTACGGGCCGCGCATCCACGGGCTGGCGCGCTGCAAGGCCGATCTCGACGAGATCGTCGAAAGCTCGCTGCGCCGTGCCGCGATCTGGGGCGAGGTCAAGGACCGGCTCGACGCGCCCGGCACCGGGCTGTCGGGCGGCCAGCAGCAACGGCTGTGCATCGCGCGGGCGGTGGCGACCGAACCCGAGGTGCTGTTGATGGACGAGCCCTGTTCCGCGCTCGACCCGATCGCGACCGCGCAGGTCGAGGAACTGATCGACGAGCTGCGAGGCCAGTATTCGGTGGTGATCGTGACCCACTCGATGCAGCAGGCCGCGCGGGTCAGCCAGAAGACGGCCTTCTTCCATCTGGGCAGCCTGGTGGAATATGGCGAGACGGGGCACATCTTCACCAATCCGACCGACCCCCGCACCGAAAGCTACATCACCGGCCGGATCGGCTGAGAAAGGTTCCAGAATGTCGGACGTGATGAAGGACCCGCATATCGTCAAATCCTACGACCGCGATCTTGAATCGATCCAGGCGCTCATCATGAAGATGGGCGGTCTGGTCGAGACCGCGATCCTGGAGGCCGCGAATTCGCTCGAGGCCCGGGACGAGGAGCTGGCCGAACGGGTGCGCAAGGGCGACAAGGCCATCGACGCGCTGGAAGAGAAGGTCAACGAAGAGGCCGCGCGGCTTCTGGCGCTGCGCCAGCCCTCGGCGGGCGATCTGCGCACCGTGCTGTCGGTGATGAAGATCTCGGCCAATCTGGAACGCTGCGGCGACTATGCCAAGAACATGGCCAAGCGCACCGGCGTGCTGGTGCAGATGGCGCCGATGGAAGGCTCGGCCGGCGCGATCCGGCGGATGGCCAAGGCGGTCGAACTGATGCTGAAGGACGCGCTGGACGCCTATATCCAGCGCGATGCCGAACTGGCCGAGGACGTGCGCCAGCGCGATCTGGAGGTCGACCAGATGTACAATGCGCTGTTCCGCGAATTCCTGACCTTCATGATGGAGGACCCGCGCAACATCACCGCCTGCATGCATCTGCATTTCATCGCCAAGAACATCGAGCGGATGGGCGACCATGTGACCTCGATGGCCGAGCAGGTGATCTATCTGGCGACCGGCCATCTGCCCGAGGACGAACGCCCGAAAGCCGACCGCACCTCGGTCGATGCGGGCCGGAGCTGACCGCATGAGCCCGTCCGAACAGCCCACGGTCCTGATCGTCGAGGACGAGCCCGCCCAGCGTGAAGTCCTGGCCTACAACCTTCAGGCCGAGGGCTTTCGGGTGTCGAAGGCCGAGAACGGCGAAGAGGCGCTTTTGCTCGTGGACGAGCAGGCGCCCGACATCATCGTTCTCGACTGGATGCTGCCCTCGGTCTCGGGGATCGAGGTCTGCCGCCGCCTGAAATCGCGCGCCGATACCCGCGGCGTGCCGATCATCATGCTCTCGGCCCGGTCGGAAGAGGTCGACCGGGTGAGGGGGCTGGAAACCGGCGCCGACGATTATGTGGTGAAACCCTATTCGGTGGTCGAGCTGATGGCCCGGGTGCGCGCCCAGCTGCGGCGCACGCGCCCGGCCGCCGTCGGCCAGCGGCTCGAATTCGAGGATATCCTGCTCGATGCCGAAACCCACAAGGTGTTCCGGTCCGACAAGCCGCTGAAACTCGGGCCCACCGAATTCCGGCTGCTGTCCACCTTCATGGAAAAGCCCGGCCGGGTCTGGAGCCGCGAGCAATTGCTTGACCGGGTCTGGGGGCGCGACATCTATGTCGATACCCGCACCGTGGATGTCCATATCGGGCGTCTGCGGAAGGCGCTTTGCCAGCATGGCGGGTCCGATCCGGTCCGCACCGTGCGGGGCGCGGGCTACGCACTGGGCTGAGCTTTCAGTGCCGACCGGTTGCTGCACGGGCGCCCGGCGGCTTCCCGATTTTTTCTGTCAGGAATTGATCCCGGCGCGACGTCGGCCTATGCTGGGCGGGTGTCGCCGGGGCGCTGCCCCTGGGGCGCAAAGATCCGACCACCAGACCGGCTCCGGGCTGACAGGGACAAGGCACATGGGACGACCGGGCATCGCCACCGCAGCGGCAGTTTTCATATCCGCGGCGAGCCTCGCCTCGGCCGAAGAGGGAGGCGCGACCGCCGGTCCCTATGCCACGCCAGAGGCCTTCGGCGAGGCGCTCTTCTTCGATGTGAACCTCTCGAAGACCCGCAGCCAGGCCTGCGCCACCTGCCACGATCCGGCCCGGGCCTTCACCGACCCGAGGCCGACCGCGGCGGGGCGGGCGGTGTCGCTGGGGGCAGACGGCCACTCGCTGGGCGACCGCAACGCACCGACCGCCGCCTATGCCATGTTCTCGCCGACCTTCGCCCGGCGCGCCGATGGCAGCTATGTCGGCGGCCAGTTCCACGACGGCCGCGCCGCCGGTCTGGCCGAGCAGGCGGGCGGGCCGCCTCTGAACCCGATCGAGATGGGGCTGGCCGATGTGAACGAGGCCGCCGCGCGCATTCTGGAAAACCCGCGTTACGGCGCAACGCTCGACGCGCTTTACGGCCCCGGGACCGCCTCGGACCCCGAGGCCGTCTATCGCGCCGCGACCTCGGCCATCGCAGCCTTCGAGGCGACCGACCTCTTCGCGCCCTTCGATTCCAGGTATGACAGATACTTGCGGGGCGAAGTTCAGTTGACGGATGAAGAAGAACTGGGGCGTGTCCTGTTCTTTTCGCAGCAGTTCACCAACTGCAATCTCTGCCACCAGCTGCGCAGCTCGCCCATGGCGGCGGACGAGACCTTCACCGATTACAGCTATCACAATATCGGTGTGCCTGCGAATACGGCCGCGCGTGCGGTCACCGGCGTCACCGCGACCGATCTTGGGCTGCTGGCCAATCCGGCGGTCGACGACCCGGCGGAGGCGGGGAAGTTCAAGGTGCCGGGGCTGCGCAACGTCGCGGTGACCGGGCCTTACATGCATAACGGCGTCTTCGAGGATCTGCGGACCGTCATCCTGTTCTACAACAAATACAACAGCAAGGCGGCGGCGCGGCAGATCAATCCCGAGACCGGCGCACCCTGGGCCGCGCCCGAAGTGCCGGACACGCTGTCGATGGACGAACTGACGACCGGACCTGCGCTCGACGACGAGCGGATCGACGCGCTGGTGGCGTTTCTCGCGACTCTGACCGATCGCCGTTATGAGGATCTGCTAAAGTAAGAGGGCCGAACGCAGGTCCTCGGCGCTTTAAGCGCGAGCCGCGCCATTGGAAACAGCCGGGGCAGCGCCAGTCGAGCGGTCAGGCAAGGCGGATAATCATGATTATGTAACCTAAATCGCTTCAAGCCGCGCGACTCCGACTGCGACCAATTCAACCCAGGATCCAGCCGACCGTTTCCCGGCGTCACGGGCATCATGTTCCGTTGAGTGGAACAAAGTGCCATGATAACAAGGGCTAGACTGCGGCTACCGCACCGTTTGCAAGGCCGATCCCGGAAAACGGGACGTTTCGCCCGCTGGTCTTGCGCACAGTTACGCTGCGCGGCAGCGCTCGACAGGAGCCGCTTACCTGAACTAACAAAATGGCATGTGTGGAGGGTCAGTCATGTTGGGTCGAGTTCGGCAAACCGTGTCCGTGCGTCTGTGCGCTTCCGGAACCGCGAGGTCGAGGTCTTCATGAGCCTTGAACATCTGAGCGCCTTGATCGCTGCGCGCAGCATCGAAGAGCTTTGGGCGCTGCACACCCAGAAGATGGCCGATTTCGGGTTCGACCGACTGATCTACGGGTTCACGCGATTCCGCGCCGCCAACAGCTTCGGCGACCGCGACGACGTTATCGTCCTGTCGAACCATTCGCCGGACTATGTCCGCGCCTTCGTCGACAAAGGGCTTTACATGAATGCCCCGATGGTCCGCTGGGCCTCGCGGAACGAAGGCACCAGCAGCTGGCGGATCATCGCCGAGCGGATGGCCCGGGGCGAACTTCCGCCCGAAGAGCTGGAAGTGCTCCAATTCAACCGCTCGATGGGCGTGGTCGCGGGCTACACGATCAGCTTCAGCGAAATCTCGGTCCGCGCCAAGGGCGCCATCGGGCTTGCGGCCCGGCCCGGGCTCGACCAGGACGATGTCGACCGGATCTGGGCCGAACATGGCGACGTGATCCAGCTGATGAACGACGTGATGCACCTGAAGGTGCACAACCTGCCCTATGCCGCACAGCGCCCGCCGCTGACCCCGCGCCAGCGCGAGGTGCTGGAATGGGTCGGCGACGGCAAGACCACGCTCGACATCGCCACCATCCTCGGGGTCACCCAGGCCACGGTGGAAAAGCACCTGCGTCTGGCACGCGAGGCGCTGGATGTCGATACGACAGCCCAGGCGGTCCTGAAAGCCTGGTTCCAGAACCAGATCTTCCGCGCCGAGTCGCCCTAGACCGGTGATTGCCCGTCCCGAAGTGACGTGACGTTACATCGGAGGTCGCAGTGCGCGAAGAGGCTTCGCCTTGGGGTTGAATTCCCTTAATTTTCAGCTTCCCCGGAAGTAGGGATTCCCTGACTACACTTATTGGCGCCAGACCGGCAGATTTTCACCGTTCCGTGAGTGGTGGCCTTGGGCCAAGGAACAGTCTCGGCGAGAAACCGCGCGATTTCGCGGAGAGCGCCGAACCGGGAAACCGGAGCAGGTTGTGGTCGTTTTTTTTGGCGGTCAGAGCCTGCACCTTTTCGGCAGGGTCGCCCACCCCAGCGGGCGGTTCGCGAAAGGGCTCAAGGGGCGGCAAGCAAGTTAAGGGGGGTTTGCCGCCCCTTTCATCCCTCGCGCACAGTCACCCCGGTTATCCGTCCATCTCTCGTTTTCGGGTCACGGGCGACTCGCTGTGGGCCGCACCGGTCCCCTGCCCCTCCGGATCGCTGTCGGGACGGGTCGGTCCCGTCCGCCAGGCCCGAAGCGCGCACCGGGTGCCGGGCGCCGCGGCGTTCGGCAATGTAAAGCGCGCCTTCGGCCCGGCGCAGCGCGGCCTCGACGCTTGGCTCGTCGAAGGCGGCCATGCTGAGCCCGATGGCGGCCTCCGGCAGGTCGGGGGCAAGCGCCCGGGCCAGACGCTCGGCCATCCGGGCAAGCTCCGTCTCGCTGGGCACATGGGCCACCACCAGCAGGTTCCGCCCGCGCCAACGGCCGACGCTGTCTTCGTCCCTGAGCGTGCGCGTGGCCACCTGAAGCGCGCGGCCCATGATCCCGTCGCCGGGACCGGTTGCCGTCCCGTGACCGGCGGGCGCGCAAAGGATCACCCCGACCGGGCCCTTGCCGTCCAGCAGGTCGCGGTCGGGCCGGAACCGGCTGGCGCGCCCGGCGACCGGGTCGAACCGCTCGGTCCGGGCCTCGGCGCGGACGACGCGGTCCATGCTGGCGGCCAGCGCCAGCACCAGCGCAACCTGCGCCCCCCCCAGAAGGCCGATCAGCAGCTCGAGCGCGGGCCGGGCCGACCGGGCCTCGGGAAAGAGCCGCTCGGCCGCCAGGCCGGCGAGCCAGGGCATCGCCAGCGCCAGCCCGAGAAGCCCGCGCGCCCGGAGCCCGTGGCGGCCCCGCGCGAACAGCGGGCGCAGGACGGGATCGGCCCGCAGCACATGCCCCAGGGCAAGACCGCCCAACAGCATGCAGACAAGTCCGAAGGCCGCGACCGGCTGGCGGCCGTCCGCTGCCGCGAGGACCGTGCCCATCGCGACCCACCAGATCCCCGTCCAGGCGGCCGCCAGCAGCGCCAGCGCCGCGCCCCTACTGAAGGGCTTGACCGCGAGGCCGAGGTTCAGGGTCAGCACCGCATAGGCCGATGGCAGGTCGAAACCGGCGTCGGTTGCCAGCATCCCCGGCAACGACGTGCCCGAGATCGCCTGCGGCCAGCCGGGCAGCAAGGCCTCAAGGAGCCCCTGCGCGCCGATCAGAGCGGCGCCAAGCCCGAGCCCGGTCCAGATCGTCAAAGACCGTCCGGCGGGCCGACGCCCAAGCAGCGACAGCGCAAACAGCGCGAAACCGGCTGCGGCGGCGGGATGAAGCGAGGCCGCCTCCCGATGCGGCGGGATCAGCGACACCGGCAGCGCGCCAGCCAGGGCCGCGACCAGCATGGCAAGACCAAGCAGGCGAAGCGCCTGACGCGACAGGGCATGGGCGGGAAAGGCGGCGAGGTTGGGCACGGTGTGGCCCCCAAGGCTGCAAGATCTCGGCCCGAAAACCGTAATATTTTGACCCTAATCTGCAGTTAAGGTTAATAAGATTGCGCGACAGGACGAAATAGCGTGCGGCGCGTAACCAAATATTAAACCTATCGCTGCCCAATTCTGCCGCATAAACGGTGACGAGCGAGCTGTACGATGTGGATCAGTGGCCTGACAATGCGGAAATCCGGAGCGATGCGCGTTCTGGGCCTTGCCATCCTTCTTGTGATCGGTTTCGGGCTCATCCAGAATCTCCTGTCTCCCCCCGACGACAGCGCGGCGGCGCTCCATCCCCTGCCGGCCATCGGCTTTGCGCTTTTCGGGCTGGTCTTCCTGACCGGCCCGCAGACCCTGAGCCGCAACGCACCGATCCGCATGATCGCCGCCATCATAGCGGTTCTGGCGGTCGAGCGGCTTCTGGAAGCGTCGGTCCCCGGCTGGGTGCAGATCGTGGGCCATCCCCGGATCGAGGCATCGATCGAAGACATGGGGTTGCGCGGCATCTTGTCGGTCGAAATCTCCTTCGCGCTCGCCGTGCTCAATCTCGGACTGCTGGCCGAGCCGTATCAGCGCCAGACCGCGCTGCTGTTCCTGGCTGCCGCCTGGGTCGCGACCACCATGGGCATTCTCAAGCTCGCGTTCAATCTGACGCTCTGGCGCGGAGAAATGTCGCCCTATGCGCTCGCGACCATGGTGCTGGTCTGCTCGGCCCAGACGCTGAAGCTGCGCGACCAGCCGTTCCTGCGGCCGCTTTTCGCCCAGACCAGCTATGGCACCTATACCCGCGCGCTGGTCACCGGGGCGCTGGTCGTTCCCTGGATGTCGGGCTTTCTCTATTTCCTCAACGTGCGGCCCGATCCCGCCACACATCTGGCGCTGGAGCTTGCCTTCGGTTTCATCGGCTGGATCATGCTGGCACTGGTGCTGAGCATCGGCCATCTGATGGAGAAATCTAGCCTCGCGCTGGAACATGCCGCGCGTCACGATCCGCTGACCGGCGCCCTGAACCGGCGCGGTCTGTCGGCGGCTCTGGGCACCCGCAACGAGGCGCGCGGGGTCGTTCTGTTCGACCTCGATCACTTCAAGGCGGTCAACGATGCGCTTGGCCATGACGCGGGCGACCGGCTTTTGCGCGACATCGCAGAGACCGTGACCCGGAACGTGCGCAACGGCGATCTGCTGGTGCGCTGGGGGGGCGAGGAATTCCTGGTGGTGATGACCAGTTCGGCCGAGGTCCTGCTGGTGCAGACCGCCGAACGGCTGCGCCAGGCCATCGCCGCCCGGGACCCCATGCGGATCGGCGCGACGGCGCGTCCGGTCACCGCCTCCTTCGGCGTCAGCATGGTGCATCCCGGCGAGGTCGGCATCGCCGCGGCGATCCGCCGGGCCGACGAGGCGCTTTATGCCGCCAAGATCCGCGGCCGCAACCGCGTCGTTTCGGCCGCCGCGCTCTGCCAGGCCGATACCGCCCCGCTGCCCACCGCCGACCCGACCGAGCCGACGCGGCTGGTGTCCTGAAACGGCCCGCTGCCCCTCCAGACACGGAAAGCGAGGAACCTAAAGCGAGAAACGAAAACGGCGCAGCCCCGTCCGGGTGCCGCGCCGCCATGTCTTCGGGTGGTCCGTGCCGTGCGGCAGGATCAGCCCTGAGCGACTTTCGCCACTTCGGCCGCGAAATCTTCCTCGGCCTTCTCGATGCCTTCGCCGACCTCGATCCGGACAAAGCCGGTGATGGTGGCACCGGCCGCCTGAGCGGCAGCCTCGACGGTCAGGTCGGGGTTCACCACGAAGGCCTGCCCCATCAGGGTCGATTCCGCGATGAATTTCTTCATCCGGCCCGGGATGATGTTGTTGGTGATCACCGCCTCGGGCTTCGGTTTCGCGGCGCCCGCGTTTTCTTCCAGCGCCTTGGCGGTCTGGACGGCGAGTTCCTTCTCGATCACGGCCGGGTCCATCTGGGCCTCGGACAGCGCCGCCGGGTTCGCCGCGGCGACGTGCATCGCCACCTGACGCCCGAAGGCCTCGTCGCCGCCGGTCATCGCGACCAGAACGCCGATCTTGCCCATGCCGTCGGCGGCCGCGTTGTGGACATAGGCCACGAGCTGGTCGCCCTCGATCTTGGCCATCCGGCGCAGCGTCATGTTCTCGCCGACGGTGGCGATCTTGTCGGTCAGCGTGTCGGCGACGGTCTTGCCGCCCAGATCGGCCGATTTCAGCGCCTCGATGTCATCGACGGCGATGGCCGCCTTGGCGATCTCCGCGACCATCGCCTGGAATTCGGCGTTCTTGGCCACGAAGTCGGTTTCCGAGTTCACCTCGACCGCGACGCCCTTGCCGCCCTCGACGACGACGGCCACCAGGCCCTCGGCGGCGGTGCGGCCGGATTTCTTGGCGGCCTTGGCCAGACCCTTGGTGCGCAGCCAGTCGACCGCGGCGTCCATGTCGCCTTCGGTTTCGGTCAGCGCCTTCTTGGCATCCATCATGCCCGCGCCGGTCTTGTCGCGCAGTTCCTTCACCAGTGCAGCGGTGATCGCCATGGTTCGGCTCTCCTCGATAGTCGTTGGGTGACCGGGCGGGCTCTAGCCGCGCCCGGTATCAATTCCGTGACAGCGGATGAGGCTCAGGCCTCTTCCGCGGTCCCGGCCTCGGCCAGCAGCTCTTCGACCGGCGCCTCTTCCAGCGCGCCGATATCGACGCCGGCGGCATCCATCTGCGCGCTCATGCCATCGAGTGCGGCCCGGCTGGCCAGGTCGCAATACAGTTGGATCGCGCGGGCCGCGTCGTCATTGCCCGGGATGATGTAGTCCACGCCCTCGGGCGAGCAGTTGGTATCGACCACCGCGACCACCGGAATGCCCAGCTTGCGGGCCTCGAGGATCGCCAGGTCTTCCTTGCGCACGTCGATGACGAACAGCAGGTCCGGCAGGCCGCCCATTTCGCGGATGCCGCCCAGAGACGCCTGCAGCTTGGTCTGCTCGCGCTCCATGTGCAGCCGTTCCTTCTTGGTCAGGCCCTCGGCGCCGGCAGACATGCGCTCGTCGATCTCGTTCAGACGCTTGATCGACTGCGACACGGTCTTCCAGTTGGTCAGCGTGCCGCCGAGCCAGCGGTGGTTCATGTAGTATTGCGCGCATTTCTCGGCCGCCTCGGCCACCGATTTCTGCGCCTGCCGCTTGGTGCCGACGAAGAGGATGCGGCCGCCGCGCGCCACGGTATCGCGGATCACGTTCAGCGCCTGGTCCAGCATCGGAACGGTCTGGGTCAGGTCGACGATGTGAATGCCGTTGCGGTCGCCATAGATATAGGGCGCCATGCGGGGGTTCCACCGCTGGGTTTGGTGACCGAAGTGAACGCCAGCTTCCAGCAGCTGACGCATGGAGAAATCGGGAAGCGCCATGTCCTTGTCCTTTCCGGTTTGCGCCTGGGCGGGACGTCAAGGGCAGATGCCCAACCGGCGGACCGCTGCGGGATGTCTCCCCGCAGGGCCCAGCCCCGCCTGTCGAAGTGACGCGCGCTTACCCTCATTTGGCCGCCCGCACAAGCCCTGCCTCTTCTTCTTGGCGAAAATACCCATATCGCGCGCCTTGTCACCGGCCGGGACGCGGATCAGAAAGGCGCCATGAGCGCGGAACTTCCCATTCTCTGCATCGGCGCCGTCCTCTGGGACGTGATCGGTCGCGCGCCCCGCCCGATGGCGCCGGGCGACGACCGCCCCGGCCGGATCGCGCGCCGTCCCGGCGGTGTGGCGCTGAACGTCGCGGCGGCGCTGGCACGCCACGGGCTGCGCCCGGCGGTGCTGGGGGCGGTCGGGCGCGATGCCGAAGGCGCGGCGCTGATCGCCGCCACCGCCGCGCTGGGGATCGAGACCCGCTGGCTTCGCCGCGGCGCGCGGCCCACCGACATCTATATGGCGATCGAGGATGCGACCGGGCTCGTGGCCGCCATCGCCGATGCGGGCGGGCTGGAGGCCGCCGGAGCCGCGGTGCTGGCTCCGCTGATCGACGGCCCGCTCGGTGCGCCCGACCGGCCTTTCGCGGGCACCGTGGTGCTGGACGGCAACCTGCTGCCCGGGCTTCTGGCCGGGATCGCAGCCCATCCGGCCTTCGCCGCCGCCGATCTGCGCGTGGCGCCCGCAAGCCCCGGCAAGGCCGAGCGGATCGCGCCCTTCCTTGCCCGGCCCGGGGCGACGCTCTATCTGAACCGGGCCGAGGCGGGGCTGATCCTCGGGCGCGAGCTTGCCGATGCCCCCACCGCAGCCGCCGCGCTGCGCGCCGCGGGCGCGGCGCGGGTGCTGGTCACCGATGGCGCGAGGGCGGCCGCCTTCGCGTCGGACGACCGGCTGGTCGCCGCCTGCCCGGCGCCTGTCGAGGCCGCCCATGTCACCGGCGCGGGCGATGCGCTGATGGCCGCCCATATTGCCGCCGAACTGGGCGGCGCCCCTGCCGGGGCGGCGCTTGCCGCAGCCCTTGCCGCCGCCACCCGTCATGTCACCGCCGAGGACGATCCATGCCCCTCTCGCTGAGCTACTCGCCCGAAGTTTCCGACGCCAAGGCCGCCTTCGCGCCCATCGTGGCGCTGGAAAGCACCATCGTCACCCATGGCATGCCCTGGCCGCGCAATCTCGAAACCGCGCTGGCGGTCGAGGCCGAGGTGCGCGCGGCGGGCGCCGTGCCTGCCACCATCGCCGTCGTCGGCGGGCGGATCCATGCCGGACTGGCGCCCGACGCGCTTGAGGCGCTGGCCCGGGCCGAGGGCGTGGCCAAGCTCAGCCGGGCCGATCTGGCGGCGGCACTGGCGCGCGGCATCACCGGCTCGACCACGGTCGCGGCCACGATGATCTGCGCCCGCCTGGCGGGGATCGCGGTCTTCGCGACCGGCGGCATCGGCGGCGTGCATCGCGGCGCCGAAACCAGCTTCGACATCTCGGCCGACCTGCAGGAACTGGCGCAGACGCCGGTGACGGTGGTGTCGGCCGGAGCCAAGGCGATCCTCGATCTGCCGAAGACGCTGGAGGTGCTGGAAACCCTTGGCGTGCCGGTCATCGCCTATCAAAGCGACGCCTTCCCGGCCTTCTGGTCGCGCTCGTCCGGGCTGGCCGCGCCGCTCCGGATGGACAGCGCCGCCGAGATCGCCGCCGCGCACCGGATGCGCGGGCTGCTGGGCCTGCCGGGCGGCCAGCTTGTCGGCAACCCGATCCCCGAGGAAGACGAAATCCCCCGCGCCGAGATCGAGCCGATGATCGCCCGGGCGATGGCCGACACGGCCGGGGCCTCGGGCAAGGACGTGACCCCGGCCCTGCTGGCCCGGCTTTACGAGCTCAGCGGCGGGCGCACGCTCGAGGCCAATATCGCGCTCGTGCGCGCGAATGCGCGGCTCGCGGCCGAAATCGCCCTCCGCCTCGCCTGAGCGCGCCCGCCGCCTGCTCCCGGTCCCGCACCGCCCGGCGAACGGGCAGGCGGTCGGCGGAATGCCCGGTCCGCGCCCCTCTGGCGCCGAAATCCTCACCGCTTCTCGGCGCGGCTATTGCCGGGCGGCAGACCCCTGCCTAGGTATGGTCCGACACGGGAGATTTCAGCCACACATGTTCGAGACCAAAGAGCCCTCTGCCGACCATCCCGAACCGCAGGACCCGCAACCGCGCCCGTTCTGGCGCGGCGTGCTGGCGCGGCTTCGCAACAACTTCCTGGCCGGGCTGGTGGTGATCGCCCCGGTTGGCCTGACCGTCTGGCTGATCTGGACCGTGACCGGCTGGATCGACGGCTTCGTGCTGCCCTTCGTGCCGCAGAAGTTCCAGCCCGAGCAATATATCGGCATCGACATTCGCGGCCTCGGCGTGATCTTCTTCCTGATCTTCACCCTGGTCGTCGGCTGGATGGCCAAGGGCATGGTCGGGCGGTCCTTCATCGGCTGGGGCGAACGGGTCGTCGGGCAGATGCCGGTGATCCGCTCGGTCTATAACGGGCTCAAGCAGATCGCCGAGACCGTCTTCGCCCAGACCGAGACCAGCTTCGACCGGGTCGTTCTGGTGCAATATCCGCGTCAGGGGATCTGGGCACTGGCTTTCGTCTCGACCAGCGCCAAGGGCGAGATCAAGCGCGTGATCCCGGGCGAAGATCCCTTGCTGTCGGTGTTCCTGCCGACCACGCCCAACCCGACCTCGGGCTTTCTGCTGTTCGTGCCGCAAAGCGAGGTGATCGAGCTTGAGATGAGCGTCGAGGAAGCCGCCAAGCTGGTGATCTCGGCCGGGCTGGTGGCGCCCGAAGACCCCCGGGTTCTGGCCGCGGCGGCGGCGGCGGCCCCGCGCGCCGTGCAGGAGGCCGCCCGGCGCCCGCGCCAGCGCGAACGGCTCGGCGCCTGAAGGCGACCGCAGCGTGACCGTGCTGGGACCGGGGCTGACCGGATTCGCGACCTCGCTGTCGCTGATCCTTGCCATCGGGGCGCAGAACGCCTTCGTTCTGCGTCAGGGGCTTCTGGGCAGCCATGTCTTTGCGCTGTGTCTTTTCTGTGCGCTGTCGGACGCGGTGCTGATCGCGGCCGGGGTCGCAGGCTTTGGCGCGGTGACAGGCGCCCTGCCCTGGCTGCCGCAGGCGCTGAGCCTTGGCGGCGCCGCCTTCCTGATCGTCTATGGCGCATTGCGCGCCCGCGCCGCCTGGCAGGGCGGGCACCGGCTGACCGCCGAGGGCCGGGCGGGCAGCGTCTGGGCGGTGCTGGGCACGGCCGCCGCGCTGACCTGGCTGAACCCGCATGTCTATCTGGACACTCTGGGCCTGATCGGCGCCGTCTCGACCGAATTCGACCCGGGCGCCGCGCGCGAGGCCTTCGCGCTGGGGGCGGTCCTGGCCTCGTTCTGTTTCTTCTTCGCGCTCGGCTACGGGGCGCGCGTCCTCGCCCCCGCGATGGCCCGCCCGGTCGCCTGGCGGGTGCTTGACGCGCTGATCGCCGCGGTGATGTGGGCCATCGCGGCGCGGCTGATCCTGGAAAGCTGAACCTGGGCGCCTGACCCCCGCTCAGGTGCCTTCGCACATCCTCTGAAGGTTCACGCTGCTCGCGGTCTGCAAGGCGGGCTTGACCTCGTGCAGGAACCGCTCGGCCGCCGCCCGTCCGGCCTCCTTCAGCTCGGCCAGCACGATGGGGCTTGGCATCAGCTTGGTCACGATGCTGAGGCTGTTCATCATCCCGTCATCCGAGATCATGTGAATCCGCGGCACCTTCAGCGAGCCCGCATCGATCCGGCCCTCGGCGATCAGCTGTTCGAGCTGCGAAATCGCCCGGAGTTCCCGCAGCAGCGACGAGTTGAAGCTGATCTCGTTGATCCGGTTCTGGATGTCCTGCGGCGTGCGCGGAACCTCGTCGCGCTCCATCGGATTGATGGACACGACCACGATGTCCTCGGGCAGTTCCGGCGCGAACAGCGGAAAGAGTGCCGGGTTGCCGGTATAGCCGCCATCCCAGTAGGCCTCGGTCCGGCCGGTGTCCGGGTCGGCGATCTCGACCGCCTGAAACAGCGTCGGCAGGCAGGCCGAGGCCAGCAACACGTCGCTGTCGATCTCGTCGCCCCGGAAGACCCGCACCTTGCCGGTCCGCACATTGGTGGCGCCGACGAAGAGAAGCGGCTCGGCCTTGGCGCAGACCTTGCCGAAATCGAAGCGGCGCACCACCCGTTCCAGCGGGTTGCGGTAGAACGGCCCGAGCGCATAGGGGCTGACCGACCGGCTTGCATTGTCGATCAGCGAGATCGGCAGGGCCTGTTCCATGAACTGCGCCACCGCCCCCGCGCCCGGCAGGAAGGCCGCCATCCAGCTGGTCAGCCGCATGTCGCCGACCGCGCCCACCTGTTCCCAGAACCAGTCGAGGTTCTCGCGCGCGGCCTCGCGGCCGCCCGAGACCAGCCCGGCCTTGACCGCCGCGCCGTTCATCGCGCCCGCCGAGGCGCCCGAGATCGCGGCAATCTCGATCTCGGGGTCCAGCAGCAGCCGGTCCAGCACGCCCCAGGTGAAGGCGCCATGCGCGCCTCCGCCCTGCAGCGCCAGGTTGATGCGCCGGGTCGTCATCGCGCCCTCACAGCGCGGTCCAGCCGCCGTCGACACTGATCGTCGTGCCGGTGATCTGCTTGGCGGCGTCCGAACAGAGGAACACGGCCGTGCCGCCGATCTCCTCGACCGTGGCGAATTCCTTCGAGGGCTGGCGGTCCAGCATCACCTCGCGAATCACCGTCTCGCGGTCCATGTCGTGCGCCTTCATCTGGTCGGGGATCTGCGCCTCGACCAGCGGCGTCAGCACATAGCCCGGGCAGATCGCGTTGCAGGTGATGGGCTCTTCGGCCGTTTCCAGCGCGGTGACCTTGGTGAAGCCCACGATGCCGTGCTTGGCGGCGACATAGGCGCTTTTGAAGGGGCTCGCGGTCAGGCCATGGGCCGAGGCGATGTTGACGATCCGCCCCCAGCCCGCCTTGCGCATCATCGGCAGCGCCGCGGCGGTGGTGTGAAAGGTCGAGCTGAGGTTGATGGCGATGATCGCATCCCATTTCTCGACCGGAAACGCCTCGATCCGGGCCACATGCTGGATACCTGCGTTGTTGACCAGGATATCGCAGGCCCCTGCCTTTTCGATCAGCGCGCGGCAGTCGTCGCCCTTGGACATGTCGGCCTTGATGTAGCGGACCTTCACCCCGTGCTGCGCGGCCATCTCTTCGGCCAGCTTGTGATCCTCGTCGCGGTCGGTGAACGAATTCAGCACGACGTCGGCGCCCGCCCGGGCCAGTTCATGCGCGACGCCAAGCCCGATGCCCGAGTTCGACCCGGTGACGATGGCGGTTTTTCCGGCAAGCGACATTTGAAACCCCTTTCGTGAATGCTGCAGTTGCAGAAATCCTACATGGCGCGGGGACGGCGGCATAGCAGGGAAACACACGCGAACGGGAGCCGAAGTGAATTGGCTCGACCGGCCGCGGACTGTAGGCAATTGCCGCTGCGGCCGGGGCCCGAAGCGGTACCGCGCCTGACCGATTCTCTTGCCCGGGATATGTCTGGAAAGCCCAGAAAAAAACGCCCGCACGAGGCGGGCGTTAAGTTATTGAGGCAGGTTTCATACAGGCAAGAAACCTATCGAGCAGTGGGTTCTTTATACGCAATCCGGCGCCGAGGGCCAAGCTAAAAGTTTGAAAAGCCACGGTGCTCCGCGTAGGCTCCGGCTCAAGCAAAACAAGGCCCAGCCGGAACAAGGCCCGAGCACCATGACAGGCACCCCCCTTCGCGCGGCACGAGTCGCAGGCGCAGCACTCGGCATGATTCTCTCGGCCGGGCTCGGTCTGGCCGACGTCCCCGCACCTGCCCCCGCCCATGGCATCGCTATGTATGGCGCCCCTGCTCTCCCACCGGATTTTGTGGCCCTGCCCTATGCAAATCCCGACGCGCCCAAGGGCGGGCGGATCGTGCTGGGCGAAACCGGCAGTTTCGACAGCCTGAACCCGTTCCTGCTGAAAGGCACCGCGCCCTGGGCGCTTGGCCATGAAAGCTTCGAAAGCCTTTTGGGCCGGTCCTGGGACGAGCCCTTCACGCTTTACGGTCTTCTGGCCGAAACCGTCACCACCGGCCCGAAGCGCGACTGGGTCGAATTCACCCTGCGGCCCGAGGCGCGGTTCTCGGATGGCAGCCCGGTGACGGTCGAGGATGTGCTCTGGTCGGTCGAGACGCTGGGCACGCTCGGCCATCCGCGCTATCGCAACGGCTATGAAAAGATCGCCCGGGCCGAGGCCGTGGGGCCGCGCAGCGTGCGCTTTACCTTCGACGCCCCCGACCGCGAATTGCCGCTGATCCTGGGGCTGAGACCGATCCTGAAGAAGGCGCAATGGGAGGGCCGCGACTTCGCCCGGAGCGGGCTCGAGGCGCCGATCGGCAGCGGGCCTTACGTGGTCTCGGAGGTCGAGCCGGGCCGCTTCGTCAGCCTGCGCCGGAACCCCGACTATTGGGGGCGCGATCTGCCTTTCAACCGCGGCCAGCACAATTTCGACGAGATCCGCCACGACTATTACGCCGACGGGGCTGCGCTGTTCGCGGCCTTCACCGCGGGCGAGGTCGATATCTACCGCGAAACGAACGACGCCCGCTGGCAGAGCGCCTACGACTTTCCGGCGGTCCGCGACGGCCGCATCGTCAAGGCCGAGATCCCGCACCACCGGCCCTCGGGCATTTCGGGCCTGGCGATGAACACGCGGCGGCCGATCTTCGCAGACTGGCGGGTGCGGGATGCGATGATGCTCGCCTTCAACTTCGAATTCATCAACCAGACCCTGACCGGCGGCACCCAGCCCCGGATCGCGTCCTATTTCTCGAATTCGGAACTCGGGATGCGGCCCGGCCCGGCCCAAGGCAAGGTGCGTGACCTGCTGGAGCCCTTCGCGGACAGCCTGCTGCCCGGCGCGCTTGACGGCTATGCGCTGCCGGTCTCGGACGGGCGGCCGCAGAACCGGCGCAACCTGCGCGCAGCTCTGGCGCGGCTGGCCGAGGCCGGATGGACGGTCGGCCCCGGGGGCAGGCTCAGAAACGCCGACGGCGCGCCCTTCCGGTTCGAGATCCTGCTGGTGCAGGGCGCCTCGGACAGCGAACGCATCGTGACGCTTTTCGCCGATGCGCTGCACCGGATGGGCATCGACGTCCGCGTGACCCAGGTCGATACCGCGCAATATGTCCAGCGCACCGCGTCCTACGATTTCGACATGACGGTCTACGCCCGCGCGCTGTCGCTCTCGCCGGGCAACGAGCAATGGCTGTACTGGGGATCGGCCGGCGTGACCGAGCCCGGTACCGGCAACTGGATGGGCATCGACAGCCCCGCAGCCGAGGCGATGATCCGGACCCTGCTGAACGCCACCGACCGGGACGATTTCATCGCCGCGACCCGCGCGCTCGACCGGGTGCTGACCACCGGGCGCTATGTCATCCCGATCTGGTACGCGCCCAGCTCGCATCTTGCCCATGCCGCCCGGCTGCACTACCCCGAGACGATCCCGATCTATGGCGACTGGGTCGGCTTCCTGCCCGATGTCTGGTGGTCCGAGGAGAACTGAGATGTCCCGACTTCTGCCCCGTCTGCTTCTTGTGGTGCTGGCGCTCGCGATGGCCGGATGCTCGACCGTCGAGGGGGTGGGCAAGGACATCTCGGCCGGGGCCCGCGCCGTCCGCAACGCGCTCTGACGGCGTCACTCGATCGAGGTCACCCACAGCACGGTCGCATCCTCTTGGCTGACCGACACCAGATTATGCCCCATGGTCGCATCGTAATAGGCGCTGTCGCCCCGGCGCATGTCAACCGGCGCGTAGAATTCGGTGTAAAGCCGCACGACGCCGGTCAGCACATACATGAACTCTTCGCCCTCGTGGCGCACCCAGCCGTCGAACTCGGCCACGTCGCGGGCGCGGATCCGGGTCCGGTAGGGCATCATGCGCTTGCGCGCCAGCGCGCCCGCCATCAGCTCGTGTTCGTAGGTGGCCGTCGCATGGGCCGCGCCTTCGCCGGTGCGCGTCACCGCCATCCGCCCGCCCGCGCGCGCACCCCGCATCGGCGTGAACAGCTGCGGCACCGACACGCCCAGCCCGGTCGCCAGCTTCTTCAGCGCGTCATAGGTCGGCGACATCTGGTCGTTTTCGATCTTCGAGAGCGTCGAGCGCGCAAGACCCGCCTGACGGGCCGCCTGTTCCAGCGTCCAGCCCTTCTCGGTGCGCAGCTCGCGCACCCGGCGCCCCAGATCCAGCGGTTCGGCCGCCTCGGCCTCTCCCTGGGCACGGGCGATGCGGATCAGGCTGTGTTCGCTCTCCTCGTCCATGCGCGTCGCTCTTAGAGCTTGCCCCTTGCAACCGCAAGGTCGCGCGGCTAGCACCTCTGGCATGCACGCGATCTTCGATGAGGGCGCGCCCGCGCCCTGCCCCGCCCCGTTCAACCTGGCCGCCTATGTGCTGGCCCCCGCCGCGCTGTCGCCCGACAAGGTGGCGCTGGCCATCGTCGGCCCGCATGGCGCCGAACGCTGGTCCTATGCCCGGCTCGAGGCCGCGGTGCGCGGCCTTGCCGCAGGCCTGCTGGCAATGGGCCTGCCCGAGGGCGGACGGGTGCTGCTGCGGCTGGGCAACGGGGTCGAGTTTCCGATCGCCTATCTGGCGGCGATCACCGCCGGGCTGGTGCCGGTGCCGACCTCGGCGATGCTGACGCGCATCGAGATCGGCAAGCTCGCTGCCGAGATCGAGCCGGTGGCGATCTTCGCCGGGCCGAACGTGGCGCTGCCCGAGGACTGCCCCGCGCCGGTGCTGGATATCGAGACCCAGCGCGGCTTTTACACTCACGCGCCCGCCGACTACGTGCCGGGCGATCCCGACCGCCCCGCCTATGTGGTCTATACCTCTGGCACTTCGGGCCAGCCGCGCGGCGTGATCCATGCGCACCGCGCGGTCTGGGCGCGGCGGATGATGTGGGAGGGCTGGTACGGGCTTTCGGCCGAGGACAGGCTGCTGCATGCCGGGGCGTTCAACTGGACCTATACGCTGGGCACCGGGCTTCTGGACCCCTGGGCCATCGGCGCGACCGCGCTGATCCCGGCGCCGGGGGTGCAACCGGGCGACCTGCCGCTGTTGCTGCGCCGCTTCGATGCGACCCTCTTCGCCGCCGCGCCGGGGGTTTACCGGCAGATGCTGAAGGCGCATCCGCAGATCGTGCTGCCGAAGCTGCGCCACGGGCTGTCCGCGGGCGAGAAGATGCCCGAAGCCACCCGGGCCGCCTGGCGCGAGGCGACCGGCACCTTCGTCTATGAGGCGCTCGGCATGTCCGAATGCTCGACCTTCGTCTCGGGCAGCCCGGCGCGGCCCGCGCCGCTTCCGGCCTCGGGCTATCCGCAGACCGGGCGCCGCATCGCCGTTCTGGGCCCCGACAACGCCCCCGTCGCGCGGGGCGAGCCCGGGCAGCTCGCGGTCTCGAACCGCGATCCGGGGCTGATGCTGGGCTATCTCAAGGCCGAGGCCGAGACCCGCGCGCGGTTCGCGGGCGAATGGTTCCTGACCGGCGACATGGTCGAAATGGCCGAGGACGGCGCCATCACCTATCTGGGGCGCGGCGACGACATGCTGAACGCGGGCGGCGTCCGGGTCTCGCCGCTGGAGGTCGAACGCGCCTTGATGGAACACCCAGCCATCCACGAGGTCGCCGCGACCGAGATTGCGGTCAAGGCCGACACCACCGTCATTGCCGCCTTCTATACCGGCACGCCGCAGGACGAGGCCGAGCTTGCCGCCTTCGCCGCCGAACGGCTGGCGCGCTACAAGCAGCCCCGGCTTTACGTCCATCTCGACGAGCTGCCGAAGAACCCCAATGGCAAGCTCAACCGCCGCCTGATCCGGCAGACCCACGAGGCCGCGCATGATCCGGCTTGATATCTTCTCCGATCCGATCTGCCCCTGGTGCCTGATCGGCAAACGGTTGCTGGACGCGGCCCTTTCCGAACGTCCTGACCATCCTTTCACCATCGCCTGGCAGCCCTTCCAGCTGAACCCCGGCATGCCGCGCGCGGGCATGGACCGGCGCGCCTATCTCGAGACCAAGTTCGGCGGCCAGACCGAGGCCGTCCGCGCCTATGCCGAAATCGACCGCCGCGCCCGCGAGACCGGGGTCGAGCTGAACCTGGCCGCCATCGAGCGCACGCCGAACACGCTCGACGCGCACCGGCTGATCCACTGGGCCGGGATCGAGCACCGCCAGACCGAGGTCGTGACTGCGCTTTTCGAGGCCTATTTCCAGCAGGGCCGCGATATCGGCGACCCGGAGGTGCTGACCGATCTGGCCGCCTCGGCCGGGCTCGACGGGGCGATGGTCGCGCGGCTTCTGGCCAGCGACGCCGATCTCGATCAGGTGCGCGCCCGCGACGCCCATGCGCGCGAGCGGGGCGTGAGCGGGGTGCCGACCTTCATCCTGGCCGATACCCATGTGCTGGTGGGCGCGCAGCCGACCGAGCTTTGGCTCGACGTCATCGCCGAACTCGCGGGCGCACCGACCGCCGCCGGGCCGCACTGATCCGCGAACCGTGCACTGACGCACAGTGCCGCCGACTTGTCCGACCGTTCCGGATCGTCTAAGGGCGACAGGTCGGAGCGGCGGTTTTCGGGCACCTGCCCGCGCGGATCTCCTCCTCTTCAGGAAAGGACAGCACATGGCCGTACGCCGTCTCTCGCGGGTCGAATTCGTCGCCATGACGGCGCTGCTGTTCGCAACCGTCGCCTTCTCGATCGATGCGATGCTGCCCGCCCTGCCCGAGATCGGCGCCGAACTGACGCCCGAGACGCTGAACCGCGCGCAATTCGTGGTCACGAGCTTCATGCTGGGCATGGGCGCGGGCACGCTGATCATGGGGCCGCTGTCGGACTGTTTCGGGCGCAAGCCGGTGATCCTCGGCACCGCGCTGGCCTATATGCTGGGCGCGGCCATCGCGGGGCTCGGCCAGAGCCTCGAATGGCTGCTGATCGGCCGGGTCATTCAGGGCTTCGGCGCGGCGGGCGTTCGGGTGGTGGCGCTGGCCGTGGTGCGCGACCTTTATTCGGGGCGCGACATGGCGAAGATCGTCTCTTTCGTCATGACGATCTTCACGCTGCTGCCGGCGCTGGCGCCCTCGGTCGGTGCGGTGGTCATGGCGGGCTTCGGCTGGCGCGGGATCTTCGGCGCCTTTCTCGTCTTTTCGGTCGTTTCGATGGGCTGGTTCGGGCTGCGCCAGGCCGAGACCCTGCCGCCCGAGTCGCGCCGCGCGCTGCGCCCCGGCCCGCTTCTGGCAGCGGCGCGCGAGGTGCTGGGCTCGCCGGTGGCGCGCAGCGCGACGCTGGTGCAGACCTTCATCTTCGCCGGGTTCTTCGGCTTCCTGACCTCGACCCAGCAGGTCTATGACATCTATTTCGACAAGGGCGACAGCTTTCCCGTCTGGTTCGGCGTGGTCGCGATCTGCGCCGGATCGGCCAGCTTTCTCAACGCGATGCTGGTCGGACGGCTGGGCATGCGCTACCTGATCCGGACCGCGTTGATGGCGCAATTCGTGCTGTCGGGGGTCATGATGGCCGCCTTCTGGCTGCACCTCTTGCCGGGCTGGGCCGAGTTTCCGGCCTATATCCTGTGGTCGATCACCTTTTTCGGGATGAACGCGCTGACCATCGGCAACCTCAACGCGCTGGCGATGGAGCCGCTGGGCCATGTGGCGGGGATGGCGGCCTCGATCATCGGGGCCTTCGCGACCGCGCTGTCGGCGCTTCTGGCCTCGCCCATCGGGCTTCTTTTCGACGGCACGCCGCGCCCGCTGGCCACCGGCTGTTTCATCGCCGTGGGCGCGGCGCTGGCGGTGATGCTGACCGTGCCGAAACGCTAGGCCCCCCTCAGGCGGTCTCGCGCACCTTCTCGGCCAGATCGCGGGCGATGGCGAAGGCGCCCTTGATCTTGTCGCTGTCCTTCTTCCAGTCGCGGCGCAGGATGATCTTGTTGTCCTTGACCTTGGCCAGCCCCTGCTGGTCCTGGATGAAGGCCACCAGCCCCGCCGGATTGGCGAATTTGTCGTTGTGAAACTGCACCGTCGCGCCCTTCGGCCCGCCGTCGAGCCGGGCGATGCCCGCGGCCTTGCACATCGCCTTGATGCGGACGACCAGCAACAGCGTGTTGACCTCTTTCGGCAGCTTGCCGAAGCGGTCGATCAGCTCGGCGGCAAAGCCCTCCAGCTCGACCTTGGTCGAAAGCGTCGAGAGCCGCCGGTAAAGCCCCAGCCGCACATCGAGATCGGGGACGTAATCGTCGGGGATCAGCACCGGTACGCCCAGATTGATCTGGGGCGACCAGTCGCTGTCGGTATCCGAAATCCCTTCCAGCTCGCCCGACTTGATGCGGGCGATCGCCTCTTCCAGCATCGACTGGTACAGCTCGAAGCCGACCTCGCGGACATGGCCCGACTGTTCCTCGCCGATCAGGTTGCCCGCGCCGCGGATGTCGAGATCCTGGGAGGCCAGCGTGAAGCCCGCCCCCAGCGTGTCGAGCGAGCCCAGCACGCGCAGCCGTTTCTGCGCCTGCGGCGTCAGCGGCGCGCGGGGCTTCGTCGTCAGATAGGCATAGGCCCGCGCCTTCGAGCGCCCGACCCGGCCCCGGATCTGGTACAGCTGGGCCAGCCCGAACATGTCGGCGCGGTGCACGATCATGGTGTTGGCGGTCGGGATGTCGAGCCCGGATTCGACGATGGTCGTGGCCAGCAGGACATCGTACTTGCCGTCGTAGAAGGCGTTCATCCGTTCGTCGAGATCGCCCGCCGCCAGCTGGCCATGGGCGGTGATGAAACTGACCTCGGGCACCTGTTCGCGCAGGAAATGCTCCATCTCGGGCAGGTCCTTGACGCGCGGCACCACGAAGAAGCTCTGCCCGCCGCGATAATGCTCGCGCAACAGCGCCTCGCGGACAGTGACGCTGTCAAACTCGCTGACATAGGTCCGGATCGACAGCCGGTCGACGGGCGGCGTGCCGATGATCGACAGGTCGCGCACGCCGGTCAGGCTCATCTGCAGGGTGCGCGGGATCGGCGTCGCGGTCAGGGTCAGCACATGCACGTCGGACCGCATCTGTTTCAGCCGCTCCTTGTGGGCGACGCCGAAATGCTGTTCCTCGTCGATGATCAGCAGGCCCAGATTTTGGAACCGGACGCCCTTGGCCAGCAACGCATGGGTGCCGATGCAGATATCGACCGTGCCCTCGGCCAGCCCCGCGCGGGTCGCGGCGGCCTCCTTGGCGGGCACGAAGCGCGAGAGCTGCCGCACCTCGACCGGAAAGCCCCGGAACCGTTCGGCAAAGCCCTTGGCATGCTGGCGCGCCAGCAGCGTGGTCGGCGCCACAACCGCAACCTGCACCCCCGACATCGCCGCGACGAAAGCCGCACGCATCGCGACCTCGGTCTTGCCGAAGCCCACATCGCCGCAGATCAGCCGGTCCATCGGCGTGCCCGAGGCCATGTCGGTCAGCACATCCTCGATGGCGGCCAACTGGTCGTCGGTCTCCTGATAGGGGAAACGCGCCGAGAACGCCTCCCACATGTGATGACCGGGCTCCAGGATCGGGGCGTGGCGCAGCACACGCTCGGCCGCCACCCGGATCAGCTTGTCGGCCATCTCGCGGATACGTTCCTTGAGCTTGGCCTTCTTGGCCTGCCAGGCGCCGCCGCCCAGCTTGTCCAGAAGCCCCTCGTCATGGCCGTAGCGGCTGAGCAGTTCGATATTCTCGACCGGCAGATACAGACGGTCGCCGCCCGCGTATTCGAGGGCCAGGCATTCATGCGGCGCACCGGCCGCGGCGATGGTTTCGAGCCCGGTATAGCGCCCGACCCCGTGTTCGACATGCACGACCAGATCGCCCGGCGACAGCGACTGGGTCTCGGTCAGGAAATTCTCGGCCCGGCGGCGTTTCTTCGGGCCGCGGATCAGGCGTTCGCCCAGCACGTCCTGTTCCGAAATGACGGTCAGGCCCGGCCCCTCGAAGCCATGTTCCAGCGCCCAGACCGTCAGATAGAGCCCGCGCCCCTCGGCCACCTCGCGAATGTCCGCGATCAGCGTGGCCTCGGTCAGCCCCTCATCCTCGAGAAGGCCCTGCAACCGTTCGCGCGCACCTTCGGAATAGGAGGCGACGACCACCGCGCCCTCTTCGCGCCGGGTCTGAATATGATCCTTCAAGGCACTGAAAAGGCTGACCTGTTCCAGCTTTCGCTCGGGCGCGAAATTGCGCCCGATGCGGCCGCCCGCGTCGATGACGCCCGGCCCCAGCCCCTGCTGCAACGGCGCCAGCTGCACCACCCGGTGGCCCGCCACGGCCGCCTCCCAGGCGGTGTCGTCCAGATACATCAGCCCCGGCGGACAGGGCTTGTAGACGGTGTCGATCCGGCCCTTCTGCGCCATCGCCTCGCGCCGGGTCTGGTACTGATCCTCGATGGTCTCCCAGCGCGACAACCGCGCGGGAGTGACCTGATCGTCAAGATAGATCGCGGCCTCGGGCAGATAGTCGAAAATCGTTTCCAGCCGGTCGTGGAAGAAGGGCAGCCAATGCTCGGCCCCGGCATGCTTGCGCCCGGCGCTGACCGCCTCGTAAAGCGGGTCGTCGGTGCCCGCCGCGCCGAACTCGATCCGGTAATTCTGCCGGAAGCGGGTGATCGCGGCCTCGTCGAGGATGACCTCGGACACGGGCGCCAGTTCGACCGATTTCAGTTTCTCGGTGGTGCGCTGGGTCGCCGGATCGAAACGGCGCGCGCCATCGAGCACGTCGCCGAAGAGATCGAGCCGCACCGGCCCGGCCTCGCCCGGAGGATAGATGTCGACGATCCCGCCCCGGATCGCGTAGTCGCCGGGCTCCATCACGGTCGGTGCCTGGGTGAACCCCATCCGCACCAGAAAGGCCCTCAGCGCCGCCTCGTCGATCTGCATGTCGACCCGCGCGGTGAAGGAGGCGCCCTGCAGCACTTCGCGCGCGGGCACCCGCTGGGTCGCGGCGCTCAGCGTGGTCAGCAGGATGAAGGGACCCGAGAGCCCGGCCGCCAGCGTGGCCAGCGTCGCCATCCGCGCTGCCTCGACATCGGCATTGGGCGAGATCCGGTCATAGGGCAGACAGTCCCAGGCCGGGAAGTCCAGCACCACCGCCTCGGGCGCGAAGAAGGTCAGCGCCGCGCGCATCGCCGCCAGCCGCTTGTCGTCGCGGGCGACATGGATGATGGGCCGGCCGCTGCGGGTCAGCTCGCGGGCCAGAAGCCGGGCATCGAACCCTTCGGGGGCACCGCCGGCGGTGATGTGACGCGGATCTTCCATGGGGAGGTTCAGATACGTGCGGCGCGGCCGGTGTCAACCGCAACCCGCCCGAAGCCGGCGATGAGCGTCAGAGCCCGGTGATCACCATGTTCATCCACATGCCCCACATCGCGGTGACGAAGACCGAGACGATGCCCATCGCCTGCACCCCCAGACGGTGCCAGCGCAGCATCCGGTACAGCGCCTCGCCCGAGGGCGCGCGTTCGGCATAGCGGCGCGCGGTCCGCACCGACCAGAGCCCGACCAGCGTCGTCGGCGCGACCAGCAGAAACACCGCCTGGCAGAATTCGACCCCGTAGCCGAATCCCAGCACGACAAGCACCGCCAGCGCAAAGCCGGTGAACGCGGCGATCCAGAGCCCGGCCTCGGACGCGATGTAAAGATAGCGCCGCGCGTTCACACCCACCAGCGTCGCCACATCCTCGGCCGCCTGCCCGCCCCGGCGGCGCGCCCGCTGGATTAGATCGAACGGCACGCCCAGCACCCAGTGGCTGGACGTCGACCACAGCACGGCAAGCGCGATCCAGTACCACAGGTTCGAAAAGGACCGCATGTCGATCAGATCGAAAACTCTGCCGTAAAGATCCACCTGTGCGCCTTTCCCCTGTGCTCCGGCCCGGGACGATTCCCGCCCTTGGAGAGGAACCCGGTTGGGTGTAACGCAGTCGCAGGAATTGTTGAAGGAGCCCTTGCCATGCGCCCGACCGTTGCCCCCTTTCCCGCCATGCGGCTGCGCCGCACCCGCCGCAGCGCCGCGCTGCGCGCGCTGACCAGCGAGACCACGCTGTCGGTGGGTGATCTGATCTGGCCGATCTTCGTGCGGGCGGGCGAGAACATGGAAGAGCCGGTGCCCTCGATGCCGGGCGTGATGCGCCGCTCGGTCGATCTGTCGGTCGAGGCGGTCAAGGAGGCGGCGGCGCTGGGCATCCCGGCCGTGTGCATCTTCCCCTCTCCCGACATCTCCCTGAAAACGGAGCTTTGCGAGGAGGCCTGGAACCCGGACAACCTCTCGAACACGTTGATCCGCGCGATCAAGAAGGAAGTGCCCGAGATCGCGGTGATGACCGATATCGCGCTCGACCCCTACAATGCGAACGGCCATGACGGCATCGTGCGGGACGGCGTGATCGTCAACGACGAAACCGTCGCGGCGCTGGTCAAGATGGCGCTGGCCCAGGCCGAGGCGGGGGCCGATATCCTGGGGCCCTCGGACATGATGGATGGCCGGATCGGCGCGATCCGCAAGGCGCTGGAGGAAAACGGCCATCAGGACGTGACCATCATGTCCTATTCGGCGAAATACGCCTCGGCCTTCTATGGCCCGTTCCGCGACGCGGTTGGCGCCTCGGGCGCGCTGACGGGCGACAAGAAGACCTATCAGATGGACCCGGCCAATAGTGACGAGGCGGTGCGGCTGATCGAGCGCGACCTGATGGAAGGCGCCGACATGGTCATGGTGAAACCCGGCATGCCCTATCTCGACATCTGCCGCCGGGTGAAGACCGAATTCGGCGTGCCGACCTATGCCTATCAGGTGTCCGGCGAATACGCGATGCTGATGGCGGCGGTCCAGAACGGCTGGCTCGACCATGACAAGGTGATGATGGAAAGCCTGATGGCGTTCAAACGCGCGGGCTGCGACGGCATCCTGACCTATTTCGCGCCCGCCGCGGCGAAGATCCTGAACGCCCGCTAAGCCGGGCCCCGAAGCCTGTGCCCGTGGCTCTGGTCGGCGGGTGCAGGTCTGGCAAGGAATTGCCTCCTGCTGCCGTCAAGCTTGGTGACAGTCCCGGCGGGGCTGTCTATAGTTTGCGCCAAAGGCCGCCAAGGCCACAACAGCATGGGGCATGAGAGCAATGTTCAAGGACAAGACCTCCCACCTGATCTCGCGGCGCGGCTTTATCGGTGCGACCGGGGCGGCGGCGACTCTGGCGGCCTGCGGCAATGGCGTGGGCAGCAGCGGGGCAAGCGAACTCGACGCGCGCGTCGATAGCACCCGCAACTATCTTTTCGCCCATTACCCGGCGACCCGAGAGCTGTCGCAGAAAGCGCAGGGCATCCTCTGGATGCCGCTGATCACCAAGGCCGGGCTCTGGGTCGGCGGCGCCTACGGGCGCGGCGCGCTGCGCATCAACGACGTGACGGTCGATTACTACTCGGCCACGCAGGCGAGCTTCGGGTTGCAGATCGGCGCCCAGCAATACGCCCATGCGCTGTTCTTCATGACCCCCGAGGCGCTCCGGCAGTTCCGCTCGGGCTCGGGCTGGTCGGCCGGGGCCGATCTGGAATATGCGGTGACGAACGACGGCGGCATGGTCTCGGCCGATACCATCACCGCGCTCGATCCGATCATCGCCATCGTCTTCGGTCAGGCCGGGCTGATCTTCGGCGCGACGCTCGAAGGCACCAAATACACGCGCATCATTCCCTGACCCGGGACGCCCTGTCGACAGGCCGGCCCGGACCCGGGCCGCTTTCGCATGGACAGTCCCGGCCCGTCCGGGGATAGTCGCAGGGCAGCGCAAACGGAGCCTCCGATGCAGATCGCAAGTTTCAACATCAACGGCGTCAAGGCGCGGCTTCCGGCCGTTCTCGACTGGCTCGACGCCGCTGCGCCGGATGTCGCCGTGCTGCAGGAAATCAAGTCGGTCGACGAGGCTTTCCCGCGCGAGCCCTTCGAGGATCGCGGCTACAATCTGGAAACCCACGGCCAGAAGGGGTTCAACGGGGTCGCGATCCTGTCGAAATTCCCGCTGGAGGACGTTCGGCGCGGGCTTCCGGGCGATGACGAGGACGCCCAGGCCCGCTGGATCGAGGCGACCGTCACGGGCCGCCGCGCGGTCCGGATCTGCGGGCTCTACCTGCCCAACGGAAATCCGGCGCCGGGTCCGAAATACGACTACAAGCTGGCCTGGATGGCCCGGCTCGAGGCCCGTGCCCGCGAGCTGCTGGCCGCCGAGGAACCCGCGGTGATGGCGGGCGACTACAACGTGATCCCGCAGGACGAGGATGCCGCCCGGCCCGAGGCCTGGGCGAAGGACGCGCTGGCCCTGCCCCGGACCCGCGCGGCGTTCCGCAGGGTCCTGAACCTCGGCTTTACCGAGGCGTTCCGCGCCCGGGTGCAGGGGCCGGGCCATTATTCGTTCTGGGACTATCAGGGCGGCGCCTGGGACAGAAACGACGGCATCCGGATCGACCACATGCTGTTGACGCCGCAGGCCGCCGACCTGATGACCGACTGCCGGATCGAAAGCGGCGCTCGCGCCGGCGAAAAGCCGTCGGATCACGTGCCGGTCTGGATCGACCTCGACGCCTGAGCCGCGCGGCTCCCGCGCCTGCCGAAGGCCGACCGCCGCGGGCCCTGGCCCGCGGCCGGGCCCAAGCCCGGGCAAGCGGCTTTGCCGCGCCGTCCCGGGGGCGGGAGCGCCCCCCCTCAACGCCCGCTCAGACCGGCGCCACCGGATAGCGCGCCGCTGCGTCGTAGCCGTAAAGCCAGTCGAACCGCCTGAGCGCCGCGCCCGGCGCCAGAACGCCGCCCAGCCGCAAGGCGGTCTGTGCCGCCAACCGCAGCGGCGGGAACCTCAGGTGATAGTTGCGCGCGTTCCGGCTGGCCATCTCGACGATGCGCGCGGTGCGCGGGCGCCGCTCGGCCCGATAGGCGGCAAAGGCCGCCTCGGGGGTTGCATGCCGGGCCAGCGCCGCAGCCAGCACCCAGGCATCCTCCAGCGCCATGTTGGCGCCCTGCGCGAGAAATGGCAGCGTGGGATGGGCGGCATCGCCCAGGATCGCGGCCGGGCCGCGATACCAGACATCGGCCACCGGATGCCGGAACAGGCCCCAGAGATTGACGCTGTGCACCTGGTCCAGCAGACGCGGCACCTCGCCGCCGAAATCCGCAAAGACCCGCCGCATCGCGTCAGGGTCGCCGGTCCGGTTCCAGCCTTCCTCGACCCAGGCCTCGCGCTCTTCCACCGCCACGATGTTGATCATGTCGCCGCCGCGCAGCGGATAATGCACCAGATGCTTGCCCGGCCCCATATGCACATTGGCCACCGGCGCCACCTTGCCCCGGGCAGGCACCAGCGCGCGCCAGGCGACCTGGCCGGTAAAGCGGGGGGTGACCTGCCCGTTCAGCGCCGCGCGCACCACCGAATGCAACCCGTCGGCCCCGATCAGCAGATCGCTGCTGGCCCGCGCGCCCTGCGCCGTGATCAGCTCGGCCCGGTCGCCCTCCAGCGAAAGCCCGGTCACCTCGTGCAAAAGCCGGATCTGCACCCCGGCCGCGCGCGCGGCGTCGGCCAGAATGTCGATCAGATCGGCCCGATGCACGAAGAAGTAGTCCCGGGCGCCGCGCGACAGATCCAGCCGCAGCACCCGCGCGCCGTGGCGATAGTCGCGCAACACGACGGCACTGCCCCGGCCCGACGTCGCGGCCAGCGCCTCGCCAAGACCCAGCGCCCGCAGCACCGCCACCCCGTTGGGACTGATCTGCAGCCCCGCACCGACCTCGCGGATCGCGTCGGCGCGTTCCAGCACCACGACCTCGGCCCCGTGCCGTGCCAGTGCGGTGGCGACGGCGAGACCCGCGATGCCGGCCCCGAGGACAGTGATCTTTCGGCTGCCCAGGAACATCCGGCACCTCTTTAAAGCTGGCCCGGTACCGGGCCACACCACTCCCGGTCAGTCGTCGCGATGCACCCGTTCGCGCCGCTCGTGCCGTTCCTGCGCCTCGAGGCTCAGGGTCGCGATCGGACGCGCATCGAGCCGTTTCAGCGAAATCGGCTCGCCGGTCTCCTCGCAATAGCCATATTCGCCATTCTCGATCCGCCGCAGCGCCGCGTCGATCTTGGCCACCAGCTTGCGCTGCCGGTCCCGGGTCCGCAATTCCAGAGCCCGGTCGGTTTCCTCGCTGGCGCGATCGGCAATGTCGGGAATGTTGCGGCTCGAATCCTGAAGGCCCTCGAGCGTCTCGCGGCTTTCGTTCAGAAGATCGTTCTTCCAGGCAATGAGCTTGCGGCGAAAATATTCGAGCTGGCGCTCGTTCATGAACGGCTCGTCCTCGGCGGGACGATAATCGTCGGGCAAGAAAACTTCGGCTTTCATCCCTGCTCCCTCTTCTGGGCCGGGCGAAACCTGTTTCATAATCATTCTCCCCCGGCGCACCTGGGCTCGCGTGTAGCCCAATCGCCGTATCGTGTCACGAGGTTTGTGGTCCCTTACATGGCGCTTGAAGCTTTGTGAAGGGGCGCTATGGTCGCCCCCGATTTCAATGGATTGAGAGGCGGAATTGCGATGAAATTCGGGTCCACCGACGCCTATGTCGCCGCAGACGACCTGACCGTGGCCGTGAATGCCGCCGTGACGCTGGAACGGCCGCTCCTGGTCAAGGGCGAACCGGGAACCGGCAAGACCGAGCTCGCACGTCAGGTTGCCCAATCTCTGGGCATGCCGCTCATGGAATGGCACATCAAGTCCACGACCCGGGCCCAGCAGGGGCTGTACGAGTACGACGCGGTGAGTCGGCTGCGCGACAGCCAGCTGGGCGACGAACGGGTCCATGACGTCGCCAACTACATCCGCCGCGGCAAGCTCTGGCAGGCCTTCGCCGCCCCCGCCAAGGTGGTGCTGCTGATCGATGAAATCGACAAGGCGGATATCGAATTTCCGAACGACCTGCTTCAGGAACTCGACCGCATGGAGTTTCACGTCTACGAGACCGGCGAAACGGTGAAAGCAAAAGAACGGCCGGTTGTCATAATTACGTCAAACAACGAAAAGGAATTGCCCGACGCGTTTTTGCGGCGGTGTTTCTTCCACTATATCCGTTTCCCCGATCTCGAGACGATGAAGAAGATCGTCGAGGTCCATCATCCGGGCATCAAGCAGGACCTGCTGCAGGCCGCACTGACCCGGTTCTACGAGATCCGCGAGACCGACGGGCTGAAGAAGCGGCCCTCGACCTCGGAAGTGCTCGACTGGCTCAAGCTGTTGCTGGCCGAGGACATGCGGCCCGAGGATCTGCGCAAGGACGGCCGCTCGGCGCTGCCCAAGCTGCATGGCGCGCTGCTGAAGAACGAACAGGACGTGCAGCTCTTCGAGCGGCTTGCCTTCATGGCGCGGCGCGGCGGCTGATCAGCGCGCCGCCAGCGCCTCGGCAAGGATCGAGCTGACCAGCGCCGGATCGACATCCGCGGTCACGAAAGCCTCGCCGATCCCGCGCGCGAGGATAAAGCGCAGCCTGCCGTCCTGCACCTTCTTGTCCTGCGCCATCAGCGCGATCAGCCCGTCCGCGTCGGGCAGATCGCCCGGGATGTCGGCCAGATCCTTCTTCATCCCCATCGCGTCCAGATGTGCGCGCACCCGGCTCGGGTCTTCCTGCGCGCAAAGCCCCATCCGTGCCGACAGCTCGAAGGCCAGCGCACAGCCGATGGCGACCCCCTCGCCATGCAACAGCCGGTCGGAATAGCCGGTCGCGGCCTCCAGCGCATGGCCGAAGGTGTGGCCCAGATTCAGAAGCGCACGGTCGCCCTGCTCGGTCTCGTCGCGCTCGACGATCCGCGCCTTGGCCTCGCAGGACCGTTTCACCGCCGCGATCCGCGCCGCCACATCGCCTGCCGCCAGCGCCGGCCCCTGCGCTTCGAGCCACTCGAAGAAGGCGGCATCGCCCAGAAGCCCGTATTTCACCACCTCGCCATAGCCCGCGAGGAAATCGCGCGGCGCAAGCGTGCCCAGAACGCCGGTATCGGCCAGCACCAGCGAGGGCTGGTGAAAGGCGCCGATCAGGTTCTTGCCCTGCGGCGAGTTGATGCCGGTCTTGCCCCCGACCGAACTGTCGACCTGCGCCAGCAGCGTCGTCGGCACCTGCACGAAACGCACGCCGCGCCGCAGCACGGCGGCGGCAAAGCCCGCCAGATCGCCGATCACCCCGCCGCCGAGGGCCACCACGATATCGCGCCGTTCGACCTTTTGCTCGATCAGCCATTCGACGGCGCGGCCGAACTGCGCCCAGCATTTGGTAGCCTCGCCCGCGGGCAAGGCCAGCGCCGGCGCCTCGATATCGCCAAGACCCGCGCGGAAAGCCGCAAGATGCAGCGCGGCCACCGTCTCGTCGGTCAGGATCGCCACGCGCGGGCGGCGCAGAAGCGGCCCGATCTCGGCCCCGGCCCGGGCCAGCAGCCCCTCGCCGATGCGGATGTCGTACTCGCGCCCCGGCAAGGCCACATGCACCGTCTCGACCGTCGCGCTCATGCCGCCTCCATCACGTCGGGCCGGGTTTTCAGCGCCTCGATCACGCGCCCGGCCATGTCCTCGATCGAATAGCGCGGATCGGCGCGGACGGCCAGATCGGCCATCGCGTAGAACGGTCGCCGCGCATGGTACAGCTCGGCCAGCGTGCCATAGGGGTCGGGCGTGCGCAGCAGCGGCCGGGTGTCCTTGTGGCGCACCCTCTGCCACAGCAGGTCCAGATCGGCATCGAGCCAGACCGACACGCCGAGCCCCGAAATCGCCTCGCGGTTGGCCTCGCCCAGAAACGCCCCGCCGCCGGTCGACAGCACCCCCGGCGCGGCGCGCAGCAGGCGGGCGATCACCTCGGCCTCGCGGGCGCGGAAAAAGGCCTCGCCGTCGCGGGCGAAGATCTCGGGAATCGTCATGGCGGCGGCCTTCACGATCTCGGCGTCCGAATCGAGGAACGGCACCCCGAGCCGCCGCGCCAGGACCGTTCCGACCGCCGTCTTTCCCGCCCCCATCAACCCGACCAGAACCACCGTTTTCTTCAACTTCGCGCCCACCTGGGCAACCTCCCGCCACCGTCGCAGATTTCTGCCCCTGAATGGCGTGAACTCCGGAGGAATGCCAGTTATAATCGGGCAAAGGCGGGAAACGCGCGAGCAGACCGAAAAAGGCAGACCGGCATGGTGCGACTACTGAAGGCACTGGTTTTCATCATTTTTATCTCATTCGTCGGGCTGGTGGGCTTCGCCTATCTGGGCGACATGGACCCCGAACAGCAGACGGTGACGCAAAGCCTCACCCTCGATGTCGACTAGGGCGCGGGTCCCCCTGCTGCTGGCCGCGGTGCTGGCGGCGGGCGCGCCCGCCTGGGCCGAGCGTCCGTTGTCGGCCATCGACTGGCTGTCGGATTCGGTGGCGGCCCCAGGCCCCAGAAAGCCCCCGGCGACGATCAGCCCGGTGCCCGGCGCCGAGCCCATCACCGTGGTGCCGCTGGGCACGACCGTGATCGACGCGGTCGGGCTTTTGCCCGCGCAGGTCACCGGGCTGCCCCGCGATCTCTGGGGGCCGGGCGAGACCCAGACCATCGCACGCGCGATCCGGGCCGAGCGCGTCGATACCCTTCCCGCGGTGCAGGAGTTGCTGGTGACGCTGCTGCTGGCTGAGCTCGATCCGCCAACGGGTGGCGGGGCCGACGGGCAGCTTTTGCTGGCGCGGCTCGACAAGCTGCTGGATCTGGGCGCGCTCGATCAGGCGCAGGCGCTGGTCGAACGCGCCGGGCCGACCGCGCCTTCGCTGTTCCGGCGCTGGTTCGACATCTCGCTTCTGACCGGTCAGGAGGACCGCGCCTGTTCGGCGATGCGCGCCAATCCCGGCATCGCGCCGACCTTTCCGGTGCGGATCTTCTGTCTTGCGCGCGGCGGCGACTGGAACGCGGCCGCGCTGACGCTGGAAACCGGGCTGGCGCTTGGCTTCGTCAAGCCCGAGGAGGACGCGCTTCTGGCCCGGTTCCTCGACCCGGCGCTGGCCGAAGAGGGCGACGCGCTGCCGCTGCCGACCCGGCCCTCGCCGCTGATCTTCCGGATGCGCGAGGCGATCGGCGAGCCGCTGTCCACGACCACCCTGCCCGTCGCCTTCGCGCGCGCCGACATGCGTTCGACCGCCGGCTGGAAGGCCCGGATCGAGGCCGCCGAGCGGCTGGCCCGGACCGGCGCGCTGGCCCCGAACGAGCTTTTGGGGGTCTGGACCGAACGCAAGCCCGCGGCCTCGGGCGGGCTTTGGGACCGGGTCGCGGCGTTGCAGGCCTTCGATCTCGCGATCCTGTCGGGCGGACCCGAGGCGGTGACGGATACCCTCGACACGGCCTGGACGGCGATGGTCTCGGCCGAGCTGGAGGTGCCCTTCGCCCAGCTCTACGGGCCCCGCCTGGCGCGGATGAAGCTTGGCGGTCCGGCCGGGGCGCTGGCCTTCCGGATCGGGCTTCTGAGCGACGAATACGAAGACATTGCCCGAAGCCGCGAGCCGCAGACCAACGAAGAGGCGTTTCTGGTCGGCATCGCGCGGGGCGATCTGCAAGGTCTGCCGCCGCTCGGCTCGCTCGCCGCCGCGCTGCAGGACGGGTTCGACCAGCCCGCGCTGGGGTCAGGTCCGTCGCGGCTGATCGAGGAAAAGCGGCTGGGCGAGGCGATCCTTGCCGCCATCGACCTCGTGACCGATGGCGCGCAGGGCGACATTCTGGATGTGACGCGGGGGCTTGGACTTTTGCGGCAGCTGGGGCTGGAGGATGTGGCGCGGCAATCGGCGCTGCAGCTGATGCTTCTGGAGCGGCGCGGATGACCCCCGATGCCGCGCGCTGGATCTCGGCCTTTCTCGAGGCCAAGGCGGCCGAACAGGACGCGACCGCCAATACCCAGCTGGCCTATGGCCGCGATCTGAAGGATTTCGCGGGCTTTCTCGACCGGCGCGGCGGCGCCTTCGAAACCGCCACGGAAACCGAGATCACCGCCTATCTGGTCGCCTGCGAGGCCGAGGGGCTGGCCGCGACGACGCGGGCGCGGCGGCTGTCGGCGATCAAGCAGCTTTACCGCTTTGCCTATGAAGAGGGCTGGCGGTCCGACAATCCGGCGCTGCAGATCCGCGGGCCCGGCCGGGCGCGGCGATTGCCGAAGACGCTGAGCCATGACGAGGTCGAGCGGCTGATCGAGGCCGCGGGCCGCACCCCGCACGATGCCACGCGCAATGCCTGCCTGATGGAAGTGCTGTACGCGACGGGCATGCGGGTGAGCGAGCTTGTGACGCTGCCGGTGGCGGCGACGCGGGGCGATCCGCGGATGCTACTGGTGCGCGGCAAGGGCGGCAAGGAACGGCTAGTGCCGCTGACCCCGGGGGCGCGCACCGCGCTGGCCGCCTGGATCGCCGAGCGCGACGCCGCCGAAGAGGCGGCCCGGGCCAAGGGCCTGCCCGCCAGCCGGTATCTCTTTCCCGGGCGCGGTCAGGCGGGCCATCTGACGCGGCACCGCTTTTACGTACTGATCAAGGAGCTTTCGGTGGCGGGCGGCATCGATCCGGCCAAGGTCACGCCGCACACGCTGCGCCATGCCTTTGCCACCCATCTGCTGGCGGGCGGCGCCGATCTTCGGGCGATCCAGACGCTTCTGGGCCATGCCGATGTCTCGACGACCGAAATTTACACCCATGTTCTGGAAGACCGGCTGCGCGATCTGGTTCTGGAGCATCACCCGCTGGCGCGCGACTCCGGACCGTCTTGATCGCGGGCCGCCCTGCCCCCATAACCAGACGGACAGTCCCGAACAGAGAGACCCATGGACAGCCCCGCCACGGTCGCCGACGCGGCCCTTTTCATTTCCAGCGCCGCCATAATCGGGCTGCTGCTGCTGTCGGCCTTCTTTTCCGGATCGGAGACCGCCCTCACCGCCGCCTCGCGCGGCAAGCTTCGCGCCCGCGCCGACAAGGGCGAACGCGGCGCCGAGACCGCATTGACCATCACCGAGGACAACGAGCGCCTGATCGGCTCGGTGCTGCTGGGCAACAACTTCGTCAACATCCTCGCGACCTCGCTGGCGACCACGCTGTTCACCCGGCTTTTCGGCGATTCCGGCGTGGCGCTGGCGACGCTGGTGATGACGCTGGTGGTGCTGGTCTTCGCCGAGGTGCTGCCCAAGACCTATGCCATCACCAATCCCGAACTGGCCGCCTCGCGGGTCTCGCCGCTGATCCGGCCGATCATCCTGATCCTGTCGCCGGTGGTCAGTGCCGTTCGCGCGCTGGTGCGCCAGATCCTGGCGCTGTTCGGGGTCCGGGCCGATCCCGACAGCCAGATCATGGCGGTCCGGGACGAAATCGCGGGCGCGCTGCAGCTGGGCCATTCCGAAGGCGTGGTCGAGAAGGAGGATCGCGACCGCATCCTCGGCGCGCTCGATCTGAGCGAGCGCACGGTCGAGGAGATCATGCTGCACCGCTCGCAGATCGAGGTGATCGACGCCGACCTGCCGCCCGAGACGATCCTGATGACCTGTCTGGAAAGCTCGCATACGCGGCTGCCGATCTACAAGGACGACCCCGAGAACATCGTGGGCGTGATCCATGCCAAGGACCTTCTGCGCGCGGTCGAGCGGCTGGTGCGCGGGCCGGACGGATCGCCCGAGAAAATCTCGGAGCTTCGGGTGCTGGATGTGGCGCGCAAGCCCTATTTCGTGCCCGACACCACGACGCTTGACGACCAGATGCGGGAATTCCTGCGCCGCCATACCCATTTCGCGATGGTGGTCGACGAATATGGCGCGCTGCGCGGGTTGATCACGCTGGAAGATATCCTCGAGGAGATCGTCGGCGAGATCACCGACGAGTTCGACATCGACAGCGAGCGCCCGCTGCGCCGGACCGAGGACGGGGCGATCCTGGTCGACGGGTCGATGACGATCCGCGACCTGAACCGGGCGATGGACTGGAGCCTGCCCGACGAGGAGGCCAACACCATCGCCGGGCTGGTCATTCACGAGGCCCAGTCGATCCCGACCCCGGGGCAGGTCTTTTCGTTCCACGGCTTCCGGTTCGAGGTGCTGCAGCGGCAGGCCAACCGGATCACCCGGCTGAAGATCCGGCCGCTCTGAGAGTGCTGACCGGGCGGCTCCCGCCCCCGGCCTGCACGGCGCCTGCGGCGCCGCTGGTCCGGCCTTGGGCCGGGCCGCGCCCAGGGGCGCGGCGCCTCCGGCGGGGGGGTATTTTTCCCAAGAAGAAACGGGGCGCGCGTCACCGCCTGCGGAAGAGCCCGCCGAGAAGGCCGCGCACCAGTCGCCGTCCGGTCGGGCCGGACAGCTCGTCGATCAGGGCCTGACCGAGGGCCGCGCCGAGGCTTTCTGCGCGGGGACCGTCGCGCGGGACAGACCGGGCCGGGGAATGCGGGCCGGAATAGCGGCGGGCGGAGGAAGCCTCGGGCGGCGCGGCGATTTCTTCGGTCCGTGCGGCCAGCATCTCGGCGGCCGAGTCGCGGTCGAGCGGGGTGTCGTAGCGGCCCGCGAGCGGCGAGGCCGCGATCAGGGCCGCGCGTGCCTCGGGGTCGAGGGGGCCGAGCTGCGAGACGGGCGGGCGGATCAGGGTGCGCTGGGCGGGACCGGGCGCCCCCTTGGCGTCGAGCATCGAGGTGATCGCCTCGCCGGTCCCGACCTCGCGGATCGCGGTTGCGATGTCGAGCCCGGGATTGTCGCGATAGGTCTCGGCGGCGCGGGCCAGCGCGCGGCGGTCGCGTTCGGTGAAGGCCCGCAGCGCGTGCTGTACCCGGTTGCCGAGCTGGCCCAGCACATCCTCGGGCAGATCGTCCGGCGACTGGGTGACGAAATAGACGCCCACGCCTTTCGAGCGGATCAGCCGCGCCACCTGTTCGATCCGGTCGACCAGCGCCTTCGGGGCGTCGTCGAACAGAAGATGCGCCTCGTCGAAGAACATCACCAGTTGGGGTTTTTCGGGGTCGCCGATTTCGGGCAGGGTTTCGAAGAGTTCCGACAGGAGGAATAGCAGCAGCGTGGCGTACACCCGGGGAGCGGTCATCAGCGCCTCGGCGGCGAGGATGTTTATGCGCCCGCGCCCATCGGGGGCCGTGAGCAGCAGATCGGAAAGCTGCAAGGCCGGTTCGCCGAAGAGATGCGCGCCGCCCTGGCTTTCGAGCACCAGAAGCCGCCGCTGGATCGCGCCCACCGAGGCCGTCGAGACATGGCCGTAGCGCAGCGACAGCGTCTCGGCCCGGGCGCCGACCCAGGACAGAAGCGCGCGCAGATCCTCGAGATCGACGACCGGCAGCGCCTCGTCATCGGCGACGCGGAAGGCCAGGGTCAGCACGCCCTCCTGAACCTCGTTCAGTTCGAGCAGCCGGGACAGCAGCAAGGGGCCGAGCTCGGCCACGGTGGTGCGCAGCGGATGGCCCTGGCGGCCGAAGACATCCCAGAAGGTCACCGGGAAGGCCCTGTAGCGGTAATCGCCGAGGCAGATCCGGGCGGCCCGGGCGACGAAGGCGTCATGCAGGCGGAAGGCCGGGCTTCCGGCCGCGCCGAGGCCCGAGAGATCGCCCTTGACGTCGGCAAGAAGCACGGGCACCCCGGCGGCGGAAAACCCTTCGGCCAGGATCTGCAGGGTGACGGTCTTTCCGGTCCCGGTCGCCCCGGCGATCAGCCCGTGCCGGTTGGCCTTGTCGAGCCGTAACATCTGCGGATCGGCATGGTCCGTCCCGGCGCCACCCAGAATGATATCGCCCGGCATTTGTAATTCTCCGCAAATTTTAGGCCGATTTGACAATACTTATTTAACTTTTGACTGTCAGGCTTCTTTCTATCCCGCTTTCCGGGCTTCCGCTCGGGCGGGTCTTCCTCCCTGATGGACTGGCCGCATCTTCGCGATGCGGCCTTTTTTTGATCTCCCTGAGGTTGAATCGCGGACTTTCTTTGCATGTTGACGCGTTCCGGCAAACTCCGTAGCTTCCTTTCATCAAAAAGGTCGGCCCGTCCGACAGGGAGCAAGAACACGGGGAAAAGGGTCGCGACGCGGCCCTTTTTCCATTCGTGGCGAAGCGTTGCCGGCGCCCCAGATTGCCCCCTGACAGCAGTGCGCGGCTGGTGTAGACCGGCACCGACGAGCATCCAAGAAAGGCAGGCACGACGATGCGAGAGTTTTTCGGACCCCTGGGACTGGCCATGCTGACCGCGCTGGCGGCGCCGGCCCTGGCGCAGGACGCCCCGACCCAGCCCGAATCCAGCGGAACCCCGGCCCAGGTCGACAGCACGCCGGCCGAGCAATTGCCGATGGGCCAGGCCGAGGCGCCCAAGGCGCCGCAAGCCTTCGTCAAGGAAACCTACAAGGACTGGCGCGTTGTCTGCGTCAAGGCTGACGAGCGGGAATCCTGCAACATGCAGCAATTGCTGCGCGACGCTGAAAACAATGCGGTGGCCCAGGTCTCGGTCGCGCCGATGCCGCCCGCGGCCGCGCCGCGCGTCGCGGCGGTCGAGATCGCGACCCCGCTGGAAACCCTGCTGTCCGAGGATCTGCTGGTGCAGATCGATACGAGCCAGGCCAAGCGCTATCGGTTTTCCTTCTGTACGCCGCAGGCCTGCGTCGCGCGCTTTGCCCTGTCGGCCGAAGATCTTGCGGCGTTCAAGGGCGGCAAGGAGGCCAAGGTCGTGATCGTTCCGCTGGTCGCGCCCGACCAGAAGGCCAATATCACGATGTCTCTGGCGGGCTTCACCGCGGCCTTCGACGACGCGCTGTCGACGATGTCGGGCCAGAACTGACCCACCGGCCAGGTGAGGAAATACAAAGTGAGGAAACACAAACGCCGCCCCTTGGGGCGGCGTTTTTCGTCTGTGCGGCGGCGGCGTGTCAGACCTTGCGCAGGGCCAGCACGGCGTTGAGCCCGCCAAAGGCGAAGGCGTTCGACAGAACCACATCGACCTCGGCCTCGCGGGCCTCGTTCGGCACGACGTCGAGCGCGCATTCCGGGTCGGGCTCTTCATAGCCCACGGTCGGCGGAATGATCCCCTCGCGGAGCGCCATGATGCAGGCCAGAAGCTCGACCGCGCCGGTGCCGCCGATCAGGTGGCCATGCATCGATTTGGTCGAGGACATCATCAGCCGGTCGGCATCGGCGCCGAAGACATCGGCCACCGCCGCGCATTCGGTCTTGTCATTGGCCGCGGTGCCGGTGCCATGGGCGTTGATATAGCCCACATCGCCGGGGGCGAGCCGCGCATCGCGCAGTGCCCCGGAAATCGCCCGGGCCGCGCCCTGGCGCGAGGGCATCACGATGTCGGAGGCATCCGAGGTCATGGCAAAGCCGATCACCTCGGCCAGGATCTCGGCGCCGCGGGCCCTGGCGTGGTCGTATTCCTCGAAGACGAAGACCGCCGCGCCCTCGCCCTGCACCATGCCGTTGCGGTTGGCGCTGAACGGACGGCAGGCGTCCTTCGACATGACCCTGAGGCCTTCCCAGGCCTTGATGCCGCCAAAGCACAACATGGATTCCGACCCGCCGGTGACCATCACCCGGGTCATGCCAGACCGGATCATCTGGAAGGCCTGCCCCATCGCGTGGTTCGACGAGGCGCAGGCCGTCGCCACGGTGAAGCTTGGCCCCTTCAGGTTGTAGGCCATCGAGACGTGGCTGGCGGCCGCGTTGTTCATCAGCTTGGGCACGACGAACGGATGGACGCGGTTCTTGCCCTCTTCGTAGACCGACCGGTAATTCTCGTCGAGCGTGTTCATGCCACCGCCCGAGGTGCCCAGCACGACCCCCGCCTCTTCCGACAGCTCGTCGGAAAAGGTCAGCCCCGCCTGCCCCACCGCCTGACGCGCGGCCAGCAGGGTGAACTGGGTGAACCGGTCGTAAAGCGCGATCTGCTGGCGATTGAAATGCGCCTCGGGGTCATAGCCCCGGACCTGACCGCCGATCCGGATCGACAGCCGGTCGAGGTCCTGAATGTCGATTTCACCGATGCCGCAGCGGCCCTCGCGGAAGGCCGCCAGCGTCTCGGGCACCGAATGGCCAAGCGCGTTGATCGTGCCCTGGCCGGTAATGACGACGCGCTTCATGCGTGCTTTTCGGCGACCAGGCTTTCGACGGCCGTCACGATGGCCGCCACCGAGGAAATGTCGAATTCGCTTTCGGTGGGTTCGTTGGCGTTGAAGGGCACCTGGATATCGAAGGCTTCCTCGATCGCGAAGATCGATTCGACCAGGCCGAGGCTGTCGATCCCCAGATCTTCCAGCGTCGACTCCATCTTCACGTCCGAAGGCTCCAGCACCGCCTGCTCGGCGATGATCTCGATGACCTTGTCCTTGACGTTCTCAGACATGAAAAGCCTTTCTGCCCCTGAATCAGCGTCGGTTTAGTCTCTCTGGGCGAGCTTTGAAACCGCTTTTTGCAGCTCTGCGACCTGCGCGAAAAGACGCGGCAACCGGCGCAGGCCCTTGTAGGCCTCGATATGGGTTTCCATCCGCATCGCGGGGTAGCCCAGCAGCACCCGTCCGGCCGGTGCGTTCGAAAAGATCTTGGTCGCCCCGCCCGCGATCACGTCGTCACCGACGAAGATGTTGTCGTTGACGCCGACCTGTCCGGCCAGCACCACGCGGTTGCCGATCCGGGCCGATCCGGCGACGCCGACCAGCCCGCACAGCAGGCAGTCCTCGCCGATCTGGCAGTTGTGGCCGATCTGCACGAGGTTGTCGATCTTGGTGCCCGACCCGACCTGCGTGTCGCGGATGGTGCCGCGGTCGATGGTCGAATTGGCGCCCAGCTCGACATCGTCGCCGATGGTGACCGATCCAAGCGAATGAATGCGGGTATAATGCTGCTGGCGCGACGCCCCGGCATCGCCCAGCGTCTCGCGCACCGCCTCGACTGCCGATTTCTCGGGCGTGACGAAGGAAAACCCGTCGCCGCCGACGGTGGCGCCGGGCTGGGCGATGAAACGGTCGCCGATCTTCACCCGGGCGCAGATGCGCACGCCGTACATCAGAAGCGCGTCGTCGCCGATCCGGACATCCTCGGCCACCACCGCATGCGCCGCGATCCGGGCATTGGCCCCGATCTGCGCCCGCGCGCCGATCACCGCATAAGGCCCGATCGCGGCCCCTGCCCCGATCATCGCGGTCGGATCGACGACGGCCGTCGGATGGATGCCCGGCGCGATCTCGGGGCCGGGGTCCATCATCCGGGTCAGCCCGGCCATCGCAAGCCGCGGGCGCGGCGCGAAGATCGCGGCCTTCAGCCCCATTGCCCGCCAGTCGGCCCCCGCCCAGAGCAGCGCCGCCTGGGCACCGCCCTCGGCCAGACCGCCCGCATATTTGGGGTCCATCGCCAGCGCCAGATCCTGCGCCCGTGCCGTCGCCGGTTCCGCCGCGCCGGTCACCCTGACGTCGAGATCGCCCTCGGCGGGGGCGCCGAGGGCGGTTGCGATCTCCTGGATCGTGAAGCTCATGATAGTCTCCTGCCCGTTGACCGGAGCGCCCCTCGCGGGCCGCCCCTGCCTGTTCTGGCCGGAGATCTAGCCCTGAACCTCGGGCAGCGCCACCCCGGCGGCCTGCAGCGCGTCGAAAATGGCGGCATCGCGCCCGTAGACATCGCGGCGGTACTGCATCCGGCCCTTGGGCTCGCCCATCGCGGTGCGGTAGATCAGGTGCACCGGCAGCGGGTGTTCCAGATCGACGCGGGTTTCCCGGCCGCTGTTCAGCTTGGCCGCGAAGAACCCCCTGGGATCGTCGGTCTGGGTCGCGAGCAGCGCATAGGCGAAGTCGTAGGGGTCGCCGAGCCGGATGCAGCCATGGCTGAAGGCCCGGGTCTCGCGGTTGAAGAGCGACTTCGAGGGCGTGTCGTGCAGATAGATGTTGTAGGGGTTCGGGAACATGAACTTCACCCGCCCCAGCGCATTGCCGTTCGAGGGCGGCTGCTTGAGGTCGAAGGGGAAGTTCGAGGCGGTATACTGGGTGAAATCGACCGCCGCGCGGGTGACCACGCGCCCGGCCCCGTCGACCAGCATCAGATGGCCCGCGGCATTGGGATTGTTCTTGAACTGCGGCAGGTATTCCTTGACCGCGATCGAGCGCGGCACGTTCCAGGTCGGGTTGACCACCATGTGATCCATCACGTCCGAGAATTCGGGCGTGCGGCGATCATGCGCGTTCTGGCCGACGACCGACCGGGTCTCGAACACGACCTCGCCCTTGTCGACGATCCGGGCATGGAAATCGGCGATGTTGACCAGCACGTGCTTGTCGCCGCGCACGTCGCCAAGCCAGCGTTCGCGCTCCATCGCGACGAGGACCGACCGCAGCCGGCGTTCCGGCGGCACGTCGAGCTCCTGCACGGTGCTGGGCCCGGCGATGCCATCGGCGCTGAGACCGTGGTCGAACTGGAACGCCTGCACCGCCTTCTGCAGCGTCGCGTCATAGGTCTGGGTCGCGGTGCGCGGCAGATAGCCCATCGCGATCAGCCGGTTCCTGAGCGCGATCACGCGCGGGCCGGACTGGCCGGGCTCGATCTTGCCGCCGCCGACCTCGGGGCCCCAGCCGCCTTCGGCGATCAGCCGTTCCAGGCGGATCTTCTCGCGCATCAGCCGGGCGTATTCCGGGCTTTGCGGCGACAGCCCCCGCAGATAGGCCAGCGGCGAGGGCGCCGTGGCCAGCCCCTCGATCAGCGCCGCGGGCGCGGGCCGGTCGACCTTGCGCTTGATCTCGGACAGCACGGCCCCGGGCGTCAGCACGCCCCGGCTGGCGTCATGGGCATAGTCCAGATACATCCGCATCGCCGCGACCTCGGCGCGGCCGATGGCGCGCTGGGTCCGGGCCTCGCGGAAGGTTTCGACCAGGCGGGCGGGATCGTAGCGCGCGGCCGGCAGGCCCTGTTCGGAGGCTTCGCCCAGCACTGTCAGAAGCGCGCTGCGCCGGGCCGCGGCATCGGCCGAGGTCCAGAACGGGGCATAGTCCCGGTCCCGATAAAACGCGGCAATGGCATCGTTTTGCACCGCAGCCGCGGCCACCGCCTGTTTGAAAGCTGTCAGTTCCGTCTCGGCATGGGCCGGGGCCGCAAGCCCGAAGCAAGCAGCAACGAGACCGGCAAGGGCGGCCCCGCGGAGGTGGGACAAAGGCATTAAGTCATTCCCGTTCAGATAGTTCCAGTCGCGCGAACGGAACCAACAATCGGTCAATTGCCGCCCGCTGTCCACTGCTATTAGACACCGTTGCGTCAACGTCCGGTTAACCGCGGCGGTTCCGCCCCATCGGAGCGAAATGGCCGAGAACGCTCGTAAAGTGAGCAAGATCTTGCCGTTTTTGGGTATCTCGGGCGGCCCCGGCGAATCCAATCTTGGCCCGGTCTCCGAGTTGTGAGATAGGGTGGCAGGGCGCCGGAGACGGGCTCGATCAAAAAAAACGCCGCGAAAACGCGGCATTGGATCGACTGGGGCAGGCGGAGAAAACATGACGACACCCAAATACTGCTTGACGCGCCGTGGCGTGCTGGCGGCGTTCGCGGCGACGACCGTGGCGGCCGCACCCACCTATTCGAACGCCTTCGGGCTGATCCGAGGTGCCGGCGATGTCCGACGCGTCCGGATGTATTCCGGCCGGACCGGCGAAAACATCGACACGGTCTACTGGATCGACGGCGAGTACATCGGCGAGGTCGTGAAGGAGATCAACCATTTCATGCGCGACTGGCGCACGGATTCGGCGATCTCGATGGACCTGCGCAATCTCGACATCCTCGCGGCCGCGCACAGCCTGATGGACGTTCACGAACCCTACATGCTGCTGTCGGGCTATCGTACCCCCGAGACCAACGCGATGCTGCGCTCGCGCTCGTCGGGCGTGGCCAAGAATTCGCTGCACATGAAGGGTCAGGCCGCCGATATCCGGCTGAAAAGCCGGTCGGTCGACCAGATCGCGCGTGCCGCCAGCGCCTGCCATGCGGGCGGCGTCGGGCGCTATTCGCGCTCGGACTTCGTGCACATGGATTGCGGTCCGGTGCGCAGCTGGGGCCGCTGAGGCCTCGCACGGCATGACCTGTCGGACTACGGGCGCCCGATCCGGACGCCCGGGACGAGGATGCGGCCAGTACGGCCGCCGGATGCGGTTCGGGCGTTCCGCAATCCGGGCGATGCACCAGAAGGGTGCCCCTTTCGCCCCAAGGGCTGTGCTTGCCGACCCGGCCATTGCGCCCGTCCCTGTCCTTCCCAACGCTGTCCCGGCCCGGCCGGTTCTGTCTCAACGCAGACCGCCCCGTCCGGTTCCCGAGTCGTCCCGCCGTCCCCGATCCGGTCCCCGTGCGGACCGCGGCCCGGTCGCGGACCGTCCCGGTTGGCCTCCGGTCCGGGGGCGAGGCAGAGGGTCGCAGCCCGGCGCCGGGTGGAAAAGCCGTTCCATATGTGATGTCTATGGAGCAGCGGTGGGCGCTGACACAAAAGTTTCAAATGACTTTCACCTTGCCGGTCCGCTAACGGACGGCGCGTTGGCGGCCTGGCGCCGCCGGTATTCTGATCCCGAAAGGAGATGTCGATGAAGATTGCGGTTCTTGGCGGCGATGGGTTCTGCGGCTGGCCGACCTCGCTGCACCTGTCCAACCTCGGTCACGAGATTCACATCATCGACAACCTCAGCCGGCGCTGGATCGACACCGAGCTGGGCGTGCAGTCGCTGACGCCGATGGACTCGATCCAGGAACGCTGCCGGATCTGGAAGGAAGTCTCAGGCGAGAAGATCCATTTCCACCTGATCGACCTCGCCAAGGAATATTACCGGCTGCGCGACTGGCTGTCGGAAAACCGCCCCGATGCGGTGATCCATTTCGCCGAACAGCGCGCTGCGCCCTATTCGATGATCTCGGACCGTCACAAGATCTACACCGTCGACAACAACATCAACGCCACCCATAACCTGCTGGTGGCGATGGTCGAGACCGGGCTTGACGCGCATCTGGTGCACCTGGGCACGATGGGCGTCTATGGCTATTCGACGGTCGGCGCGCCGATCCCCGAGGGCTATCTGGATGTCTCGATCGACACGCCCGATGGGTCGAAGGAAATGGAGATCCTCTATCCGACGCGGCCCGGCTCGGTCTATCACATGACCAAGTCGCTCGATCAGATCCTGTTCCAGTTCTACGCCCAGAACGACGGCGTTCGGGTCACCGACCTGCATCAGGGCATCGTCTGGGGCACCAACACCGACCAGACCCGGCGTCACCCGCAGCTGGTCAACCGGTTCGATTATGACGGCGATTACGGCACGGTGCTGAACCGCTTCCTGGCCCAGGCCGCCATCGGCTATCCGCTGACCGTGCATGGCACCGGCGGGCAGACCCGTGCCTTCATCCACATCCAGGACACCGTGCGCTGCATCGAGCTGGCGCTGAAGGACGCGCCCGCCAAGGGCGACCGGGTGAAGATCTTCAACCAGATGACTGAAACCCACCGGGTCCGCGATCTGGCCGAGCTGGTGGCCAAGATGACCGGCGCCAGGATCGCCTACCTGCCGAACCCCCGCAAGGAAGCCGCCGAGAACGAGCTGATCGTGAAGAACGACAACTTCCTCGGCCTCGGGCTCGACCCGATCACCCTGCAGGAGGGCCTTCTGGAAGAGGTCGTCGAGATCGCGAAGAAATTCGCCCACCGGGTCGACCGCAAGCGCGTGCCCTGCGTCTCGGCCTGGACCCGCGATCTGGCCAGCCGGGTCGAGCGTGACCCGGAAGGCAAGCGGCTGAAATCGGTCTCGTGAGCGACGGTCTGAGGTCCGCACGGGGCGCAGGGGCACGGCATGCCTATGTGACGCTGGTCACCAACGCGGATTTCGCGTTGGGGGCCCGGGCTTTGATACGCTCTCTGAAACGGACGGACGGACGGGCCTCGGATATCTGCGTGCTGCATACCGGCGGCGTGGCCGAGGCGGATCTCGCGCCCCTTTCCGATCTGGGCGCGCGGCTGGTCGAAACCGACCTGCTGCCGACCTCGGACGCCTTCAACGCCGCCCATACCCGCGACAAGCTGCACCGGGACGCGCCCTTCACCAAGGGCACCAAGCCCGCCTTTCACACGCCGCTCGACAATTTCTGCAAACTCCGGCTCTGGCAGCTCGATTACGAGCGGGTGATCTTTCTCGATGCCGACACACTGGTGCTGCAACCGATCGACCGGCTGTTCGACTATCCCGAGCTGTGCGCCGCGCCGAATGTCTATGAAAGCCTGGCCGATTTCCGGCGGATGAATTCGGGCGTCTTCACCGCCCGGCCCCACGCCCAGACCTTCGAGAAGATGCTTCCGCTTCTCGACGCTCCCGGTGCGTTCTGGCGACGAACCGACCAGACCTTCCTGCAGGAGTTCTTCCCGGGCTGGCACGGGCTGCCGGTCTTCGACAACATGCTGCAATATGTCTGGTTCAACCTGCCAGAACTCTGGTCCTGGCCAGACATCCGCGTGCTGCATTTCCAGTATGAAAAACCCTGGCAGGACCACGACAAGGCCGACCGCCTCAAACCGCTGATCGATCTCTGGCGCGCCCATGCGGATGGCAGCGAGATCCCCGACACCACCGCCCTGCCCGGACCCGCCGCATCATGACCCTGGCCGTCACCGGCGCCACCGGCCTTGTCGGGCGCTTCTTTGTCGAAGAGGCACTGGCCCGGGGCGAGCCTGTCACGATCCTCGGCCGCACGCCGCCGCCGCCGGGCTTCTTCTCGGCCCCGACCGGGTTTCGGCCCTACGCGCTGGGCGACCGCCCCGACCTCTCGGGTCTCGACGCGCTCGTTCATTGCGCCTTTTCCCATCTGCCCGGCCGCTATCGGGGCGGCGAGGGCAGCGATCCGACGGGCTTCACCGCCGCCAATCTCGACGGCTCGATCGCGCTTTTCGAAACGGCGCGCGCGGCCGGGCTCAGCCACATCGTCTTTCTCTCAAGCCGCGCCGTCTATGGCCGTTACCCGCCCGGCACCGCGCTGACCGAAACGCTGACGCCCTATCCCGACACGCTGTATGGCGAAGTGAAGGCCCGCGCCGAAACCGCGCTCCTGTCGCTTGCCACCGACAGCTTCGCCCCGGTCGCCCTGCGCGCCACCGGCGTCTACGGACCCGCCGCCCACGGCCGCGCCCATAAATGGCAGACGCTCTTCGACGATTTCCGCCAGGGCCACCCCATCGCGCCCCGCCGCGGCACCGAGGTCCATGGCACCGACCTTGCCGCCGCCGCCCGGCTCTTGCGCAACGCGGGCGCGCGCGGGGTCTTCAACGTCTCGGACATCCTGCTCGACCGCCACGACCTGCTGGCGCTGCTCGCCGAGGCCGAGGGCATCCCCCATCCGCTGCCGCCCCGCTCGGACGCGGCCGTCAGCGCCATGCGCTGCGACCGCCTGGCGGCCTTCGGCTGGACGCCCGGCGGGCTCGCCCGGCTCAAGGCAACCATCCCTGCGCTTTGCCGCCCCTGCCCGGCCGACTGATCCCCCAGACCCGGCCCGCCTTTTCTTCTTGGCAAAAATACCCATGACACGGACGGCCATCCCGCCCCGCCGCCCGGGGATGGATCCCCGGGGCTGCGTTCCTACATATTCCTTAAACCGTCATCAGTGAGGATTTCCGAACCATGATCGACATTACCGAAGAAACCGTCGAGGGCCTTCTCGAGATCCGGGCGACCGGACGCGTCACCGAACAGGATTACGAAACCGTCCTGATCCCCGCCGTCACAAGGGCGCGCGACTGGGGCGTGCCGGTGCGGCTTCTCTACCAGATCGGCCCCGATTTCGACGGCTATTCCCCGGGCGCACTGCTGGCCGATGCCCGGCTGGGGCTGAGACACTGGCGCGGCTTCGAGAAGATCGCCGTCGTCACCGACAATGACAAGATCGAGGCCGGGGTCCGGATGTTCGGCTTTACCCTGCCCTGCCCGGTCCGCACCTTCGATCTCGACAAGCGCGACGAGGCGCGGCTCTGGCTGCGCGAATCCCTCGGGGCGCTGCATATCGAGGAAATCGGCGAGGACGCGCTCGAGGTGCAGCTGATCGGCCGGCTCGACAGTGCCTCCTACAAGGCCCGCACCCCCGATCTCGACGCCTATGGCGCGGCCCATGAGCGCTATCGCCTTATGGTGGACCTGCGCCGCTTCGAGGGCTGGCAGGGTCCGGCGGCGGTGGGCGAGCATCTGGGCCTGATCCGCCATCACCGCCGCCAGCCCTACCGGATCGCGGTGGTCGGCGACAAGTCGTGGATGAAGCTTGCGGAAACCGTGCTGCCGATGGTGCTGGACGCCAAGACCAAGTATTTCGACGAGGACGACTATCCCGCCGCCCGGGCCTGGCTGCTGGCCTGACCGGCCCATCCCTCGCGCCCCCCGGCCCGCTGCCGGAGGGCGCTTCGCCGCCCTTGCCGGTCCGGCGCCGCTCCCCCCCTTTGCCCAATCGCCGCACCGCCTGCGCGCGGGACTCGACCTGACAGGCGCGTTCACGCATTATCGGAAAGGTGGTAAGAGGGATACGGCATCACCCATGTACGATGCATTCTTCGGGCTGGCGCACCGACCGTTCGGGGTCGCGCCATGCGAGGGGTCCGTGCATTGGACCGACCCGCACTGGCATGATTTCGAACGCCTCCGGCTGGCGCTGATCGACGGCGCGCCGCTGGCGCTGGTGCTGGGCGATACCGGCACCGGCAAGACCACCTTCTTGCGCGCGCTGCTGCGCGACGAGACGCTGGCCGACATCTTCCGCCCGGCCTTCCAGACCAACCCCACCGGCGACGGTCCTGCGCTCCTGCGCTGGATCCTCTCGGCCTTCGGCGCCGAGGCGGGCGCGGCCGATCTCGATACGCTGCTGGCCCGGGTCGAAACCGTGTTGGCCGACATCCGCGCCGCCGGGCGACTGCCGCTTCTGGCCATCGACGAGGCCCAGGGTCTCTCGGAGGCCGGGCTTGAGATGCTCGACCGGGTGGCGCATCCCGACCGGGGCCACGGCGCGGCGTTTCAGGTGGTGTTGGCCGGACTGCCCGATCTCGAACCGCACCTGTCCCAGACCCGCCCGTCCTTCCTGAGCCTCGCCGAGGACAGCGTGGTCCGGCTGAAACCGATGACCGCGGCCGAGACCGCCGATTATATCCGCACCCGGATCGCGGCGGCCGGAGGTTCTGCCGAGACGCTGCTGGATGCCGATGCCATGGCGCTGATCCATGGCCAGGCCCAGGGCGTCCGGCGCCTGGTCAACGTGCTGTGCGACCGCTGCCTGAACGCAGCCTTCGTCGCGCGCCAGCCCCGGCCCGATGCGGCGCTGGTGCGCAGCGTGCTGGCAGACTGGACCGACCCGTCCGGCGCCGACAGCTGCGTCTTCGAGACGCCCGAGACGGACCGGCCGCAGGCGATGCCCCGTCCCGCGTCCCGTCCCGCGCCCCATGCCGCCCGCCCGGCGGGCCCCGCGCCGACGCCGACCGGGGCTTACCCCGACGCGTCCCCTGACGCGGCTTTCGCGGATCGGCCCGGCCCCGTGCCCGAGGCCGGTCCCATGGCCGAGGCGACCGCGGCAAGCCCGCCAAGCCTGCCCGACACGATCCAGTTTCATCTCCCGTCCGACCCCGCACCGTTCCCGGCAGCAACGGCCGCGCCGATGACGGACCGGATCTCGGAGGAGCCGTCCCCCGCCCCCCTCGCCGCACCGCCCGCCGCAGGCCCGGTCGCCCCGGCCAGCAGGCGCGGCCGGGGGGGACGTGCCATCGCCGCCCTTGCCGGGGCCGGGATCGGCCTTGCTGCAAGCCTGGGCGCGCTGGCGCTTCTGACCGGTCCGGCGCGCGATCCGGTCGCGGAGCCCGGCACCGCCGAACCGCGACTGGCCGCGTCGGGTCAGGGTGCGGGCATCGGACCCGACGGCGCCCTTGCGCCTCTGTCCGACCGGCTGACCGAGGCCCGCGCCGCCGCCGGGGCCGCCGAAGCCGAGGCCCGCGCGGCCTCGCGGCGGCTCGACGATACCCGGGCCCGGCTCGCGGCCGCCGAGAGCCGCCTTGCCGCGACCCGGACCGAGCTTGACGCCATCGAAGCGCGGCTTCGGGCCGCCAGTGCCGAGGCCGGCACGGCCGAGATCCGCCGCGACACCGCCCGGTCCGAGGCCGCGCGCGCCGAAGCCGGTCTGGCCGGGCTGCGCGACCGGATCGCCGAGGCCGAGCTGCGGCTTGCCGCGCTGACCCGGCGGATCGACGAAACCGGGGCCGAGCCGCTGATCGGCCTGTCGGCCACCGCCGCCACGCGTCCGGCCGCGAAGCCCCCGGCCGTGACGCTGGCCGCCGCAGCCGTTCCGCCCGTCACGCTGCACGCAGCCCCGCCCGATCCCCGCGCCGCACAGCGCCTCTATCGGCAGGCTCTGGCCAGCACCGACCTGCTCGACATCGCCATCGCCTATTCCCGCGCCGCGGTGAACGGTCAGGCGCGCGCGGCCTATTATCTGGGCCAGATCTACGAGGTCGGCGACGGCGTGGCCCGCGACCTCGGCACGGCGCGGCAATGGTACATGACGGCCTCGGTCGAGGTCGCGGCCGCCCGGGTGCGGCTGGCCGACCTGCCCGAGCGTCCGGCCGATCCGGACCGCGCCCAGGCCTGGCCGCTGGCCTCGGCCCTGTCCGAGGGCGTGGCCGAACTGGTCTGGCAGGGAAGCGGGCCCTTCGTCGTCGAACTGGCGGCCGAGCCGGGGCCGCCCTCGGCGGTCTTCGCAACGCCGCTGACCGCCGCCCGGATCGCCCTGCCCTACCGGCCCGCGCTGGCCTGGTGGCGGGTGCGGGCGGGCACCGCCGCCCCGACCGAATGGCAGCCGCTGGCCCCCGAATAGCCCTTTCCCGGATGCAGGGGCCGCGAAGGCAGAGCCTCAGCAGCCCCCGATGGCGTCGCAGATCCGGCGGCGATAGGTCGCGTTCGCGGCACTCATCGCCGGTTCGGCCGCAGGGGCCGTGTTGCGCGTGCAGGGCAGCGTGAATTCCGGATCGAGCCCCATGTTCACGCAGGCCCCGACCTCCCAGCCGGGCGGAATGTCGGTCAAATCGACCTGCGTCCATTTCGGATGGCCGGTCTCTTTCAGCTCGGCGAACTTCGCCAGCACCAGATGCGAGATGCTGCGCACCGCATCGCAGCTGGCGCGGTGATAGCCGTTCTTGCCGATCTGGTATTCATAGGTCATCAGCACCGCCTTGACCGCCACCGCCTCGACCGGGTCGCTCTGGAAGGGATAGGTGTCAGCGGCAATGGTGGCGGGCGTATAGACCGCCTGCAGCACCGGATCGGTCAGCGCCAGCAGATGGAAGCGGTCGGCGGAAATCCTGGGGTCCTGGAACAGCTTGGTGGGCGCGCCCGCCACATAGAAGAAGGCGTCGATCTCGCCCGCCAGCAACTGGCGCAGCGACTCGTCGGGGCCGATGGTCACGCGCTCGGCCGCGACCTCGGTCAGGTCGAGCACCAGCGTCGCGGTGACATAGGTGCCGCTGTCCTCGACCCCCACCGCGACCCGCTTGCCCGCCAGATCGGCGAGGCTGCCGATATTGGACCGGGCCAGCAGGTGAACCTCTTCATTGTAAAGCGGAAAGGCGATCCGCACCCCGGCGATGGTCCGGGCAATTTCGGGATCGTTCGAGGCATAAGTCCGCAGGTATTCCAGAACGTCGCTCTGGACGATGCCGAACTGGGTAAAGCTGCGCTGCCGCACGCCGACGAAGTTTTCCAGCGAGCCCGCGCTTTCGCGCACGTTGAGCGTGAGGCCGCATTCCCCGGCGATGCGGGCGATGTCGCGGCCGAACTGGATATAGGTGCCGGTCGGTCCGCCGGTCAGGATGTTCTTCTCGAACTGCTGGGCAAAGGCGGGACCGGCGGCAACAAGGCCCGCCAGAGCAAGCGCGGTCAGAACCCCGACGCGCAGGGCGAAAATGGCGCGGCGGGACCGTTGGAAAAGGGACATTCTCAAACACTCCTCTGCGCGGGCGGCAGGCGCTAGCACCGGCCGAGACCGCGGATCAGCGAAACGAGCGTCTGGCGGTTGATCCCGCCGAACACGGTGCGAAGCGCGTCGGGCGCGCACATGCCTTCGCCCAGCAGCCGCTCCAGCTCGGTACGTTCGGCCGGGCTGGCCTCCTGCAGGCCCGGGGCCGCAGCCACTGCCCGGGTGACGGCCTCGCCCGAGGGCGCGGGACCCGCGCGATAGGCCGGCCGTGCGCCCGGGGCGGGCGGCGCCGGGGCCATGACGGCCGCGGCCTGAACCTCGGCGCTGGATGCGGCGGTGCCGGATTCGGACGCATCCGGAAGCATCCGGCGTGCGGCTTCGATATCGGCGGCAAGCTGGGTCGCGCGGGCCTCGAGCACGGCGACCCGGGCCTCGGCAGCCTGCTCGCGTTCCTCGGCCATCGCCCGCGCCTCTTCGACAAGGGTCGCCGCCCGGGCGCGGCCGTCTGCCATCGCAGTGTCGGCCTCGGTCCGGGCCGTCTCGGCCTCGGACCGGGCCTGATCGCGCATCCGCGTGGCCGCTTCGGTTTCCTGCCGCAGCCGATCGAGCGTCGTGCGCGCTTTGGCGATCTCGGCCTGCAGCGCCTCATTCTCTGCCCCGGACTCGCCGACCCGCTTTGCCATTTCGGCGGCCTCGGCTTCGGCGGCCTCGGCGATCCCGCGCGCCGCCTCGGCCCGGTCGCGCGCCTCGGCCTCGGCCGCCGCCGCCTCGTCAAGCGCGGTCTCGATCCCGGTCAGGCGGCCCTTCGCCTCTTCGGCCCCGGCCTCGGCCTGCCGGCGCGCGGCCTCGGCGGCGTCGGCCGCCGCTGCGGCCTCGCGGGCCGCGGCTTCGGCGGCGGAAAGTTCCGACCGTCTCGCCTCAAGCGCCGCCCCGGCCTCGGCGATCCGGTCTTCGGTCGCGGCGAGTGCCGCCCGGGCCGCCGCCATCCGGTCCTCGATGTCCTTCAGCGCGGCCTTGGCGGCCTCGGTCCCGGCCCGGGCGCTGTCGGCCTTCTGGGACGCGGCCTCGGCTTCGGCAAGCCGGGGGGCCAGATCCTCGATCTTCTGGCGGGTGGCGGCCAGCAGCGCCTCCGCCGCCGCCTGCTCGGCCTCGGCGCGCTCTGCCGCGGCCCTGGCGTCGTCGCGACGGGCGGCCGCGCCTCGATCGTCCTCGGCCAGCGCCGCTTCGGCCTCGGCCCTGGACGCCGCCGCCGCCTCTGCCTCGGCCCGGGCGGCGGCCGCCGCCTCGCCAAGTTCGGCCGCCTCGCGCCGCGCCGTTTCGGCCTCTGCGCTCAGCCGGTCCAGTTCGGCCCGGGTTTCGGCCGCCTGGCTTTCCGCCGCTTCGGCCGCCGCGGTGGCCGTTTCCGCCCTGGCTTCCAGCGCCTCAAGACCGGCCGCCGCCTCGGCCCGGGCGGTTTCCAGCCCTGCCGTCTCGGCGTCCAGACGGTCGCGCTCGGCCGCGAGATCGGCCAGTGCGGCCCGTGCCGCCGCAACCTCCTTGCTCAGATCGGCCAGCTCGGCCTTCTGTGCATCTGCTGCCGCGAGGCGGTCCTCGATCTCGGCCTGACGGGCGGTCATGTCCTCCAGCCGCGCCTCGGCTTCCGCAAGCGCGTTCAGCGCCGTCCGAAGCCGGTCCTGCGTGCCCTCGAGCACCGCCTCGGCCTGGGCGCTTTCTTCGGACAGCGCCGCGATGATGCGCCGGTAAGAGGCCGCCTGCTGCGACAGATCCTGCACGTCCTCAGCGGTCAGTTCAGGGCCGGTCGGCGCCGCCTGCTGGCAGATCCCTCCCGTGCCCGATACGGACAGCACAGCCGCCGTCGCGGCCAGCCAAGCGTAGCGCATCCGTCCCTCGCCTCGTCAAAGCGGTCCCCCCGGACCGGATGACGCAAGTGTGACCTGACCTATGCGTCAAGGCAAGGGTCGTGCCGGTCCGGTCCGCCGCAACCGCGCCACGCAGCCTGGCGCCTGCGCGGGATCGGTCGAATTTTCGGGGATTTCCGGAGCGACGTTAAGCTTGTGCAAAACCCGCTGCCGCAGGATCGCGGCCGGGAACAAAAGTCGAACCTTTCATGCTGCGCCCCTGCTCTTTCCGCGCCCTCGCGCCCGATCTGCGCCCTGCCGGCGCATCGGTGCCTTGACCGGCTCGCTCTCCGCCGTCCTGGCCGGGGTCGATGTCGGCCGCCGCTTCCTGCTGCTGACCGCGGCCGGGTATCTGACGGCGCTGGCTTCGATCGCGGCGGCGCTGTGGCTTGTCGCGGTCCCGGCGCTCCACAAGCTGCATCTGGCCGCGCTCGAAACCCAGGCCCAGACCCGGGCCGGATCGGTGCAGGATACGCTGGACCTGGTGCTGGCCGAAGCCCTGTCGCTGGCCCGCGCGCCTCAGACGGGCGCCTATCTCAGCTCTGACGCGGGGGCCCGGACCACCCGGATGCGCCGCGCGCTCGAGCGGCTGAGCGACGGGGTCACCGCCCAGGTTCTGCTTTTCGACCGCAACGGGACGGTCCGGCTTCGAACCCCGGGGGTGATGGTGCGTCCGGTCTTCGGCCTGGCCGAAACGCGGCAAGGGCTCAGCCAGCTTGCCGCCGGCCGCATCGGCAGCGAACCCCTGATCTCGTACCGCCCCGGCCGCGGTGGCAACAGCGTCGACTCGGCCTTCCTTATGTCGATCCCGGTCTTCGCGGGCGGCCAGCCGCGCGGCATGCTGGTGATCGAAAAGCACCTCGATCTCAGCCGCGTGCTGACCGGCGACGCGGTCTCTGCCAAGACCCGGCTGGCCACCGCCTTTCAGGTGGCGATGTATCCCGACTGGACCGGCCATCGCGACGACCTGATCGCCGCCCCGGTCGCGGGCACCGATTTCTTCGTCGTGATCGAACGCAATACCCGGCTGACCGGTCGGCTTGCGCGTGAGATGGGGCGCGAGGTCGTCCTGTTTACCGGGCTGGCTCTGCTCGTGCCCTTCGTGGCGATGGGGCTTGCCGGCCACCGCTTCATCGTCGCCCCGCACCGGGCGCTGGAACAAAGCCGCCGCGACCTGGCCACCAGCCGGGACGAACTGGCCGAACTGGCGCAGATCGCCCGCATGTCGAGCGACTCGATCGTCGTCTCCGACGCCCAGCGGCGCATCGTCTGGACCAATCCCGCCTTCCTGGCGCTGACCGGCTACACCGCCCGCGAGGTGCTGGGCCGCGATGCCGATGCCCTGCTGCAGGGCCCCGACACCGACCCGGCGGCTGGCCGGCGTCTGCGCGAGGCCATCGCGCGCAAGGAACCGGTGCGCGCCGAGATCCTGAACTACCGCCGCGACGGCACGCCGTTCTGGGCCCATCTCAGCATCACGCCGATTTTCGACGCCGATGGCCGGGTGATCCGCTTTGCCGCGATCTCGACCGACATCACCCGGCGCAAGACCTATGAGGGCGAGCTTGAGCGTGCCCGGCACGAGCTTGAACACCAGGCGCTGCATGACAGCCTCACCGGCCTGCCGAACCGCCGCGCCCTCGAACGCCTGTTCGCCGGGATCGACCCCGAGGGCGACCCGCGCAGCGTGGTCCGCATCGACCTCGATCATTTCAAGAACGTCAACGACACCCACGGCCACGCCGCGGGCGATCACGTCCTGATCCGGGTCGCCGAGATCCTGCGCGAGGGCACGGATCCGGGCGATGTTCCGGCCCGGATCGGCGGCGACGAATTCGTGATCGTGCTGGGACCGGGCCGCGATACCGACGACGCGATGCGCCTGGCGGACCGTCTGCGCAACGAAATCGGCCGCGATATCCCGTACCAGAACAAGACCTGCCGGATCGGCGCCAGTTTCGGCATCTGCGGCACGGGCGACGGGCTGGTCGACATCGGCGCGCTTCTGGTCAGCGCCGACGCCGCGCTTTACGCCTCGAAGGATGACGGGCGCAGCGCGATCACGCTTTACACGCCCGAACTGCATCGCGACGTTCAGGAAAAGCGAAGGCTCGCCGTCGAGATCGAGCGGGCCGTCCTGAACGAGGAATTCCTGCCCTATTTCCAGCCCCAGTTCGACGCCGTCTCGGGCGCGCTTGTCGGGGTCGAGACCCTGGCACGATGGCAGCATCCGGTGCGCGGCATCCTGCCGCCCGCCGCCTTTCTGGGGCTGGCCGCGCAGATGTCGATGATGCCCGAAATTGACCGAATCATCTATCGCAAGGGCCTGCAGGAGGTCGCCGCCATGAACCGCGCGGGCTTCGACATTCCCAAGGTCTCGTTCAACGCGGGCGTCGCGCAGCTGCGCGAAACCGACCTGCCGGGCATCGCGGCGGCCATCGACCTCGGCCCGACGCGGATCGCCGTCGAGATCCTCGAAAGCGTTCTGGTCGAGGAACAGACCGACGAATTCGGGTTTCACGTCGATCTGCTGCGCGACTACGGGTTCGGCATCGAGATCGACGATTTCGGTTCGGGGCATGCCTCGGTGGTGGGGCTGATGCAGCTCGCGCCCGACGTCATGAAGATCGACCAGCGGCTGATCGTGCCCGTCACCCGGACCGAGCGGGCCCGCCGACTGGTGCGCAGCATCGTCGATATCGGCCACACATTCGGCATCGGGGTAACCGCCGAAGGGGTCGAGACCGCCGCCCATGCCGAGATCCTCGCAGCCCTCGGCTGCCACACCCTGCAGGGCTTTCATTTCGCCCGCCCGCTCGCGCCGAAGGAGCTGTGCACTCGGCTGAGCGAGGGGCGGATGGGCCCCGGCGCCTCCTCGGTCGCCTGAGCCGGGGCGCATGAGACCGGGTTTCGCTCGGGCTTCAAGGTTTTCGTAACCCATTCGGCGTAGGACCGGGAGTGACTTGATGAGCAGGGAGAATCCCGTGACTGGCTTTGCAAACGAGATGTCCCCGGCGTCGGCGATCCCCGGCCCGGACACCGCGGCCGCGGAGGCGACTGCCACCGTCGAGCCTCAGCCGACCCACCTTCTGACCATGTCCCGCGGCGCGCCCGAGGCCGTGCCCGCCTCTGCGATGCGGGTGCTGCGCGCGATGGGTGTCGAGGCCGTCATGATGCCCGGACAGGGCGTCGGGCTGACCTTCCGGCGCGAAATCCCCAATTTCCTCCGGCTCGATCCCTTCCGCCTGACCGATCTCGCCCCCGCGGAATCGCCGTCCGATCCGGAGGCCGAGGTCGACCTCGTCGAGACGGACATGACGCACGAGGCCGATGCGGACGCCATGGGCGAGGACACGGCCTCGGAAGACATCGGGTCCGAAGCGACCGATGAAACGGGCGAAGACAGCTTGGACCTCGGCGCCGAGGACGTCCCGGCCACCGATCTTGCCGACACCGATCCTGCCGACACCGATCTCGGCGACACCGACCTTTGCGACGCGGGCCTGGCCGAGGCGGATGTTCCGGAATCCGACCTGGATCTGTCCGAAACCGACGCCGCCGATGCAGATCTGCCCGCCTTCGACGAGGCCGACACGGACGAGACCGGACTCGATATGGCGGCCGGGTCCGATGACGCCGAACCGCTCGGTGTCGATGCGATGGCCGGGGATGTGGACGATGGCCTCTCTGACGCGGCCCCGATGGACCTGACCGAGGCCGGGATGCCCGCCGACGACGGGACGGCCGCAGAGATGGACGAGCCTGTCGCTTTCGGCAGCGCTGAAACCGTGGCCGAGTCGATGAAATTCGGCGCCGACGAGTTCCATCTCGACGCCCCCGAAGACGACGCGCTCGACACGGCGGGCGAAGACATGCTTCTGGGGGATGAAGGCATGCCTGCGGAGGCGCCCGAAGACCTCGTCTCCGACGAGATGGGTCCAGAAGACACGGGTCCCGAAGGAATGGGCCACGAAAACATGGGCCACGAAGAAATGGCCGAGGCACCGTCCGACGCAGCGTTCGACGCCTGCGGCGAGATGGCCGAAGACGAAGCCCTCGGCGACGAAGGCGACGTTCCGGACCTCGCGGACGAGGCCGCAGAGATCGACGCCCTGACGGATGCCGACCCTGACGACCTGGGGGCCACACTCGACGCCGACAGTGACGAGACCGCGGAAGTCGATGCCGGGATCGAGGCCGAAGCCCGCATCGGCGACGACGCCGGGCTCGACCAGATCATGGACCGGCTCGACCTCATCGAATTCATGCTGTGCGGTCAGCGCGACGGCGAGGCCGGTTCCGCCGAATCAGATCCGGGCGAAAGCCTCGGCACGCGGATCTCGCAGATCGAGGCCGGGCTGGCCCGTGTCGAAGCCGAACAGGGGCGTCTCGCCGAAGGGCTCGACCGGGTCGAGGCCGCCGTGTCCCGCATCGAGTCCGCGCTCGAGGGACTCGCCGGTCAGGCAGCCGCGCCTGCCGCGCCCGCTGACGGTGGCGCAACCCTGGGTGACGCGCTCGACGCGGTGGATCAGCGGATCGAGGCCATCGCGGATCGTCTGACCGAGGTGCAATCGTCGCATTCGGGCGAGATCGCCGCCCTGATCGAGCGGATCGAGCGGCTCGCCGAAACCCAGCCCGACGGCAGCGTCAGCGCCGACGACATCGCCGCGCGCGCCATCGAGATCGATGCGCTGTCAAGCCTCGTCACCGCGCTTTCGGAACAACTGATGGCGGGTCAGGGCGGTGGCGAACGGAAGGACGGCCTCGAGGAAGTGCTCGAACGTCTCAACGCCACCCAGGAGAGCATCGCTGCCATGGTCAGCCAGTTGATCGAGGGCACCCCTGCCCCCGAACGCCAGATCAGCGCCTGATTTTCGTCCGGGTCTCCGCGTTTCCCCCCTTGCGTGGCCCCGGACAGACCGGACCCCGGTCCCGATTTCGGGACCGGGGTCCGCCTTGTTTCGCAGGCCTGTTCGAAACCTCGCGCCTGCGACGCTCCGGCGGCGGTCCCGTCTTTGACCACCAGTCCTCCGATTTCGGGCGCGCCGTTACAGCCATCGGGCAACTCGGGCCCAACACGCGCCCGGACCGATCAGCGGAGAAAGCCGCGGCCCGCCGCCAGAGGGCGGCAACGGCCCGTTTTCTTTCCAGACCCCCAACGGGTCGTCAGGACCGCACCAAGACTTGCACGCTCGGGAAGCCGCGTCTTTGGAGCGGTGCCGAGTTTCGGCCGCAATCAGAGGTCACCTGTTGCCCGAGGGACGACACCGTCGATTGAAACGACCCGCACCTGGCGGGCCTTTCCATCGGAAAGGTCCAGGCCCGGTGGTCACGCCTCAGGCCGCCGCAACCGCCCGCCCGGTCAGGACCCGGATCAGATGCGCGCGGTACTCGGGCGAGCCGTGCAGATCGCCGATCATGCCCTCTGGGTCGACGCTGAGCCCCGCCACCGCCTCGGGCCGGAAATCGTCCGACAGCGCGGCCTCGGCCTCGGTCCAGCGGAAGACCCCGTCTTCCGAGGCGCCGGTCACTGCCACCCGCACCCCGTCCCCGAACCGCGCGATGAAAACGCCCACCAGCGCGAAGCGCGAGGCCGGCTGGGCGAATTTCACATAGGCCGCCTGCTCGGGCACCGGAAAACGGATCTCGGTGATGATCTCGCCCTCTTCCAGGGCGGTGGCAAACATGCCCTCGAAATAGTCATCGGCCGCGATTTCGCGGGTATTGGTCCGGATCGTGGCACCGGAGGCCAGCACCGCCGCCGGATAGCAGGCCGAGGGGTCGTTATTGGCCAGCGAGCCGCCGATGGTGCCGCGGTTGCGCACCGCCGGATCGCCGATATGGGCGGCCAGATCGGCCAGCGCCGGATAGGTCGCCGCGGCCTCGGCCGCCACCGTCGCATGGGACGTCGCCGCGCCGATGCAAAGCGCGCCGTCATCGGCCACGCAGATGCCCTTCAGTTCGTCGATGCCGGTCAGGCTGACCAGCCGGGCGGGGCTTGCCAGCCGCTGCTTGAGCGCCGGGATCAGGGTCTGCCCGCCGCCAAGCGCCTGCGCCTCTTCCTGCCCCAGCGCCGTGACGGCCGCGTCGAGCGTGGTCGGACGGTCGATTTCGAACGCATACATGGTCTTCTCCTCAGCCCTGCATCGCCGCCCAGACGCGCGAGGGCGTCAGCGGCATGTCGATATGGGTGACGCCGGTATGGCCCGCGCGCTGCAGCGCATCGACCACGGCATTGACCACCGCGGGCGGCGATCCGATGGCGCCCGCCTCGCCGCAGCCCTTCACGCCCAGCGGGTTATGGGTGCAGGGCGTGGCGCAGGAATGATCGACCCGATAGAACGGCACATCGTCGGCGCGCGGCATGGCGTAGTCCATGTAGGACCCCGACAGAAGCTGGCCGTAGTCGTCATAGGAGGCGGCCTCCAGCAGCGCCTGGCCCACGCCCTGCGCGATCCCGCCATGGACCTGGCCCGACACGATCATCGGGTTGACGATATTGCCGAAATCGTCGGCGGCGGCGAAGGAGCAGACGGTAACCTTGCCGGTGTCCGGATCGACCTCGACCTCGCAGGCATAGACGCCCGCGGGATAGGTGAAGTTGTTGGGGTCGTAGAAGGCGGTTTCCTCGAGCCCGGGCTCGATATCCTCGAGCGGGTAGTTGTGGGGGACATAGGCCGCGAGGGTGACATCGCCCCAGGCGACCGACTTGTCGGTACCCGCGACCGAGAACCTGCCGTCCTTCAGCTCGATGTCTTCGGGCGCGGCCTCCATCAGGTGGGCCGCGATCTTCTTGGCCTTGGCGATGATCTTGTTCGTCGCCCGGACCATCGCCGAGCCGCCCACCGCGAGGCTGCGCGACCCGTAGGTGCCCATGCCCATCGGCGTGTTGGCGGTGTCGCCATGGACGATCTCGACCATGTCCTCTCCGATGCCGATCATGTCGGCAACGACCTGGGCGAAGGTGGTCTCGTGGCCCTGCCCGTGGCTGTGCGAGCCGGTCATCACGACCAGCCCGCCGGTGGCGTTGACCCGGACGGTCGCGCTTTCATAAAGCCCCGCGCGGGCGCCGAGCTGGCCCACGAGCTGGCTGGGTGCGATCCCGCAGGCCTCGATATAGCAGTTGAGCCCGAGCCCGCGGAGCATGCCGCGGGACTTGCTGTCGGCCAGACGCGCCTCGAAACCCGCGACATCGGCAATCTCCAGCAGCTTGTCGAGGGTCGCGTTGTAATCGCCGGTGTCGTATTCGACGGCGACGGGGGTCGCGTAGGGAAATTCGGTGATGAAGTTCCGGCGCCGGATCTCGACCGGGTCGATCCCCATCTCGCGCGCAGCCTTGTCGATGACCCGTTCGAGTTGGTAGGTGGCCTCGGGCCGCCCGGCGCCGCGATAGGCATCGACCGGCACGGTATTTGTGAAGACCGCCTTGACGTTCACATAGATGAGCGGGGTCTTGTAATTGCCCGCCATCAGCGTGCCGTGCAGCCAGGTCGGGATAGAGGGCGCGAAGGTCGAGAGGTAGGCGCCCATATTGGCATGGGTCTCGGTCCGGAGCGCCTGGAAATGCCCCTCGGCGTCGAGCGCCAGTTCGATCCGGGTGACATGGTCGCGGCCATGGGCGTCGGAGATGAAGGCCTCGGACCGGGTGCAGGTCCATTTCACCGGGCGCTTGAGCTGTTTCGCGGCGAAGGTGCAGAAGGCCTCTTCGGCGTAGTGGAAGATCTTCGAGCCGAAGCCGCCACCCACGTCAGGGGCTATGACACGGAGCTTGTGTTCGGGGATGCCCAGCACGAAGGCGCCCATCAGCAGCCGGATCACATGCGGGTTCTGCGAGGTGGTGTAAAGCGTCGAGTCCTCGGTCGCCGGGTTGAAATCGCCCAGCGCGACGCGCGGCTCCATGGCGTTCGGCACGAGCCGCTGGTTCACCAGATCGAGGGTGGTGACATGGGCGGCGGTCTCGAAGGCGGCATCGACCGCCGCGCGGTTTTCCTCGACGAAGCCCCAGTCATAGCAGAGGTTGTTTTTCAGCTCGTCATGGACGAGGGGGGCGTCGGGGTCGAGCGCGGCTTTCATGTCGAGCACGGCCGGAAGCTCGTCGATCTCGACCTCGACCGCCTCGGCGGCGTCGCGGGCCTGCTCGGCGGTTTCGGCGACGACGACGGCCACCGGGTCGCCGACATGGCGGACCTTGCCGCGCGCCAGCACCGGGTGGCCGGGTTCCTGCATCGGCTGACCGAAGCGGTCGGTCACCAGCCAGCCGCAGGGCAGACCGCCCACCCCTTCGAAATCGGCACCGGTGAACACGCGCAGCACGCCCGGCATGGCCTCGGCGGCGGATGTGTCGACTCCGGTCAGGCGGCCATGGGCGACCTGCGAGCGCACGAACCAGGCATGGGCCTGACCGGGCAGGTTGATGTCGTCGGTGTAGCGGCCCTTGCCGGTGAGGAACCGCTTGTCTTCGCGCCGCTTCGAGCTGGCGCCGATGCCATGATCTTTCGGCATTGTTATCCTCCCTGATACGATCTTTCTGCGAAAGATCGGTCCGAATTTTCTGCGAAAATTCGTGTCTGCCTCACTCGGCGGCGATGGCGTCGCCGCCGATGTCGCCGACATCCTGGCCCGATGCCGCAAGGATCGCCTTGACGATGTTGTGGTAGCCGGTGCAGCGGCAGATGTTGCCTTCGAGATAATGCCGTACCTCGGCCTCGGTCGGTTTCGGCGTCTCGGCCAGAAGCGCAGCCGCCGACATCACCATGCCGGGCGTGCAGAAGCCGCATTGCAGGCCGTGATGGTCCTGAAACGCCTGCTGGATCGTCGAGAGCGATCCGTCGGCATTGGCCATGCCCTCGATCGTGGTCACCTCGCAGCCTTCGGCCTCGGCCGCGAACATGGTGCAGGATTTCACGGCCTTGCCGTCGACATGCACGACGCAGGCGCCGCACTGGCTGGTGTCGCAGCCGACATGGGTGCCGGTCAGGCCCAGAGTGTCGCGCAGGAAAGACACCAGCAGCGTCCGCCCCTCGATTTCGCCCGACACCGGCTTGCCGTTCACCTTCATGCTGACCTTGGTCATTTCCGTCCTCCCTGGATCCCTGTCATTCCGCTTCGGCCTTGCGGGTCATCAGCCGCCCGAGCCAGCCCTTGCCTTTCGGCGCATCCTCTGCCGGGTCCGCGCCCTCCGGTTCGGCGGCCGCCTCTTCCGTTTCCGAGGGGCCTTCGACGACCTCCTTGAAGCGGGTGAAGAACTGGTCGCTCAGCTTGTGGGCCACGCCGTGGATCATCCGGCTGCCCAGCTGGGCAAGCTTCCCGCCGACCTCGACCTCGACCTCGTAGCCGAGCCGCGTGCCCTCGGGGATCTCCTCCAGCGTCACCCGGGCCGCGCCCTTGGCAAAGCCCGCAGCGCCCCCCTTGCCCTCGCCCGACAGCGTCAGCGCCGAGGGCTCTTCCATGTCGCTGAGGGTCACATGACCCTTGAAGGTCGCCTTCACCGGGCCGATCTTCTGCAGAACCGTCGCCTCGAAGCCGTCCTCGGGATTGCCCGACAGCTCCTGACAGCCCGGCAGGCAGGCCTTCAGCACCTCGTCGGTCAGCAATGCCTCCCACACGGTCGCGCGCGGCGCGGCAATGTCATGCGTTGCAGCGAGTTTCATCTTGCGCCCCCCTCTTCGCGCCCAGCCTAGGGTGCCCGCGCCTCTGCTGCTATTCGACCAAGGGATTATATCCCCCGTCATGCCACCGTCGCACTGAAGGGCCGAACCGGGCGGTCCGACCTTGGTGCCGATGGGCGCGGCGCTGCCCGCATGCTAGGCTTCGCCAGACCGCAACCAGCCGGGAGACCCAAGGGCCATGACCGCCGTCCAGAACCGCCCGGCCGCAGGACCCGTCCCCCGCCGTTTCGACACGGCGATGGTGATCGACGACCATCCGCTTTTCTGCGACGCGCTGTCGATGACGCTGAAATCGGCCGTGGGCATCGGACGGGTCGAGACCAGCGATCACCTGGAGGATGCACTTTCGCGGCTCGGCCAGGCGCCGCGGCCCGATATCGTGCTGCTCGATCTGAACCTTCCCGATGTCACTGGGCTCGACGGGCTGATCCGGCTGAAGACGGCGGTCGGCGAGACCCCGGTGGTGGTCGTGTCCTCGATGGCCGATCCCCGGCTGATCGGCACCGCGATCCGGGCAGGCGCGGCCGGGTTCGTGCCCAAGCACAGCCCCCGCGACGTGTTCCGGGCCGCCTTTGCCGCCATCGCCGAGGGCGAGGTCTACGTGCCCGACGGCGTGATGCTGAGCGATTGCTCTGGCGCGACGGCCCGGGACGACGCGATCCGGCGGCTTGCGCTGCTGACGCCGCAGCAGGGGCGCATCCTGCAACTGATCTGCGCGGGAAAGCTGAACAAGCAGATTGCCTTCGACCTCTCCATCGCCGAAACTACCGTAAAGGCCCATGTCACTGCCATCATGCGCAAGCTCGGGGTCCAAAGCCGGACCCAGGCGGTCCTGATCGCCCAGGAAGCCAGCTTCTCCGGGGTGATGACCGACCCGAGCTAGATGCAGGCCAGCCGGCGCCGGAGCCAACCGGAGCCACCCTAGGGGTCGTCGTCTTTGGGAGGAGATGCATGGACCGCACCGCGATACCGGGCCGACACCAGGACCGGCCCGCCTGTCCGCCGGACCGCCAGCGCCTGTCGGGCGCGGCCTGTCCGGCTTCTGGCCCGACCCGCCCGCGGTACCCGAAATGTCCGACCGCCTGATCCGCCCGCCGGACCCGCCCGCGCACCGGCCCGAAGACCGGCCCGAAGACCAGACCGAGCGGGTGCACCGCATCGCGCGGCTCCTGACCGCCCGCAGGGCCGACGCGTCCGCCCCCGAGGGCCCCGGCCCGTCGCTGACCGATCGCGCGGTCCTTCTTGCGGACGAGGTGCGCGCCCGCACCGACGAGCTTGAACACGCGCTCGACCTGCTCAACGAATCGAATGCGCGTCTGGCCGCGGCGAACCGGGCCACCGAGGCCGCCCGCGCCGATCTGGCCAATGCCATCGAGACGTTGCAGGAGGGCTTTGCGCTTTTCGACGAGGCCGACCATCTGGTTCTGTGCAACAGCCGTTTCGTGATGCAGATGCCCGACGTTCGCGAACAGCTTCGGCCCGGGCTCGGGTTCCAGGCCTATGTCGAGGCGGTCAGCCGGTCACGGTTTCTGACCCTGCCCGATGGCGACACCGCCGCGGACTGGGCCGACCGCCGGATCGCGCGCCACCGCGACAACCTCCATACGGTGATCAATATCAGCCTGCTCGGGCATCGCTGGATCCAGGTCAGCGATCACCGCACGCAAGACGGCAAGACGGTGATCCTGCAGACCGATATCACCGACATCATGCGCTCGGAACGGCGCGAACGCAGCCGGATGCTGGACGACCAGGCCCGCATGGTGCGGGCCACGCTCGAACATATCAACCAGGGGGTCTGCATCTTCGACCCCGAAAAGCGGCTGGTCGGGTGGAACCGGAAGGTCGGCGCAATGCTGTCGATCCCGGTGGCCCAGTTCCGGCTGGGCGCCGATTTCGACCGGCTGTTCGGCCAGCTTGCCGCCGACCCGGCGCTGCAGTTCGACACCGACCCCGAGGCGCTTCTGACCTGGGTCCATCGCACCGACCGCCGCCCGCCGCTGCAGTTCGGGCTGGCGCGCGGCGAGGCCCTGGTGCTGGAGGCTCTGGCCGAAGAGATGCCCGACCGGGGCTTCGTCATCTCGTTTTCCGACGTGACCGCCGCACGCCGCGCCGCGGGCGCGCTGGCCGAGGCCAAGACCCATCTCGAACAGCGGGTTCTGGAACGCACGCTCGATCTCGAGGACGCGCTGTCGGTGGCCGAACGGGCCAATGCCTCGAAATCGCGCTTTGTCGCGGCGGCCAGCCACGATCTGCTGCAACCGCTTTCGGCCGCCCGGCTTTACGTCTCGTCCATCGTCGAGGATCTGGCCCAACCCGATCACCGCGAGGTCCTCAGCCGCGCCGAAACCGCGCTGGAAAGCGTCGAGGGTATCCTTGAGGCGCTGCTTGACATCTCGACCCTCGACAGCGGTCAGGCGGCGATCTCGCCCGAGCCGGTCGGCATCCGCGATCTCTTTGCCCGCCTGCAGACGGGCTTTGCCCCCCATGCCGCGCTGAAGGGGCTCGATCTGAGGGTGATGCCCCGCGATCTGACCGTGCGCACCGATCCGGGCTATATCCGCCGGATCCTGCAGAACCTCGTCTCGAACGCCATCCGATATACCGAAACCGGCCGGGTCCTCGTCGGCGCCCGGCGCCAGGGAGCCTCGCTGAGGCTCGAGGTCTGGGACACCGGCCCCGGCATCGCCGAAGAGGACCAGGAGGCGATCTTTCGCGAATTCCACCGGCTCAACGCCCGCGCCTCGGCCAGCGAGGGCATGGGGCTCGGGCTTGCCATCGTCGAGCGCGCCTGCGCGCGGCTCGGCCATCCGCTGGGGCTCTGGTCGCGGCCCGGGCGCGGCAGCGGTTTCTTCGTCACCGTGCCGCTGGCCGAACCTGCGCCCGTCGGTCCCCCGGCCCAGCCCTTGCCCGAGGCCGCGCCGGGGCTGGTCGCGCTGTTGATCGAGGACGATCCCGAGATTCGCCGCGCCCTGCCGATGCTGGTCCGGCGCTGGGGCGTCGATGTGCTGGACGTCGCCGATGCCGACGAGGCGCTGGCGCTGCTGGCCGAGATCGACCTCAAGCCCGACGCGGCCCTGATCGACGACCGGCTCGGGACCGGCACCGGGCTCGAGGCGCTCGACCGGATCGAGGCGCGCTACGGCCCGATCCCGGCCCGCATCGTCAGCGCGAACCGCAGCCCCGATTTCGCCGCCGCCTGCCGGGCGCGCGGGGTCCAGATCCTGCCGAAACCGCTCTCGCCCGAACCGCTCCGCGCCTTCTTCGCGGATGTCTCGCGCCGCCGGAACGGTCAGGACTGACCCGCAAGCCCGGCAGGTCCGAATGCCCGCGCTCAGTACAGCCCCGCGACGCGCGCGCGCAGGCTGACCAGCGCCAGCACCGTATCGATGGCGGGCGTCGGCGTGCCGGTGATCCGGCCCAGTTCCTGCACCGATCCGACCAGCGCGTCGATTTCCATCGGCCGCCCCAGATCCAGATCCTGCAGCATCGAGGTCCGGTGCGCGCCGACTGCCGCGCCTCCCTCGATCCGGCGGTCCACATCGATCGGGAACTTCACGCCCAGCTTTTCGGCAATGACCTGCGCCTCCAGCATCATCGCCCGCGCCACGCCCCGCGTGCCCGGATCGGTGCACAGCACATCGAGCGTGGCATGGGTCAGCGCCGAGATCGGATTGAACGACAGGTTGCCCCAAAGCTTGACCCAGATCTCGTCGCGCAGCTTGGGCCGGACGGGCGCCTTCAGCCCGGCCGCGGCCAGCGCCTGCGACAGCCGAGTCGCGCGCTCGGACTTCGACCCGTCGGGCTCGCCCAGCGAGAAGCGGTTGCCCTCGATATGCCTGACGACGCCGGGCTCGATCACCTCGGCCGCCGGATAAACGACGCAGCCCAGCACCCGGTCGGGCCCGAACCCGGTCCATTGCGCATCGCCCGGATCGACCGAGGCCAGCCGCGTGCCCTCCAGCGGGCCGCCGATCTTGTGGAAATACCACCAGGGCACCCCGTTCACCCCGGACACGATCGTCGTGCCCTCGCCGATCAGCGGCTGCATCTTGCCCACCACCGGCGGCACCGAATGCGCCTTGAGCGTGACGATCACGTAGTCCTGTTCGCCCAGCTCGGCCGCATCCTCGGCAACCCGCACCGGCACCGTCTCGTCGGTCCCGGTCTCCTCCTCGATCAGCCGAAGCCCCCGCGCCTTCATTGCCGCCAGATGCGGGCCGCGCGCCACCAGACTGACCTCGGCGCCCGCCTGCGCCAGCTTCGCCCCCATATAGCCGCCGATGGCGCCCGCCCCGAACACACAGATCTTCATGCACACACGTCCCTGATCCCGGCAGCGGGCCCGACAGGCCCGCCGCTTTGCTCTTCTTCTTGGGAAAAATACCCGCCGCGCAGCGTCCGGGCAAAGCCCGGAACTCTTGGACTCCGGGCAAAGCCCGGAAACCGGCTCAGGCGGGTTCTGACAGGCCCAGCTTTTCGGCCAGGCCGATCCGCTGCAGCTTGCCGGTCGCGCCCTTCGGGATCTCGTCGAGGATCACCACCTTGCGCGGCACCTTGAAATCGGCGATGCGCCCGGCCGCGAACTCGCGGATCTCGCGCTCGCTGGCTTCGGCGCCCTCCTTCAGCACCACGGCCGCCGCGACCTCTTCGCCCAGCTTCGGATGCGGCAGCGCGAAGGTCACGCATTGCGCAATCGCCGGATGGTCCATCAGCACGCCATCGACCTCCAGCGGGCTGACCTTCTCGCCGCCCCGGTTGATGATCTCCTTCAACCGGCCCGTGAGATGCAGATAGCCATCGGCATCGAAGGCGCCCTGATCGCCGGTGCGGAACCAGCGCCGACCCTCGGCCTCGAAGAAGCTCTTGGCATTGGCCTCGGGATTGCCTTCATAGCCGGGCGTCACGTTCGGCCCCGAAATCACCACCTCGCCGGTGCCGTCCGTCAGGCGGTTCTCGACCTCATGGGCGATCCGCACCTCGGGCCCGGCGGCCACGCCCACCGATCCGGGCTTCTGGGCGCCGCGCGGCAGCGGGTTGCAGCACATCTGGTGCGCGGCCTCGGTCATGCCATAGGCCTCGATCAACGGCGCGTCGAAGGTCTCGACCAGCGCGGTCATCACCTGCGCGGGCAGCGAGGCCGAGGACGACCGCAGGAAGCGCAGCGGCACCGCCTCGATCACATCGCGGTTCCGGCCCGCGCGCGACAGGATCGCCTGATGCATGGTCGGGACGGCGGTGTACCAGCTGGGCCGCGCCTCCGACATCCAGCCGAAGAATTTCAGCGCGTCGAAGCCCGGCGCGCACCAGATCGAGGCGCCTGCCGACAAGGACGCCGTCACCGCCGCCAGCAGCCCGTGGATATGGAACAGAGGCATCACGTTGAGGCAGCGGTCGGCCGGTTTCAGCGCCAGCGAGTCGCGGATATGCACCGCCGAGGCCGCGACGTTCGATTGCAGCAAGGGCACGATCTTCGGCCGCGACGTGGTGCCCGAAGTGTGCAGGATCAGCGCCACGTCTTCAGGCCCCGGCGCAGAGGTATCGCACTCGCCGCCGCCGCCCTCGGCACGCAGCGAAAACCGCCCCGCGGGTCCGGCCGGATCGGCCGAGAGCCGCAGCACGATCAGACCGAACCGGCGCGCGGCCGCCGCCGCCGGGCCGTCATAGCCTTCCTGCAACACGATGGCGCGGGCCTTCAGGTCTTCCAGATAGAAGGCGAATTCCTCCTCGCGATAGGCCGGGTTCAAGGGCGCCGTCACCGCCGCCTGCGCCACCGTCACGAAGGCCGCCGCCATCTCGGGGCCGTTCGGCAGCACGATCGCCACCCGGTCGCCCCGGCCGATACCCGCGTCATGCAACGCCTCGGCCACGGTCCGGGCCTGGTCCCGAAGCCCGCCGAAATCGAGCCAGGCCCGCCCGGGCGCGCCGATGGCCGGCGCGGCGTCGTCATGTGCCTGAAGAAGGTCCGCGATGGTCTGCACGTTCATGTCCTTTCAGTCTCGTTACGTCACTCGGCCGGAGCCGGATTGGAGGCGCGGGCCCGGCTGCGGCGCAGCAGCCGGATCAGCGGCAGTGAGAAGAGCAGCAGCGAGATCGCCATGAAGACCGCCGAGATCGGCCGGTCGACGAAGACGGTCAGATCGCCATGTTCCGCGATCATCGTCTGACGGAAGCTCTTTTCCATCAAGGGGCCAAGCACCAGCGCCAGCACCAGCGGCGCCAGCGGATAGTCGGCCTTGCGCAGCACATAGCCCGCGACCCCGAACCCGGCGATCATCCAGACGTCATGCATGCGCTGGTCGGGCGCGTAGCCGCCGACGATGCACAAAACCAGAACCATGGCGCAGAGCACGGTGAACGGCATCCTCAGCGCCCAGACAAAGACCGGGATCAGCGCGATATTGACCAGCACCGCCGCCACGTTCGCGGTGTAAAGCGAACTGATCAGCCCCCAGACGAACTCCTTCTGCTCGACGAACAGCATCGGCCCGGGCGTCAGCCCCCACATCACCATGCCGCCCAACAGCAGCGCCGTCGTTGGCGAGCCGGGAATGCCCAGGGTCAGCATCGGCAGAAGCGAGCCGGTCGAGGCGGCATTGTTGGCGGTCTCGGGCGCGGCCACGCCCTCGGGGTTGCCCCGCCCGAAACTGTCGGGGCGCTTCGAGATCGACTTGGCCACGCCATAGCTCATCAGCGCGGCGGGCGTCGCGCCCGCGGCCGGCAGGATGCCCACGAAGAAGCCCAGCACCGAGCCGAGGCTCATGGTGCGCCACATCCGGGTCATTTTCGACAGCCCCGCGCGCAGTTCGGAAAAGGTCAGCCGGGCGGGCGTGACCATGGGCGCATTGCGCGAGGTCTCGATGGTGTAAAGCACCTCGCCCACGCCATAGACCCCGATGGCCAGCACCAGGAAGGAGATCCCCGAATAGAAGCCCGGCATGTCGCCGAAGATCAGCCGCGGCTCGCCCGAGATGATGTCGAGCCCGACGGTCGACAGCACGAGCCCGAGGCAGATCATGACGATGGTCTTGAGGATGTCGTCGCCGCCGAGCCCCACGAAGGTGGTGAAGGCCAACAGGACCAGCGCGAATTCCTCGGCCGGACCGAAGGCCAGCGCCATGTCGGCCAGCGGCACCGCGAAGACGGTGAACAGCACGACCGAGATCGTGCCGCCGATGAAGGAGGCCACGGCCGCCACGATCAGCGCCAGCCCCGCCTCGCCCTTCTGCGCCATCGGGCGGCCGTCGAAGGTGGTGGCCACGGCGGTCGAGGCGCCGGGAATGCCCAGCAGGATCGAACTGATCGCGCCGCCATACATCGCCCCGTAATAGATCGCGGCCAGGAGGATGATGGCCGAGGTCGGCGGCACGATGAAGGTCAAGGGCAGCACGATGGCCACCCCGTTGACGGACCCGAGCCCCGGCATCGCGCCGATGAAGATGCCGACCGTCACGCCGATCAGCACGATCAGCAGGTTCAGGGGCGAGATCGAGGTGGCAAACCCGTCAACCAGAAGTGCGAGAACGTCCATCTCCGGGGCTCCTCAGAAGAACATCGCGTAAAGCGGATAGAACAGCGGCTCGGTGATGCCCTTGGGCAGCAGGATCTTCAGCGTCACCTCGAAGAAGAAGAACAGGAAGACCGGCGTCGTCAGCGTCAGGATGCCGGTCAGCAGCCAGCCATGGCCGCCGATGATCCTGAGATAGCCCAGCAGGAACAGCATCAGCGCGATATAGGCCCCGAGCAGCGGGATCAGCGCGATGGCGCCCAGCAGCAGCCCGACGACCCCCAGGATCTGCGGGATCGCATCGGCATCGGGGATGAAGGTCTCGTCCGAATGGGGCCGCGTCACGAAGCTGCGCGCCAGGATCGCCCCCGAGGCCAGCAGCATCCCGAGCCCCAGCCAGAACGGAAAGGCGCCCGCGCCGGGCCCGGTCTCGGGCTCCCAGCCGATCGGCAGACGCAGGGCATAGATCATGAAGCAAAGAGACAGCCCCATCAGGGCCAGGGCGATGATACGGTCGGCGGCAAGCATGGGCCTCGCTCCTTCTCGTGCCAGTCTGTCGGGCCGGGACCGGCGGGCGCACCCGCCGGGGCTTCGGGATCAGGACGAAATCAGGACGACCCCATCTCGCGCAGGATCTGGGCGTGCTTGTCGCGTTCCTCGAGGAAATAGTCCTGCAGCGCGTCTCCGGTCAGGAAGTCGGCCTGCAGCGCCTGTTCGGCGGTGTATTTCCGCCATTCCTCGGTCTCGCTGAGCTGGCGGAACATGTCGGTGTAATAGGCGACCGCGCCTTCGGGCATGTCCTTCGGTCCGACGAAGGACCGCTGCATCGTGTAGACCAGCGGGTGGCCCAGTTCGGTGAAGGTGGGCAGATCGGGGAAGGTCTCGAGCCGGTCGGCGGTCAGCGCGGCGATGGGGCGGGACTTGCCGGCCCGGAAGAAGCCCATCTGTTCCGACGGGTTGTTGACAGTCGAATCGACATGCCCGCCGATCAGCGCAGTGGCCACGTCGCCGCCGCCCTTGTAGGGCACATAGGTGACCTTGATGCCGAATTCCTTTTCCAGCATCGCGGTGACCAGGCTGTCCTCCTGCCCGGTGCCGGTCCCGCCCATCTTCCAGGTGCCGCCCTTCTCCTTCACCGAGGCGACGAAATCGTCCAGTGTCTGGATCTCGCTGTCGGCCGAGACCCACAGCACGAAGGTATCCAGCGCCATCCGGGCGATCGGCGTGAACTCGGCGATGTCGACGCCGATATCGGTGCGCAGGGGCGTCGTGTAATAGCTGTTCAGCGTCGCCATGATGACATGGGCGTCGCCCGACTTGTCCTTGAGATAGCGCAGCGCCTCGGCGCCCGATCCGCCCCCCTTGTTGACCGGCAGGATCGGCATGCGCGACAGGCCCTGCTTCTGGATGATCGCCTGAAAGAGCCGCGCGAGCTGGTCGGCGCCGCCGCCCTGCCCGGCCATGATCACCATCTCGATGGGCTTGATCGGTTTCCACTCATCGGCGAAAGCGGGGGCGGCCGCGGTCAGGGCCGCCGCGCCCATCAGGGCCAGGCTCGCCCGACGTGTGAATCGGTGTGTCATGTTGATCCTCCCAAACTGACCGGAAGGCCGGGTCCGGCGGGCAGTCTCCTCCCTGCCTGCCGAACCGGTCTCTCCGCAGCCTCGACAATAAGCGGGGAGGCCGATTTTTCACACGAAACCGCGTCGGTCTGTTAAAGTGGGTTCTTACAAACCGCGTTCCTGTAATGTTGTAAATCATGCAGAAAGCCCTGATCGGATCGAAACTACGCCAGCTGCGGCGCGATCATGGCCAGACCCAGGCCGAGATGGCGCGGCGGCTGAACATAAGCCCGGCCTATGTCAACCTGCTGGAAAACAACCAGAGATCGTTGTCGGTCAAGGTGTTGATGGCGCTGGCCGAGGCCTATGGCATCGAGATCCGCGAACTACTGAGCGACCGCAATGCCGGGCGTCTGGCCGATCTGCGCGCCGCCGTCTCGGACCCCGCCTTCGGGCGCGACCGGCCCGATCTGCAGGAGCTGCGCGGCGCGGTCGACCACGCCCCCCGGCTCGTCGATCTGTTCCTGCAACTCTACCGCAGCCACCGCACCGCAGTCGACCGGATCGCGCGGATCGGCGGCACCGGAACCGAGCCCCAGCTGCTGGTCACCTCGCCCGAAACCGCAGTGCATGACTTCTTTCGCGACAATCGTAACTATTTCGACGCGCTCGAAACCGCGGCCGACAATGTGCGCGGCCAGTTCATCGGCGGCGCCGATGACATGTATGCCCAGCTCAAGCGCTATCTGCGGCTGAAGTTCGATATCGAGGTGCGGGTCGAGCCCAGCCACGACATGCCCGACGCGCTGCGGGTCTTCGACCGGCAGGCGGGTCAGGTGCGGCTGTCGCAGGCGCTCGACCATGCCAACCGGGTATTCCAGCTGGCCCATGTGCTGGCGCTGGCCGACATTCCCTATCTGCTTGATTCGATGATCGGCCAAAGCGGGATCGACACCGATCTGGCCGCCGCCCGCTGCCGGGTCGAGCTTGCCAACTACTTCGCGGCCGCCCTGCTGATGCCCTATGACCCCTTCCTCGCCCTGGCCGAGGCCACGGGGTACGACGTCGACCGGCTGGGCGCGGCCTTCGGCACCTCGTTCGAGCAGGTCAGCCACCGCCTGACCACGCTTCAGCGCGACGGGGCGCGCGGCGTGGCCTTCTTCCTGATCCGGGTCGACAAGGCCGGCAATGTCACCAAGCGGGTCAACGCCACGCCGTTTGCCTTGGCCGAAAAGGGCGGGTCCTGCCCGGTCTGGAACGTGCATAACGCCTTTGCCACACCCGGCGTGATCCTGCCGCAGCTGGTGGAGATGCCCGATGGCAGCCAGTTCTTCACCCTCAGCCGCACCGTCAAGCGCCCGGTCTTCAGCCCGCATCTGCAGGACAACCGGCTGGCCGTGGCGCTGGGTTGCGAGCGCGGCGAGGCGCACCGGATCGGCTATGCCCAGGCGGTCAACCTAGAGGCCGACGGGCCGGTCGCCCGGATCGGCGTCAGCTGTCAGCTTTGCCCGCGCCAGGCCTGTTCGCAGCGGGCGCACCAGCCCTTGCACATGGATCTGCCGATGGATGCCGACCGGCGCGGCAAGACCCGCTACGAAAGCTGAGCGTCAGCGGCGCGGCGCCGGGCTGGCGCCGGGAAAGGGCAGCGGGCCGGTCATCGGGGCCATCGGGCCAAAGCCCGCAGCCTTGCGCGGTCCGACCGCGTCCCGGCGCGTCAGCGCACCGGCGATCAGGCTCAGGTCGACCCAGGGACCGGCGATCTGGCTGTAGCGCAGGTCGTCATGGACCCGGTCGCAGAACCGCCCGCCGGGCCGCGCATCGGCAAGCCCGATCAGCCCCGGGCGCATCGCCAGATAGACGCTGCGCGCCAGACCGTAGCGCGCCAATTCGGCGCGCGTGGCCGGGCGCGGACCCACAAGGCTCATGTCGCCGCGCAGCACGGTCCAGAGCATCGGAAGACCGGCCAGCCCCAGCCGCCGCACCCAGATGCCGACCCGGCCCGCCGCGGGTTCGGCTCCGGTATTGCCAAGCCGTGCCCAAAGGTCCCCCTGCCGCGACCGCACCGCCCGGATCGGGCGGGCGGTGTGGAAGACAAGGCAGGAGATCGGCGCGCCGCCCCGGCCGATCCGGATCCGCCGGGCGAAGCCCTGCCCCGTCTCGACCCGAAGCAGAAGCCAGATCGCGCCGATCACGGGCGCACAGAGGATCAGCAGCGCCGCCGACAGGACGATATCCAGCAGACGCTTGCCCGCATAGCCGCCCGGACGCGGCTCCGGCGCCGCGCCCATCGGCACGGCAAAGACCTGCAGGACACCCGTGTCCATCCAACCCTCCTGCCCAACTCTTCCGCGAGGCGCGCGCGACAGGCGCCCCGGCTCAGGATCGGCGAAGAAGGGTCAACCATGGGTTAACAAAGCCTGCGGCATTCGCGACATAAATCGCCAATTTTCCGAAACTTATGCGGGTATCTTCATGCGACGCGCGAAGCGGTCAGGCTGCCACCGGCGTGCCGGTGACCAGCGTGCCCTCCTGGGCGTAGAACGGAAAGACGACGTTGTGGCGGGTATTGGTGCGCTCGACCTCGTAGTCGAGAAAGACGCTCATCCGCCCCTCGGCCCAGTTCTCGAAGCTGACCCGCACCTCGCGCAGCCTGATCCGCGCCTCGAAGAACAGGATCGCCCGCGAGATGGCGGTCTCGACCGCGCGGGCGGTGGCCGCGGTCATCGGCTCGAACACCAGATCGTGGATGCGGCAGCCATAGGTCGGGTGCATCACCCGTTCGCCCGGCCGGGTCTCGAACAGGATGCGCAGGCTCTGCTCGATGTCCTCGACCGCCTCGACCATGCGCGCGCCGCCCTCGGCCGGATCGAAATCGGGCGGAAACGCCCAGCCCCGGCCCAGAAACCCCGGATCGCCCTTCTCCATCGCCTCAGCCTCCGATCATCACGGTGGCCAGCCCCAGCACGATCGAGCCGCCATGCGAGGTCGTGTCGCCCATCCGCGCCGCGGGCATGCCGCCGATCATCACCGTGGCCGACCCCTTGACGATGCTGTCGGGCGGCCCGACGCAGACGCAGCTGTCGCCCACCACCGCCGCCGGAAGCCCGCCGATCAGGACCGTCGCCTCGCCCGGCCCCGAGATCGGTCCGCCCACATGGGGCACAACGCCCGTCGTCATCGGGCAGACATGCATGTCGGTCAGTCGCGCGGCAGGCGGCATCGGTGTCTCCTCAGTTGATCATCACCATGGCGCCCTTGACGGTGGTCTGTCCACCGGCGCTGAGCTCGGCCGAGGTGCCGCCCTTGGCGGTCAGCCCCATATCGCCGCTGAGCGAGACGTTGGTGCCGCTGGCAGTCACGTCGCCGCCCGACGAGCTGATGGTGATGTTGCCCTCGGCGGTCAGATCGAGCGTGCCCTTGCTGGACACCGTCACGCCCGAGCTTTCCATCTTGATCGTGTTGCCGGTGCTGTCGGTGACGGTAACCGAGGTGTCATCGTCGCTCAGCACGATACTGTGGCCGCCCGGGGTCTTGGCGGTCAGCACGGTCTTGTCGTCGTCGAAGCTGATCTCGAGGCCCGAGCGCGTGGTCAGCGCCTTGATCTCGTTCTCGTCGGTGGCCTCGCGGGTGCGCGCGAGCTTGCCGCCATGGAGCGAGCCCAGGATCACCGGCGCCGCCGGATCGTCGGCGAAAAAGCCCAGGACGACTTCGTCGCCCACCTCGGGCAGGAACTGGATGCCCGCCCCGTTTGACCCGTAGGGCTGGGCATAGCGCGCCCAGATCTCGACCGGCGGATCGCCCGACAGCGGCAGGCTGACCTTGATCATCGCGGCGTCGGACAGGGGGTTTTCGCTGCTGCTGTCGGTCAGGGCCACCACCGTCGCGGGCTGCAGCCCCGGCACCGGGGCCACGAGCCCGCCCGCCGCAGCGCCCCCCGGCCCGATCCCGTCCGACCGCCAGCCCTGCGGCAGGCCCAGCCGGGCGGTGGTGGTCCAGTGCCCGTCGCCCAGCTCGTGGGTGATGCCCGCGACATAGGCGGTGCCGCCCATGCGCTCGCCCACGCCCTTGATCTCGATCGTGTCGCCGGGCTTGGCCGAGGCCGAGCCGGGATAGCTGCACCGCCCCTGCAGCGACGCCAGCGACACCCGCGCGGCGCGCGCCTTGGCGACCGAGGTCAGCGAGACCTGCCCCTCGGCATAGGAGGCGGTCTGCGACCGGGTGCGGTCCCCGGTCACGCCGGTCAGATCCGAAAGCGCGCTCGACCCCCAGGAGCCCGCCGCCGCGGCATCCGAGGTCTGGACCGTCGCGGTCTGCTGGGCCGGGTCCCAGCCCGTCACCGAAACCGTCTTTTCCAGCCCCACCGTGTCGAGCCGGGCGTCGAAATCGAGCACATCATCGCCCAGCGTCAGCGTCAGCTTGGCCGCGGCCGACGGATCGGGCGCGGCCGCGGTGATCTTGCCCGCATCGACCGCCAGCACCTGCCCGTTGCGGTCGGCCAGAAGCCTGAGGAAGTCCCAGTCCGGGCAGTCATGCTGCACCAGATCGGCCTCGGGGCCGTCGGTCGCGGCGATGTCGGCGGTCAGCCCTGCGGCCTGAACCAGCGCCGACATGGCATCGCTGTCCTTGGTCTTGGACCAGACCGCCGTGCGGCAGAGGCCGGTCATCTTCACCGCCTTGTCGCGGCAGGAAAGTTCAAGCTGGCCGCCGCTGCCGCTGCGGATCCGAAGCCGCAGGCCGGTGACGATGCCTGTGAACAGCGTCTGCGCCGTGTTGGACCCGAACTGGGCGGAAATCTCGATCTCGCTTCCGGGCTTGGCGGTATCGGCATCGGTCAGCGGAAATTCCTGTTCGGCGACCGACCCGTCGGCCAGCGTGACCACCGCCTCGGGCACGCGGTTCAGCTCGGTCTCGACCCGGATCGAGACGATGCCGACCGTATCGGCCAGCGCCGAGCCGTTCAGCTTGACGGTGACGCCCAGCGGGCCATCGGAACCGGAGACGGGGCTTTCGGCCATGGCTCAGCGGATCGGCGGGAAATGCAGCAGCATGCCGGGCGCCAGGTCGCGGAAATCGTCCAGGTCGTTGGCCCGGGCAATTTCCAGATACCGCGTGACGTCCTTGTAGACCCGCTGGCACATCAGGGGCAGCGTATCGCCCTCGCGGACCTGCAGCACATGGGTCATGTCCGGCGACTTGTCGTTGCTCTCCTTGGCCTCCTTCTCTTCGGTGATGGCCTCGATGAAACTCAGCTCGACGGTGGCGCGCAGCGGCGTGCCATCGGCCTGAAACAGGGTGTAATCGACGTCGAGCCCGGTCAGCCGGCCCTGGAAATCCGACAACCCGCCACCCCACTCGACCTCGACCGGGTTCGGCTGGTGGTCGTCGCCGTCATAGCTGTAGGCGATGCTGCGCAGCTTCTCGATCTGGGCCGAGACGGTCGTGTTTGCGGCATCGGGCACCACGCCGGTGCCGTCGAGCGTCAGCGTCAGGGTCAGCTGTTCGGGTTCCGAGCGGTCGAACTTGGGCACCGGCTTCGACTTGCCGATGGCGCTGTCGCGCTCGATGCCCGAAAACCGGGTCTTGTATTTGCGCTTGAACCGCGCCGGGTTGATGGTGGCGGTGAAGATGTTCGCATCGCCCGACATCTTCACGATGTCGCCGCCCTGGATCTCGCAACGGGTGATCTTGAGCTTGGTCACGACCGTCCCTCGCGCAGCCGCCGCTCGGCCGCCTCGACGGCACGGGCGATCTCGTCCTCAAGGTCGCGCCGCAGATCGGCCAGCCGTTCTGCGAATTCCTCGGGGCCGACCGCCTCGGTCGTCTGCGCCGGGCGCCCGAACGAGCCCTTCACCACCAGACTGCCGATCTCGATCGTCATCTCACAGCTTCCTTTCGAGCGTCAGATAGGCCAGCTCGACCGTCTCCAGCGCCAGTTCGTTCTTCATCGCGTCGAACCCCGCCACCGTCCACTTGACCGGGAAGGCGTTGCCGACCGACCAGGTCGCGACCGGATTGGCCTCTTCGTCCAAGAGCGACACGACCAGATCCTTGGGCACGATCGCGGTGCCGAACCCGCCTTCGAGACAGGACTTGCACCAGGTGACCAGACCGCTCGACGTGCCGGTCAGGGCCCGTTTCAGCGTCAGGTTCGCATGCGTGACCTTTTCCGGCAACTGGTGCTGGAACCGGTTCTCGCCACCTTCCTGCAAGGGGGTGGTCTCGATCCGTGTCTCGAGACCGCCCACCTCCTGAAAGGCGGTGTCGTCCACCTTCGGCGCGCTTCCCGTGAAGCTCACCGAAAAGTGGAACGCGACCGGAGGCGCGAAATCCTCCATCGCCTCAGCCGTTCTCGATCACGAAGCCTTCATGCGCGATCTCGATGGTCTCGACCGCGACCTCGTTGCCCTCGGCCTTCAGATCGGTCGAGGACACCTTGACCGGGAAGGCGTTCTGCACCTTCCAGACCATGGTCGGGTTGCCTTCCTCGTCCAGCAGCGAAATCGTCAGCGCCTTGCGCTTGATGATGTTCATCTTGATCTCGGCGAACCAGTCCCAGATCGCGTTGTCCTTGACGAAGACGCCCTTCTTCATGGTGATGTTCGAGGTCTTCAGAAGCCCCGGCATCTTGATCTTGGAAAACACCTTGCTGTTGCCCGCACGGTACTCGATGGCCTCGCTTTCCATGTCGAGCCCCGAGACCTCCTGGAAGGCCAGTTCGGTATCATCCCATTTCACCTGGAAATAGAACTTCGGAAGCGGCCATACCGTCTGCGACTGGGCGGAACCGTCATCTGCCATGGGTCATACCCTCCTCAGGCTCAGGATTTCTGCATCTGTTGCTGGAACGTGATCTCGATGAATTCCGCGGGGCGGGTGACGGCGACCAGCACCGTGATCCGCAGAATGCCTTCGAGGATGTCTTCGGGCGTCATCGTCTCGCCCAGGCCCACGAAGACGCTGAACGCGTCGGTCGGCACCGCGCCCGCAAGCCCGCCCGCCTTCCAGACCGAGGTCAGGAAGTTCTCGATCATCGACCGCATCGTGACCCAGGTATTGGCGGTGTTGGGCTCGAACACATAGGCCTTCGACGCCAGCCGGATCGATTCCTCGATCATGATCATCGTCCGGCGCACGTTGATGTAGCGCCAATCAAGGCTGTTGCCGTCCAGCGTCCGCGCCCCCCAGACCAGCGTGCCCTCGCCCACGAAGGGCCGGATCGCGTTGATCGACTTGCCGGTGGTCGAGACGTTGAGGTTTTCCTGTTCCTCGTGGTTGATGTTGACCCGGGGCGCCACGACCGAATTGAGCGACACGTTGGCGGGCGCCTTCCAGACACCGCGCGCATTGTCGACCATGGTGTAGATCCCCGCCATCGCGGCGGCGGGCGGCATCGCGTTCTCGCGCCTGGCGATGGCGTCCATCATCGTGACATACAGCGGCACCAGCGCGCGCAGGGTCTTGTCGATGGCGGCGGGCGTCGGGGTTTCCTGGCGCACCGGCGTGGTGCCGTCGACCAGCACCCGGATCTCGCGGGTCGCGAGCGGCGCGTCGTCCTTGAAGATGGTGTATTTCACCTTGGCCTCGGGCCCGGCGAAGGCCGGATCGGGGGTGAAGGTCACCGTGCCCGCATCGGCTTTCCAGGTGCCGACCCCGTCCAGCGCCTTGGTCTTGCCGTCGCTGCTGGTGGCCTCGACCAGAACGACCGAGTCCGCGTCGCCCTCGGGATTGTCGGCGGCCACATCGACCGAAACCGCGGTCTCGGCCTCGATATCGGCTTTGGCCAGCACGCCGCCCACCACCTCGACCTTCAGCGTGATGGTGTCGGTCGAGATCCCGAGCTCGTCGGTCACGGTCATCTCGAACTTGCCCTCGGGCGTGGCGTCGTCATGCTTGAAGCTGACCTTGCCCTCGGACACGTCTTCCTGGGTGAAGGTCTTGATCTCGCTGTCGTCCTCGGTCTTGACGAAGCTGCCCGCCAGGGTGCCGGGCTTCTTGGCCAGGGCGTAGGTCAGCCCGGCCTTGTCGCTTTCGTCATCCTCGGCCTTCAGGTCCTGCTCGGTGATCGCGACCTTGCCGCCCTTGGTCACCGAAATGGTGAAATCGCCGGTCACGGTCGGCGCGCTGATCCGGTCGATCTCGGGCGCGAGGTCGGGATTGCGCTTCACCGACTGCTTGAGCAGCGCCATCATCTTGGGATGGCTCGCGGGCTCGATGTTCTGGAAGCTGAAGTCGCGCGACTGGAATATCGAGGTGTCGAGCCAGGGGAAATAGGCCGCCCCGAAATCGAGGTTGTTGATGCCCACATCGTTGCGGAAGGTCGCGACCGGATTGCCCAGCGGGTCCTTCTGGCCAAGATGCCCGCCGAAGATATCAAGGATGGCAAAGCGGTTCTTCATGTCGTTGCCGCAATGCTTCAGCATCGCCTGCTGGACCTTGACGCAGTTCTGCCGCACCAGCCGCGTCGCCTCGGGGATCACCAGCATGGTGGGCTCGGGCTCGTTCTTGAGGCTGTCGATGGCGGTCAGCATCTTCTCGGCGTCGATCACGTTGTCGACCAGCTGGCCCTGGTCGTCCCGGACCTTGTAGGCCCCGATCGAGATCACGTAGCAGGGCCCGCCGCCGTTCTGGAAAAAGAGCCGCATCGCGCCGTAAAGCGAAAAGGCCGGGTTCTTCTGCTTAAGCTCGAATTTCTTCTCGCCCAGCGGGAAGACCGCGCGCGGCAACGGGTCCTTCATCGCCGCGCCATCGGCCGACAGCGGCGAGACGCCCGAGGCGACCTCGAAATCGACGATCTCGAAGACCGGGTCGGGGGCGCCCCCGTAATACTGCACGAATTCCGAGAAGGAGGTGATCCGCCAGGGCGTCATGTCCAGCGACACGGTGCCGTTGACGGCCCGTTCGGTGTAGCCGATGAAGGCCGGCACTGCGGTGGCCACCTGGACCACCGAGTTTGGAAAGGCGCTTTTCTCGACGATGTAAACGCCGGGGGTCTTCATGGCCATGGGGGCGTCTCCTCTACCAAAGGCTCACGTATATGTCGGATTGAAGGCCGTCCTGACCGGGGGCAGGACGCAGGTTGACGCCGCCCGCGGGCAGCACCGGGATCAGGGCTATGGGATCGAAGGGCGCGGGCTGGGTTTCCTCCAGCCGGAACCGGACCGAAGGCCGCGCGGCCAGCGCCACCGGCCGGGTCGAGCGGATCACCCGCGCGCGCCGCCCGTCGGGCAAGGGCGTCTGGCCCAGATCCTCGAAGGCGATCCGATCGGCCGGATCGATGACCCGGATCGGCCCGTCCGCACCGCGGCCGGTCACGTGATAGGCCCAGAGCGCCGCGACCGGCTCGAGCGACAACCGCAGCGTCCAGCCCCCGGGGTCGGCCCCCGCGAGATCCAGCACCAGCCGGCAGATCCGGGCGTCGCCCGGCCCCCGGGGCAGCGTTTCGGTCGCATCGGCCAGCCCGGTCTCACTCGTCCCGGGGCCGGGCGTCAGCACCGGCACGGCGTCGGCCTGCCAGCCTTCGGTCAGCGCGATGGCGCGCGGCTCGGCCAGGATGTCCAGCGCCACCGGCGCAGGCGGCGGAGCCGTCTCGGGCAGGCCGAGAATGGCCCGCGTCCCGTCGGTCTTGAAGACGATATCGGCCCGCGCCAGCCGTCCCGGATCGGCCGCCGCGATCCTCAGCGGGGCGGGCGCGTCGCCCCAGAAGCCATGACGGACGGTCAGATCCAGGGCGACGCGGTATCTCATTCGCGCCCCCTCCCCGTGCGCCCCTCGGGCCGCTGCGGCGACCGGATCGGCGCCGCAACCCCGGCGATGGCGCCGGCATCGACCCGGACAGACCGGATCTTGAACATCACCGAGGGCACATAGCGCCCGCCGAGATTGCCCCAGAGCTGGCCCACTTCCTCGACCTTCAGATTGGCGATCTCGAAGGACAGCTGCGCCAGACCGGGCGGCATGTCGGGGGTGTTCTGCGGCGTCATAACCGGCTGCGCCTGAAAGAACATCAGCGCCGCCGACAGCTGCTTGAGCCCTTCGGCATATTTGTCGGGGTCATGGGCGGCGGCCAGCATCGCGTAGATGTCGAGATGAATGGCCTGCGCCCCGCGCGCGAGCCCGATCGAGGACAGCCCCGGCCCGCGCGCGCTGCGCGGCATGGTGTCCTCGGCGATGGCGGTGACGAACAGGGCCAGCTTGTTGCGGGCGGTATCGGCGGGCTTGCCCTCGGCATCGGTCAGCGGCGACAGCACCACGACGTCGTCCCCGGTCCGGAACCGCCCGGCCAGGTGGCCGTTCAGGCGGTCGACGGCAAGGGTCAACGCCTGATCGATCATGCGCCGCTCTCCCTTCGGGGCGACACAGATCCGACGCGGGCTGCGGGTGCAAGCATGGCTCCCCCCTGACCGGACCGCGGGTCCGGCCGTTTTGACCGGCGTCCCGCGCAATCGCCAAAAGGCGTTGTTCCGCAATCCAAATTCAACCACAGGAGGTAGCGTTTAGGCAAGCCAAGAATTGACCGCCGTTCCGCGCCGTCACGGACGATCCGGCTGCGGTGTCCGGTCCCGGCCCTTGGCCTTGCCCTTGCGCTAGCCGTCGGACGCGGTCGGGGGCGGCGTCAATCGGGGGCAATGCTGCTTGATCCCAGATAGCGCTGCGCCAGCCGCCGCCAGCCGCCATGGCGGATCTGCTCGATCAGCGCGCTGTCGATCCGGGCACGCAGGTCCTGCGGCAGCGCGCTGCCATAGCCCCAGCCGAGCGGCTCGTTGCGATAAACCTTCTGTTCGACGGTTACCTTGCCACGAAACCGGTCGGTGCCCGCCAGATAGGTCAGCTCGGCCCAGTCGCCGATCACCTGATCGACCTCGCCCGCGACCAGCGCCTCGAGAAGCTTTTCGGCCGAGGGCTCGGTCGCGCAGCCCGGTCCCGCCAGCGGCGCGGCCGACAGCGGCCGGCAGCCGGGATCGTCGGGCTTTCCGGCCGCCGCCTCATAGGCATCGGTCAGGAATTCCTGGGCGGTCGAGTGGGATTCGATGCCCACGCGCTCGTCGGTCAGGTCCCGTTCGTCGATCCGCTCGCTCTGGCCGATGGCCGAGACGAAGGCCGAGGTCAACACCCCCAGAAGGGCGGCCGACAGCGCCGTGCCGATGATCGCCATGAACATTTCGAGGCCCCGGCCCGCCAGGTTGAACCCGGCATCGCCGATCCCCTTCAGCCCAAGCGTCCGCTCGACCGCCTCGAGATAGGGATCGACCAGCGCCAGCAGGCGGCCGGGGGCCGCGCGGTCCTCGTCGGGGCGGCGGCGGGCGTCGCGCAGCACCCATTTGATCAGCACCGCCAGCACGAGGTTCAGCACCAGGAACAGCAGCACCGCGCGCAGCGTGCCGGGCTGAAACAGCGTCGTCACCAGCACCTCGAGCGCATGGGAAAACGCGATCTCGTTGCTGTGGCGCGCGGCGATGGTCAGCCCCGACAGGAAATACTGGCGCGAAAAGCCATAGGACAGCAGCCGTTCGGGGGTGATCGTCAGCGGCGCCAGCACCAGATCGAGACCGCCATCGGTCAGCGCCTCCTCCTGCTGCTCGATGGCGTCGCAGACCACGAAATGGCTGCCCTTGATCCGCCCGGCCTCGATCAGGCCGGTTTCGACCCGGCGCCAGAGCTCGACCGACAGCCCGGTGGGCGGCGCGCCGTCCTCGAGGATGACAAAGGGCGGCGCATGGGACACCGCGAGATCGAGAAAACCCGGCTCGCGCGGGCCGGTGCACTGGGCCGCCGCAGCCCCGGCGGCCAGAGCCGTGACCAGCCCCCAGATCGCCAGCGCTCGACACCGCGCACCGAGCTGAACACCGAACCGGCGACCGAGACCACGACCGCGCCGGGACACCCCCGCCGCCGCCGGTAGGATGCGCCCCGCCGGCGCCGGGCGGGACCCGATCCGGATCATAGTTTTGCGGCTTTGGCGCCCATCCGGTCGGCCTCGCTTTCCAGCGCGGGGCTGTCATTCAGCGGCTGCCCGGCGACCTCGCTGGTGGGTTTCACCTGACCCTTGGCCTGCTGCACCGTGTGCCAGGCCTCGTGCGGCAGGTGTCTTTCCTGGCCCGGCCCAAGATGAATGTCCGATCCCTGCGCATAGGCATGGGCCTGCACCGCGGCTGGCCTGGACGAATTGTAGTGAACCCGCACGTTGCTCATGTCGAGGCCCGAAAGCTGCTCGACGCCGGACCTGAGCCTCTCCGGCAGGCCGGTTTTCGAACCGCCCTTGCGCTGGAGCGGTTTGCCCCGGATCGCCTTGCCCCGGATTGCCTTGCCTTGAAGCGGCTCTTCCTCCTCGACCCGCTGAAGCGCCTTGCCCTGCAGCGGTTCCTCCTCCTCGGGCGCCTCGGCCCGTTGCAGCGCCTTGCCCTGAAGGGGCTCCTCCTCTTCAGCGGCTTCGGCGCGTTGCAGGGCCTCGGCCCGAAGCGCCCCCAGCCGGGCGGCAGTGCCCCCCGAGGTTGCCGCATCGGCCTTGGCCTGAAGCGCGGACAGACGGTCCTCCTCGGGGCCACCCGCCCGGGCGCCGCCCCGGGCCTGCGGCGCCGGACCGGCGCTGCCGCGTTCGCTCTGGAAGATCTGGGCCATGGCTGCCTCCCGATACCGATAGGGAATGAAACCACAGGTTGTGAAGCGCTGGCAAGCGGCATCGCGCGCCCGCGCCCCACCGTCGCGGCAAGGGCCGCGTCCGGCTTGGCGCCGTTGCCCCGCCAGGGCAACGCCCTTCCGGACCGGTCCTTGCCGATGTCGCGCCGCCACACGCCATGGTTGACGAAGCCGAGTGGCTCGGCCACCCTGTCGGCAACAAACCGCCCCCAGGGAGGCGCCCCAGATGACCACAGGCCGCCGCCTGTTCCAGTCTTTTCCGGCCGTTGCGCTGGGGATCGCCTGCCTCGCGCCCACCGCCTGCGGGCTGGTCACGAAGGTGCAGGAACTGCCGGTCGTCGAACGGTTCGGCTTCGGTGTCGAGGTGCCCTGCGACATCAACCTCTACCAGCAGCGGCGCATGACCGGGGCCTATCTGCAGATCGCCGTGGGCTCGGCCGGAGGCGTTGCGCAATACGTCACCGGACGACCGTCGCGCAGCGCGCTGCCGCGCAATCTGGTGATCGAGGAGGACACGATCCGGCGCCTCCGCCCCGAGGAAGAGAACGGCCAGACCAAGCTGGAAGGCTGGAAGCGCGCCAGCGCCGTGCCGGTCCCGGGCCTCGGCCCCGGCACCGAACTGCCCGCCGCCTACACCTTCGATTTCCGCTCGCAGAAGATCGACTATACCGGCCCGCTGGTGGTCGGCCAAAGCCCGACCGCGACCGAGATCCCGAAGGCGGGGCTTGCCACCATCACCGGGCCGGTGCGGGTGAGCTTCACCGCAACCGACGCCACCGGCAAGACCGAGGTCACCGACGCCCTGGGCAGCTTCACCCTGCAGATCGGCTATGGCACCGGGCGGGCCAGCTTCGTCGCGTCGGGCTTCACCGCCGACAGCGGGCCCGCCCTGCCCTTCGACAGCTTTTCCTGGTCGCGGCTCGGGCTTTGCGCGCCGCGCGTGGTGTCCAGCGGCCAGGGGACGGTCCGCTTCACCGGCCCCGATGGCGGCCGGGTCGGGCTACTGACTCCCGGGCTGGAACCGGCGGCGCTGCTCAGTTTCGAGGCCAGCCAGTTCGCCGGAACCGACCGCCCCGGCCCGCCCGGCGCCGCGGGCGGCGTCTTCGCGATCCAGGGCAACAGCGCTACCCTGACAGGTGTGTTCCTGTCGCAACCTTCACCCTAGACGGGTTTCTTTCCTTGCCCTGTACCGAGGCTTCCGCCAGTATCTTAACCAAGAAAGACCCTACATCCGTGAACCGGAACGATTTTCTACCGTCTTCAGGGGGGACCGATCGCAGCCGCCTGGGCTGCGGTCCTTTGGCAAGTCGCATGCGTTGAATACCGACTGGTCCGATATCCGCGTCTTGCAGGGGGCCTCGTGCGAGGCGCGCCTTCCAGTCCCTTTGACCCGCGATGCCCCCTGGCTTCGCCCGCGCGATCTGGCCGCCCGGCTGGCGGCGCTGGCCGACACCGCACCTTCGCCCTGGCGCGACCGGCTGCGGGCCGAGCCCGCCGTGGTGGTGGCCCAGATCCTCAGCTTTCGCCCCGACGATGCCATCGCCGCCTTCGATCTTGCCGCCGACGGGGGCACCGGGGCGCTGATCCGCCATGTCCGCGCGCTGTCGCGCCGGATCGACGACTGGCTGATGCGGATCGAGGCGCAGCTGCCCGAGGCTTTCGGCGAAACCATCGCCGCACTCGAACGGCAGATGGGGCTGCGCGGGCGGGTCAGCGGGCTTGCGGCCCGGTCGGGCACCGATCTGGCCGCGCTTTTGCTGACCACCTTCGCCCCGCCGCATGGCGGGCCCCGGGCCGACCCGCGGGCCATCGCCGTGCCCGACCGGATCGCCGAGGCCCGGGCGCTGGCCACCGCGATCAGCGCGGCGCACCGGCAGATGATCCATGCCGTGGCCTCGCTCCAGCCCGCCGCCGCCACCGCCTTTGCCGAACGGATCGAGGCGGGCATGATCGAGCCCGGCATCGGGCTGATCCTGGCCGAGCTGTCCGCAGCCGGGCTGGTCGACGACCGGCTGAACCGCTTTACCCGCCGCCATACCGATTTCTACTACCGCGAGATCCTGGGCCAGCCGCCCGCCGATGCGACCCCCGAACGGGTGCTGCTGCATGTGCCCCCGGCCGCGGCCGAACGCCACCTGCCGCGCGGTACCACGCTGGCCGCGCGCGGCGCGGACGGCACGGTCGCGGCCTTCCGCACCCTGACCGCGATTCCGGTCAGCACCTCGCGGGTCCGCACCACCGGCGCCATCACCTACGAGACCGATCCGCAGGTGTCGTTCTTTGCCACGCTGGGCGCGATCACCCGCGTCGAGGCTGGGCTCGACCCGGCCGGGGCCGGGCCGCTCGGGCGCGGGGTCTTCGTCGCCCGCAGCCCCGCTGCGTCCGAGGGTGGGCGCAGGCAGGCCGGGGCCGAGATGGGGCTCGACATCGCCTCGGATCTTTTCCGGCTGCGCGAGGGGCGCCGCCAGGTCGAGCTCCGGCTGGACATGCGCCGCGCAAGCCCCCTGCCCGCGATGTCGCCGAAGCTGCCGCCCGGCACCGAGCCCGGCCGCGACCCCAATGTCGCGCTCGAACTGCGCCACGATCCCGAACTGATCCGCGCCTGCGGTTTCGCCAGCCTCGAGGAGGGGATCGAGGTCATCGACGCCGCCGTGCAGGACTGGGCGCGCAACATGGTACGCGCGCCCTCGATGGCGATGATCTACGAGGTGATCGCGCGCAAGACGCTGAACGCGGCACCGCTGCGCCAGCTTCTGGGGCGGATCGTGACGCTGAGCCTCGTCGAGGGCGTGCCCTGGCCCGAGGGCGACTATCTGCAGCTGCTTCTGGACAAGAACGGCGCGCTGCAACAGGGGCCCGAGGGGCTGCTGCGCCGTGCCGCGGCGGGCGAACCAGACGGAAGCGCCCCGGCGGACGGGGCCGCGGGCTCGCTGATGGCGGGCGCCTTCCAGCTGGCCCCGGGCGGCCGGGGGTTCCTGCTGGCGCCCTGCGACGTCTTCCAGAAGTTCTTTGCCGATGCCTTCACCGTCACCCTGACCAGCGCGCGCGGCCCGGTCGCGCCCGAGGTGCTGCAGATCCTGCCGAACGGCCCGGGCCTGCCGCCGGGCGTGACCTTCCGCATGACCTTCGGCCGCGAGGCCCCGCCGCTCGAACCCGATCCGGCGACGCCCGAGGCCGCGCCCGCGCTGGCGATCCGCGCCGCCCCCGATGCCCGGATCTGCCCGGTCAGCTTCTTCGAGCGCTACGAGGTCGATGCCGCCGCGATCCGGGTCCGGGTCGAGGGGTTGCGGACCATGGCGGGGTTCAACGATGACGGGCCGGTCGCGGTCGATCAGGCGGTGCTGCCCTTCGGCGCCCGCCCCGCCGATGGCGGCACGCTGACGCTTGCCGCGCCCGAACTGGCGGTCAAGCCGGTGACCCATGTCTCGCTCGACCTGACCTGGGCCGATCTGCCCGCCGGGATCGACGGCTTTGCCGGGCATTACGCCGCCTATCCGCGCGACACGCCCGTCCCGGACCCGCTTGTGAACGTCGAGGTGCTGTCGGGCGAGACCTGGAAGCCGCTGCTGGATGGCCCGACGCCCATGGCCGACCGCGATCCGGCCAGCGGCCGGCTGCTGGCCGACTGGCACCGCGAGGCCGATCTGGAAAGCCCCAGCCTGCCCGAGGACGGCCCGGCCGCGCTGAAGCTGCCGAAAGCCCGGGGCGAGATCCGGAGCGGCGCGCTGCGGCTGCGGCTGTCGGGCAGCGCGGGCGGCTTCGGGCAGACCGCCTATGCGTTGGGGCTGGCCGATGCGCTGCGCCCGCGCCTGCTGCGGCTGCGCCCGCGTCCGGTACCGCTGCCGCCCTATCTGCCGCGGATCGCGCGGCTCAGGATCGGCTATGAGGCCGCCGGGCGGATCGCGCTGTCGGCCCCCGACAGCGCCCGGGCGCGCGACCGGGTGCGCCAGATCACGCCTTTCGGCACGATCCCGGTCTTTCCCGAACGCACCGAGCGAGCGGCGGGGCTGGTGCCCGCGCGGCTGGGCTATGGCACGCTTTTCCTTCAGCTTTCGGGCAATTCGGCCAAGGAAAACCTGGCGCTGCTGTTCGACATCGCCGACAGCGGCCATGAACGGGTGGTGCCCGATCCGGTGCCGCTGGTCTGGCACTACCTGACCGAGGCGGGCTGGCAGGACCTGCCCGCCACCGCGATCTCGTCGGACACGACCGACGGGCTGCTCAGGTCCGGCACGGTGGTGATCGACATGCCCGACGACGCCAGCGAGACCGCGCCCGACATGCCGCCGGGCGGCATCTGGCTGGCGGTCTCGGCGATCTGCCCCGGGTTTCACACCCATCCGGTGCTCGATGGCGTCCATACCAACGGGGTCTGGGCCGAAAGCCGCGACAGTCATCCGCATCCGGGCGACGGCCCGCGCGACTGGCGCTTCGATCCGGGCTTTGCCGGTCTTGGCAAGCCGGTCGAGGTCGACCGCCGGATCCCGCCGCGCCCGCCCGAGACCCCGCCCGCCTGGCGCGCCCGCGTCGCCGAGCGGCTGCGCCACCGCAAGCGCGCGGTCACGCCCTGGGATGTCGAACGGCTGGTGCTGCAGGAATTCCCCGAGATCTGGCGGGTCAAATGCCTGCCCCATCTGACCGCCGCCACGCCCGAGCCCGCGCCGGGCCGGGCCACGGTCGTGCTGGTCCGCCGCCCGCCCGAGCCCACGGACGGCGCCCCCCCGCCGCCGCGCGAGCTGTACTTCGATGTCGGCAAGCTGGAACGCGTCCGCGCCTGGCTGCAGGCCCATGCCTGCCCCTTCGCGGGTTTCGACGTGGTCAACCCGGCCTTCGACCGGCTGCAGGTGCGCGCCCAGATCCGCTTTGCCCCGTTCCTGAACGACGGCGCGCTGGCCTTCCGGCTGCGCCAGGACCTGATCGCGCGGCTGTCGGTCTGGACCGCCGCGCCCGAAATCGCGCGGTTCGGCTGGTCGCTGAACGTGGCTCTTCTGCGCGCGCAGATCGCGGCGCTCGACTATGTCGAGGATGTCACGGATTTCTCGGTGCTGCATTTCGCGGCCGACGATTCCGGGGTCCACCGGCTGGCCGATACCGCACAGATCGACGGGCGCGGCCCGCACGGGCCGGTGATCCGGCCGTCCCGGCCCTGGGCGCTGGCGCTCTCGGCCTCGGATCACGCGCTGGCGGCAGCCACCGCGCGGGGCGGCATCGAAGCGACGCAAAGCGGCATCGGTCGGCTCCGGGTGGGCGACATGCTGATCGTGGGGCAGGAGACGGCGCGGTGACAAGACAGGACAGGACGACGCTGAAATCCTTCTTCCGCGACGGGGCACTGCCCACCGCGGAACATTACCGCGACCTCATCGAATCCTGCGTCAACCAGACCGAGGACGGGTTCTCGAAGACCCCGGCCGACGGGCTGCAGCTGCATTCGGTCGGCAGCTCGCGCGCCGTGCTCAGCCTTTATGAGGGGCTCGGCACGCCCTATGCCTCCTGGGTGCTCGAACATGGCGAAACCCAGGGCCATCTGCATTTCCGCCAGGGGCTGGGGGTTGCGGGCAACACGCTGGACAGCGCCGCGGGCGGCTGGGTCACCGGCCCACCAGGGCTGACGCTGGGCCGGGACGGGCGGATCGGGATCAGCGAGGCCGCGCCCGAATGGCGGCTCGACCTGCGCGGCACGGCGCGGATGGACGGGCGGCTGGGGCGCGCGACCGAGGGCCTTGCGGACCCCGTCGCCGACGGAACCTGGCACGACATCACCCGGCCGATGACCGGCTGTCAGGCCTTCGAGGTGATGGCGGGCGTCGGCGGCGAGGTCGGACAGGGCCATTACGCGCTGATCCACGCGGTCGCGATGAACGCCTTCCATCCCCGGAACGCGATCCTGAACTGGATGTTCGGACGCCGCCGGATCCGCGCCCAGACCGCAGTCTACGGGTCCTATGCCGACCGGCTGCGGCTGCGCTGGCTTGCCACCGAGGAACGCCACCACTTCAAGCTGCAGATCCGCACCAATGCCGATTACGGTCAGGCCGAGGGCGCGCCGGTGCGGATCCGCTATCACCTGACGCGGCTCTGGTTCGATCCCTTGATGACCGGGTCGCGCGGCCCCGCCGGAGGGCCGGACCGCGAGGACGGGCTGTTGTGACCGAAGAGCTGCCGCCTCCGATCACCTTTGCGGCGCTGATGGCCGAGGCGACGCCCGCCGCGCAACGCGCCTCGGGCCGGATCTGGACCGATTACAACACCCACGATCCGGGCGTGACCTTCCTCGAACAGACCGCCTTCGCGCTGACCGAGATCGCCTATCGCGCCGACCATCCGGTGCGCGATCACCTGACCGCCGCGCCCGAGGCCTTCGATCTTGACGCGCTGGCGCTTTTCGGGCCGCAGGAGGTGCTGCCGGGGCGGCCGGTGACCGCGCTCGACCTGGCGGCCTGCCTGTCCGCCCTGCCCGAGGTCGCCCGGGTCTTCGTGCGCCCGGCCGGGGCGCGCGGGCTTTACGAAATCGCCGTGCTGCCGGGCGAGGGCATCACCGCCGCCACGGCCATCGACGCGGTCGCGGCCGCCTTCGACCGGATACGGCTGATCGGTACCGATACCCTGCCCGTCGCGCTGGCCGAGACGCGCTGGCTCGATCTGGCCGGGCGCATCAGCATCGGCCCGATGGCCAAGCCCGACGCCATCGCGGCCGAGGTCTATCACGTGGTCAATCTGGTGCTGAAGGGGCTCGACGCGACCGGCACCGGCGGGCGCCGGGGCGCGACGCGGGCCGATCTTTTCGACGATCCGGCAACGATCTGGCCGCCGGTGCAGGCCGAACCCGGCGACCCGGCGCGCCCCGATCTGGTGCTGGCCGCGCTGGAACGGATCGAGGGCATCGAGAATGTCCACGAGCTGCGCCTGATCGAGGCCACGCCCCATGACGACCGCAGGCTGGCCCGGCCCGGCATCGTCGCGGTGCACGAGGTCCGTCTGCCCGCAGGCGCCGCGCGTCTGGAACTGACGCTGGACGGCGCGCCGGTGCCGCTCGATCCGCATGGCATCGCCGAGGAATACGACCGCCTGACCGCCGCGCGGATCGCCGGGCAGGGCAACCGCCTCGACCCGCGCGATTTCGACGTGGCCTTTGCCGGGCGTCTGCGCGCGGCGGGGCGGTTGTCGGTCGATGCGACCCTGCCCGCCATCTACCGGATCCGGGGCGGCGAACGGATCGCCTCCTATCGCGGGATGATCGACGCGACGCTCGGGGCGATGGCCGCGCCGCTTTCAGCCCTGCCCGCCCGCTATGCCGCCCGCGCCGACACTGACCCCGAGGATGCGGTGGCACTGCGCGAACGGCGCGAGATGCTCGATTACCTCATTGCGCTGCAGGGCGACGAGATGCCCGACACCGCGCAGACCGGGCTGCATGCCTATCGCAGCGCGGCCGAGCGGCTGCGCTGGGACATCGCCTGGCGCGAGGCCTATCTGGCCCGCCTGCCCGGGTTCGACTTTCACAAGGGCACTGCCCATCCCGAATTCGGGGCGGCGGCGCGGCTGGCGCATCTGTGCGATCTCTCGCCCTGGACCGGGCCGGTCGCGGCGCTGGCGGCGGCGGGCCTCACGCTCGACGCCGGGGTCGATGCCCCCGAGGCGACCGTGCCGCGCAGCGACCTGACCCTGCCCGATCCGGCGCATGACCTGTTTCTCACCCGCCGGTCGGCACCCGCACCGCTTGGCGCGTCCGATCTCGCCGCGCTCTCGCCCTGGATCGCCGAGGGGCGGCTCTCGCCCGCGCTCCTGCGCCGCGCCGCCTCTGCCGAAGCCTATCTGCTGACCCCGGGCGACGATCCCGCCGATGGCTGGCAGCTTCTGTTCGAGCCCGTCCCCGGCGCGCCCTTCCTCTATCGCTGCGCCACCGACTGCGACCGCGCCGCGCTCGACCGGCTCGGGACGCGTCTGTGCCGCGCCTGGCAGGATTTGAACCGCGCCTGCGAACAGCTTCTTCTAATCGAGGATATCCGGCTGCGCGGCAGCGGGCGCGGCTTTGCCGAGGCCAGCGTCTGGGCGCTGCTGCCGGGCTGGACCGCGCGCGGCACCGACCCGGCCTTTCGCCGCCATGTCGAGGACATGATCCTGCGTGTCGCGCCCGCCCATGTGCATGTCCGGCCGGTCTGGCTGGACGCCGATGCCCTGGCGGATCTGGCGCCGCGCATCGCCGCCTGGCGGGCGGGCATGGACGGCGCCGCGGCGGATCTGCGTGCGGCGCTGAGGCGGAACGGAGGGCCGCTGGAATGACCGGGCAGCCCGCGCCCCATCCCCTGACCGAAGCCCCCCCGAACCGGATCGGGACGCTGGAATTCCGCTTCGATCTCGTGGACGGCCCGGGCCCGCTCGGCACGCCCGAACGGCTGCTGCTGGCGATCCGGGCCGAGTTGCTCGCCACTGTCGAGCATGTGCTTGCGGACAGCGCCCACGCCCGCGCCGATCTGAGGCTCGAGACGGTCGAGATCGACCTCGGCGACTTCCCCGACCCGCCCGACTGGCCTGCCGTCAGGCGCCGTCTGGCCGAAACCCTCGCCGCCGCGCTGGCACCCCATCTCGGCCGCCCGCGGCCAGAGCCATCCCGGCCAGCGGCCTCCGCGCCGATCCCGGGCCCCTCCTTTCCCGGCACAGAGGGCCTGCGCGGGCCAGCCCCCTCGGCCACGATGCCCGAGCCCAAACCCGAACCCGAGAGGGTGCCGGCCTCCGCCCCCCCGACAGCGCCTTTGGCCGACCGACCCGGGGCCGCACCTGGGGCGCCGACCGATCCATACGCTCTGCCGGTCTTTCGGGCGGCATCCGTGCCGGCGGCGGCTACCCGGTTGACCTCCGGCCCGGCGGCCCTGCCCGCTCAGCCGGACCGGCATGCGGCCGCCCCCTCTCTGCCCGCCGACAGCGCGCCCCGCGCCACGCCGCTCCCCCCGACCGGCGCAGTCGCCCCCGAACCGCCCTCAGTCGCGCTGTCCGGAACCGGGCTTCCCGAGACCGGGTCTCTCGGCAGCACGGCCACCATCGGGCACAGCCCGTCATCCGGAAACCCGGCCGCCGCTGCCCCGCCTGCCGCCGTCGCCGATCCTGTCAGCGGCCCCGGGACCTCCTCCCTTTCAGGCCCCGCCCGGCCAGGGCCATCGGCGCCCGAAGCCGCACGCTCTTTGCGCAATGCCCTGGAGAGCGCCCCCGCCCCGGCCGCACCGAGCGCAGCCCGCGAAACTCCTCCCCTGGGGCCGAAGCCAGGGGCGGACCGGACGGCCGGCGCCCCGAGCGACCAGACCGGCAGCCCCGGCGACACCCGCCCGCACCCGCCCGGTTACGGCGGCACGGCCGTCCCCGCGCCGCCCGGCCTCGTGGTTCCGCGCGACCTTGCCGACCGGGCCTCGTCGGCTTCGGCCGACACCGCGCCGGTGCCGATGGCACAGACCGCCGTGCCCGACGACCTCTCCGGCACAGCCCCGCCCGCGCCGCAAGCTGACCCCGCCTCCGACGCGCGGACCGGACCCGGCCTGGCCCGCGCGCCCTCCGGCGCCCCGGCGCGACCAGCCTCTCCGGCGGCGCCCGAGTCGGAAACCCCCACGGCCATCCCACAGGAAGCGGGCGTTGCGCATCGCATGTCGGTGCCGGACGACACCGCTTCGGCCCGGTCCCTCGGGGATCACCCGACCGCAGGCGTCTCGGCTCTGACCGACGCGCTCTCGGCCCGCGCGCCGTCTGCGGTACAGACGCCGCCGGGCCCCTCCTCGGGCCGCCAAACACCAGACCTTCCGCCCACGGAACGCCCCGCGCATGACCGGCCCGACGCCACTGCGCGGCACGGCGTCCCCGAGCGCCATCCGGCCTCACCGCAGCGGTCGCTGCAGGACGATGCAAACCGGCGCGACCCGACGCGACCGGTCGCCCCCGCGGCAGGATCTTCCCCGGAGCGCTCGATCGGGGACCCCGCGCCGCCGCAGACCGAAACCGCGGAAGGGTCTGCCCCCGGATCCGGCGCTCAGGAACTCGGCCAGGCTCGGCAGCCCGACCGCGCCCGGACGACCGGCGAGGCCCGCGACCTGAAGGGCTCCGCCTTGCGTCAGGACCCCGATGAGGCCGACGGCACAGGCGCCGGACTGAAAACCGCGACGGCGGCGGGCGCGGGGCAACAGACCGATACCCCAGCCCCAACCGCGCGCTCCGACCCAGCGGCCCTGCCCCGCGAGGCATTGGGCGACGAACGGCCGAACCCGGCAGACCGGTCTCGGCAAGGCCACCGGCCGGGCGGCGCAAGCGCATCGCAAACGCCTTCGCAATCGGGCCTCGCGGATGCCGTTTCAGATGCCCCGACAACGCCGAACGACACCGCCTCCGCCGCCTCGGCCAAGCCCGGGATGGTCGGACGCCAGCGCGCGGCCCGGCGGCTGGTTCCGGCGCTTGGCGGCGAGAGCGCCCGCCTTCGGCCCTCGCCCGAAACCCTTGACCGCATCGCGGCGCAACTGAGGTCCGCCCCCCCGCCCGAGACCCTGGCCGCGCTGGCCTCCGGGGGCGCGGCCGCCCGCGCTGCGGCGCAGGCGCTCCGGCAGGCGACGATCGGCCGCCCTGGCGGGGCCGACCCGATTCTGGCGGGGCTCGCCCCGGACGACATTGCCCGGCTGATCGCGGCGCTTCTGCCCAAGGGCGCGCAAGCCCTGTCGGAGGCGGTCGCGGCGCTGGACCGAACCGCGCGCGATCCGGTCTCGGCCCGGCGCGCCGTGGCGCAGGCCCTGCTTGAAACCCGGCCGGTCGATCTCGACGCCGCCCGTGCCCTCGCGCCGAAGGATCCCGGCGCCCGCGCCCTCGCCGACCTGTTGGCGCTGGCCGGCGCATCGCCAGGCCGTGTCACGCCCGCGCCGGCCCTGCCGGGCGACGGCACGCCCGGCGCTCCTGGCCGCGACCGTGCCGCGCAAACCGGCGAAGCTCCTGATGCGACCCGCGATGCTGCAAGTCCCGGCCAGCCGGCGGAAGATCGGTCCGGCGCGTCGGACAACGGAGCTTTTGCGGCGCCCCCGGCGCAGACCGCCCCCCCCGAACGCAAGGCGGATGCCCCGGACGCAGGTCCCGAAACGCTTGGGTCCGGCCCCGCCGCAGAGGGTCCGCCTGCCGCGACGCCCAAAGTCGGGCCGCAAGGGCTCTCGGATCGCGCGGCGTCTAAGACCGGCTCTGCCGATGGTGGGCACGCGGCCGACCGCGCGACCCCTGCCGCGCATGCCGCACAGGCCGATCCGGCGGGACCACGGCCCGGCGAGCCCGGCGAGAAACCGGATGCCCCCGTGATCGGCGCGACGACCGACCCCGGCCCCCAGCCGGGCGAGGCGGCCGGCGACGGCACCGCGCCCGACGCCGGGATCCTGCGGGCTGCGGCCAGGAACCTGCGCGATCCGAAACCGACAGGCTCTGCGGAGGGGTCAGGGCGCGCGGCCGGAAACAGCCCGGACAAAGCCGCACTGCCCGGGCCGCGGTCTGCCGATGGCGGGCACACGGCCGATCGCGCGACCCCTGCCGCGCATGCCGCACAGGGCGATCCGGCGGGACCACGGCCCGGCGAGCCCGGCGAGAAACCGGATGCCCCCGTGACCGGCGCGACGACCGACCCCGGCCCCCAGCCGGGCGAGGCGGACGGCGACGGCACCGCGCCCGACGCCGCGCCCGACGCCGGGATCCTGCGGGCTGCGGCCAGGAACCTGCGCGATCCGAAACCGACAGGCTCTGCGGAGGGGTCAGGGCGCGCGGCCGGAAACAGCCCGGACAAAGCCGCACTGCCCGGGCCGCGGTCTGCCGATGGCGGGCACACGGCCGATCGCGCGACCCCTGCCGCGCATGCCGCACAGGGCGATCCGGCGGGACCACGGCCCGGCGAGCCCGGCGAGCAACCGGATGCCCCCGTGACCGGCGCGACGACCGGGCCCGACCCCCAGCCGGGTGGGTCGGCGCGGGCGGAGCCGGACAAGGCGGCCGGCGACGGCACCGCTCCCGACACCGGGATCCTGGGGGCTGCGGCCAGGAACCGGCGCGATGCGAAACCGACAGGCTCTGCGGAGGGGTCAGGGCGCGCGACCGGAAACGGCCCGGACAAAGGCGCACTGCCCGGGCCGCGGTCTGCCGAGGGCGGGCACGCGGCCGATCGCGCGATCCCTGCCGCGCATGCGGCACAGGCCGATCCGACGAAACAACGGCCCGGCGAGCCCGGCGAGAAACCGGATGCCCCCGTGACCGGCGCGACGACCGACCCCGCCCCCCAGCCGGGCGAGGCGGCCGGCGACGGCACCACTCCCGACGCCGGGTTCCTGGGGGCTGCGGCCAGGAACCGGCGCGATCCGAAACCGACAGGCTCTGCGAAGGAGGCGGGGCGCGCGACCGGAAACAGCCCGGACAAAGCCGCACCGCCCGGGCCGCAGAGTGACGCCGATGTCGCGGCGCGCGCGGGTCGATCGCGCGGCCCCGAGGGGAACGCACCCCGGCAGGATGCAGAGGGCAGCCCCGGGGCGGACCCGGCAACGCCGTCCGTTGGCGCGGCGCGCGACGGATGGTCCGGCCATCTGCTTGGGCACGATGCTCGGCCCTTGCCCGAGACGCGCGGCCTGGCGGGGCGCGGGGACCGGCCCGCGCCGGCAGGATCGGCCGGACATGCCACGGCGAAGGAGCGCCCGTCCGACGCCGCGCAACGACGCGCCTCCGGACCCCCGCCCGAGCGGAACGGCGTACCGGATCCGTCTCGGATCGAAGCCCTCGCCGGGAGGGATCTCCCCGAGGCGCCCAAAGGCAAGCCTCTTGACGGACCCGCCGGTCCGTCCGTGCCGAGGACGGCCGAAACCGCTCGGCCGGATCCGGCGGCCGACCCCGGGACAGGCAAGACCGGACAGGCCCGCGCCGATGCAGAAAACGCCGCCCGGCCCGGGGCAGACGGCCCTGCGGATGGGCCGCCCGATCCGGCCCGCCCGTCCCGCGCCCATACCGACGCGGCCGATGCCGCCCCCGCGGCGACAGAGGCACCCGGACCAGCAGATGCGCCACCAGAGACCGAAGCACGGGAGGCGGCACTGGCGGGACTTTACGAGGCGGCGCTTGGGGATGGGGCCTCGACGGTGCGCGGCATGCTGGACCAGATCGCCGGGGCGCTGCCCGTGGCCCTGACGTCCCCCCTGGACCGCGATGGGCTCGACGCCGCCAAGCTGGCCGCCGCGCTGGTCGCCGGTCCGGGGCCGGGCGCGCCCGGGCGGGCGGCCGAGGCCTTCCTTCAGGCCCTCTCCCCCGATGAGGCAGAGCGGGTCGTGCTGTTGCGCAGCCTCGCCGCCCGGCTGGGCTATGCCGCACCCGCGCCCGGACCGCAGGGCGCGCTGCGCCGCACCGCTCGGGCGGCGGTCGAGGATCTGCTGAAGGCCGCCGCGCCCGCCCCCGCACCGGCCCGCGCCGCGCCGCCGGTCGGGACCGCCTCCGAGGCGGCCACGCACAGCCTGACCGAGCGCGCCGGGCTCGTGCTGTTTCACCCCTATCTGCGGATGCTCTTCGACCGGCTCGGGCTGATCGAGGCCCGGCAGATCCGCGCCGATGGCCTGCCCCGCGCCGCTGCCGTGCTGGCCGCCCTGGCCGAGGCCCAGCCCGCACAGCGCCTGCCCGACCCGCTGGAACGGCTGCTGCTGGGGATGCCCGAGGGTGCCCGGCCCGAGCCTTGCCCCACGCTGGCCCCGGCCGAAACCGCGCTGATCGACAGCCTGCTCCGCAGCGTCATCGGGCAATGGACCCGGCTGGGCAAGACCTCGCCCGAGGGGCTGCGCGCCACCTTCATCCGCCGCCGTGGCCTGATCGGCACCGACGACCGCGGCGCACCCCGGCTGACGGTCGCGCCCGGACCCTTCGACATGCTGCTGGACGGGTTGCCCTGGGCGCTGGGACCGATCCGGCTGCCCTGGATGCCCGAGGCGCTGAGCGTGATCTGGAGAAACGCCGATGACTGAGCGCGCGACAGATCCCCATGCCGAGGCGCTGAAGGCCGAGCTGGGCTGGCTGGCCGACACCGTCACCGCCCGGCTGACCCATTTCTTCGAAGGCACCGCCACGCCCTTCGCCCTGCCCGATCCGCCCGCGCTGCCCGGAGACTCGGCGCTGGCGCGGCTGATCGACGGCGCGGGGCTCGACGCGCCTGCCCGGCTGGTTCTGGCGCTGGCGCTGGCGCCGCATCTGGCGCCCGCGACGCTCGATCCGTTCTTCGTCAAGAATTCGGCCATCGACCGGGTGTTCTCCGAATTCGGCGCGGCGCGGGGCGAGGCGCAGGCGGGCGGCCCGGGCTTTGCCCCAAGTGCCGTCACAGCCCTGTTCCTGCTGGGCGGGGCCGATGCCGCGGCGCGGATCTCGGCGATGGCGCTGTTCGCGCCCGACCACCCGCTGCGCGCGGCGGCCGGGCTGACCGTGGGCGCGGTCGCAGACCCCGGCGGCGCCACGCTTCTGTCGGGGCCGCTGACCCTGCCGCCGCACCGGGTGCTGACGCTGTGCGCCGGGCACCCGCCCCGGCCCGATTATGCGCCGGGCTTTCCGGCCAAGCGGCTGACCACCCGGCTTGACTGGGACGAGCTGATCCTGCCGCAGGGCGTCAAGCACAGCATCGAGCATCTGGTCGCCTGGTACACCCATCGCGCCCTGATCCGCGAAGACTGGGGGCTGGCGCGCCGGGTCGGCGCCGGGTTCAAGGCGCTGTTCTACGGCCCCCCCGGCACCGGCAAGACCTTGACGGCGGCGATGCTGGGCAAGCGCACCGGGCTCGATGTCTACCGGATCGACCTGTCGATGGTGGTCTCGAAATATATCGGCGAGACCGAAAAGAACCTCGCCCAGGTCTTCGACATGGCCGAGATGAACGACTGGATCCTGTTCTTCGACGAGGCCGATGCGCTGTTCGGCACCCGTGGCCAGGGCGGATCGGCCAATGACCGCTATGCCAATCAGGAAGTGGCCTATCTGCTGCAACGGATCGAGGACTGCCCCGGTCTGGTGATCCTGGCCACCAACCTGCGCAACAATATCGACGACGCCTTCTTCCGCCGGTTCCAGACGGTGGTGGGCTTTCCCCGCCCCAATGCGGGGCTGCGCCGCGCGCTCTGGGCCAGCATACTGGAACGCGTACCGCTGGCGCCCGATGTCGATCTCGACGCGCTGGCGCAGGGCCACGAGATGGCGGGCGGGTCGATTACCAATGTGGTGCATCACGCCACGATCAGCGCGCTCCGGCGTGGCGCCGAGACGGTCAGCGCGCACGATCTCGCGCAGGCGATCTCGACCGAGATGCGCAAGGAAGGACGCACCGCATGACCAAAGCCCCGCTTCTTTGCCTTCTGGCCCTGATGGCCACGCTGGCCTGGGCGGCGCCCGGCGCGGCGCGGGCCGATTGCACCGATCTTGCGGCCCTGACCGAGCTGCCGCCCGCGGCGGGCAGCATCGATCAGATCCAGCGCGGGCTGCGCAGCGCGCTGCGCGACCCCAGCAGATACCTGCGCGACGGCAAGCTTGGCCCCTACACCAAACAGGCACTGGTACGGCTGTGCCGGGCGGTGCCGCTTGGGCTGGGGCGCGACAGCGTCGCGGGCACGCTGGAACTGGCGGCCGATTATGGCGCGCTGGCACGGTCCGACGCGCATTGGCAACCGCGCGCGGTGGCCCCGGCGCTGGCCGCGCGGCTGGGCGCGATCCCCGAGACCGGCGCGAACCGGCTGGCGCTGCAACTGGCCGGACCGCCCGCGCTGGCCATCAGCGCGCTCGAGGACTGGCAGAAGGGTGCGGCCTGCGCGGGCCTGTCCGAGGCCGCCCTGTCGGCCGAGGCGCGCGCCGGGCTGGCCGCGCTGACCGCGGTCGGGGCCTGGCCCGACACCGACGCGCTTTGCACCGGGCTGACCCCGGTCCCGAATGCGCTGGGCGATCAGGCGGTGGCCGCGGCGCTGGCCGCCTATGGCCGGATCGAGGCCGGGCTTCCCGGCGCGGTCGCGCGGCTGGTCTCGCCGGGGTTTTCCGACTGGCTGGTCGCGGGTCAGGCGACGCGGGTGCCGCGCCTGATGGGCTCGGACGCGGCGGCGGTGGCGCTGATCGCCGAATACCGGCCCAGCCTCTCGCCCGCCACCCAGGCCGATGAGACCGTCGAGGCGGACGAACCGGCCTCTTGCGCCGAGCCGGTCAGCCGCACCGTGCTGGACTATACCGCCTTCGACGCGGCCGATTACCAGACGCTGATCGCGCCCGTTGACGTCAAGACGGCGCTGGCCGGGCTCGACGGCAAGACCTTCGCCAGCGCCGAGGACCTCGGCGCCGCCATCGACGCGGCGCTTGGCGGTCAGCTCACGCGCTGCGCGCTGGACGAGATCCGCGCGCTGGTCACCGGGCCCTCGCATCTGGGCCTGCGCTTCGGGCTCGATCCGGCGGCGGCCGCGAACATGGCGCTGAACACCGACCTGGTCGCGGCCTCGGCCGCGGTGGCCCCGCTGGTCGGGCTGTCGACCCCGGTGCGCAAGACGCTCGAGACCGCTGCCGAGGCCGCCATCCGCAAGGCCGTGCGCGCCGAGTTCGAGGCCGAGATCGAGGTCGCCGCAGACACGCTGGCGGGCGCCGCCGAAGAGATCGTGCCCGGGCTCGACACCCGGCCCGAGGGCGTGCCGGAATTCCCCGAGCTTCCCGTGGGCACCCCGCTGGGCGTGACCGACGCCACCGACAGCGCGGTGCAGGCGGCGGTCAAGGATGCCGATTTCCAGCAGGCGCTGCTGAACGCCGATTATGCGCCCGCCCCCAATGCCGAGGTGCTGAAGGGCGACGTGCGCCGTCTGCTGAACCCGATCGCCGCGCGCAAGGTCGAAGAGATCGTCAGGACCGCCATGACCGAGGTCGAGGCCGCCATCGACGCGACCTGGCTCATGACCCCCGATCTGACCGCCGCGATCCTCGGGCTCGACGCGGTTGCCGCGGCGCAAAGCGTCGACATCCCCGAGGCGACGGCGCTGGCGCTGGAACAGCTGGTCGGGCTGACCTACCCCAATCAGCGGCTCTTCGCGGCGGCGGTCGATGCGGTGCCGCCACCGGTCCCCTACGGCCAGTTCGAGGCGGTCAAGCGGCAGGCCCGGCAGGCGGCCTTCCGCACCGTGACCCGCGCCGAGGCGCAGGCCGCGCGCTCGGCCGAGGCGCTGGCGCTGCCGGGCTGCGGCTGTGTCGAGCCCAGGCTCGATCACGCCGAGGTCTATGCCTTCTACCCGTTCTGGATGCTGCCCCGGACGCCCGCCGCGCCCAAGACGGCGGAGGCCGACGGCGCGCCCCCCGCGCCCGACCCGCTCAATCAGGTCGATTTCGGGCTGGTCAGCCGGATCGCGCTTTACGGCTACGAGATCGCCTATGGAGCGGGGTCCCGGCAGGCCGACTTCCCGGACGAATCCGACTGGAGCGCGATGCGCCGCGATTTCATTCAGGCCGCGCATCGCCACCGTGCCCGCGCCGATCTGGCGATCACCCTGACCGGCTGGCAGGACTGGACCGATTTCCAGATCGAGACCGCGGTGCAGCAGATCCTGCGCTTTTCGGCGCCCTTCCCCCGGATCGCCGACAACACCTTCAAGGCGCTGGCCGAGGGCTATCCCACGATCTTCGACGCGCCCCGCCCCGACGGGGTGACGCTGATCTTTCGCGGCTATTCCGGCGGCAAGGACAACGACCCGGCGGCCGGGCGGCTGCAACAGATCGTGTCGCGCAGCTACGAGGGCCTCGCGGCGCGCGGGCAAAGCGTCAATCTGGGGCTCGATCTGGACCTGATCGGCAGCGGCATCGACACGCCGCTGATGAACGATTTGCGCGCGATTCTGGTGCCGCCGACGCCGGTCGCGGAACCCGACGACCCCGATGACGGCGCCGAATCCGCCGCCAGCGCCGCGCGCGGCCCCGAGCCGCCGGTCGAGCGCATCCTGATCTTCATGGAACGCCCGACCTCGGACGCCAAGAAGACCCTGCGCGCGCGGCTGGAGCATGGCGATTTTCGCGGCCCCGAACGCACCGAGGTCCTGCGCCGGATCGTGCCGGTGCTGCCACCGACCGGCCACCGCGAGGTCGAGCGCCAGCCGCGCAGCGATCTGGACCCCAACGACCACCCCGAGGATTTCAGCCAGTTCCGGGACGATCTGGTCTATTTCCAGGATAATTTCGGCGGCATCGGCTTCTGGCCCGCGCCCGACCCGACCACCGGGGAAAGCCAGACGCTGCGGCGGATCTTCAACGAGCTCTGGATCGAGCCGGTGCTGCCGGGCTTCCTGGCCTCGCTGAGCGTGCTTTGCGCCTGGATCTGCCCGCACCGCGCGGTGCTGCTGACCGGGGCGGCGCTGATCGCGCTGGCGACGGCGGGGCTGGTCTGGCGGTCCTTCTACAGCGGTGTCGCCGACCGGCTGGCCTTCCGCTGGAAGCTGGCCTGGATCGGCGTCGCGCTGGTGATCCTGATCCTGACGGCGCTGACGGTCTGCGACCCCGAGGCGGTGGTGGCACCCACCGGGCTGGCGGCGACGCTTCTGGGTCTGGCGCTGCTGATCGGCTTCACCGCCTATCAGCGGGCGCGGAACGGGCCGAAGCCCTGAGCCGTAAACGTGAAACGCCCGGCCAGAGCGGCCGGGCGTGTCGGGTCAGAATATCAGGCCGCCGCGGCGGTCACATGATCCGGTAGTTCGGGCTTTCCCGGGTGATCTGCACGTCGTGGACATGGCTTTCCTTCAGCCCAGCGCCAGTGATCCGCACGAAGTTGCAATTCCTGCGCATCTCCTCGACCGTGGCGCAGCCGGTATAGCCCATCGCGGCGCGGAGCCCCCCCACCAGCTGGTGGACGACGGCGCTGGCCGGGCCCTTGTAGGGCACCTGCCCCTCGATCCCTTCGGGCACCAGCTTGTCCGAGGCCGCGTCCTTCTGGAAATAGCGGTCGGCCGAGCCCCGCGCCATCGCGCCCAAGGACCCCATACCCCGGTATTCCTTGAAGGACCGGCCCTGATAGAGCACGACCTCGCCCGGGGATTCGTCGGTGCCCGCGATCATCGAGCCGACCATGGCGCAGGAGGCCCCCGCCGCGATCGCCTTGGCGAAATCGCCCGAATACTTGATGCCGCCATCGGCGATCACCGGCACGTCGCCCGCCGCGGCCGCGCAATCCATGATCGCGGTCAGTTGCGGCACGCCGACGCCCGCCACCATCCGCGTGGTGCAGATGGACCCCGGGCCGATGCCGACCTTGACCGCATCCGCGCCCGCGTCGATCAGGGCCTTGGTCGCCTCGGCGGTCGCGACGTTGCCCGCCATGATCTGAACGCTGTTGGTGGCCTTCCTGAGCCGCTCGACCGCCTTCGCGACGCCCTCGGAATGGCCATGCGCGGTGTCGATGACGATCATGTCGACGCCCGCCTCGACCAGCGCCAGCGAGCGTTCGAACCCGGCATCCCCCACCGTGGTCGCCGCAGCGACGCGCAGTCGGCCAAGCTCGTCCTTGACGGCCTGCGGGTTCAGCACCGATTTCTCGGTATCCTTCAGCGTCAGCAGCCCGGTCAGCTTGCCCGCCGCGTCGGTGATCAGAAGCTTTTCGATCCGCCGCGCCTTCATCAGGTTCAGCGCCTCGGCCCGGTCGACGGGCTCGCGCAGCACGGCAAGGTCGCGACAGGTCATCATCGCGCTGACCGGGGTCGCATCGCTGGAGGCGAAGCGCATGTCGCGGTTGGTGAGGATGCCGACCACATGGCCGCGCTTGTCGACCACCGGAAAGCCCGTGAAGTTGTAGCGCTCGATCATCACCTTGGCATCGCCCAGCGTCTGGTCGGGGCGCAGCGTGATCGGGCTGTAGACGACCCCGGATTCGAACCGCTTGACCCGGCTGACCTCGCGCGCCTGTTCTTCCACCGTCAGGTTGCGGTGGATCACGCCGATCCCGCCCGCCTGGGCCATGGCGATGGCCATCCGGCCCTCGGTCACGGTATCCATTGCCGAGGACAGAAGCGGGATGTTGAGCCGGATCGTGCGGCTGACCCGGGTCGAGGTATCGGCCTGGCTGGGCAGCACGGAGCTGGCGGCGGGAACGAGAAGGACGTCGTCGAAGGTGAGGGCCTCGCGAATCTCCATGGGGGTCTCCTGGGGGAGTTTTCGTTTGGCGCTTCCCTATTTCACGCGAGGGGAGAAAAGGAAAGGGGCAATCGCCAGAGCCCTCCCGGGTACGCCCTTATGGACGCGCCCTCGCGGGCGCGGTGCCTCCGGCGGGGGTATTTCCGCCAAGAAGAAAATGCGGGGGGTGGGCGGCCTGTGGCGGGCCCGCTCAGCAGCAGTTCTGTTCGAGATCGTACAGAAGCTCTTCGGCGGCGCTGTCGCCCAGTTCCTCGAAGAAGGCGTAGAGGCTGTTCACCTGGCTGCCGACGAAATGCAGGTTGTCATTGCCCATGCGGGCCTTCTCGGTCAGCTTCTTGTCGAAATAGCCGACCCAGCGGGACTGGCTGGTCGCCATATGCGCGGCCAGCATGGCCAGCAGGCGGTCGGCCTTGCGGTCGCAATCGATGCCGCAGAAGGTCACGTAGCGGTCGGGGGTCTGGTCGGTCATGGCCATGCGCTCCTCTTCCGGGGCCGGGACTTGGGGGACCGGGTGCTGATAGGCGAGCGCGGGCCGCAGTTCTGTCAGCCAGCCGACAGTTCGGCCAGCTCTTCCAGCCGGGCGATGTCGCACAGCGCCAGATGGCGGCGGTCGGGACGGGCCAGCACGCCCTCGCGGATCAGCTTGTTGATCAGGGTCGAGAGCGTCTGCCGCGAGGTGCCCAGCGCCGAGGCAAGGGATTCGGTGCTGTCGATCAGCCGGATCCGGTCGCTGTGCTGCAGCCGCCGTTCGCCCAGCAGAAACCGCGCGAGCCGGGATTCGACCGGGCGGAAGGCCAGATCCTCGATCAGGTTCATGGCGCCGTGCAGAAGCTGGCCAACCTCGCGGAAGGCGGCAAGCCCCAGCGCAGGCTGGCGGGTGACGAGTGCCAGCATCTCGCTGACCGGCCAGGAGACGACCGTGCTGGGCGCCAGCGCCTCGATCCAGGCGCGGGTATGGGTGACATAGATCCCGCCCGGGCGCAGATAGCCGATGGTCAGCTCGCGCGCCGCCCCGTTCAGGCAGATCCGCGCCAGCCCCGCGTCCAGCACGAACAGCCGGTCGGGCCCGTCGCCCGGGCGCGCGATGGCCTCGCCCGGCTGGAACCGGCGGCGCAGCCCGCCGGGCAGTTCGGCCAGCCAGGCGGAATGGGGAAAGGGCGCGGACTCGGTCATGGCAGGAGCCTAGCGCGGGCGCGCGGCCCGTGGCCAGAGAGGCTCAGACCCGCGCGGCATTGGTCTGCGCACCGAGCTTGCCTTTTGCCCAGGCCTGCATCACCCACAGAAGGATCGGCGGGATCGCCAGCGTCGCCGCGACCAGGCTGACGCCGCCCGCGATGCGGAAGAGATCGCCCAAGGGCTCCGCCGTCCCGGCCAGCACCAGCATCAGGCTCGCGAAGGCTGCCATCGGGAAGGTGAACGCCCCCCAGAGCGGCGAGACTCCCGCAGCCAGGATCCAGCGCGCGCCTGCGAGCATCAGGACCAGCAGGAGCACGGCCAGTGCGGCCGCCGCCAGCGCCAGCGGCATCAGGCCGAGCGACGCGGCCACGGTGCCGATCAGGCAGGCGGGCGCCAGATGGATCGCCAAAAGCGGCCGCAGCGGCGCGGGCACGCTCAGGCGCCGCGCCTGAACGAGGCTGGCCGCCCAGATCGCCAGCGCCATCGCGGTCGTGCCGTAAAGGAGGACGGTCGCAAGCCCCGCATGGCCCAGCGGCACGGCGGGCAGGCAGGCGACGATGAAGCCCACGAAATGCAGATGCCAGACCGGCGTGACGCGGCGTTGCTCGGCCGGACCCGTGGCCAGCCCCCGGATCAGAACCGCCAAAAGCGCCAGATGCAGCCCGAGCCCGGCCCAGAGCAGCGCCTCGGCCAGCACAGGGGCCAGCGGCACCAGCGCGGCCGACAGAAGATAGACCGACAGCACCGAGGCCGACAGCCCGGCGCGGCCCGGAAGCACCCGCAGATCCTCGGCCAGAACGCCCGGGCGGCGCCCGAACTTCAGCGCGTAAGCGACAACCATGAAAAGAAAAAGGAGCGTGACCGCGCCCAGGATCAGATCGCCCGCGGCGCCCGGCACGCCGAAGGGATCGACCGCCCGGCGCCAGGCCAGCCCCAGCCCCAGCGCACCGAGGACCGGCGGGAAGATCGCGGGCGGGGTCTGGGTGCCGAAACGGGGGCGCGGGGTGAACATATCGGGTCTCTCCTGGCGGGTCGGTCCCGGTGTGCCATGCCCCCGCCGCCCCGGCAAGCTGGACGCCGCCCGCGCGAGTTTTTGCTTTACCGGCGCGCCGCGCCCGTTACTCTGACCCGGGGAGATCAGGGAGGATCCACCGATGAAAACCGCGATCGGCGCCGTGGCGCTGGCCGCCTTCGGCTGCTGTCTTGCGGGCGAAGCGCTGGCCGAAACCTGGAATGTCTCGCTTTGGGGCAAGCGGCGCGCCTTTACCGAAAACGTCGAGAAACTGGCCGAGCTGGTCAGCGAGAAGACCGGGGGCGAGTTCACGCTGTCGCTGTCCTATGGGGGGCTCTCGAAGAACACCGAGAACCTTGATGGCATCCAGATCGGCGCCTTCGAGATGGCCCAGATCTGCGCGGGCTATCACCGCGACAAGAACCCGACGCTGACCGTGCTGGAGCTGCCCTTCCTGGGCGTCGACAGCCTGGAACAGGAACGCGACCTGTCGATGGCGCTGTATCGGCATCCCGCGGTGGTGGCGGATCTGGCGCGCTGGAACGCGACGCTTCTGATGCCGACGCCGATGCCGCAATACAATTTCGTGGGCGTCGGCGAGCCGCCCCGCAAGCTGGCCGATTTCAACGGCATGACCGTGCGCGCGACCGGCGGGATCGGCGAGGCGATGCAGATCATCGGCGCGGTGCCGACCTCGATGGACGCGACCGAGGTGCGCCAGGCGCTGGATTCCGGCGTGGTCAAGGCGGTGTCCTTCGCGCCGCATGCGCATATGTCCTTCGGCACCATCGACACCGGCACCTGGTGGACGACGAACCTGAACCCCGGCACCGTGAACTGCCCGGTGGTGGTCAACAGCGACGCGCTGGCGGGGCTGTCCGAGGCCCATCGCGAGGCGCTGCTGGGGTCCGTCGACAAGGCGCTGGCGCATTACATCGACTACTACAACTCCGAGACCATGTCGCGCTGGGGACCGGCGCTCGACGAGCGCGGGATCGAGCGGATCACCTTCGCGCCCGAGGCAATGGCCGAGTTCCGCGAGGCGGCAGCCGGCCCCGTGGCCGCGGCCTGGATCGAGGAAATGACCGCCCGCGGCCTGCCCGCGCAGGAGCTTTACGACACCGTGACCGGGCAGATCGGGAACTAGGCCCGCAGACCTGCCCGGGGTGCGGTCCGGGCCGGGCGGCGCACCCTGCCCGGCCCGGTGTGCCTTGCACCGCCGCCTGACGGTCCGGGCCCGCGCCCGAACCGCCCCCCCCAAGCCAAGGAGAGACCGATGGCCATCCATGCCCCCGTGCTGGAGGATGACAGCCCGCTCTCGCGGCTCGACCGCGGACTTTTCGTTCTGGAACGCCAGCTGGCGCTGGTCGCGGGCCTTGCGGTCTTTGCGCTGATGCTGCTGGCCGTGGTGTCGGTCGGGGGGCGGCATTTCTTCAACCAGCCGCTGGCGGGCTATGTCGACTGGATCCAGCAGGGCATGCCGCTGATCGCCTTTCTGGGCATCGCCTATACCCAGCGGGATGGCGGCCATATCCGGATGGACATTCTGGTGGCCCGGCTGTCGGGCCGGGCCTTGTGGGCGGCCGAGGCGGTGACGACGCTGGCCATGCTGATCGTCATGGCCCTGCTGGTCTGGGGCAGCTTCGCCCATTTCCAGCGCAGTTTCGACTGGGGCGCGCCGCTCTTCAGCCGGGACAGCTCGATCGACATCAACCTGCCGCTCTGGCCCGCCAAGCTTCTGGCGCCGGTCGCCTTTTCGGTCCTGTGCCTGCGCCTTGCGATCCAGCTCTGGGGCTATGGCCGGGCCTTCGTTCTGGGGCTGGCGGCGCCCGTCGCGGTGCCGCTGGTGGTGTCCGTGGCCGATCAGGCGGCGGCCGAGGCGGGCCATGTCTCGGGCGCGGACGACTAGGGGGCGGGAATGGAACCGATCGACATCGGCCTTGCGGTCACGGGCATCCTCTTCGTCGTGGTCCTGCTGGGCATGCGGGTGGCCTTTGCCGCGGCGCTGGCGGGGCTTCTGGGGCTGATCTGGATCTTCTGGTCGAAGAAGGGCTATGACCCGCAGGAGTTCGGCTGGGCGCTGACGGTCGCGGTCAAGACGGCAGGCCAGGTGCCGCATTCGAAGGTGGCCAGCCAGGCGCTGAGCCTGATCCCCACCTTCATCCTGATCGGCTATCTGGCCTATTACGCGGGGCTCACCCGCGCGCTGTTCGACGCGGCGAAGAAATGGTTCGGCTGGCTGCCGGGCGGGCTTGCGGTCTCGACCGTCTTTGCCACCGCGGGCTTTGCCGCCGTCTCGGGTGCCTCGGTCGCGACCTCGGCGGTCTTTGCCCGGATCGCCATCCCCGAGATGCTGAAGATCGGCTATGACAAGCGCTTTGCCGCGGGCGTCGTGGCGGCGGGGGGCACGCTGGCCAGCCTGATCCCGCCCTCGGCGATCCTTGTCATCTACGCCATCATCGTCGAGCAGGACGTGGGCAAGCTGTTGCTGGCGGGCTTCGTGCCCGGCATGGTCTCGGCCTGCATCTATGCGCTGCTGATCGTGGCGCTGGCGCTGGCCTTGCCCCGCTTCGGCCCGGCCGTCCGGGGCTTTAGCTGGGGTCAGCGGTTCCGCGCCCTGCCCAAGGCGCTGCCGATCCTCTTCGTGGTCTGGACCATCGTCTTCTTCGTCTACAACCCCTTCGGCGGCGACGCCTGGGGCACCCCGACCGAGGGCGGGGCCATCGGTGCCTTCGTGATCTTCCTGATGGCGATCTGGCACGGCATGCGCTGGCCGCAGTTCAAGGACGCGCTGTTGGAAACCGCCAAGCTGTCGGCGATGATCTTCACCATCATCTGGGGCGTGCTGATCTATGTGCGCTTCCTGGGCTTCGCCGATCTGCCGGGCGCGTTCTCGGACTGGATCACCGGGCTGAACCACCCGCCGATGCTGACGCTCGTCATGATCCTGCTGGCCTATGCGGTGCTGGGCATGTTCATGGACGCGATCGGCATGCTGCTGTTGACCCTGCCCGTGGTCTATCCGGCGGTGATGGCGCTGAACGGGGGCGAGTATGTCTCGGCCGCCGACAGCGCCTTCGGCATGTCGGGGCCGATGTGCGCGATCTGGTTCGGCATCCTCGTCGTCAAGATGGCCGAACTGTGCCTGATCACCCCGCCCATCGGGCTCAATTGCTTCGTGGTGGCAGGCGTGCGCGACGACCTGACGGTGCAGGACGTGTTTCGCGGCGTCTCCCCCTTCTTCGTGGCCGACGCCATCACCATCGCCGTGCTGATCGCGGTGCCCGGGATCGTCCTGTGGCTGCCAAGCTTTGCCTGAACGGGGCGGCTAGGAAACGTCCGCGACACCCCCGGCCCGGGCCTCGGCGCCAAGCGCGCGCAGGAAGGAAGCGATGTTCTCGCGCGCGGCGCCCTCATTGGCATAGCGCAGCCGCTCGGAGCCGAGAAACGACTCGCCCAGCCGCGCGGTATGGCGGGTGACGATCCGCCGTTCCCATCGGGTCTTTCCGGCGCGGTCCTGCAGCCGGTAGCGCACGGTCAGCCCGACCTGCATGTCGAGCCCGAACAGCGGCTGGGTGATCTCCTCGATCTCGGCCCTCAGCACATAGCGGCCCGAGGCGGAATAGGCCCCCGACAGCAGAAGCGCACTGCGCAGCGCAGCCTTGAAATCGGCATCGGCAATCTGCGAGGCCAGCGCCGGATTGGTATCCTTGCCGCCAGCGGTCTCGATGTCGGAAATCGCGCCGCGATGAGGGTTGCCTGCGGGCAGCGGCGCGATGGCGGCCGGGATCATCGCCGTTTCGTCCGCCCCATGGGCGCAGGCAGAAAGCAGCGCGCAAAGCGCGAGTGCGCCGAACGGGCGGGGCATCGGCATGGTCATCCTCCCAAAGGCTCCCAGAGCGGCCGCGCCGGGCGGCGTCCCGGGAAGCATGCCAGACCTTCGCGGTCCCGTAGGGCGACCCGTTGCCGCAACCGCCCCGGCTCAGAGCGGCCCGCCGGTCGGCGCGCCCTCGGCGCTGGCGCCGAGGCTGCGAAGCAGCAGCGCGATATTGTCCTTGGCGGCATTCTCGCTGGCGATCCGCAGCCGGTCCACGCCCCGCACCGCCTGGCCCAGCGGCGAAGTGTAAGAGGTCGTCACGGTCTGGTCGAAGACCGCGCGGCCGGTCGCGTCGTGGATGGTGTAATGCACCACCATCGCCACCTGCACCTTGGTGCCGGTCTGGGGCTGGGTCACGCTTTGCACATCGGCATTCAGCCGGTAGGCCCCGCCCGCGGTCAGGATCCCCGCCCGGGTCAGCGACTGCGCCAGATCGGACCGGAAGCCCGGCCCCGAGAATTCGGCGTTCCACATCGGATTTGCGACCAGCCCGTCGGTGCCGGTGACGGTGCCGACCGCATTCGCCCAGGCACTTCCGGGCGCGACCGGGCCGATCACGCCGGGCGCCATCGAGCCCATCGGCCCGGTCTGGACACATGCCCCGAGCAACAGCAGCGGAAGCGCGACAAGCAGGGACCGGCGGGCCATCGAACGCGGCATCGGAGGGCATCCTTCCTTCATGGGGCGGCCCACCGGTACGCCCGGACGGACCTGTCGCGCCCTTCTCGGCCCTGCCCCGCGCGCCGTCAAGCGCCGCCCGCGCGCCCCGGCGGGCTATCGCCAGAGCAGCGACCGCCCCCCGGCAAAGAGATGCACCCGGCCCGGATCGGCGGTCATCCTGAGGGTCTTGCCGCGCAGCCCGGCATGGACGCCCGGCAGCTTGGCGATCACCGGATCGGCCTCGGGGTCTTCGCGCTCGAAATAGAGCTGGGTGACCTCGCCCAGGGCCTCGAGGATCTCGACCCGGCCCTCGAAGGCGTAATCCGCGCCATCGGTCGCCTCCATGTCCTCGGGGCGGATGCCGACCCGGACCTTGCGGCCCTTGTCGCCGGGCTCGGTCGGCACCCGCGCCCGGATCGCCCCGCCGCCCGCCGCCAGCCGCACCTCTGTCGTCTCGCCGGTCCCCGAAATGGCGCCCTCCAGCAGGTTCATCGCCGGGCTGCCGATGAACTGCGCCACGAATTCCGAGCGCGGCTTCTCGTAAAGCTCGAGCGGCGGACCGACCTGGGCCACGCCCTTGTCGGCCAGCACCACGATGCGGCTGGCCAGCGTCATCGCCTCGACCTGGTCATGGGTGACATAGATCATCGTGCTGTCGGGCATCGACTCCTTCAGCTGGGCGATCTCGATGCGTGTCGCCACGCGCAGCGCCGCGTCGAGATTCGAGAGCGGCTCGTCGAAGAGATAGACCTTGGGGTCGCGCACGATGGCCCGGCCAATGGCCACGCGCTGGCGCTGCCCGCCCGACAGCGCCTTGGGCAGCCGGTCGAGATAGGGCTCGATCTGAAGCCTGCGCGCGGCGCGCGTCACGGCGGCATCGATCTCGTCGCGCGACTGCCCGGCGATCTTCAGCGCGAAGGCCATGTTGTCGCGCACCGTCATGTGCGGGTAAAGCGCGTAGGACTGGAACACCATGGCGATGCCGCGCTGGGCGGGCGGCACGTCGTTCACCCGCACCCCGTCGATCGTCAGCGTCCCCGCGGTGATCCGTTCGAGCCCCGCGATCATCCGCAGAAGCGTGGACTTGCCGCAGCCCGAGGGCCCCACGAAGACCACCAGCTCGCCGGTCTCGATCTCAAGATCGATCCCCTTCAGCACCTCGACCGCGCCATAGCTCTTGCCCACGCCGCTGAGTGTCAGACCCGCCATCACGCCCCCTTCCGCCGCAGCATCAGCGAGGGCTGCCACGGTCCCAGATGCACCAGCCCGTCGGCCCCCGGCCGGGCTGCGTTGATTTCGGCGCCAACCGGCAGCCAGTCGCCCTCGGGCGGGACCAGCGCGGCGGGCGTCTCGCCAAGATTGATCGCCACGAACATCTCGGCCGCGGCGTCATGGCGCCGGAAGGACAGCACATTGCCCTCGGCGCGCACCGCATCCATCGCGCCGCGCGCCAGCACCGGATTGGCATGGCGAAAGGCGATGGCCCGGCGGTAATGATGGATCGGCGCCTCGGGCGCGTGCTCCTGCGCCGTCACGGCCAGCCCGATATGGGTCTCGGGGATCGGCAGCCAGGTGCGCGGCGCGCGCGAGAACCCGGCATGCAGGTCCTCGGCCGCCCAGACCATCGGCGTGCGGCAGCCATCGCGCCCCTTGAATTCGGGCCAGAAGGCGATGCCGTAGGGGTCCTGCAACGCCTCGAAGGGCACCTCGGCCTCGGGCAGGCCCAGCTCTTCGCCCTGATAGAGACAGACCGTCCCCTTGAGGCAGAGCGTCAGCGTCAGGAACCCCCTGAGTGCGGCGGGCGACAGGCTCCAGCGGGTCGGGTGGCGCACGACGTCGTGGTTCGACAGCGCCCAGCAGACCCAGCCCTCCTCCGCGACCCGGTCGAGCCGCTCATAGACCTGCGCGATGCGGGCGGCGGTCAGCGGCGCGCTGCCGAGGAAATCGAAGGCATAGCACATCTGCACCTTGTCGCCGCCCGAGGTGTATTGCCCGAGGATTTCCAGATCGCTTTGCGCGTCGCCCACCTCGCCCAGGGCGATGGCCCCGTACCCGTTCAGAACGGCGCGAAATTTCCTCAGGAAGTCAATGTTTTCCGGCTGGTTCTTGTCGTAAAGGTGAAGCTGGTGATTGTAGGGGTTCACCCGGGGCGCGATATTGTCGTTGCGCTCTTCGGGCGGCAGCGGAGGATTGGACCGGAACTCCTTGTCGCAAAAGTAGAAATTGATGGTGTCCAGACGAAACCCGTCGACGCCCCGGTCCAGCCAGAACCGCGCGGTGTCGAAGATGGCCTGCTGCACCGCCTCGCAATGCAGGTTCAGATCGGGCTGCGAGGCCAGGAAATTATGCAGGAAATACTGCTCGCGCCCCGGGTCCCAGGCCCAGGCCGGGCCGCCGAAGATCGACAGCCAGTTATTGGGCGGCGTGCCGTCGGGCCTCGGGTCCGACCAGACATACCAGTCGGCCCTCGGGTTGGTGCGGCTCGACCGGCTTTCGATGAACCAGGGGTGGCGGTCCGAGGAATGCGACAGAACGAGGTCGATCATCACCCTCAGCCCCCAGCCATGGGCGGCCTCGACCAGCGCGTCGAAATCGGCAAGGCTGCCGAACAGCGGATCGACATCGCAATATTCCGAGATGTCGTAGCCGAAATCCTTCATCGGCGAGGGGAAGAAGGGCGAGATCCAGATCGCGTCCACCCCGAGCGACGCGACATGCGGCAGCCGCCGGATGATGCCCGGCAGATCGCCCACCCCGTCGCCATTCGAATCCTGAAAGCTGCGCGGATAGATCTGGTAGATCACCGCGCCCCGCCACCAGTCGGGATCGTCGTTCAGGGCCAAACCCGTCTCCTCATTTCACCGACCCGGCCAGAAGGCCGCGCACCAGATACCGTTGCAGCGCGAAGAACACGACCAGCGGCACCGCCATCGAGATGAAGGCCGCCGCCGCCAGGATGCCCCAGTCGCCCCCGCGCGACCCCAGAAGGTCGTCGGCGATCTTGACCGTCATCACCTTGGTTTCCGAGGCGGCGGGCAGGAAGACCTTGGCCACCAGCAGGTCGTTCCAGGTCCAGAGGAACTGGAAGATCGCGAAGCTCGCCAGGGCCGGAAAGCTCAGCGGCAGCACGATCCGGGTGAAGACCTGGAAATCGGTGGCGCCGTCGACCTTGGCGCTTTCGATGATGTCGCGCGGCAGCCCGGCCATGTAGTTGCGCAACAGATAGACCGCCAGCGGCAGGCCGAACCCGGTATGGGCGAACCAGATGCCCATGAAGCTTTGCCCGATCCCCACCGCCTGATGCAGCCGCAAAAGTGGCACCAGCGCCAGTTGCAGCGGCACCACCAGAAGCCCCACCACCGCCGCGATCAGCAGGCCGCGCCCCGGAAATTCCATCCAGGCCAGCGCATAGGCCGCGAAGGCCGCGATCAGGATCGGGATGACCGTGGCCGGGACCGTCACCGTCAGCGTGTTGATGAAGGCCCGGTCCATGCCGTCGGCGCCCAGCACCATGCGGTAGTTGTCGAGCGTGACCTTGGGCGGGGTCTCGGCCTCGAAATAGATCGTGGGGCCGCGCCGCCCGAAGGGCGCATCCGCCTCGGCCGAGAAACGGCCATCGGCCGCGACCGTCAGCCGGCCGCCGCCGCGCAGATCGGCGGTCGCGCCCGGCGCGAATTCGGCGGGCGCACGGCCCGTGACGCCGAACCCCGTGACCGTGCCCGACCCGGCGCTGTCCTCGCTGTCGAAGACATTGCCGCTCAGGACGACCCGTCCGTGGCGTTCGACCGCCGCGTCCGGATCGGTGCGCACCCGGTAGGTCTGTTCGACCGGCAAAGGCGCCTCCCACCAGCCCGAGGCCGAGATCTGGTCGCGGTCGCGGAAGGACGACACCAGCAGCCCCACGGTCGGCACCAGCCACAGCACGACCAGCGCCGCGACCGTCAGATGCACCGCCCAGCTCAGCCCCGATTTCGCCCCGGCATGGCTTTTCATCAGCGCATCTCCTTGCGGGCCTGAACGATGTTCCAGACCATCACCGGCAGCACGATCAGCATGATGACGAAGGCCACGGCGGTGGCGCGGCCATCATCCTTGAACATGTAGCTCATCATGTAGCTGGGCAGGATCTGGGTGCCGAAATTGCCCCCCGTCATGGTGTAGACGATGTCGAAGACCTTCAGCACCAGGATGGTGATGGTGGTCCAGACCACGACGATGGTGCCGGTGATCTGCGGCACCATCACCCGGAAGAAGATCTGGAACGGATTGGCCCCGTCGAGGATCGCGGCCTCGATGGTCTCGTCGGGGATGCCGCGCAGCGCCGCGGACAGGATCACCATGGCAAAGCCGGTCTGGATCCAGATCAGGATCGCCATCAGGAAGAAATTGTTCCAGAACGGGATCTGGATCACGTCGATGGGGTCCTGAAACCCGAGCCCGGCCCGGATCGCGTTGATCAGCCCGATATCGGCCTCGTTCGCATAGACGAATTTCCAGATCAGCGAGGCGCCCACGAAGGAAATCGCCATCGGCATGAAGATCATCGACTTGGCGATATTGCCCCAGCGGATGCGGTCGGTCAGCTGCGCCGCGATCAGCCCCAGAAAGGTCGAGGCCGCGGGCACCACCAGCACCCACAGAAGGTTGTTGAAAAGCGCCGTGCGGAAGGCCGGATCGGCCGCCAGATCGGTGTAGTTGCCAAGCCCGATGAAGCTGCCGCCGTCGCGGTTGAAGAGCGAGCGCCAGAAGGACCCCACGACCGGATAGACCAGATAAAGCCCCAGCGCCGCCATCGCGGGCGCCATGAAGAGCCAGGGCCGCACCGCGTTCGCCCGCGAGATATTCGCCCCCGGATCGCGGCCGCGCGCCGGAAAGATCACCCGGTCGAGCATCAGGTTCGCCCCGTAGAAATAGCCCACGCAGCCCCCGACCCCGATCAGGATCGTCACCAGCCCCTGCAGCAGAGGCGACATCGGCACTCCTCCCGTTCTGGCCCGATCGTCGGGGCCGGATCTTCGTCCGGCCCCGGTCTGCCCTCGCGGCGCGCCCTAGCGGATCGAGCTCCAGCGCTGCTCGATCTCGTGCGCGGCGGTCTCGGCATCCTTGCGGCCGGTCGTGTAGTCGACCATGCCCTTCCAGAACGCGTCCGCCCCGACCTCGCCCGGCATCAGGTCGGACCCGTCGAAGCGGAAGGTCGTGGCGCTGGTCAGGATCTCGCCTTGGGCACGCATGGTCTCGGTCGCGTAGGCCTCGGGATTGGCGCCGGTGAAGGGCGTCAGAAAGCCCGACTGCGCCATCCAGACCTCATGGGCGATGGGCGTCTGCAGGAAGTCGATGAAGGCATGCGCCGCCTCGCTGTCGCGGGTGATCGCCCAGAGCGTGCCCGCCCCCAGAACAGGCGTGCCCAGATCGCGCTCGGCCGAGGCGGGGAAGTAGAAGAAATCGACATCAAGCCCGATTTCGGTGCCTTCGGGGAAATAGGTGTCGATGAAGCTGGCCTGCCGGTGCATGTAGCAACCCGGCGGAAAGCTGAAGAGCCCGGCCGGGCTTTCGCGGAAATCGGTGGTCGCGACCGCCTGCGACCCGCCCTCGACGAAGGCATCGTTCCGCGCGAACCAGCCATAGGCCTCGATCGCCCCGACCACGGCCGGGTCGTCGAACGGGATCTCGTGGCTGACCCAGGCGTCATAGGTTTCAGGCGTCTCGCGGCGCAGCATCAGGTCCTCGACCCAGTCGGTCGCGGGCCAGCCCGTGGCCGCGCCGGACCCGAGCCCGATGCACCAGGGCGTGCCGCCATCCTCGGCGATCCGTTCGGTCAGCGCCTTCAGATCCTCCAGCGTCTCGGGGATCTCGTAGCCCGCCTCGGCGAAGGCGTCGGGCGCGTACCAGACCAGCGATTTCACGTCGATCTTGTAGAAGAAGCCGTAAAGCGCCTCGGCGCCGGTCTGGTCGGCATAGGTGCCGAGATCGACCCAGCTGTCGCCCGCGGCGTAATTCTCGCGCACCCAGTCGGCGGTGTCCTCGCCCAGCGGCGTAAGAAACCCGCGCCGCGCCATGTCGGCGGCCAGCCCCGGCTGCGGGAAGACCGCGATATTGGGCGCGGACCCGGCCTGGGCCGCGATGACGATATCCTGTTCGAAACTGTCCGACCCCGAATAGCGCACCCGCGCGCCGGTCGCGGCCTCGAAATAGGCCAGAACGCTTTCGACCAGATCCTTGTCGGGCCCGATCCAGACGCCCGAAATGTCCAGCGTCTGGCCGCTCAGATCGTGGCTGTCGGCAAAGGCCTCGAAACTGTCCCACGAAAACCGCGCATCCTCGCCCGGCGTGAATTTCAGCGCCTGAGCAGCGGCCGTCCCCGCGAACAGGGCCAGCGCGGCGGCCGTGGCACCGGCCATCCTGATAAGTTGCATCTCGACCTCCCCTCGGACCCGCCCGCCGGCCGGTCCAGTCGTGTTCCTGACGTCGTCTGTCGTCGTCTTGTGGTCTGTCGCGGTTCTTGCCCGCGGTTCTTTTTATTGGGTTCTTCTTGTTGCGGTGCACCCGTCCGGGGGCAGGCACGCCCCCGGGGGAGTCGTCCTCGAACGGTGGCCGATGCTCGACATGGTGTCAACCGGGGCGCGAGGCATCGGTTCCATGCACCCTCGAAACGGCGCCCCGGACAGCGTGCCGGACCCGCTGCGGCGGCCGGGTGCGGACCGTCACGCTTGACGCCCCGGTCCAGTCACGCAAGCATGGGCCCAGCCGGGGCGGCACGGCCGACGCCCCCGCCCGGCCCCACAGACGCCCCGCGACCGGCCCGGCGACCGGGCCCCCAACCCGCCCCGCGACCGGCCCTGCCTTCGCCACCGCCACTGGCCCCGCGACCGGCTTTCAAGACCGGACCCGATCGCGGCACGGGCCAGCCCCGGAGGAGCCCATGACGCCCACCCGCGCCGATTTCCCGCCCGGCTTCCTGTTCGGAACCGCCACCTCCGCCTATCAGATCGAGGGCACGGGCGGCGCCGGGCCCTGCCACTGGGACAGCTTTGCCGCGACGCCCGGCAATGTCGCGGGGGCCGCCGACGGGCGGCGCGCCTGCGGCCATCTCGACCGCTATGCCGAGGATCTGGATCTTGTGGCGGCGGCCGGGTTCGACATCTACCGCTTTTCGACCTCCTGGGCGCGGGTGCTGCCCGAGGGCGCGGGGGCGCCCGATCCCGAGGGGCTCGATTTCTACGACCGGCTGGTCGACGCGACGCTGGCGCGCGGGCTGAAACCGGCGCTGACGCTGTATCACTGGGAGCTTCCGTCCCCGCTGGCCGACCGGGGCGGCTGGACCAATCGCGACACGGCGCTGCGCTTTGGCGATTTCGCGGCGCTGATGGCCGAGAGGCTGGGCGACCGGGTGTGGTCCTGGGCCACGCTGAACGAGCCCTGGTGCGCCGCTTGGCTTGGGCATTTCGCGGGCGTCCATGCGCCCGGCCTGCGCGACATCCGCGCCACCGCCCGGGCGATGCACCATCTGGCGCTGGGCCATGGGGTGGGTCTGGCAGCCCTCCGGGCCGGGGGCGTCGGCCAGATCGGGATCGTCCTGAATTTCGAGCCCGCCTTCCCGGCCGACCGCGGCGAGGCCGTGCGCGCGGCGACGCTGCGCTACGACGCGGTCTTCAACCGCTTCTTCCTCGGGGGCGTGGCGCGCGGGGCCTATCCCGAACTGGCGCTCGAGGGGCTCGGCCCGCATCTTCCGCGCGGCTGGCAGGCCGATCTCGACGCCATAGGGGCGCCGATCGACTGGCTCGGCGTCAACTATTACACCGTCAAGCGCATCACCCATGCCCCCGGCCCCTGGCCCAACTGGGCCGAGGTGCCGGGTCCGGGCCGCAAGACCGACATGGGCTGGGAAATCGCGCCGATGGCCCTGCCCGATCTCTTGCGCTGGATCAGCGGCAGCCATACCGGCGATCTGCCGCTTTACGTGACCGAAAACGGCATGGCCGCCCCCGATACGCCGGTCGCGGGCGAGACGGGCCCCGAAATCCATGACGAGGACCGCATCGCCTTTCTGTCCAGCCATCTCGCCGCGGCGCGCGAGGCCATCGCCGAGGGCGTGCCGCTCAAGGGCTATATCGTCTGGTCGCTGCTGGACAATTTCGAATGGGCCTTCGGCTATGGCAAGCGCTTTGGCCTCGTACATGTCGATTTCGAGAGCTTGCAGCGCACCCCCAAGGCATCTTACCACGCGCTGAAACGCATGCTGGAGGACCGAAGGCCGTGACCTCGCTCGTCGCCGATATCGGAGGCACCAATACCCGCGTCGCGCTGGCCGAGGGGCCGGTGCCGGTGCCGGGCTCGGTCCGGCGCTTTCGCAATGCCGACCACCCGGACCTGACCGACGTGCTGGCCGCCTATCTGGCCGCGGCGGGCTCGCCCGAGATCGACGGCGCCTGCGCGGCGCTGGCCGGGCCGGTGCGGCACGGGCGCGGCAAGCTGACAAATCTCGACTGGATCATCGAGGAAGACGCCATCGCCCGGGTCGCCGGGACCGGCCGCGTCAAGCTGCTGAACGACATGGCCGCACAGGGCCATGCGCTGGATCACATCGCGCCCGGGGCGCTGGAAACGGTGCTGGAGGGCCCGGCGCAGCCCGGCGGCCCGCGTCTGGTGATCGGGATCGGCACCGGGTTCAACGCGGCCGCGGTCCATGCCCTGCCCCGTGGCACCTTCGTCACCGAGGCCGAGGCCGGGCAGGTGTCGCTGCCGGTCGGCGATGCCGAGACGCTGTCGCTGGCGCGCTTCCTCGCGGAACCCGACGGCTTCGCCCCGGTCGAGGAGGCGCTGTCGGGGCGCGGTCTGGGCCGGCTTTACGACTGGGCGACGGCCGAGGCGGGCACGCCGCGCCATCTGGACGGCCACGGCGTTCTGGCCGCGCTCGACACCGATCCCGAGGCTCGCCGGGCGGCCGAGACTTTCGTGCGGCTTCTGGGGACGGTGGCGGGCGATCTGGCGCTCAATCACCTGCCCTATGGCGGGATCTACCTGATCGGCGGCATGGCCTGTGCGGTCACGCCGCTCGCGGACAGCATGGGGTTTGCCGACGCGTTCCGCCGCAAGGGCCGGTTCGCGGGACTGATGCGCGCCTTTCGGGTGTTGACCGTGACCGACGATTCCGCCGCCCTGACGGGCTGCGCGGGATATCTGGCAAGTGCCGAGTGAGACGACTGACCGCGTTTGCCGACGGCCTGCGGGCAGGCCAAAACGCAACCGGGGTGGAAGGGTGAAGGAAAGGACCTAGGGGCCATGAAGATCGACGGGACCCATTATCGGTCCATCTGGCGCGAGTCCGATGGAACCGTGAAGATCATCGACCAGCGCTGGCTGCCGCACGAGCTGCGGATCGTGGCGCTGACCAACCGGCGGGATTTCGCCTCGGCGATCCGCGACATGTGGGTCAGGGGCGCGCCCCTGATCGGGGCCACGGCCGCCTATGGGGTGGCGGTGCAGATGGCCCATGACGCGTCCGACGCGGCGCTGGCAGAGACCTGGGAGGTGCTGCACGCAACCCGGCCGACCGCGATCAACCTGCGCTGGGCGCTGGACGAGATGACCCGGGTGCTGAAGCCGCTGCCGCCGTCCGAGCGCGCCGCCGCCGCCTTCCGCCGCGCCGCCGAGATCTGCGACGAGGATGTCGAGATCAACCGCCGGATCGGGCTGAACGGGCTCGAGCTGATCCGCGCCATTTCCGAACGCAAGGGCGGCAAGCGCGTGAACGTGCTGACCCATTGCAATGCGGGCTGGCTGGCGACCGTCGACTGGGGCACCGCGACCTCGCCGATCTATCACGCGCTCGAGGCCGGCATCGACGTGCATGTCTTCGTCGACGAAACCCGGCCGCGCAACCAGGGCGCCCAGCTGACCGCCTGGGAGATGAACCATCACGGCGTCAGCCACGACCTGATCGTGGACAACGCGGGCGGCCATCTGATGCAGCATGGCGAGATCGACCTGTGCATCGTCGGCACCGACCGCACCACGGCGCAAGGCGATGTCTGCAACAAGATCGGCACCTATCTGAAGGCGCTCGCGGCCAAGGATAACGGCGTGCCCTTCTACGTGGCCCTGCCCTCGCCCACCATCGACTGGACGGTGCGGGACGGGGTGAAGGAGATCCCGATCGAGGAACGCGACGGCGGCGAGGTGACCCATGTGCAGGGCCGGATGCCCAGCGGCGTGGTGGGGCTCGTGCAGATCTCGCCCGACGGCACGCCCGCCCGCAACCCCGCCTTCGACGTGACGCCCGCGCGGCTGGTGACCGGGCTGATCACCGAACGCGGCGTGGCCGAGGCCAGTCCCGAGGGCCTGGCGCGGCTGTTCCCGGACCGCGCGACCGTCGCGGCCGACTGAACTTCTGCATCACGACGTATCCTGAAGGGGCGTACCTGCCGGGCGCGCCCCTTTTTCATGGCCGTTTCTGCCTGGCATCCTGCCGCGCGCGACGCTGCAAAGAGAACGACCGGACGCAATCGCGTCGTCCCGTATCCTGCAGCGCGCGGCCCGCCTCCTTCCGCGCATTCCGCCCTCCGCCCTCCGTCCTGCGTCCTTCCATCCTGTCCCCTCCTGCCGGGCGGGCGACCGCGATCCGGCGGGCCTCTTTCCGCCCGGATTTGCGCGCGGACACCCCTGCCCGACCGTATCCGACGAAAAAACTCAGGTTGACTTATCCGAGCATTTTCGTCAGCTTTAACGCGACGCGAACACGACCCGAACCCACCTGCCGGAAGGCCCGGGCATTCTGACCGATCAGTTCAAGACGGCATCGACGACGGGGCTTGGCCCCGGTCCGCCGCGGCCGGATGCCAAGGAGACCCGAGTGATGACTGCCGACCCCAATCGACGTGGCGGAGCCGCCGTGGGCTACCTCACCGATCTCGACCCGGTCGAGGCCGGGGCGGTGCGCTGCCTTCGCCTTTGGGCCGATGGCGACGCCGCGCAGCGCGAGTTGCGGCGCGAGCTGGCCGACCGTCTGGGGCCGCTGCAGGGGCGCGCCGCGGCCGAAAGCCTGAACACGATCTGCACGCTTTGCGCCATGTACGGGCGGCGCCCGCTGATGCGGCATTCGGCCTGCTGCCCCTGTCTCGGGGCGGACGAATCCTGTTTTGCCACCTTCGTCGCCGCCGCCGGCGCGGGAGATCGCGAGGACGCGATGCTGATGGCGGCGATGCTGGTCCGGGCCGATCTGGCGCCCGGTCTGGTCGATCCGGCCACCCGGCTGGGGCTGGCGCTCCGGCACCTTGCGACGGGCGTGGCGCCGCAGCCGTCGCGGCCGCCTGCGGAAAAACTACACTGAAAGGACGGGAACGCATGATGAAACCAACGCTCGCCACCTGCACGCTGGCCCTCGGGATGGCCGGGACCGCCGCCATGGCCGAGGCTCCGGCCGCCGAGGCGGTGCTGACCACCTATGCCGACATCGCGGCCGCCACCTATGGCGACGCGCTGACCGGGGCCGAGCGCCTGCAGGCGGCGGTCGATGCGCTGGTGGCCGAGCCCTCGCCGCAGGCGCTTGACGCCGCGCGCCGCGCCTGGCTGGCCGCCCGCGTGCCCTATCAGCAAAGCGAGGTGTTCCGTTTCGGCAACCCGATCGTCGACGACTGGGAGGGCAAGGTGAATGCCTGGCCGCTGGACGAGGGGCTGATCGACTATGTCGATGCGGGCTATGGCGGGCCGACCGACGAAAACCCGCTGGCCGCGGTCAACGTCGTGGCGACCCCGCAATTCGAGATCTCGGGCGAGACCGTCGATGCCACCGAGATCACCCCGGCCCTGCTGGCCGAGACGCTGCACGAGGCCGACGGGGTCGAGACCAATGTCGCGACCGGCTATCACGCCATCGAATTCCTGCTGTGGGGCCAGGACCTGAACGGCACCGATCCGGGTGCGGGCAACCGGCCCTGGACCGATTATGCGACCGGCGAGGCCTGCACCAACGGCAATTGCGACCGGCGCGGCGCCTATCTGAAGGCCGCGACCGATCTGCTGGTGTCGGATCTGGGCTGGATGGCGGCGCAATGGGCCGAAGATGGCGAGGCCCGCGCGGCGGTGATGGCCGACAGTTCGGCCGGGCTTTCGGCGATCCTGACCGGCATGGGCAGCCTCTCCTACGGCGAGCAGGCGGGCGAGCGGATGCGGCTGGGGCTGATGCTGAACGACCCCGAGGAAGAGCATGACTGCTTCTCGGACAACACCCATAACAGCCATTACTATGACGGGCTCGGCATCCGGAACGTCTATCTTGGCAGCTATACCCGGATCGACGGCACCGAGGTCGCGGGGCCGTCGGTCTCGGATCTGGTGGCGGCGAAGGATGCGGATCTCGATGCCGAGATGAAGACCAAGCTCGACGCCACCATGGCCGCGCTCGCCCGGCTGAAGACCGCCGCCGAGGCGGGATTCGCCTATGACCAGATGCTCGCGCGCGGCAACGAAGCCGGCGAGGCGTTGATCATGGGCGGCGTGAACGGGCTTGTTGCCCAAACCGCAAGCATCGAGCGGGTCGTCGACACGCTCGGCGTCGGCGATGTCTCGGTCGAGGGGTCCGACAGCCTCGACAACCCTGCTGCCGTTTTCCAATGATGTCCTGAACCCGGGGGCCCCGCCAGTACCGGGGCCCCACGCTTTCCGGAAGGAGCGTCCCGCATGATCGTCTGCCACTGCCAGCGCATCACCGACCACGACATTCACGCCGCCATCGACTGGATGCGCGCGGCGGACCCGGCGACCATCGTCACGCCCGGAAAGGTCTTTCGCTCGCTGGGCAAGCGCGCAGATTGTGGAGATTGCATGACGCTCTTTCTAGACACGATGCGCGCGAACGCTAATCTTGAGGTTCCATCGGACCTACAGAACCTCAGGCCCCAGCACAGAAAGGACAAGACCTCATGCAAGGCGACCCCAAGGTCATCGACTACCTGAACAGCGCGCTTCGCAGCGAATTGACCGCCATCAGCCAGTACTGGCTGCATTATCGCCTGCAGGACGACTGGGGGCTCGGCCACATGGCCAAGAAGAGCCGCGAGGAAAGCATCGAGGAGATGACCCACGCCGACAAGCTGATGGCGCGGATCCTGTTCCTCGAGGGCCACCCGAACCTGCAGAAGCTCGACCCGCTCCGCATCGGACAGACCCCCAAGGAGACCCTCGAATGCGACCTGGCCGCCGAACAGGATGCCCGTGCGCTGTACAAGGAAGCGCGGGAATACTGCGCGGGCGCCGGGGATCACGTCACCAAGGAGCTGTTCGATGAGCTTCTGGCCGACGAAGAGGGCCATATCGACTTCCTCGAAACCCAGCTTGACCTCTACGACCGCGTCGGCGCCGAGAATTACGCGCTGCTCAACGCCTCGAAGATGGACGAGGCCGAGTAAGGCCGCCCTTCTCGGATTGTGGATGGGGTCGGCGTCCGCCGCCGGCCCCCTGACCCAGGCGGTCACCGGCCCGGGTCTTGCCACCCTGCCCTTCACCCCCGCCGAAGAGGCCCGCATCGCGGAGGCGACAGCCCTGCCGCGCGATTTCACCCGCCCGCAGCCTTTCGAGGCGCTCGCGGGCGGCGCGGGCACCGTTGCGGGCGCGGCCGCCTTTTCGGCGCCGCTGGCGAACCTGCCGCGCAGCGAGGGGCTCGATTTTCGCGGCGGGCAGGCGCTTTTCGACCGCACCTGGGTTTCGGCGCCCTCCTCGACCATCGCCTCTGACGGGCTGGGGCCGCTCTTCAACGCGCGGTCGTGCCTTGCCTGCCATCCGGGCGGCGGGCGCGGCGCGGCGCCCGCAGGCCCCGGGGATCTGCCGGTCGCGCTGATGCTGCAACTCGGGGTCCCCGATCCCTCCGCCATCGAGGGCTATCTTTCTCAGCCCGATCCGGTCTATGGCCGCCAGATCCAGCCCGCGAGCCTGCCGGGCCTGACCGCCGAGGGCCGCCCGACCGTCGCCTATGACGCGGTCGAGCGCGCTCTGTCCGGGGGCGACAGCGTCACCCTGCGCCAGCCCCGCTATGCGCTGGCCGATCCGGGCTATGGCCCGCTTGGCGCGGACACGCTCCTCAGCCCGCGCATCGCGCCGGGGCTGGCCGGGCTTGGGCTGATCGAGGCGATCCCCGAAGAGGCGATCCTGGCGCTCGCCGATCCCGAGGATGCCGATGGCGACGGCATTTCCGGCCGGGCGAGCCTGTTGCCCGGCCCCGAGGGGCGCCCGATCCTCGGTCGCTTTGGCTGGACCGCCGCGCAGCCGACGCTTGAGGCCCAGATCGCCCATGCCTTTGCCCATGACATCGGGCTGAGTTCGCCGCTTTATCCCGAGGGCCATGGCGATTGCACCCCGGCCCAGACCGCCTGCCGCGCCGCGCCCGATGGCGGCGATCCGGAACAGGACGGCTTCGAGATCTCGGCCACCGCGCTCGATCTGGTGACGCGCCATGCGCGCCACACCGCCGTGCCCGCCCGCCGCGACGCGGACGCCCCCGAGGTGCTGGCGGGCAAGCGGGTCTTTCACGACACCGGCTGCGCCGCCTGCCACCGCCCCGCCTTCGTCACCCGCCGCCTGCCCGACGCGCCCGCGCTGAGCTTTCAGCTGATCTGGCCCTATAGCGATCTGCTGTTGCACGACATGGGCGCGGGGCTGGGCCAAGGCGGCGCCGGGGCCGAGGGGCGCGAATGGCGCACGCCTCCGCTTTGGGGGCTGGGCCTTGCCCGCGCGCTGGAGCCGCAGGCGGGCTATCTGCATGACGGCCGCGCCCGGACCCTGCTGGAGGCCGTCCTCTGGCATGGCGGCGAGGCTGCCCCGGCCCGCGACCGCGTGGCGACGATGCCCGCAGCCGACCGCGCCGCCCTGATCCGTTTCCTGGAGAGCCTATGATCCGAAGATCCGTCCTTGCCCTCGCCCTGGCGCTCTGCGCCGCCCCCCTTGCCGCAGCCCCGGCCGACATCGCCGAGGCGGTGATCGACCGCCATGTGCTGCCCGGCTTCGCCCGGTTCGAGGCGGCGGCCGCCGATCTGGAAACCGCGGCCGAGGCTGATTGCGACCCGGGATCGGAAACGCTCCGCACCGCCTGGGGGGCCGCCTTCGATGCCTGGCTTGGCGTCAGCCATCTGCGGCTCGGGCCGACCGAGACCGACAACCGCGCCTTTGCGCTGGCCTTCTGGCCCGACCCGCGCGGGATGACCCCGAAGGCGCTGGCAGGCCTGATCGCCGATGCCGACCCGATGGTCGACAGCGAGGCCGGGTTCGCCACCGTCTCGGTCGCGGCGCGGGGCTTCTACGCGCTTGAATACCTGCTGTACGACCCGCAATTCGCCGCCCCCACCCCCTATGGCTGCGCCCTCATTCGGGCCGAGGCGCGCGACATCCACGCGCTTGCCGCCGCGATCCTTGCCGACTGGCAGGGCGGCCATGCCGACCTGATGCGCCATCCCGGCCCCGAGGCCCCTTACAAGGACGAACGCGAGGTGCTGAAAGCCTTCTTCACCGCGCTGCACGAAGGGCTGCAGGTCGATGTCGATCTGCGGCTCGGCCGCCCGCTTGGCACCTTCGAGCGCCCGCGCCCGACGCGCGCCGAAAGCTGGCGCTCGGGCCGGTCGCTGCACAATGTGACGGTGACGCTGGCGGCGCTGCGCGAGCTGGCGATGCTGATGGCGGCCGAGGACCCGGCCAGCGCCGCCGCGCTGAGCGCCGATTTCGACCGGGCCGACCGGCTTGCCGCGGACCTCGACGATCCGGTCTTCGCCGGGGTCGCGACGCCGCAAGGGCGGCTAAGGGTCGAGATCCTGCAACAGGCGATCCACGAGATCGCCGAGGAAACCCGCGCCAGCCTCGGCCCCGCACTTGGCGTCGCCGCCGGGTTCAATTCAAGAGACGGAGACTGACATGACCGACCGCCGCAGCTTCCTTGCCGGGGCGCTGGCCGCCTCGCTTTCCCCCCGGATCGGCTGGGCCGATGCGGGCAGCCCGGCCTTTCTCAGCGCCGCCCAGGACCGCGACGGCAGCCAGACTTTGGTCGGGCTCGATGCCCAGGGGGCCGAACGGTTCCGCCTGCCCCTGCCAGAGCGCGGCCATGCCGCCGCCGCCCATCCCATCCGCCCCGAGGCCACGGCCTTTGCCCGCCGCCCGGGCACCTTCGCGCTGGTGATCGACTGCCGCGAGGGCCGGGTGACTGCCGTGCTGGACGCGCCCGAGGGTCGGCATTTCTACGGCCATGGCGCCTATTCCGCCGACGGGCGCTACATGTACACGCCCGAAAACGACTATGACGCGGCGCGCGGCGTGATCGGGGTCTGGGACACCGAGGCAGGCTATCTGCGGGTCGGCGAATTCGACAGCCACGGCATCGGCCCGCATGACATCAAGCTGATGCCCGACGGGAAAAGCTTCGTCATCGCCAATGGCGGGATCGAGACCCATCCCGACAGCGGCCGGGCCAAGCTGAACATCCCCTTCATGGAACCGAACCTCGCCTATCTCAGCGCCGAAGGCACGCTGCTGGAAACCGTCGCGCCGCCCGCCGAGTGGCACATGAACTCGATCCGGCATCTGGCGCTGGGACCGGGCGGCACCGTCGCCTTTGCCATGCAATGGGAAGGCCCCGAGGCCGAGGCGCCGCCGCTTCTGGGCCTGCACCGGCGGGGCGAAGCGCCGGTCTGGCTGGACGCGCCGGGCGCCGAACATGCGGCGATGCAGGGCTATGCGGGGTCGGTCGCGATCTCGGAGGACGGGGTCGAGGCCGCGATCTCGTCGCCGCGCGGCGGCCGGGTGCATGTTTTCGACATCGCGGGCGCGCGGTTTGCGGGCGCCATCGAGGCCCTGGACGTCTGCGGCCTTGCCCCTGCGGCGGGCGGCGGCTTCGTCGCCACGACCGGCACCGGCGACGTGCTGGGCCTGCAGGGCCTGCGCCCGGTCTGGACGGCCCGGCACGGCCGCGCCTTCGACAACCATCTGGTGACGGTGGGCGCCGCCTGAGCCCGGCCCTCAGCCCAGTTCCAGCGTCGCCACCGCCGAGATGAGTGGGCCGGGCTGCGGCGCGGGCCCGCGATACATCCGCGCCGTGCCGAAAACCGGGCTCAGGCCCAGCCCCGTGCAATGCCCGGCGAGCCAGGGGCTGGTCCCGGGCACGTCGATCATCGCAGGCGCGCCATGGGCGACGCGGCCGCAGGTCTCGATCAGCGCCGCCGCGACCGCGCCGTCCCCGGCGACCAGCGGCCCGATCTTCCAGCCCTCGCGGCAGGCCCGGATCGTCGCAAAGCCCGCGATCTCTCCGGCAGCGCGGCAGACGAGCGTGCGCCGGGTCTCGCAATCACGGGTCCAGGCCGACAGGAAGGCACGTTTCTCATAGCCGGTGGCTGCGGCCTCCATCGCGATCAGCGTTTCAATATCGTCCTTCAGCACCGGCCCGATGCCGGGATGGGCGCGGCCGGGCAGCACGCCCGCATAGCGCACCGTCCGCCCGGCCAGTTCGAACCCGCTCTTGCGATAGTTGTCCTGCTGCGCCTCGACCCCGTCGAGCCCCACCGTCCGCGCCCCCGCATGCTCCAGCGCATGGGTCCAGAGCGCATAGCCGATGCCCCGCCCGCGCCAGTCCGGGCGGCAGAGATAGAGGCCCAGAAAGGCCACCTCGTCGGTATGGTTCACCACCGAGATCGCGGCCACGATCCGGCCCTCGGCCTCGGCCACGAAGAACCCTTCGGGATCGGCCGCAAAAAAGGCCGCGGCATCGTCGAGCCCCGGGTTCCAGCCTTCCTCGGCGGCCCAGTCCAGCACGGCGGGCAGTTCTTCGGCGGTCATGCTGCGCAGTTTCATCGGCCTGTCAGAGCCTCCTTCAGCGATTGCGGCACCGGCACCGGGTCCTGCAGGTCGAGAAGCGACAGCAGGTCCAGCAGATGGCCCTTCATCACCTCTTCGGCCCGGTCGCCGTCGCGGTCCTCCATCGCGCGCATGAGCGCGTGATGGGCATGACTTTCGCACATCGCCTGCGGCCGGCGCCAGTAAAGCGCGATCACCAGCGACGAGCGCGAGATGAGCTGCGTGATGAAGCCCTCGATGATGGTCTGGTCGGCGATCCGGGCAATCTCGATATGGAACTGCCCCGACAGCCGCAGCGCCAGACCGGTCTGGGCGGCGGCCAGCGCCGCGTGCTCCTGGTCCATGTGACGCTTGAGCAGGCCGATGTCGCGGGGCGTGGCGCGCAGCGCGGCCGAGCGCGCGGTGCGCGGTTCCAGAAGCGCGCGCGCCTCGAACACCTCGCGCGCCTCGCGCACGGTCGGCTGGGCCACGAAGGCGCCGCGATGGGGCTCGATGGCAACAAGATTGTCATGGGCAAGCTGTTGCAGCGCCGCGCGCACGATGGTCCGGCTGACCCCGAAGATTTCGCCCACCTCGTCCTCGGACAGCTTCATCCCCGGCCCCAGCCGGCGCTCGTGGATGGCGCGGGTCAGATGCTCGACCACGTCGCGGGCACGGGTCGCCCGCTTGCCCTCCTGGCGCGCTGTCGGGGTCTGATCGGTCACGGCTCTCTCCTCGTTGCCCTCCTGTCATCGCCCGACTCAGGCGGCCGGACAAGAATCGTCAGAGTTGTGAGGGATCGCAGACCGGATCGTATACAATCCGCGATGCCGTAGCGGACAATATTGTTCACATCTGCCCAAATTAGCAGCACATCTCGAAAAGGCGGGGGCGGATCGGTTGGCCGGGGCTTTTCGCGGGCGGCCCGGCCCGGAAAGGTGAGGCAACAGCTTCTGGGGGAGCGGCATGCGCACTGAACTCGATCTGGAACTCGTGGCCCTGACGAAACGCTACGGCGAAACCGTCGCGGTCGATGGCATCCAACACCTGTTTCGCGGCGGCACCTATGCCTGCCTGCTGGGGCCGTCGGGCTGCGGCAAGTCCTCGACGCTGAGGATGATCGCCGGGCATGAAGAGGTCTCGGACGGGGCCATCGTGCTGGCGGGCCAGGACATCTCGCGCCTGCCGCCCGCCCGGCGCGGCACCGCGATGATGTTCCAGAACTACGCGCTGTTCCCGCATCTGTCGGTCGCCGACAACGTGGCCTTCAGCCTCAAGATGAAGGGCGTCGACCGCGAGACCCGGCGAAAGCGCGCGATGGAGCTGCTGGAGCTCGTGCACATGACCGCCTATGCCGAACGCCTGCCCGCCCAGCTGTCGGGCGGTCAGCAGCAGCGCGTGGCGCTGGCCCGGGCGCTGATCACCAATCCGCAGGTCCTGCTGCTGGACGAGCCGCTTTCGGCGCTCGACCCGTTCCTGCGGGTGCGGATGCGGTCGGAACTGAAGAAGCTGCAACGCGAGCTGGGCATCACCTTCGTCCATGTCACCCATGGCCAGGACGAGGCGCTGGCGCTCGCGGACGAGATCGTGGTGATGAACAACGCGGTGATCGAACAGGCAGGGCCCGCGCGCGAGGTCTTCAACACGCCGCGCACCGAATTCGTGGCGCGTTTCATGGGCGGGCACAACGTCATTGCCCTGCCGCGCGGCCATTTCGCGATCCGCTCCGACCAGATCGCAGTGACCGAGGCCGCGCAGGGCAAGCTCGACGGTCATGTCACCGGCATCGAATACCAGGGCACCAGCGTCGCGCTGACGCTGATGACCGCGGGCGATCAGGAGATCACCGCGATCGTTCCCGAAGACCAGTATTTCGTCAAACCCATCCAGCCCGGCGACGGCGTGGGGCTGAGCTGGGACGAAGACCACCTCCACGCCCTCACCGCGTGATCCAACAAGTCCACCATGGAGAGAAAGATGAGCGAAGCCACCAAGTCCGGCCTGAGCCGGCGCAGCCTGCTGAAGGGCGCCGCCGCGGGCGTTGCGGCCAGCGCCTTCCCGGCGCCGATGATCTGGGCGCAGAACATCAAGGACGTGACGCTGCGCCAGTTCGGCACCGGGGTGTCGAACATCAACGAAGTGGCGCAGAAGGTGAAAGAGGATCTGGGCTTCACGCTGGAGATGACCGCGCTTGACAGCGACGCGGTGACCCAGCGCGCCGCGACCCAGCCCAAATCCTTCGACATCGCCGATATCGAATACTGGATCTGCAAGAAGGTCTGGCCGACCGGCAACCTGCAGGGCATGGATGTCAGCAAGATCAGGAACTACGACAAGATCGTCGGCATCTTCAAGGACGGCAAGCTGACGCCCGACTCGACCATCGCCCAGGGCACCTCGCCCAACAGCGTGGGCTTCACCGACGGCCCGGACGGGACCAAGTTCGCCGATCACGAGACCGGCTGGATGACGCTGATCCCGACGATCTACAACGCCGACACGCTGGGCATCCGCCCCGACCTGATCGGCCGTCCGATCGACAGCTGGGCCGAGCTTCTGAACCCCGAATTCAAGGGCAAGGCCTCGCTTCTGGACATTTCGGCCATCGGCATCATGGATGCCGCCATGGTCTGCGAGGCGATGGGCGAGATCACCTATGGCAACAAGGGCAACATGACCCGCGACGAGATCGACAGGACCCTCGCGATCATGACCGAGGCCAAGAAGGCCGGCCAGTTCCGCGCCTTCTGGAAGACCTTCGACGAAAGCGTCAACCTGATGGCCTCGGGCGAGGTCGTGATCCAGTCGATGTGGTCGCCTGCCATCACCGCGGTCAAGTCGCGCGGCATCCCCTGCGTCTACCAGCCGCTGAAAGAGGGCTACCGCGCCTGGGGCGGCGGCATCGGTCTGTCGAAGAACCTCTCGGGGCTCGAGCTGGACGCGGCCTATGAGTACATCAACTGGTATCTCGACGGCTGGGTCGGCGGCTTCCTGATGCGGCAGGGCTATTATTCGGCCGTTCCGGAAACCTCGAAGAATTACATGACCGAGAACGAATGGGGCTACTGGTTCGAGGGCAAGCCCGCGACCGAGGTCATCACCAACCCCTATGGCGATGCGATGGCGCAGCCGGGCGAGACCCGCGACGGCGGGTCCTTCGAGGAACGCATGGGCCATATCGCCTGCTGGAACGCGGTCATGGACGAGAACCAGTACATGGTCCGCAAATGGAACGAGTTCATCGCCGCCTGATGGCCTGAGCCCGACCCTGTTGGGGCCGGCGCGGGTTTCACGCCTTCCGTAGCGCCCGGCCCCAGCCCTTCCCCCGACCCGGGGGAAGGGCCCCCTTTCCCGCCGTGAGGCCCTGCATGACCGCCCTATCGAAGAACCGCCGCCTTTTCGGATCGCTTCTGGCGTCGCTATTGGCGCAGCTCGCGACCGGCCGGACCAAGAACCGCCATCTCATGGGCTGGCTGCTGGCCTCGCCGATGGCGCTGGTGCTGATGGTCTTTCTGGTGCTGCCGATCGTGATGATCGTCATCGTCAGCTTCTGGGGCGCGACCGAGTTCTCGATCTACCCGGCCTTCCAGTGGGACAATTACCAGTTCCTGCTGACGTCTCCCGTCACCTACAAGGTCTTTCTCAACACCTTCAAATACGCGGTTCTGACCTGGGCTTTCACGCTGACCATCGGCTTTACGGTGGCCTATTTCCTGGCCTTCCATGTCCGCAGCCTGACCTGGCAGATCGCGCTGTTCCTGCTGTGCACCATTCCGTTCTGGACCTCGAACATCATCCGGATGATTTCCTGGATCCCGTTTCTCGGGCGCAACGGCATCGCCAATTCGACGCTGATGTCGATGGGGGTGATCGACGAGCCGCTGGAATGGCTGCTGTATTCCGATTTCTCGGTGATCCTCGCCTTCGTGCACCTTTACACGCTGTTCATGGTGGTCCCGATCTTCAACACCATGATGCGGATCGACCGCTCGCTGATCGAGGCGGCCTACGATTCCGGCGCGACCGGCTGGCAGACGCTGACGAATGTCATCATTCCGCTGTGCAAGCCCGGCATCATGATCGGCTCGATCTTCGTCGTCACGCTGGTGATGGGCGACTTCATCACCGTGCGCTTCATGTCGGGCTCGCAATCCGCGAATGTCGGGCGCCTGATCTCGAACGATATCGGGCTGTTGCAATACCCCTCGGCCGCCGCCACCGCCGTCATCCTGCTGATCACGGTGCTGATGGTGATCGGCCTGCTGCTGCGCTTCGTCGACATCCGGAAGGAGCTTTGACATGGACCGCCGCCCCCGTTCCTTCTACGTGCTGGCCGCCTTCTTCACGCTGTTCCTGCTGTTTCTCTACGGCCCGACCTTCACCATCGCCATTCTCAGCTTTCAGGGCCCCGAGGGCGGGCTGACCTTCCCGATGCGGGGCGTCTCGCTGCACTGGTTCCGCGACCTCTTCGAGCAGCAGGCCGTCGGCGACATCTGGGGCAGCTTCGGGCGATCCTTCGTGCTGGGGCTGATGGTGATGGTGACGACCGTCGTCGTCTCGGTGATGGGCGGGCTTGCCTTCCGCAAGCGCTTTGCCGGGTCGGCGGTGCTGTTCTATCTGGTGGTGACCTCGCTGGTCATCCCGTCGATCCTGGTCTCGCTGGGCGTCGGGCTGATCTTCAGCCAGTCGGGGCTCGACGTGCACTGGGCGACCTCGGGCTTCGGGTCGCAGTTGACATGGACCCTGCCCTTCGGCTTGCTGATCATGTTCGCGGTCTTCAACCGCTTCGACAAAAGCTATGAAGAGGCCGCGCGCGATCAGGGCGCCAGCGCCTGGCAGACGATCCGCCATGTGGTGCTGCCGATCATCGCGCCCTCGCTGATCGGGGTGGCGCTGTTCGGCTTCACCCTCAGCTACGACGAATTCGCCCGCACCCTGCTGACCGCGGGCAGCCATAACACCCTGCCGCTGGAGATCTACGGCATGACCACCAATGTCACGACGCCCGTCATCTTCGCGCTTGGCACGCTGACCACCGCCTTCTCGCTGGTCGTGATCGGCGTTTTCCTGGCCACCGTCTGGACGATGAACCGCCGCCGCGCCCGGCAAGGCTCGGACGCCGGTCAGGGGATGGTCTGAGCCATGGCCTTCATCGTCATCAACCCCAATTCCACCGCGGCCATGACCGACTCGATCCTCGCCATGGCCCAGGCCGCCGCCCCGGGCGCAGCCTTCGAGGGCTGGACCTCGACGCTTGCCCCGCCCGCGATCCAGGGGCCCGCGGATGTCGCCGCCGCGACGCCGCCGCTGCTGGAGCTGGTCACCCAGGCCGCCCGGCGCGGCGCCGAGGGGGTGATCGTGGCCTGTTTCGACGACCCGGCGCTGGCCGAGGCGCGGGCCTGCGCGCCCTGCCCCGTGATCGGCATCGGCCAGTCCGCCTTTCACAAGGCGGCGCTCCGCGGCTGGCGGTTTTCCGTGGTGACGACGCTGCCCGCGGCGATCCCGACGGTCGAGGGCAATATCCGGGGCTATGGCCTGTCGCAGCATCTGGGCCGGGTGCGGGCCAGCAACGTGCCGGTTCTGGCGCTTGAGGAAGACACCGAGGCCGCCTGCGCCCGCGTCGCCGAAGAGGCTGAACGCGCCGTCGCCGAAGACGGCATCGACGCGGTGATCCTCGGCTGCGCCGGGATGGCCCGGGTCACCGGACATCTGCGCACCCGGCTGCCGGTGCCGGTGATCGACGGGGTCGAGGCCGCCGCGCGCTTCATCTCGGTGCTGTGAGGCGCCCAAGAACGATCCGTGCCCGCGCAATCCTCGCGCCCCGAGACGAAACCGACACCCGGCGCCGGGCTCAGACGCGTCGCCGTCCCCGCATCTTCGGCCGATTGACCTGCGCTTCGGACGGGAAAACCCGACTGCCGGTCGGGCGGATCGGACCTGTCGAAGGACCCTGCCGCGATGCGGCCTGAATGGGCCTTCCCGAGGCGGAATCGGGATCGGCACAAGAGACGTCATTCCCCAGGATCGGGCGTCCTGTCCGGCGCGAGCGATCGGGGGGGCATGCCCTGTCGCGGCTGACATGTCCCAGGCGGTCAGGGCGGCCTCCATCGCGGCGACGCCGTCCAGATCGAGGGGATGGGTCGGCCCGTCGAGGACGAGCCGCATCGGCGGCGGGCCCGACCCCGAGGGCACAGGCCAGACCGGTGCGCAGGCGCTCGCCCCCGCCCGGTTCGCCCGCGCGGCGCAAGGCATCCGCCGCATGAAACCCGAAGCGGACCACGAGGCACGGGGCGGCACGCATTCCTGATCATCGCCCGAAAATGACGATTGCGGTGCGCGAGATGGCAGAGAGGAAAGTCCCCGGACAGCGGCCACTCGCGTGGCACCTCGGCGCCGGTCCCCGAGGCGGCCAAACATGATCCCGATGCGGTTGTGCCGCTTGTCCTGTCTGACGGTCCCGTTGCACTTCGTCCGTCCCGGGATGCAGGCTTGTATGCCCTTGCCTTTCACCGCGTCCCGGAACCGGCCTGCGGCTTCCGGAGCGCCCGGTCGCCCGTTTCGGCGGCATCCGGTGCGTGGCTCAGACATATCCGGTCGCGCCGGAGGCCAGCCGCCAGGCTCTTTTCCCCGATGTCGCCCGAGGGGAACCGGTCAAGCGGTTCGCCCCCTGCGGGACAGCCGCCGCGCGCGGCGTCCTGCGCGCCCCATGATGCTGGCGCGGCATCGCGGGTGGCAACCGGCCGGGCGCTGGTCACCGCTTGTCTCCGTCCTCCCCGGGCCGCGCGTCTTTCACAGCGGCAGGCCATCAGGCCCCCGCCTGTGGACGCCGTGACCGGGCCGGTCCAGGATTGCGTCGGCGCGGGCGGGCTCGTCGACGACGCGGCGCCAGGCCCCGGCCGGCAACTGGCGGATGATGACGGCGACGCCGTCGCCGTCCCCGACGATCCCCATGAGGTCGCGCCGCGCGGCCCGGCCGTCGGGCGGTCGGGGCCGATCAGCGGGTCGGGACGGCCCGGCCGACGGAACAGCCGGGGAATGCGGCCGCCGCCAGGGTCTGCCCGCGTTCTGCAAAAAGGCGCGGCACGCGGCGGTGCAGGACGCTCTTCCCGTTCCGACAGGCGGCCTGCGCCGGGTCGGCTGGCCGATTTCGCGGCGGAAGACTCGTTCGCCCCGATCTTGCGGGAAGTCGCCGCGATACCGACCCCGCCCGCGATCCGTTCGGCGGCCGGTCGGGTGGACAGGAACCGGAAACTCCCAGACCACCCCACGCGTCGGCTCACCATCGCGCGCCATGTCCAGCCCCCTCGATCGCATGCAGACATCCTCCCAAGGCCCGTGTTTCACTGGACCATGGGGGCATTGCACCGCTTTCGATGCTCAACACGCTCAAGGCGCAGGTCGCCGCAGTCGGAGAAGGAAGCAGGACCCGCCTGTTGCCGTATTTCCGGCCGCGCGGGCCGGATTGCGGTTGCTGGCTCCGCGTCTGCCGGATGGATCCAAAACGGAACCGCCGCTTTTGCCGAACTTCCACGGCGGTACGGCCGCGACCGCATCGTCGCGGACGCCGCTGACGCTCAGGACAGAACGGCCCCCGAGGGAGAGGAATGGCGGCCTGTGACAGCCCCGTCGGGGTCCGAAAGGTGGAATGGCCGGCCAGTCCGGCCATCCGAAGGGTCCGCCCGGAACGCGCGCGCGCAAGTTCCCGTTCACTGGCGTCTCGGCCCGGACACCGGCACCGGGAGCGACTTGCATCTGGCATTCGCGGCATCGCTCCGGTAACTGGCAAGGGTCAGCTGGCCTGCGGCACACGCCCCGCCATGACCGAAGGGACGGTTTCCTGCGCAAAAGCGTCCCGAGAATCGGGCGCCGCCGCGGCTCTGACGGATGATCAGCGTTGGAGATCCGGACCTTTGGAGAGAAGCCGCGCCGTCCTGGCAACCTTGGGATTCGACCCGAAACACCTGTCCTTCGCGGGCCGAACCGCGCTCGCCGCCTGCGCGGCCCTGGCTGTGGCCTGGGCGGCGGGGCTGGAGCATCCGCAATGGGCCGCGATGACCGTCTGGGCCGCGTCGCAGCCGACGCGCGGCCAGCTTCTTGAGAAAAGCTTCTTCCGGATCGCAGGCACGGTCAGCGGCACGGCCGCGGGCATCCTTCTGGTGCTGGCGGGCGGCCTGCACCCCCTGTTGCTGGTCCTCGGGCTGGCGCTTTGGGTGGCAGCCTGCACGGGCATCGGCAACGTGCAGCGCGGGTTCGTGTCCTATGGCACGGTGCTTGCCGGCTATACCGCCGCGATGGTGGCATTGCTCGAGTCGAGCCTCCCCGACCGCGTGGTTCTGCTTGGGGCCGACCGGCTGGCGACCGTGCTGACCGGGGTCGTCGTGGCGATGGTCTTCGGCTATGCCTTCGCGCCGCCCACGGCAAGCCCCGAGATCCGCCGGAGGGCGGCCCGGCTGATCGCGGATATCCTCGACGAGCTTGCCGCGCGGATGGACGGGCATGCCGAACGGCCGGACCGGGGGGGCGCCCTGCTGGCGGAGATGGCCAGTATCGAGGACGGGCTCGACCCCCAGGCGGCGGGCTCCATCCGGTCCCGGCGCGTGGTGCGGTCGACCCGCGCCGTCCTGGGGGCGGGATTGTCGGCGCTGCTCTGGGTCCGTCGCAACCCGGCGCATGCGCTTTGCCCCGGGGCGGCGCAGCCCTTCCGTCAGGCCGCGGCCGACCTGCGACTGGACCATATCGACAGGGCACGATCCACGCTTTCGGCCTCGGCCGGCCTCGTGGCGGCGCATCCCCGGCTGCTGGGCGTGGTGCGCGACCTGGCCCTCGCGCTCGATCACTGGCAAAACCCGGACGCCCGCACGCCGGACCGCTCGCTGCCGGCCGTGATCTCGCGCGACTGGATCGGAGCGCGCGAGGCCGCACTCCGGGCCGGAGGCGCGATCCTTCTGTTCGGCGCGGTCTGGCAGGCGACGGGCTGGCATGCGGGACCCTATCTGCTGCTGGGCCTGTCGATCATGATCTCGCTGTTCTCGACCTTCGAGAATCCGCGGGCCATGATGCGCAACGTCTTCCTCGGCTCGCTGTTCGGCGCGCTGGGGGCGCTGGCCTGCCGCTGGCTGGTCTGGCCGCTGGCCGGAGCCGAGTATCAGCTGATCCTGCTGGCCTTTCCCTTCATCCTCTTCGGCCCGTTTCTCGTGGGCCATCGGCGCACGGCGGCGATCAGTTTCGACTACAACATGACCTTGATGCTCATGCTGCAACCCGTCTGGCCGCTGGCGGGCAAGTTTCTCGACTCGGTCGAGATCGGTCTCGCCATCCTCGCCGCACCGATAACGGCCTTCGTGGCCTATCGCTTCGTCTATCCCGCCGGGTTGCGGCGCAGGCTTCGGACCCAGTTCCGCATGATGATCGCGGATCTGGCCGCCCTCGCTTCGGACGACCAGGCCCTGACCCATCGCGCCGTCTGGCGGGCGCGGCTCTATCACCGGGCGCTGCGTCTGGTGCGCCTGTCCGAAAAGGCCTCGCGCGCCAAGGACCGGGGGCAGCGCGCGAGCCTTGCGATCCTCGATCTCGGGCATGCGACGATGCGGGCGAAGGACCTGCTGGAGCGCGGCGCCGTGACGCCGGGCGCGGCACGCGCCCTGACCGGCTTTATCGGGCGGGTGGGCCACCTGCCGGACCGGCCCGAGCGCTGCCTGTCTGCCCTCCGCCGCATCGAGGAGCGTTTGCCCGAGGACGAGTTGAGGCCGTTCCGGAAGGCCGCGTGCGAACTCGAAGGTCTGCTGGACGATTTCCGCCAGAGCCTGGTCTGATCATTCCTCGACCCGCAGCATCGTCTTTATGGCACGGCGCTCGTCCATCGCCCGGTAGCCCTCGGCGACATCCGCGATGGGAAGCGTCAGGTCGAACACCCTGCCGGGCTCGATCCGGCCCTGCAGAACCCTGTCCATCAGGTCGGGCAGGAAGCGGCGCACCGGGGCCGGGCCGCCCAGCATCCGCTGCTGCTTGAAGAAGAGCTGCCCGCCGTCGAAGCTGACGCCATGGGGCACGCCGACATAGCCGATGGTCCCGCCCGGGCGGCAGACCCCCATCGCCTGCTGCATGGATTGCGCCATGCCGACGGCCTCGATCACCGAGTCCGCGCCGACGCCGTCGGTCAGGTCCATGATCCGGGCGACGCCGTCCTTGCCGCGTTCCCCGACGATGTCGGTGGCGCCGAAGTCGCGCGCCAGGGCCGAGCGGCTTTCATGCCGGCTCATGGCGATGATCCGCCCCGCGCCCAGCTGGCTGGCCGCCATCACGCCCATCAGGCCCACGGCGCCGTCGCCGACGACGACGACCGTTCCCCCCTCGCGCACATTGGCCGCGACCGCCCCGTACCATCCGGTCCCAAGCACGTCCGACACCGCCAGCATATGCGGGATCATCCCGGCATCCGGCATCTCTTCGGTGGCCACCAGCGTGCCGTCGGCCAGCGGAACCCGGGCATAGGGCGCCTGGGCGCCGGTCATGAACTCGCGCTGCTCGCAGGAGGACTGGAAGCCGAACTGGCAATGCGGGCAGGTATTGTCCGAAAGACAGAAGGACCCGACGACGAACTGGCCCGGCTTGACCGTGCGCACCTCGCTGCCGACCTCGACGACCACGCCGCAATATTCGTGCCCCATATGCGCGGGACCGTCCTGCGGCTGCAGGCCCCGGTAGGGCCAGAGGTCCGAGCCGCAGATACAGGTGGCCGACAACTTGATGATGGCATCGGTGGGCTTGAGGATCTTCGGATCTTCGACGGCTTCATAGCGAACGTCGCCGGGGCCGTGCATGACCGTTGCGTGCATGGAAACTCCTTTCCTTTAAGTCAGGCGCCGGACCCGGCGCCGGTGACATGCTGCATCCAGGTGCAGATCTACCTGTGCTTCCTGTCCTGGATGGCAATATGGCTGACGCTTGTCCCGGTCGGGCCACGGCAAAGTCCGGGGCAAAGCGCCCTCGGCCGAGGCCGACCCTCGACCCGTTGATCGCGACGAATTAGGGGCGTTGTCCCTTGGAAGGGCGGACTCGGACCCTGCGATTGCCGCCACTGGCGGCGCCCGCTGACGGTTGACCAAAGACCCTAATGATCGGATCGGCGCCGCGCATGCATGCAAAGGCGCCGGGAACGCCAGGCATCCTGCCCCTGGCGGTGGGGCCGCGGGTGCGCTGGTCGCGCCATCGGCCCGGCCTAGCGCAGGACCTGCCGTCATTGCGGGCGAAACGGCCAATCGCCCGTCGCGCCGGCGCCCCTTCGGGCAAGCATCGTCTCACCCGCCGGCCGACCCCGGCGGTCAGGCTCCTGCGGACCTGGCCGAGCCCCCGGGCGGGTGGAAAAGCGACCGCCGGATCGCCACATGAACCCCGAAATTGCCATCCGCGACCTGGGTGACGCTGAAATCGGCGGCGACAGACAGCAGGGCACGGGCGTCGTCTTCGGTCAGCCCGTGGACGTCCCTCAGGAAACGCCGCCCCTGGCGGAAGGCATGGCGCAAGGCATGATCCACCGAAGAGCGCGTGTAGACATCGGTCTGGGCGCTGCGGCCGAGATCGCGCAGGTGGTTTTCGAACCTGAAGCTCTGGATCACCCAAGCCTCGGGCGTCCCGATGACCGGCGCGGTCCGGCCGCGCACCCCGGGGACGGTGTCGGTTCCGGACTTGTGCAGTCTCAGGCGGAAGGTGCCGGTCAGCGACATCTCAAGACCCGTTCCGTTGATCTCGCCATCGCCCTGGCTGAAATGGCCGTCCCCGATGGACAGCAGCGCGCCCTCGACCGCGACGGGCAGATAGATGCGGGCGCCGGAACCGGCGCGCCAGTTTTCGATATTGCCGCCGAAATAGCCCGGCGGAATGGTATCGACGATCTCCGCCGCGCGCGGGGCGCCCCCGACAAAGCCGAAATGCGGGCGCGCGGGCACGACGATGCCGTCCAGCGCCCGGCGGTGATCGACCAGACTGTGGTCGACCGGAATGCCGGGATCGTCCATCGTGCCGCGCTCGATCCCGAACGGACCGGTCTGCGGGGTCCAGCGATACTGATAAACGGCGCGGGCCTCGTCGGGGCGGTCCGGATCGACCTCGAAGATCGTCACCGTCTCGTGCCGTTTCGTGCCCGGCAGCGGGTCCGTGTACTGATACCCCCACCAGGCGGCGGCATTCGATCCGAAGGCCTTGCCCCGGAACAGCAGATTGGCCGAGGGGCGCGGGGCGATCTTCAGGATCTCGACCTCCAGAACGTCGCCCGGTTCGGCGCCGCTGACATGGATCGGCCCACTGCAGATATGGACGCCGAAACCCTCGCCCGCGCCGGTCGATCGCCTTGGCCTGACGAGTCCAGCGAAAGACGCTTTCCGCCCCCGGATCGCCCTCGACGAAGCAGGTGTAATCGTCGCCGCCATGCCGGGTCAGCGTCTCGACCCGGACGACCGCGCCGGAGGGCACATGGAGGGCGGGCGGAAGCGACCGGCTGATATGACCCCGATGCACGGTACCGGCCCGCGCGGGCAGCACGAAATCGACCGGGCCGCCATCGCCGGGCGCAGGCGCAGGCAGCTCCGCCGCGGGGCTCGCGGGCCGCCGCACCGGCGGCCGGGCCGCGCCCACCGCCGCCGGATCGGCGGCCTCACCCGGATTGCCGCGAACGGCGTAGGGAAGCGGCGCATGCCGGTTGTCCGCGCGCAGCGCGCGGGGCGCGAGATGCCGAAGGCGTCGTGAAACGACAGGCTGAAATGCGCGGCGCCAGCAAAGCCCCAGCGATGCGCGATCTGGGCGATACCGACCCCGTTCTGGCTCATGTCCAGCAGATCGGCGCGGCTGCGCCCCAGCCGTTTCTGGCGGATGTGCCGGGAAAAGCTGTCGCCCCCCCAGCTCGAAAAGCCGCTGAACATAACGCGGCGACAGCCCCGCCAGTCCGGCGACATCGCGCAGGGACAGCTCCTGCATCGCCAGCCGCGTGTCGATAGCGGCCGTGACCCGCCGGAAATGCGCGACCTGAACGGGCGTCATCCCGCCGTCGTCCAGATCCGCCTCGCGCAGGACGGCGTTGCAAAGCACGTCCAGCAAGGCGCCCTCGCTGGCGGCAAGGTCCTGCTGGGTCAGCGCGTCGAACTGCGCGCCGAGAACCGCCAGCATCGTCCGCGCCATATCGGCGGCAACCGACCCGCCCAGCACCAACGGCCGCGCCAGCCGCTGTCGGCCGAGCCGGGTCGAGACGCAGTCGGGCGGCGCAGCGGTCAGCCCGAATTCGGCCAGCCGCGCGCACCAGAGCGCCGCGCGCCCCGCCTCGGGCAGCGTCGACAGATCCAGATGATCGGGGGCCAAAGCGCTGTCCATCCCGCGACAAGCCTGGCGCAGCAGCGGCCGCCCGGTGCCGGAAATCCGGGGGGGGGCGGGCCGGTTTCCGTTCATATGCCTTAATTTTATGCGGCTGTGTCGGCAAGCGCTGTCCCGCATATGCACAAACGGTTTCCCGGACGCGCGACCCTCCTGCGGCGGCGGTCCGGCAGGACGGCGGTCAGCCCCCGCCAACTCCTTGCCATGGCGCCGTTTTCCGCCGCCCGTAACGGAAGGCCCGGGCGCCCTGCCCCCGGGCGGGCGCGCTTGCCAAAACCGGGCCACCGCCAACTGAGCCTGCCGGTGCCAGATATTTCCCAACAGGAAAGACGATCATGTGTCGTGAAGACGATGCGACCTGCCCCGATTTCGAGGCGCATTTCCGGCAGTTCAAGGAAGAGATCAACCCCGGCCGGCGCGGGCTGCTGGGCGCCAGTCTGTTCGGCGCGGGCGGGCTGATCGCGGCGGGGGCGGCGGGCTGTCGCTGGTGACGCCCGCGCTGGCGCAGGCCAGTGCCGCCAAGGCGCCGGGGCGCCCGTCCTATCACTATCTTCCCGCCAATGCCGAGACGGTCCATTGGGGGGTATTCCAGCAAGACGCTGGCGCCCCGGATCGAGACCGACAGCGGCGACATCGTGCCCCCCGAGACGCTGAGCCATCACGCCGACGACGACCTGGAACGCATGGTTCACGGCGATGAGGGCGCCGAAAGCGTCTGTCTCTGGACGAAGGACAGGAAGGGCGTCGACCGCCGGGGCGCGGGGTCGACCGATCCGGCGGTCTACAGGGTGGGCTCGGGCGACGGTCAGGGGGTGCATATCCTCACCGGCCCGGTCCATGTGCGGGGCGCCGAGCCGGGCGACGTGCTCGAGATGCGCATCCTCGATTGCGTGCCGCGTCCCAGCGCCAATCCGGATTTCGCCGGCAAGAGCTTCCGGTCGAACGCCGCCGCCTGGTGGGGCTATCATTACAACGACATGTTGGGCGGCGCGAAACGCGAGGTCATCACGATCTATCAGGTCGATGCCACCGGCGACAAAAGCTGGGCCGAGGCGGTCTACCATTTCAAATGGGTTCCGCAGACCGACCCGTTCGGCGTGACCCATCCGACCATCGACCATCCCGGCGTGCCGGTCGACCATGCGCTGACCGACCGCAATTACGACGTGCAGAAAGGCATCCGCATTCCGATCCGGCCGCATTTCGGCACGCTTGGCGTGGCCACGGCCGAGGCCGATTTCGTCGAACCGGTCCCGCCCAGCTATACCGGCGGCAATGTCGACAACCGGCGGATCGGCAAGGGCGCGATCATGTATTACCCGGTCTCGGTCGAGGGCGCGCTGCGGTCGGTCGGCGTCGATTTCGGGATCACGCAGGTGGTCGACGGCAACTGGGGCGTGCACGCCATCGTGAAGAAGGACATCTTCTCGGGCCGCGCCTGACCGCCCGGCTCCCCCCCGAGCCAAACGATGGCCCGGCACGGGGGGCCTTGCGGCGGGCACGCCCCCGGGCATGACCCGCACGCTCGGCCGCCCGACCCGAGCGCCAGCCGACCCCGAGGCCCGTCCGCCCGCCGATGCCAATCGAGGACCGCTCCGCCCGCGCCGGAGCACGGCAGGGCCTGTCTGCAACCAGTCCGGCCGACGGCGCGGCGAGGCCGGGCCTCGTCTTCCCGTGATCCGGCATCCGATGCCCTGCCCGCCCGACCGGCAGCCCGGACCCAAAGCCCCATGCCAAAAGCCCGACGCGGACCGGACCGGTCAGTCTGCGAAGGCCGCGGCACGAGGCATGCTGCGGGTCTGCAGCAAGGCCCCGCTCAGAGCCCCGAGAGCTTCATGAAAGCCTCGGGATAGCGATTGCCCTGCGGCCGGAACCCGGCGGCCTCGATCTCGGCCATGTCGGCCTCGGTCAGCGCGACGTCGAGCGCGCCGCAGTTCTCCTCGAACCGCTCCAGCCGCCGGGTGCCGAAGAGCGGCACGATCCAGGGCTTGCGCGCTAGCAGCCAGGCCAGGGCGACCTGGGCGGGCGTCGCACCGTGGCGGGCGCCGATCCCCGAAATCAGCTCGACGAGCCGCATGTTCGCCGCGCGCGCCTCGGCCTCGAACCGCGGCATCTTCGCCCGCATGTCATTCTCGGCAAAGCTGGCGGCCGGGTCGATCTTGCCGGTCAGGAACCCCCGGCCCAGCGGCGAGAACGGCACGAGCCCGATCCCCAGCTCTTCCAGGACCGGCAGGATCCCGCCCTCGGGCTCGCGGGTCCAGAGCGAATATTCGCTTTGCAGCGCCGCCACCGGCTGCACCGCATGGGCCTTGCGGATCGAGCCCGCCCCGGCCTCGGACAGGCCGAACCAGCGCACCTTGCCCTCGGCGATCAGGTCCTTCACGACGCCCGCGACATCCTCCATCGGCACCTCGGGATCGACCCGGTGCTGATAGCAGAGGTCGATGTAATCGGTGCCCAGGCGGCGCAGGCTGCCCTCGACCGAGGACCGGATCTGCGCGGGCTTGCTGTTGACGCCGCCGCGATGCTCGCCGGTCTTCTGGTCGATGTCCCAGCCGAACTTGGTCGCGATCTTGACCTTGTCGCGCATGCCCCGGAACGCCTCGCCGACCATTTCCTCGTTGGTCCAGGGCCCGTAGACCTCGGCCGTGTCGAAGAGGTCCATGCCGCGCTCGGCCGCCGCCCGCAGCAGCGCGATCATCTGGTCGCGATCCTCGATCTCGCGGCTCTTGCCGTATCCCATCGCGCCAAGCGCGAGGGCCGACACTTCCAACCCTTGTCCAAGCGTTCGCTTCTGCATGGATTTTCCCTTCATCCGTTGGTCGCCCCCGGGGCGCGGCCCCGGACGGTCCGGCCATGACATAGCGCCCGCGCGTAGCTCTGGAACGCCCGGGGTCCTTGTTTGCGACATGAGCAGGGCTCATGAATGCCCCATGCGACCGGGGTCCTGCCCTCGCCGCGCGCGACCGCGTCCAGCGCCGCCGCGACGGGTGTGACGCCGTGGGTCAGATCGAGGATCTCGCGCCGGATCCCGGGCAGACCGACCCGCCCGGCGAGGACGCGGGCGACGGTGCCCCGGGCGACCCAGCCACAGGGCACCGCGAGGCCGGGGCTGCCCCTGCCCTCGCCCCCTTCGTGAACCAGCGTCCCGGGCCGCGGGATCACCCGGTCGAGCCCCGAGGCCGCAACCGCGACATCGGCCCGCTTCTTTTCGGCCATGTAATGTTCGAAACCCGGAGTGCGCGCGCGCTGGCGGCCGGCCTCGGGACAGGCCGAGACCAGGCAGAGGCGGCGGATGCCAAGCCGCTCGGCCGCCGCGACGACCTTGGCCGGGGCATCGCCGTCGGTCGCGGTGGTGCGCTCGGACCCGCTGCCCGCCGCCCCTGCCGAAAAGACGAGGACCTCGCAGCCCTCGGCTGCGCGGGTGAAGTCGTCCACCGTCATCCCGACGATGTCGCCCGACACCGGGACCGCGCCTGCCTCGGCGATCCCGGCGGGCTGTGCGGGTTTGCGATGCAGGCCCCGCACCTCGTGCCCGTCCGCGCGAAGACGCGGCAACAGCTGTCTGCCGATGCCTCCGGTGGCGCCGATCACAAGCACCTTCATTCTTCTGTCCTTCGGATCGTCCGACTGGCCCGGCGCGTCGATCAGCCGGGCAGCCGCTCGACGAAATAGCCGCGGTTCCGGCCCGCGGCGAGGCGGTGGACCCGAATTTCGGCATGGGCCGCGGACCGGTACCAGCCAGGCGCGCTGTCCATGCTGCCGAACCGCGGCCTCACGATCTTGCCCTCGGGCGCGCGGCCCTCGACCGCTTCGGTCCGGCCGCCAGTGGCCAGCAGCCACCCACCGAACCGCGCAGGCGCGGCCGCGACCCTCTCGGCATGGGGGACGATCCGCGCGGGGTCCTGCGGGTCGGGTTCGAGGACGAAATGGCCAGCAGGCCTCATGTTCGGGTCCTTCCGGCTGACATATCGGGGACAAGGCGCACCAGTCGCCCCCTCTCAGGCCGCCAGCCGTGCCGCGAGGCCCCGCAGCGCGCGGGCCAGCCGTGCCGCGTGATCGCGCGCCCGGTCCGTCACCGCTTGCAGGTCCTCGGCACTGTTCACCCCCGGGACATGTCTCATGCTGGTCGAGATGACGGGAGACTAGTCGTCCATCCCGCAAAGCTGCGCCGGAAGAAAGTCCTCCAGCGGAGAGGTCATCGGCTGGCCCGACGCATAGGCCGCCCCGGGAGCGCCCGTGGTGAAGGACTGGATCAGCGGCTTGCCCTGCAGCCGCGTGCCCTCCGCGCCGTGGGCGAAACCATGCACCGGCACGCGGTCGACCCAGGTCTTCATCAGCCCCGGCAGGCCGAAGCAGTCGAAGGGGAAACTGCCAGACAATGACGTCGGCATCGGACAGGGCCGCCTGTTCGGCGGGCACGTCGATGCGGAAATCGGGGTAAAGCGCGTCGAGGCGGCGCAGCTCGATCTCGATCCCGGGCTGCGCCCGCAGGCTGTCGAGGATGATGCGGTTCGCGGTCGACCGGTCGAGATCGGGATGGCCGGAAATGACGGGTGTCTTGGTCATGCTTTGATCCGAGGGGGCATTGGGGAGCTCGGGGCCGATCCAGATCCGCGCGCTTTTGACAATTGGCCGTGGAATGGACCAATCCTTCTTTCCCGGAAGGAAAGGACACGTTGGTGGAGCCGGCGCTTTACGGGCACCTCCGGGTGTTTCATGTCATCGCCGCCGAGGGCAGCGTCACCGGCGCCGCACGGCGTCTGGGTGTCGGCGTGCCCGCGGCCAGCAAGTCTCTGAAAGCGCTCGAAACGCAGACGGGGTGCCGCTTTTCAACCGCAGCACCCGGCGGCTGGAAATCACCCCGGCGGGCGAAATGCTGCAGGGCCGCAGCTCGGACGCGCTGCGGGTGCCGAGCCATGCGGTGGAAAAGCGTGCAGGATCTGGGCCGGACCCCCAGCGGCACGGTGCGGATCACGGTGGCCCGCTTTGCCCATTGGTGCGGGCCGCGGCGGCCCGTGCTTGCCCGCTTCGCCGCGCGCCATCCGCAGATCCGGCTGGAAATCTCGGACGATCACGGCACGGTCGATATCCTGCGACAGGGCTTCGACATGGGCATCCGCTTCGGCGACCGGCTGGAAGAGGACCTGCCCGCGCATCGGAGGCTGCCGCTGATGCAGGAGCGCGACGGCGAGGACCCGACCATCGACATGCCCGCGCGCCTTGCGACCAACGACATCGAGGTGACCGCCGACGCGGTGCGGCAGGGCCTTGGGATCGGCCGGTTGTTCGAGCCAGTGCGCGCCCGCCTGCCCGATGCGGCGGACTTCGCGCCGGTGCTGGAGCCCTGCTGCCGCCGCTATCCGGCGCTCTTTCTCTGTTTTCCCCGGAACGGCCGGAAGGCGGCACGGGTCCGGACCCTGACCGACTTTCTGGCCGAAAGCGCAGGCGGGCGCCGAGCGCTGTCCCCGCCTCGGACACGCCCCCCACGCCCCTCGCTCACGACACCGGACCCGCCGGGCGGGGCTTTGCGGGAAGGGCCCCCGGCGGCAAGGGTTCGGCGGCAAGGGTTCGGCGGCAGAGGACCTGCGCGGAGGCGGACAGTCGCCGTCCCCGCACCGCCCGCTTGGGTCAGGCGGCCCGGCGGCGTTTGCGCCCGGCGCTGCCAAGGGCGCCGCAGGCAAGTCCGATCAGCCAGACCGATGCCGGCAGCGGAACCGGGGCCGGGTCCTCCGCCGCGGCCAGGACCTCGTACCGGAGCCCGGCGGCCGCGCCCTCCTCAAAGCCGAACCAGTAGCTGTGATCCGGGTTGACGGACCCGTCTTCGTTGACCGACCAGACGCCGTCGTCGCCCTTCTCGACCAGGTCGAGATAGGGGGCCTTGCCGGTGTCGCCCTTCAGTTCGATGTCGAGCCAGGCGGTCACGAAATGCTGGCCGATATTGTTGGTGAAGACCTGATCCCAGAGCGGATCGATGTAGTGATCCGCGACGCCCAAGGCATGGCTTTCCTCCGGGGCGGGGATCGGCGCGACGACATGGTGGCCGCCGCCCTCAAGCGTCAGCAGGGAGCGGTCGACGCCGGTCGCGCCTTCCCAGATCGCCCGCACGCCGGTCTCATAGCCCGCCGTGCGGTCGTCCGACCCCGCGATGAACAGCATCGGCACGTCGATCGCCGCCAGCCCCTCGGCCTCCCAGAGACCGTAATTCATGCCCCAGGGCGCAATGGCCACGGCGGTCTTGATCCGCGGATCGGCCATGGCCGCGTGGGTCTCGCTGCCCTGCTCGTGGATCGCCAGCGTGTTCGCAGGCGCCCAGCCCATCGCCGCTTCGGACAGGCCGCCGCCGGCCGTGACGATCGCCCCGTAGCCGCCCATCGAATAGCCGATCAGACCGGTATGGCGCGTGTCGATCAGACCGGCCAGCCCCGAATTTGCGTCGGCGTTCAGCCGCTCCATCTCGTCCAGGACGAACAGCTGATCCAGGGTCCGGTTCACCAGCGTCGAGCCGAACGCCGCCTGGCTGCGATAGGTCGAATCGGTGTGATCGATGGATGCGACCACATAGCCCTTCGAGGCGAGGTTTTCCGCCAGTTCCGCCATCAGGAAGCGGTTGCCCGGATAGCCGTGGCTCATGATCACCAGCGGCAGCGGCTCGGCGCTGTCCGCGGCGGCGGCGTCGCGAACCGCGCGGCCTTCCAGCGCGACCTCGGTGATCCCGTCGCGCAGGTAGACATCAAGCGAGGTCTCGCCCGTCGCGCCCGCGACGGCCGGATACCAGACCTCGACCGTCAGCGGCCGGTCGTAGCGCGGCAGATCCGCCGATGCGCCCGCCGCCGGATCGATGCCGACGATGTCGATCTGGTTTTCATGGACCAGATCGATCCGCCGCACGCCGATGGGCAGATCCCCGTAAGCCGCCAGAGCCGGAGCGTTGGGCGCCTGGCCGTCAATTCTGTTCTCCGCCGCAAGCGGCGTCGCCGCCGCCGCGGCCGTCAGCAACGAGAAGGCCAAGGGAAGATGTCTCATGTGAAGATCTCCTGGGGTCGAGAAACGTCGGCCAGTCCGGCGATTGTCGCGCGATCCGGCGGCGCAGGACGGGACACTGACGCGGTTCCGGTCCGCCGCGGCGGCCGTCGCTCGCCGTTTCGGCACCGATCGGCGCCGTCCTGGACCCATCCTGGGGCCGTCCTGGTGCCGCGCGGCCAGAGCCGCGACGCGCGACGCGTTTCGTGTCATCCGAACTGAATTTTAGGGTCTTGGTGAGCGCGTGACCGTCGGGTATCCACCGCAGGTAACACCGCTGTGAACCCTTCGTCATTTTTCTGACCGCCCTGGCTTTCGCCCTGCCCGGCACCGCCCGGTTCGGCCGGAACCGCCGCATCGGGCGGTCGAGCGTCTTGCCCCGCGCGAGGCCGCAGGCGCAACGGCCGCCATATCGGGGCGTCCGGCCCCCGGGACCGGCGGCAAAGGCCCGGGCCGCGCGGTCATGGACAGGGGTGGCCCTGGCCCGGCCGTCTGCGATGCCCAGTCCAACCGATGGCGGAACGCCAAGGTGGCTGTGCAGCGCCCCGTTTCCGCCGGTGCCGGGAAGGCCAATCGGGCGCGCGCCATTCGGAACGCCGCGCGCCCCCGCTGGCGCCGACGCATCCAGCGCCTCGATCACGTCCCGGCAAAAGGGTTGCGGGATAGGCCCCGCGCCGTGCCGGTCGAAGGCCAAGACCCGACCCGGAACCCGCTTCTGCCGCGCGGCCCCGGGGACGTCCCGAGCCAAGGCCTCGGGTCCTCGCGGGCCTCTTTCCCTGCGGGCTCAGCGGCCGGGGTCGGACAGGCCTGGCTGGCCGACCGGGGCCACGCGGCCAGCGGGACAGCCGGTCGGTCCCGGCAATCGGCCGGTCGCCGATCCGGGCGCGGCCCACCATCATCGGGCCGTCCGCGCCGAAATCCCATGTCTCGTTGCCGCAAGCACGACCCCCTCTGGCACCCGGGCGGCGGGCCTCATGGACAAACCGGTCCGAGAGCCGGTTGCCCGCAGGGCCCAGAAGCGCCCCGATCGGCCGGCGGCCGCGTTCGGCGGCGCATCGGCGCGTCGGAACGCCATCCGGGTTCCGCCAATCGGGGCCGGACGCGGAGGCCCGCGCGGCGACTTCGCGATGGCGGACGTTCCCGGCATCCTTGCCCAGCCAGCCGCAGCGTGTCGGGGGACGCGGGCGGCGGACATGCGACCCCCGAAGGCGCGAAACCGACCCTGTTCCCGGCCGCGGTCAGCAATGGCAACGCGGATGCGCCCTTCTCCAGCCGCCGACGCCCTCGCAAATCCGCTGGACCGGCCGCCGTCGGGGCCGCATGACAGGCAGGACCGAGACACGATCCTCAAGGAAAAGGAAGACCGGCTTGCCTGAAACGCCGAACCTCGTCGACGCGCTGCTGCGCCTGCCCGATCCCGACGCGCTGGTCCCGGCCAGGCGCAGCGCCCATGCGCCGCGCATCCTGATCCTCTATGGCTCGCTGCGCGAGCGCAGCTATTCGCGCCTGGCCGCCGAGGAAGCCGCACGCATTCTCGAACGCCTCGGGGCCGAGGTCCGGTTTTTTGACCCGCGCGACCTGCCCTTGCCCGACAGCGTCGAGGCCGACCATCCGAAGGTCGCGGAGTTGCGCGCCCTGGTCGAGTGGTGCGAGGGCATGGTCTGGTCCTCGCCCGAACGCCATGGCGCCATGACCGCCATCATGAAGGCGCAGATCGACTGGATTCCGCTGTCGCTGGGCTCGGTGCGCCCGACCCAGGGCAAGACGCTCGCCGTGATGCAGGTTTCGGGCGGCTCGCAAAGCTTCAACACGGTCAACCAGCTGCGCGTGCTCGGGCGCTGGATGCGCCTGCTGACCATTCCCAACCAGTCCTCCATCGCCAGGGCCTGGACCGAATTCGACGAGGCCGGGCGGATGAAGCCCTCGCCCTCTTACGACCGCATCGTCGATGTGATGGAGGAACTGATGAAGCTCACGCTTCTGACGCGCGACATCCGCGACCATCTGGTCGACCGCTACTCGGAGCGCAAGGAAAGCCATGCCGAGCTCTCGGCCCGGGTGAACCTGAAGACCCTTTAGACCGGCACCGGCGGAAACGGTCGCTTCGGGCGGGTTCGCCGACCGGCCAACGACGCGACGGAAAGGGGTCGATGCGTCGGGAGGCCCTACGAGGCGCAGCGCGCGCCCGGCGGCCCGGATGGCTCAGCTTCCCCCGGGGTCTTCCAGCGGACAGAGGCCCCGGGATCTCTGCGGACCGACGCGGCCATGGCCCGCTGCGCCGCTCGGGGATCCGCCAGTCGGCAGCGCCTTCGGCCCAAAAGGCGCCGCACCGGACGCCGGGCATTCAACGGGCGACAGCAGTGCCGTTCGCCGAAACGGCCCGATGGATGATCCCGAAAGCCCTTGCGGTTGTGGATCGGGAACAAGTTGGGGCCAAGGCGTAGATTTTTTGATTTCGTATCAGATGCTTAAAGTGACAGTCAAAGTGCCTTGGTGTCAAGATGCGGCCAAGTCGGCCTCAAGGTCCGGCCGGATCACCCCGTGAGACATGAAAAAACCCGCCGAAGCGGGCATTTTCTCATATCGCGGAAGATCGTCAGAGCTAGGTGGGCTCAACCAATCACGTCGTCCAGGTGGACGCGAAGGCTGGCAACGCCATGCTGCATAGGAGCACGAAGCGCACGGAGTTCACCCGACATGATCCTGGAAAAAGGTCCGCGAACGGACCAGCTCCACGCTGACAAGCATAACCTACAGGATGCCATCCATCGGCGGGATCTGTCAGCTCGTCGAGAACCATAATCTTGGAAAGAAGTTGCTCCAGATGCCGACGGGAGAAGACCACCTTTCGGACGGCACCACGCTCAGGTGCAGGTATCAGGGGGACTAGGTGACCTGCCCGATATAGCACCTCCACCTGCCGTTTGCTGGCCCCCAGGTGGCCGGGGATGTCATGAAGACTGATCGCTGTCTGGAAGTCTTCGATCAGAGGCAAGATTTCAGCCGCATCGAACACGATCCTGCCGCTTTCCTTATCTGATGCCCCCATCGGAACCTTCCCAAATTTCTGGAGGATCCGAGACAAGCGCTGCCGATGAATTCCAAGCGTGTCGCTCAGAGCCTGGAAGCTATAGGTGGTGCGGGCGGTGATTTGCTCGCCCAAAATGTTCGTGCCGGGCTCGATCGCAAAGTACTTTGTGATGTGCGTACGGAGGATATCTCGGATGGGCCCCGGATCGATTGCGTTGGCTCGCCGATCAAGCCAGTCAAACAACGCTCCATAGTAGGCGAGAGGCCCCGCCTGAACGGCCGAAGCCGGGGACGTTGCATGGATCGTATCAAGCGCCTCGGTCACAGCCTCGGGGCCTTCGCGGTAGATGCTGAAACCGATGTCTGTCGCCTGCTCCACTTCGATGGGGGCGAGCTTCTTGATCTTGACGCCATGACCGTGCTCGAGGACGGCTCCAAGCATCTCAGACGCGTTCAAGACCTGCTCCAAGGTCTGACCCTCGAGCCAGGACCACACCGGTGTACTCATATTGGAGAGGCTGCATTTCAGCCAACCAATGTACTCGGGCGTGGGGTCTTCGACAGTATCCCGTTGTTTGAAAGTCGAAACCGAGACCGCATCGGGCAGCGCTTCTGCAGATGCATTGTCTGAATGGGCGAGCCAAAGACCATGGCGGTCACATCGGTGAACGTGCCGAAAACCCCAGATAAGCCGTTGCCGCCAGCATTCGCGGGCACCATCCGCCGCCAGGCAGGCCGGGCAGAAATGTGCAGCATGCGGGGAGAGAAATGCCCGGGCCAGTCGCTGGTCCCTGAAGCTTGCATGAGTCTGCTTCACGTCGACACTGTTTGCCAAAAGCTCTTCGGGTTCGACGCCCACCATCTCCGCAAGTGCGCTGGTTTCCGCCGCATGGCCCGAAACGAAGCTCGGAGCGCTGATATTGAGATCACGCAGGAAGTGCCGCATACCGCGCCCCGTGTGCATGAGCGCAAGACGGTTGGCGAACGACAACGTCGTTTCCTCGGGGTCAAACGGCAGATATGGACGCAGCACTCTCATCGCACCCATCCCATGGCCCTCAGCTCGCTCTCGACGAAAGACCAGTCTCCGGGGTGAAAAGGTGTCATTTCCCTGGGACCATTGCTTTTCACGAAGATGCGCTCGGCGTCCTCGAGTTCGAGCCGGGAGCGCCGCTTGGTGATCACGCGGCGCAGGCTATCCTTGACGAGTTTGACCGCACGGCCAGCCTCCCCATGCTCAGCGAACAACACACGCTCAGAAAACTTGAGCCGGGGTCAATCGCGATACCCAGCTTACGTGCTGACGTAGCTACACACCTTGGTCTGCCCCCCCCGGAAGTTCCCTCGCCGTAGCGTAGAGTCTGCCCAACCTGAAGGAGCAGTCGAATGAGGAAAAGCCGTTTCACCGAGGCGCAGATTATCGGGCTGCTCAAAGAGCAGGAGGCGGGTTTGCCCACGTCGGAACTTTGCCGGAAGCATGGGCTGAGCCCCGCGACCTTCTGCAAGCTCAAGGCCAAGTATGGCGGGATGGACCTGTCGGACGCCAAGCGGCTGAAGCAGCTCGAGGATGAGAACGCGAAGCTGAAGCGCCTGCTGGCGGATGCCATGCTGGATCGAGCCATTGGAACGCCATTGGTCCGAGAGACAATGGCGAGGGTTGTTCTGAAGGATCTGCTGGGAAAACCGTGACGACGCCGATGCAACGGCGGGACGCGGTGTTGCGGGCGATGAGGGATCATCCGATCTCGCAACGCCGGGCCCGCGTCCTGATCGGTGTCGATCCGAAGACGGTGCGGCGTGAGCGGCCGCCCGATAACCCTGCAATCCGTGAGGAGATGCACAAGATCGCCGAGAAGCGTCGACGCTTCGGCTATCGGCGCGTGGGCATCATGCTGGAGCGCAAGGGGATGA
>NZ_QAYC01000002.1 GCF_003053725.1 Rhodovulum kholense
GAAGTCCAGATCCGGGCGGCGGTCCTCAACCGCTTCACGGCGCTCGGCATCCCGCTCACCGTGGCCATGGGATAAGTGTGTCCGGGGAAAGGGGAACTGCGGTCGTCAGCTGATTTGCGCAACAGCGCCCCTTTCGCACCTCTACGACACCCGTGAGGGCGTCTGACATGACTGAGTTCCTCAGTAAAACGCCAATTCGCTCCGCCAGTTATTTCTTTGGTTTCACTTTGGGTTGACTTGAGGCCAACTGGCAGCACCTTTTTGATTAAGAAACCACGCAAGTAAAATACATTACCATCTGCGTCATTCATTTATTTGAGAGCGCAGACAAAGGTGAATACCGTCTTTCCGATGTCCGCGCAGAATTATGCATCTCGCACGCCGATTGGCGCAAATATGCGCGAGCCTTTCTATACCCGCACAATTCTGAGGCCAGGAAAGCTCTAGCCGAGGTTGGTATGACCATCCGAAGCGAGGAAAGCGGGTACCAAGATGCCCGCAATTCGCCCTCTCCACCTTCCGCAAGGGAGCCAAGCGTCGGAAGGTCACGCTAGGGGAGCAAAGCGACGATAGGGTTGGCAAAGATGGCTGACCCTCTTCCGAAGGTGCCTCGGCATCATCGGTCGGCAGCCAATCGCGCTCAACGTCGCTATGAACTCGAAGCCTTCAAGGCGGTCAACTCCGATCAACCTTGTGGCGTCCACGGGTGCGACCAGCGCCGCGATGGGGCATCCACCTACTGCCACACTCACTACAACCGGTCCCGCCGGTATGGCCGGGCGGTGGGTGATTTACCGACCCAAAAAGAACTCCGGGCACTCGAAGGTGCGCTGAGAGACTGGCTGTCAGCCGACCTCCTTACAACCGATGCCAGTAAGCGATCCTTTAAGCTGAACTGGGGGACCGCTCGACGCCGAATTCACAACCATCCAGCCTTGGCATCCCCTCCTTCCGGCTCGAAGGAATCAGCGAGTACACACAAGCCGCTAAGGACTGGGTCATTCTAAGCCATTACTTCCACCGGCACCGCCTATGGCGGGGCAGGCGGTGACAGCATCACCGCCGACGCCTTTGCCGACCTGCTTTACGGCGACGATGGCAACGACACCATCGAGGGCGGTGCCTATGAAGACACGATCTTCGACGGCGCGGGCAATGACCGGCTGATCGGCGGGTCGCAGGACGATCTGCTTTATGGTGGCGAGGGCGACGACTACATCGCCTCGACCTCGGACAACGCCACCATCTTCGGCGGCGACGGCAACGATACGATCCATGCCCAGTATGGCGGCGCGTTCGTCGATGCGGGCGCGGGAGACGACCAGATCTTTCTGGCGGCTATTCGGGCTCGGCGAAGTACATCGCCTACGGCCATGGCGCGGGCACCAACCACGTGCAGGATTTCAACCCGGATATCGACTATCTGTATCTGGGCGACATGAGCCCCGACGATCTGGTCTTTACCGCCACGGCAGACCCGAAGATCTGGGAGGTGACCATCGCGGGCGGCGACCCCGCCGACAAGATGGTGCTGGACTTGACCTATCGCTGGAGCGACGCCATCACCGCCGCCGACCTTCGGGCCCGCGCTTGGCAGCGGCACGTATACCGCCCCGGAGGATCTCAGCGTGGCGTGCTTTACGGCCGGTTCGCGGATCGCGCCCCCCGAGGGCCCGCAGCCCCTGACCGAACTGAGGCCCGGCGATCTGGTCCTGACCCTCGATCGGGGTCCGTGCCCGGTCAGGGACGTGCTGACGACCGATCTCGACCACGCGACGCTGGCGCGGCGGCCGGAACTGCGCCCGGTCGTGGTGGATCCCTCGGCGCTTGGACCCGGACGACCCGACCGCCGGATGCACCTGTCGCCCCAGCCTTGGGTGCTGATGCAGGCCGACGGGCGGGAGGTTCTGGTCCACGCCCGCCATCTGGCCGAAGAACTGGGCCTGGCCCGTATCCAGAACCGGCGCCCCAACCCGCTGCACTATATCCACCTTCTGATGGCCCCCCATGCCCTGGTGCAGGTCGATGGCGTCTGGAGCGAGAGCTTCCATGCCGGTCCCGAGATGCTGCGGATGCCCGGCCTCGCGCGCAGGCTCGGGGCAAAGGGACTGGTCGCGCCCTGCTCGGCGCGGGTCCGGCCGCTTCTGCCCCGGGCCGATCTGCGCCGCGCCGATGCCGTGACCCCCTGCGACCGATCTGAGGCGGGGCAAGACCCGAGGCCGCCTGTTGCGGGCCATGATCGTCAAGCGTCGCCCGGCTGAGGGCGGCTCAACGGCCGGTCAGATCGTGGCGGCTGAATAGCCCGCGCCTTCGATCGCGGCCGCGATCTCGGCCTCGGGCAGCGCGGTTTTGGTCTCGACCGTATGGGCTCCCAGATCGCAGGAAATCTCGGCCGACGGGTCGCGCTGAAGAATGGCCTTCTCGATGGCGGCGGTGCAATGGCCGCAGGTCATGTCGGGCACGCTGAATTTCATCTGAGAATCCTCCTGAGATCCGGAATTTCCCCCGTCATGCAGCTTCCAGCCGCAGGAAGGTCAAGCCCCGAATTGACCCTGACGCGGATCGCGCCCGGCCCCTGCCGCCGGGACTGGACATCGCGGCGGTCGGCCACATTTTGATCAAGGCGGCCGCGGGACGCCTTGCGCCACTTGCAGGACCGTCAGGAGACCCGACATGAGCTGGAACCCGACCCAGGACCCCGAAAGCGGCGCGACCGGCTGCGCCGCGCTGGAAACCCTCATCATTCCGCGCGCCCGCGACATCGGCGGCTTCGAGGTGCGCCGCGCACTGCCCTCGCCAAAGCGGCAGATGGTCGGCCCGTTCATCTTCTTCGACCAGATGGGCCCTGCCGAATTCCTCACCGCGGGCGGGATCGACGTGCGCCCGCACCCGCATATCGGGCTTGGGACCGTGACCTATCTGTATCGCGGCGAATTCGAACACCGCGACAGCATCGGCAGCCATCAGATGATCTATCCGGGCGAGGTGAACTGGATGGTCGCGGGCCGCGGCGTGACCCATTCCGAACGGACGAGCGCAGCCACGCGCGGCACCCGGCACAGCCTGTTCGGCATCCAGACCTGGATCGCCCTGCCCGAGGATCGCGAAGAGACCGAGCCGTCTTTCGAACATCACGGCAAGGACGCGCTGCCGGTGATCGAGGCGGGCGGCGCCGAGGCGCGGCTGATCCTCGGCCGGGCCTATGGCGCCGAGAGCCCGGTGACGCTGCCGTCGGAAACCTTCTATCTCGACGTCGTGCTGGCCCCCGGCGCGCGCTTTCCTCTGCCCGACGATCACGAGGATCGCGGCATTCATGTCGCCGAGGGCGCGATCGAGGTGGCGGGCGATTGGTTCGAGGCCGGGCGCATGATGATCTTCCGCCCCGGCGACGCGATTTCCGTGACAGCCGGGCCAGAGGGCGCGCGGCTGATGGCGCTGGGCGGCGCGACGCTGAAGGGGCCGCGCTATATCTGGTGGAACTTCGTCTCGTCCTCGAAGGACCGCATCGCCCAGGCCCGGGCCGACTGGCAGGCCGCCGACTGGGCCAATGGCCCGTTCCACCTGCCCCCGGGGGACGAGGCCGAATTCATCCCGATCCCGCCCGAACTGGACCGGACCCGCCCGCGCGACTGGAAATAAATGCGCGCTCAGGCCGGGCGCCGATCCGGCGCTGGCGCCCGGGCGCGGCGCGGCGCCAGCACCGCCCCGGTGCCGATGCCCAGCAAGAGCGCCCAGAACGGCGCGCCGATGCCCAGAAAGCCGATCCCCGACACCGTGGTCATGAAGGTCACCAGCGCCGCCTCGCGCCGCTCGGGCGCCGCCAGCGCCGCATGCAGGCTGGTGCCGATGGTGTTCAGCAGGGCCAGCCCGGCCACGGTGACCACCAGCGCCTTCGGCGCGATCAGGAAGAGACTGATCACCGCCGCCCCCATCAGTCCGACGAAGCAGTAGAGAAGCCCCGCGACCACCACCGCCCGGTAGCGGGTGTCGGGGTCGTCGTCCGCCTCGGGCCCGGCGCAGATCGCCGCAGTGATGGCCGCCAGGTTGAACGCATAGCCCCCGAAGGGCGCCAGCAGCAGCGTCGTCACCCCGGTCACCGTCACGCAGGCCGAAACCGGCGGCACGTAGCCCGCCGCCCTCAGCGTCACGATGCCGGGGGTGTTCTGCGAGGCCATGGTGACGATGAAGAGCGGCAGGCCCACCCCGATCAGCACCGGCAGCGACAGCGCGGGCATCACGAAGACCGGGCGCGCCAGCGACAGATCGACCGCCGCGCCGCTGTCGAAGGCGCCGGTCACGGCACAGAAGAGGCAGCCCGCCAGCAAGACCGCCGGGATCGCAAAGCGCGGCAAAAGACGCCGCCCGGCCAGATAAACCGCGCCCATGACCGCAACCAGCGGCAGGTTGTCCTCGGTCGAGGCGAAGATGCCCAGCCCGAACTGGAAGAGGATGCCCGCCAGCATCGCATTGCCGATGGCGTCGGGGATAAGATGCGACAGCTTCTCGAACCAGCCGGTCAGCCCGGTCAGCGTCAGCAAGAGCCCGCAGAAGACGAAGGCGCCGATGGCCTCGTTCACCGGCACGCCGTCGAGGCTGATCACCAGAAGCGCCGCGCCCGGCGTCGACCAGGCGGTCAGGATCGGCATCCGGTAGCGCAGCGACAGGATCAGGCCGCTGATCCCCATCCCGAGCCCCAGCGCCAGCATCCAGCTGTTGGCCTGCGCCTGGCTGGCGCCCAGCACGTCGATGGCCTGAAAGATGATCGCGACGCTGCTGGTATAGCCCAAGAGGACCGCGATGAAGCCCGCGACCAGATGCGAGAGTTTCAGCCCGAAAATCATTCCGCTCGTGCCTTTCCTGTGCCCCGGGGCTAGGACTGTGACGGAAGAGGCCCGGGTTCGGCGGTTATAACGGCCGGACGCTATAACGCACAAGAGCCGCGACAGGGATGACAGAGACGACGATCCGGATCCATCTCAGGGCCGCCCGCGCCCGGGCGGGGCTGAGCCTTGCGCAGGCCGCCGAGCTGACCGGGGTCAGCAAGGCCATGCTGGGTCAGATCGAACGCGGCGAATCGAGCCCCACCATCGCCACGCTCTGGAAGCTGGCGCGCGGCTTCCAGCTGCCCCTGACCGCGCTGATCGAGGATCTGGCGCAGACCACGGGCACCTTCACGCCCGCCGCGGCCCGGCCCATGCGCTTCGAGGGCAGCATCGCCATGCGCACGATCTTTCCCTTCGACCCCGTCTTCGGGTCAGAGACCTTTCTGGTGACGCTCGACCCCGGCCAGGTCCACCTGTCGGCCGCGCATGATACCGGCGTGGTCGAGGATATCTTTGTCACGGAAGGCGCGGTCGAAGTGCTGCTGGACGACCTCTGGAAGCCCTGCCGGGCAGGCGACGGGCTGCGCTTTCCGGCCGACCGGGCGCATGGCTACCGCAATCCGGCCGAAAGCCCGGCCGCATTCCACAATACCCTGCACTATCCCAGAACCGCGCTGTTCGGACCGCCCGAAGACGCCTGACTGAAGGGCGCGGCGCCTGACGCCAAAACGGCGGCCCCTTTTCGGGGCCGCCGCATCGTGCCTGACAGGATCGACCTGCCGGATTACTTGCCGAGAGTGATGAAGCGGGTGTCATCCTCGATGAAGGTCTTGGGACCGATTTCGCCCGCATGGGACCCGAAGGGCATCTGGGCGATCAGCTTCCAGCTGGAGGGCACGCCAAAGGCCTCGGCCAGCGCAGCATCGGCCACCGGGTTGTAGTGCTGAAGGCTCGCGCCGATGCCTTCTTCGGCCAGAGCGGTCCAGACCGCCAGCTGCGCCATCCCGGCGGAATGGTTCGCAAACCCCGGGAACGCATCGGCATAAAGCGGGAACTGCTCCTGCAGGCCGCGGATCGTGTCCTGATCCTCGTAGAACAGCACCGTGCCCGCGCCGGCGGCAAATCCGGCCATCTTGGCGGCGGTCGGCGCGAAGGCGTCCTCGGGAACGATCTTGCGCAGCTCGGCCTCGATCAGCGACCAGACCTTCTCGCTTTCAGCGCCGAACAGGATGACCGCCCGCGAACTTTGCGAGTTGAACGAGGAGGGCGCGTGACGGATCGCCGCCTTGATCAACTCTTCGACTGCATCGGTCGGGATCGGGAGGGTCTTGCCAAGAGCATATTGGGTTCGGCGTTTGGACAGCAGGTCGAGCGTCTTGTTGGACATGGGGGATCTCCTGAGGGGGGAATGGGTTCGAGCCTATGTATTCGCGAACGCAAACCTGCTTCAATGGCAACCGCTGTTCCATTGCGCACAGAGGGCGTGCTTTACCGGGCGGGAAGACCGGCGCGGGGCTCTTGACAGGCGACATCGCCTCTCCCTGCCCGGAACTCTGCGGACTGGCGGTCGCCTCGGGGCCCGTTACGCGTGTCCGACAGGGTCCGCCTGATGGCCTAAAGCAGCCGACGCAGCAGCCAGACCGGCCCGGCGACAAGGCCAAGCAGCAGTGCCGCCTCGGTCGGACGTCCCTCGGCCAGGAGCGCCATGCCACCAGCGGCCAGTGCCGCCAGGGTCAGCGTCGGGGCCCTGCGCCACCGCAGCGCCAGCGCCCCGGCCAGCGCCAGCGCCACCAGACCGAGGGCCATGGCCAGCGGCCGCGCCATCGCCCTCAGTTCCGGCGGCACGGCGATCTCGGGTCCGAGGGGGCCCAGAAGGCCCGACAGCAGCAGACCGCCGCCCGCCGCTACGACAAGACCCGCCACGATGGCGGGAGCGGCGGGCCGCAGGCGCGCGCCGACCCGCCGCGCGGTCCGGGCGAGCACGGCGCGGTTGGTGCGCAACTCGAACACCCCGGCCGCGACAAGGGCCGCCAGGAACGGAAAAAGCGTATAGACCGCGCGATAGAGGATCAGCGCGGCCAGCGCATCGGCCCGGCCATGCGCCCCGGTCGCGGTCAGGATCGTGGCCTCGAAAACACCAAGGCCGCCCGGCGAATGGCTGAGAATCCCCAGACTGATGGCAATGCCGAAGACCGCCAGGAATTCGAGAAAGCCGATCGATAGGTCGGACGGGTAAAGCACGTGCAGCACCAGCCCCGACGCGACCAGATCGAACACCACCGCACCCGTCAGCGCCACCGCCGTGCCGAAACCGGGCATCGGAATGCGCCGCCCGAAGACCTGGACCGGGCGGCCTGCGCGCAGGCGGATCGCCCCCCAAATCAGCGCCGTCAGGGCCAGGAGCGACAGACCGATCACGGTCTGCAGCAGCGGCGAAAGCGGCAGAACGCCCTCGATACTGGCCGGATGCACGGCAAGGACCGCGCCATAAAGCACCAGCGCCCCAAGCGAATAAGCAAGGCTGTTATGGGCAAACAGCACCGCCACCTGCGAGGCGCCCAGCCCGAAGACCGAATAGGCCCGGTAGCGGACCCCGACGCCGGTCACATAGGCGGCGCCCAGAAGGTTCGAGACCGCCGTCGCCGCCGCCCCGGTGGCCACCGACACCCGCCCCGGCACCCGACCCGGCGCGATCTCTTTCAGGCACAGCAGATCGAGCGCCCCGATAAAGACGAAACTGACGAGCGTTCCCAGCACCGCAAGCGCGATCTGCGTCCGCGTCACGGCCTGCAAGCCATCGGTGATCTCGGAAAACTCGATCTGGTGCGTGGCATCGCGCAGCAGCCAGACCGCGATACCGATGAAGGCCGCGGTCAGCAGCAGGCGGCCCGCGCGCGCCAGTTTCCCGCGCGGGGCCGGATCGGGCCGGCTTGTCATGCGCTCTGTCACCCGCGCTCCCTCGTTCTCGTCTCACTGGCCTCAGAGCGGCCGGGCCCATCCCTTTTCGCCCCCGGACCGAAGGCCGGACCGGTCGCGGCAAGGCTGTCTGCGGCGCACTATGACATGCACCGGTTTCGGGGCGTCTCAACCCCTGTTGCGTCATTCCCGGGTGATGGCGAAAGGAAAAACACCCCCTGACCGGGCACGGCCTCTCCCCGCCCCCGCGCCCGTCCCGGCGGGCGGCTTTGTTCCCGTGAATTTTCGGGCTGGACCAGCACGCGGCAAACCGCCACTGACATTTCCTCTTGCATCGCCCCATATCCAGTCCGAAACCCCCGCTATCAGTCAGAGAGGTGCAACATGCCGTCCCTACGGAAGCTCATCGGCCAGGGAGGCCGGATCGCGCTCTTTTTGCTGGCGCTCTATCTTGTCGTGCTGTGCGGGCTGCTGATCGGCCCGACCTTCACGGCGGTCTGTATTCTGGTGCTGGCCGTGGTCGGGGGCTGCGCGCTGTACCTGCGCAACCCGGACCGCGCGGATCGCTGGATGAGCGCCCTGCCGCGCCGGACCCGTCGCGAGACCGCGCCCGCCGCCGAGCCCGCCGCCGAGCCCGCCCCGGTCGTCCCCTCGTCCGCAACCGAACTCTCGGACCGGCCGGTCCAGCTGCCCGCGCTCCGCGACCCCGCCCTCGACCGCGAGGCCGAGCGGCCGAAAAGACGGACCATGCTCGATACGCTGGGCTGGGAAACACCCGCCGCGATGGCGCGCGACTTCGCCGTGCTGGGCCTCGCGGGCCTCGGGCTGGCAATCGTGGGCTACACCCTGCCGGCCTGGCCGGTCCTGTCCTGGATCGCCGGATTGCTGAAGGTCCTGGGCGTGCTGCTGGTGCTTTTCAGCTCGGGCGTTCTCTACTCGTTCGGGCGCGAGTTGTTCTGGCGCGGCCGCGGCTAGGCCGCCGGCCTGCCCACTGTCCACCGGGCGCAGCCCAAGCGTCGCCGGCCACGTGGTCCGGTTGCGCGCCGGTGCGACGGCCTTCAGCCAAGACAGCGCCGACCCCCCGAGACATGTCCCTGAATTCAAAGGGACTTTCCATAAACCATTTAACTACAAACTATAATTATTATAGAAAAAGTAACGCTTCCGATCTACCCCCTCTGTCAACCTATGCGTTTGGAGGAGTTCATGATGTTCGGCCGGTCTCAGCGAAACAGCGCGGCGAAGGATAAAGCCGATCTGGCGCAGGCGTTCTTCGCGGTGATCGACCGCACGCAGGCGACGATCCAGTTCAGGCCGGACGGCACGATCATCACCGCCAATGCGAACTTCCTCAAAGCCCTCGGCTATACCGAGGCCGAGATCGCCGGGCGGCACCATTCGATGTTCGTGGACCCCGACTACGTCAAGACCCCTGCCTACAAGGCGTTCTGGGAAGGTCTGGGCAGCGGTCAATCCTTCACCGACCAGTTTCCGCGGATCCGAAAAAACGGCTCGATCATCTGGATCCAGGCGACCTATGCCCCCTGCCTCGATGAGAACGGCCACACCACCCGGGTGATCAAAATCGCGACCGACATCACCGAACGGCACAGTGGCATCGAAGAGATCGCGAAGGGGCTGCAACGGCTTCAGTCCGGCGATCTTTCGCACCGCGTGCCGGGATCGGGCCTGCCGGATATCGCCGCGCTGGCCGATGCCTATAACAGCGCCGTCGGCCAGCTTTCGACCACCATTGCAACGGTGAAGGACGTCTCCAGCATCGTCGAACGGACCGCTCAGGAAGTCGGCCAGGCCTCGTCCGACCTGTCGCGGCGGACCGAAACCCAGGCCGCCACGCTGGAAGAAACCGCCGCCGCCATCGATGAACTGACGGCGACGGTTCGGGGCGCGGCCAGCGCCATCAAGGATGTCGAGCAGTCGGCCGACCGCGCCATGGCCACGGCCGAAAGCGGTGGCCGGGTCGTCGGAGACGCGGTCGAGGCGATGGCACGGATCGATACCTCGTCCAAGAAGATCTCGCAGATCCTCTCGGTCATGAAGGACATCGCTTTCCAGACGAACCTTCTGGCGCTCAACGCCGGGGTCGAGGCCGCCCGCGCGGGCGAAGCCGGGCGCGGCTTCGCCGTGGTCGCCTCCGAGGTGCGGGCCCTGGCCCAGCGCTCGGGCGAGGCCTCGGGGGAAATCAGCGCGCTGGTTCAGGAAAGCACCCAAAACGTCAAGCTTGGGGTCGGGCTGGTGAACAATGCCGGCAGCGAGCTGACCCGGATCATCGAGGCTGTGTCCGGCATGCGCGAACATATCTCGCAGATCGCGTCGGGCGCTTCGGAACAGGCGATCACGCTGAACGAGATCAACACCGGCGTCGGTCAACTCGACACCGTGACCCAGCAGAACGCGGCGATGGTAGAACAGGCGACCGCCGCCAGCCAGGGCCTGGCGTCGGAGGCACGCGAGCTTGCGGCGCAGGTGTCGATCTTCCGCACCGCCAATGACGGCTATCCGGCGGCAGGCTCGGTGGTGCCGTTCCGCGCGTCGAACGCCGCCTGAGATCAAGAAGCGAAAGATCCCGGCGGCGGGCCTGCCGGGATCGCGTCGGGTTGGGGGGCGGGCCTTGCCCGCCTGATGTGCCTCGCTTCTGCGGCCCCGGCATCGTCTCGCACCCTATGCACGAAGTCTGTCCTGACCGGGATGGCGGCCCCTCACGCGTCTGCGCCCAAGAGACCGGCCCCGACGACGCCTGCAGGTCCAGCCCGTCGGCCAAAGCGCGACAAGCCGATCGGGACGATTCCGGAAGGATCGGGCGCGGCCCCCGCCGCTAGAGAACCCGGAAAACCTTGTCGCGGGCGGTTTGGCCGCGCACGAGGTCCAGCCGGGACTTCGGAACGCCCAGCGCCTTGGCCAGAAGCTTCGTCACCGCCGCATTGGCCTTGCCATCCTCGGGGACCACGGTGACGTAGACCCTTATCTGCCCCTCCTCGGCCAGAATCCGGTCGCGCGAGGCGCGGGGCGTCACCCGCACCGCGATCTCGGTGCCGGGCACCGCCAGATGGGTCAGATCTGTCATGCCCGCCTTGCTGCCCCGGCCACGGCGGCGCGTCAAGCCGGGCTTGAACCCCGCCCCCGACCGCCGCCATATAGGCGCAAAGAGGAGGTGGCCCATGCCAGACCCGCGCCCCGAGGTGCTCGACTTCCTGCTGACCCGCCGGTCGCGCCCCGCCAAGACCCTGGCCTCGCCGGGTCCGACCCGGGACGCGCTGATCCCGATCCTGACCGCCGCGGCCCGCAGCCCCGATCACGGCAAGCTCGAACCCTGGCGCTTCATCGTGCTGGAAAAGCCCGCGCTGACCCGGCTCGAGGCGCTGGTCCGGACCCGGGGCGCCGCCCTTGGCCAGCCCGAGGAGGCCATTGCCAAGGCCGCCTCGGCCTATGCGCAAAGCCCCTTGGCGGTCGTCGTCGTCTCGGCGCCGAAGCCCTCGGCCAAGGTGCCCGAAATCGAACAGATCCATTCCGCCGGCGCCGTGTGCCTGGCGCTTCTGAACGCGGCACTTGCCTCGGGCTGGGGCGCCAACTGGCTGACCGGCTGGCCCGCCCATGACCGCGGCTTCCTGGCCGAGGGGCTGGGGCTCGCCGACACCGAAACCGTGGTGGGCATCGTCCATATCGGCACCGAAACGGCGGCTCCGCCCGAGCGGCCGCGCCCCGACATTGCTGCAATCACCGAATGGGTGTCCGAATGATCCTGACCGCCTTTCTCAAGACGCTGGGCCAGATCGGCGACCGCGCGTTCCGCCGGGTGCTGTTTCTGGGCGTCGGCCTGTCGGTGCTGCTGCTGGCGGCGATCTATGCCGTGATCTTCGTCCTGATCGGCTGGCTGGTCCCCGACAGCTTTACCCTGCCCTGGATCGGCGAAATCCACTGGGTCGACGAGATCCTGTCGGGTGCCTCATTCCTGCTGATGATCGTGATGTCGGTGTTCCTGATGGTGCCGGTGGCCTCGGCCTTCACGGGCATCTTCCTTGACGACGTGGCCGAGGCGGTCGAGGCACGCCACTATCCGACCCTGCCCCCAGTCGCCCCGATCCCGGTCTTCGACCAGATCCGCGACAGCCTTGGATTTCTCGGCGTCGTGCTGGCGGTCAACCTGGTGGCTCTGGTGCTGTACTTCTTCGTCGGGCCGTTCGCGCCGTTCCTGTTCTGGGCGGTGAACGGCTTCCTTCTGGGGCGCGAGTATTTTCAGATGGCGGCGATGCGGCGGCTTGGCCGGCAGGGCGCGCGGAACCTGCGCCGCCGCCATGGCGCGACGATCTTTGTGGCCGGGCTGCTGATGGCGGTGCCGCTGAGCCTGCCGCTGGTGAACCTCGTCATCCCGATCCTGGGCGCGGCGGTCTTCACCCATCTGGTGAACCGCCTGATCGTCGCGCGCCCTGCAACGGCCTGAGCGCCACCCTTCGCCGTTGCGGCGGCCCCCGGCGATTGGTAATGGCACCTTACCAAAGCGAGGGAAGGCCATGCCCGTCATCACCACGATCGAAGACCTGCACCGGATCTACAAGCGCCGCGTGCCCAAGATGTTCTACGACTACTGCGAGACGGGCAGCTGGACCGAACAGACGTTCCGCGACAACAGTTCGGATTTCGCAAGGATCCGGCTGCGCCAGCGGGTCGCGGTCGACATGGAGGGCCGCTCGACCGCCACGCAGATGGTCGGACAGGATGTCGCGATGCCGGTCGCGCTGGCGCCCGTCGGGCTGACCGGCATGCAGGCCGCCGATGGCGAGATCAAGGCCGCCCGCGCCGCCGAGAAGTTCGGCGTGCCCTTCACGCTGTCCACCATGTCGATCTGTTCCATCGAGGATGTCGCGGCCCATACCGAAAAGCCGTTCTGGTTCCAGCTTTACGTGATGCGCGACCAGGAGTACCTCGCGAACCTGATCCAGCGGGCCAAGGACGCCCGCTGTTCGGCGCTGGTGCTGACGCTCGATCTGCAGATCCTCGGCCAGCGGCACAAGGATCTCAAGAACGGGCTGTCGGCCCCGCCCAAGATGACCCTCCCGACCATGGCCAACCTGGCCACCAAATGGGGCTGGGGGCTCGAGATGCTGCAAACGAAACGCCGCTTTTTCGGCAACATCATCGGACACGCCAAGGGCGTCACCGACGCCTCGTCGCTGGTCGACTGGACGGCCGGCAATTTCGATCCGCGGCTCGACTGGTCGCAGGTGAAGAAGCTGAAGGAGGATTGGGGCGGCAAGCTGATCCTCAAGGGCATTCTCGATGCCGAGGACGCGAAGCGCGCGCTTGATGTCGGGGCCGATGCCATTGTCGTGTCGAACCATGGCGGGCGGCAGCTCGACGGAGCGCTCAGTTCGATCCGCGCCCTGCCCTCGATCCTGCGCGCCGTGGGCGACCAGATCGAGGTGCATGTCGACGGCGGCATCCGGTCCGGGCAGGACGTGCTGAAGGCGGTCGCACTGGGGGCCAAGGGCACCTATATCGGCCGCGCCTTCATCTACGGGCTGGGCGCGATGGGCGAGCCGGGCGTGACCCGGGCGCTGGAGGTGATCCACAAGGAGCTCGACACCACCATGGCGCTGTGCGGGCGCAAGAATATCGCCGGGCTCGACCGCGACATCCTGCTGGTGCCGAAGGATTTCGAGGGCGACTGGGTCTGAACCGGGCCTGAACCTTGTCTGATCCGGGCTTCAGCGGCCCATTTTCCCCCTTCCAATCCGGCCCCGGCTCGGCTATGGGCACGGCTTCATCGGGCATACACCCTTGGAGGATGCCCACAACCTTAGGAGAATAGACCAATGGCTGGTGAGATCCCTGATCTTAACGCCACGGTACGGACGGGGACAGGCAAGGGGGCCGCTCGTCAAGCACGCCGTGAGAACCTTGTCCCCGGTATCGTCTATGGCGGCGGCGCCGAACCGCTTCCGATCAACCTCAAGTACAACGAGCTGCTGAAGCGCCTGAAAGCCGGCCGCTTCCTGTCGACGCTGTTCAACCTGAAAGTTGACGGTCAGGAAGACGTGCGGGTGATCTGCCGCGGCGTTCAGCGCGACGTGGTCAAGGACCTGCCGACCCATGTGGACCTGATGCGGTTGCGCCGCACCTCGCGGATCAACCTCTACATCCCGGTCGAATTCGTGGGCGAAGAGAAATCCCCGGGCCTCAAGCGCGGCGGCGTTCTGACCGTGGTCCGGCCCGAGGTCGAACTGGTGGTCACCGCCGGCGACATCCCGGAGAAACTGACGGTCGACGTCTCGGCGCTGAACATCGGCGACATCGTCCACATCTCGGACATCGCGCTGCCCGAAGGCACCACGCCGACCATCACCGGCCGCGACTTCGTGATCGCCAACATCTCGGCGCCGTCGGGCCTGCGCTCGGCCGAAGACGAGGAAGAGGCTGCCGAGGAGTAATCGGCTGCTGCTGGCGCATCGCCGCAAGCTTTCAACGAACGGGGCCCTCGGGGTCCCGTTTTGCTTTGGCGGCTAGCGCAGCATCGCAGGGTCGCGCGGCGGGGCATCGGGATCGATCGATCCGAACAGCCCCGGCAGCCGCAGGCAGAACCGGTGGATCTGCGCCGCCTCGGAACTGCCTGCCTGGGTCGAGACACCCTCGGGCCACCAGGCCGCCTGCAGCGCCTCCTGGCTTTCGGCGTCGATCCGGGGCCGAAGATAGCGCCGTTCGAATTCCGCGATCCAGCCCAGTTGGAACCACAGCGTCTGACGATCTGCCGACCAGGTGCCTGGGCCATCCTCATGATCGAGGCGGCGCCAGTGCTGGCCGATCATGTCGCGCGCCCAGGCCGCACAAAGGATGCCCGCCTGCAGCCGCGCCGTCGCCACCCCATCCGACAGCGTGGCAGGATCGGCGCCCCAATCACCCGTCACGGCAGCCTCGAACTGCGGGTCCATCGCAAGCGGCACGGCTCGCGCATCGCCGGCCCCGCCAAGGACCGTCATCAGTGCGATCAGGCCGTGCAGGGGAAACCACAGGAAGAGAACTCGGACCGGGTCACGCATGGGAATGCCTCGCCGTCTGGATCGACCCCAGCCATGGGGCTTGACAGACAGGGTAGGCACGGGGGCGTTGCCAAAGGGTTTCTCCCCCTCGGCCCCGGAGCAACGCGCGCAGTTCGGGGCGCGTCGGCAACGCCAGCGCCCTTTCTACAAGACTGAGTCCGAAGGCTATTCGAGAAGTTCGGAGCCCCCCGCAACACTGTGTGGTCCCGAGGCGACCGGTTCAGCTCAGGGCCTGCACCGATTCGAAGATTTCCAGCTCGGGCGGTTCCAGATACATGTCGGACGGCCCCTTGGCGCCCTTATGCGCCGCGCGGAAGGCCTCGGATTTCGTCCAGGCCGTAAAGGCGGCCTCGCTCTCCCAGAAGGTATGCGAGGCGTAAAGCCGGTAGGTCTCCTTGTCGGGACCCTTCAGCAGGTGAAACCCGACGAACCCCGGCACCGTCTTCAGATGGCTGTCGCGGGTCTTCCAGACCTCCTCGAACGCCTCCTCTGATCCCGGCTTCACCTTGAAACGGTTCATCGTCAGATACATGGGTCGCCTCCTCGTTCCCGATCCGGCCGGTTCTGGCCTTTTGCCGCAGTTCAGGGCATCAAGGACGAAAGAGCAAGCGGCAGGAGATCACGAATGCGTCTCTTCGTGGGCCTCGGGAATCCGGGCGCGCAATATGCGGGCAACCGGCACAATATTGGCTTCATGGCGGTCGACCGGATCGCCGAAGACCATCACTTTTCGCCCTGGCGGGCGAAGTTCAAGGGCCAGACCGCCGAAGGGCGGCTGGGCCCCGAGAAGGTGGTCCTGCTGAAGCCCGAAACCTACATGAACCTGTCGGGCGACGCGGTGCAGGCGGCGGTGCAGTTCTACAAGCTCACCCCCGCCGATGTGACCGTGTTTCATGACGAACTGGACCTCGCGCCCGGCAAGTGCCGGCTGAAATCGGGCGGCGGGCATGCGGGCCATAACGGGCTGCGCTCGATCCACCAGCATCTGGGGCCGGATTACGAGCGCGTGCGGCTGGGCATCGGCCACCCGGGGCACAAGGACCGGGTTTCGGGCTATGTGCTGTCCGATTTCGCCAAGGCCGACCGCGACTGGCTGGACGATCTGCTGCGCGGTATCTCGGACGGCGCCGCCGATCTGGCACGGGGCGATGGCGCCAGGTTTCTGAATGCTGTGGCGCTGCGGATCGCGCCTGCGCGAAACGGGGCCTCGGCCGGGGCACACGCACCGGCGCCGAAACCCGCCGCCCCGCCGCCCGAGCCGTCCGAGGACCCGCGCTCGGCCCTGCAAAAACTTGCCGACCGGTTCCGCTAGAATGAACCTGCGGGCCGCCTGCACCGATCAGGCCGCCGCCTGCGCGCGGCTGGGATCGCCCTTCACCGCAGGGCTTCTGCGGCTTGCGGCCGAGCGGCTGCAGCCCGGCTGCGCGGTCGCGGACCGGCTGCTGGGCTGGGAGGGTACGCTGGGCGCGGGCGGGCAATCGGTGCCACTGAGGCTCGCGGGCGCCCTGCACGGGCTGGTGCTGTCGGGCGCGGCGCCCGGTCTGGCCGCGCTTTACCCGCCCGTCGATCCCGACCCGGACGGCCTCTGGGCCGAGATCGAGGCCGCCTTGACGACCCATGAGGCCCAACTGATGCGCTGGCTCGACAGCCCGCCCCAGACCAACGAGGTGCGCCGCTCGGCGGTGCTGATCGCAGCGGGTCAGTGGCTGACGGCGACAACGGGGCTGCCGCTGGTGCTGTCCGAGATCGGCGCGAGCGCCGGGCTGAACCTGAACTGGGACCACTACGCGCTGGATCTGCCCGAGGGGTCCTATGGGCCGGTCGATGCCCGGCTGCGCCTCGCCCCCGACTGGCAGGGCCCCGCCCCGCCGAGGGCCACCCCCCGGGTGATCGACCGGCGCGGCGTCGATCTGAACCCGATCGAGGGCAGCACGCCCGAGGGCGCGCTGCGGCTCCGGGCCTATCTCTGGCCCGACCAGCCCGACCGGCGGCGCCTGACGGATGCGGCCCTGGCCGAGCCCCCTGCCCCGGTCGACCGGGAGGACGCCCTGCCCTGGCTGGCCCGGCGGCTGGCAGATCCGGCCCCCGGCGCGCTGCACATGATCTTTCACACCGTGGCCTGGCAGTACCTGCCCGAAGCGGCACGGACCGAAGGCGACCGGCTGATCGCCGAAGCCGGCGCCCGGGCCACCGAGACCGCGCCGCTGGCCCGGGTCGAGATGGAGGCCGATGGCGGCCACGGCGCGGCGCTTCGGATCACGCTCTGGCCCGGCGGCTCGCCGCGCGTCGTCGGCCGCGCCGATTTCCACGGCCGCTGGGTCCGCTGGACTGCGGCGGAGACAACCGGAAACGAGGAAGGACGGACATGACAGACCGCAAGGCTCCCTCGCTGAACGTCATGGGCGGTCGGCTCGACCCCTGTTCGACCGCGCCGCTGACCGGGTTCTATCGCAACGGCTGTTGCGACACCGGCCCCGAGGATACCGGCAGCCATACGGTCTGCGCGGTGATGACCGCCGAATTCCTCGCCTATTCCAAATATGTCGGCAACGACCTGACCACGCCGCGCCCCGAATTCGGCTTTTCGGGCCTGACCCCGGGCGACTGCTGGTGCCTGTGCGCCGCGCGCTTCCTGCAGGCCCATGACGAGGGCTGCGCGCCGCGGGTCAAGCTGACCGCCACCCATCGCGCCGCGCTGGAGGTGGTGCCGCTCGAGGTGCTGACGCTGCACGCCGACGACGGCTGAGGTCCGCGCCCCGCCTGCCCCGATCCCGGCAGGGCGCGTGCTCGCGCCCCGCACTCGGATCGGCCCTCAGGCCTCGTCCATGCCGAAGCCCAGATAGCGCGCCACGGCAAAGATGTCCTTGTCGCCCCGGCCGCACATGTTCATGCAGATCAGGTGATCGGCCGGCAGCCCGGGCGCGATCTTGATCACATGGGCCAGCGCGTGGCTCGGCTCCAGCGCGGGAATGATGCCCTCGGTCTCGCAGGACAGCTGGAACGCGGCCAGCGCCTCGCGGTCGGTGACCGAAACATATTCGGCCCGCCCGATATCGTGCAGCCAGGCATGTTCCGGCCCGATGCCCGGATAGTCGAGCCCGGCCGAGATCGAGTGCCCCTCCAGGATCTGCCCGTCCTCGTCCTGCAACAGATAGGTGCGGTTGCCATGCAGCACGCCCGGACGCCCGCCGGTCAGCGAGGCGCAATGTTCCATCCGGTCGTCAACGCCATGCCCGCCGGCCTCGACTCCGATGATCCGGACCGAGGCATCGTCGAGGAAGGGATAGAACAGCCCCATGGCGTTCGACCCGCCGCCGATGGCCGCGATGATGGTGTCGGGCAGACGGCCCTCGGCCTCCAGCATCTGGGCCTTGGCCTCGGTGCCGATGATGGACTGGAAGTCGCGCACCATCGCCGGATAGGGGTGCGGACCCGCGACCGTGCCGATGCAATAGAAGGTGTCGCGGACATTGGTCACCCAATCCCGGAGCGCGTCGTTCATCGCGTCCTTCAGTGTGCCGCGGCCCGAGGTGACCGGCACCACCTCGGCCCCCAGCAGGCGCATGCGAAAGACGTTGGGCTTTTGCCGCTCGACATCGGTCGCGCCCATGTAGACGACACATTTCAGGCCGAACTTCGCGCAGACCGTCGCGGTCGCGACCCCATGTTGCCCGGCCCCCGTCTCGGCGATGATCCGGGTCTTGCCCATGCGGCGGGCGAGGATGATCTGGCCTAGCACGTTGTTGATCTTGTGCGCGCCGGTATGGTTCAGCTCGTCGCGCTTGAAATAGACCTTGGCCCCGCCCAGCCGTTCGGTCAGCCGCTCGGCGAAGTAGAGGGGCGAGGGGCGGCCGACATAGTGCTTCCACAGGAAGTCCATCTCGGCCCAGAAGCTGTCATCGGTCTTGGCGTGCTCGTATTGCGCCTCGAGCTCCAGGATCAGCGGCATCAGCGTCTCGGAGACGAAGCGGCCGCCGAAGATGCCGAACCGGCCGTTCTCGTCGGGACCGGTCTTGTAGGAATTCAGGATGTCATCGGGCATGGGAGCCTCCCGCGCGGGTCAGTCGCCCTTGCCTACTGGCGCGGACCGCGCGCGGCAAGGGGTCAGCGCCCGTTTGCGGCCCCGTTTCCGGTCTCGCGGCAGAAGATCCGCGTCGCGGCGCCGTAACAGACCCCGCCCTCGCGCCCGCCCAGCGACACGTCGGCCATGGCGAACAGCACCTTGTCCTGATAGTCGAGCGAGATCATCGACCGGATCAGCTCGGCACACTGGGTGCGGCCAAGCTTGCAGGTCGCCAGCAGAACGGCGCTGGCCGGGTTGCTTTGCGTATCGGGCTCGGCACGGTCGATCCGGTCCAGCAGCTGCGTCTCGAGCGCGGCCTCGAAATCGGCCTCGGTCGGCTTGGTAAAGGCCAGAGCCAGCCCGGCCACCGCCAGCAACGCGATCAGTCCCAGAAGTCCCTTCATGTTCTCTCCTTGCCGCCCGCGGCGGCGATGAACCGGCCCATCAGGGCCTCGTCCTTGACCCCGGGGGCCGATTCGACCCCCGACGACACGTCGACCTGCCGCGCGCCGGTCAGCGCGATGGCCTCGGCGACATTGCCGGGCGTGAGCCCACCCGCCAGCATCCACGGCACCGGCCAGCGCCGCCCGGCGATCAGCCGCCAGTCGAAGGCCAGCCCGTTGCCGCCGGGCAACGCCGCATCCTTCGGCGGCTTGGCATCGACCAGGATCTGATCGGCGACCCGGGCATGATCCGCCAGGGCGGGCAGATCGGCCTCGTCCGCCACGCCGACCGCCTTCATCACCGGCAGCCCGAACCGGGCGCGCAGCTCGGCCACGCGGTCGGGGCTCTCGTGCCCGTGCAGTTGCAGCATGTCGATCGGCACGCGGTCGAGCAGCGCCTCGAGCGCCGCGTCGTCCGCGTCGACGGTCAGCGCGACCTTGGCAAGACCCGGCGGTACCGCCATGGCCAGCGTGCGCGCCGTCTCGATCTCCAGATGGCGGGGGGATCTGGGGAAGAAGACGAAGCCCAGATAGGACGCGCCCAGCTGCGCCGCAGCCTCGACGGCGGCGGGCGAGGTCAGCCCGCAGATCTTGACCCGGATACTGTCTGACATGGCCGGCCCCTAGCGGGTGCCGCCCTTCTCGATCAGTGCCAGCACGTCGTCATGCCCGTCGTTGCGGCGCTTTTCGGCCTGAAGCCGGTCAAGCTCGCGCTGCATCCGCGCCGTCTCGCGCCGCTGCCGCGACGCAACCGAGCGGTGCTTGCTTTCGCGCAGCCACTCCCAGAAAAAGCCGATCAGCAGGCCCAGCAGCATGCCGCCAAAGCCCACGACATAAAGCGGCACCTCGGCGGTGAACTGGAAACCGGAATAGGTCGCCAGTTCGCCGGGCAACAGGGTCACCGAGACCGGGTCGAGATTGGCGGTCGCCACAACCACGAGGCAGATGGCGAGAAGGACGAGAAACAGGTAGCGGATCAGGCGCATAGCGGAGACTCGGTTGTTATTTTCCGTTCAGCCGATCACGTAGCAGCTTGCCGGTCTTGAAGAAAGGCACGCATTTCTCGTCGACCTGCACCGACTCGCCGGTGCGCGGATTGCGCCCGGTGCGCGAGTCGCGCTGCTTGACCGAGAACGCGCCGAAACCGCGCAACTCCACCCGATCGCCCCGCGCCATGGCCGAGATGATCTCTTCGAAGATGGTATTCACAATTCTCTCGACATCCCGCTGATAAAGATGCGGGTTCTCTTCTGCAATTTTCTGGATCAATTCCGAACGGATCATTTGATGTCTGTCCCTAGGTCAAGGCCATTGCCGATTATGCGCAGCTGAGGCTTGCGGACTATAGCCGCGAAATGCGCGGCTGCGAAACAGAAACCCATTGAAAAGACGGGTGAAAGCCCCTGAAACACCTCAAGGTTGCAAAGCGGGGGCTGCCAATCCGGAATTGACTTCGCCAAGCACGGATGACGCCCGGGCAAAAGCCGCGACTCGGCGCCTGCGATTCGCAAAAAAGAACGGCTCCGCAAAGGTTGCGGAGCCGTTCCCGTTCAGCACAGGGTCGCGATCAGCGATCTTCGCCTTTCAGCGCGGCGCCCAGAATGTCGCCCAGCGAGGCACCCGAATCCGAGCTGCCATACTGTTCGACGGCTTCCTTCTCTTCGGCGATCTCGCGCGCCTTGATCGACAGGCCCAGACGGCGGGTCTTGGTGTCGATGTTGGTCACGCGGACGTCGACATGGTCGCCCACCTGGAAGCGCTCGGGGCGCTGTTCGGACCGGTCACGCGACAGATCCGAGCGGCGGATGAAGGATTTCATGCCTTCGTATTCCACCTCGATGCCGCCATCCTCGATCGCCGTCACGGTGACGGTGATGATCGAGCCGCGTTTCACGCCGCCAACGGCTTCGGCAAAGGGGTCGCCTTCAAGCGCCTTGACCGACAGCGAGATGCGTTCCTTGTCGGTATCCACCTCGGTGACCACGGCACGCACCATGTCGCCCTTGCGGTACTCCTGGATCGCCTCTTCGCCGCGCTGTTCCCAGCTGAGGTCGGAGAGGTGAACCATGCCGTCGATGTCGTTGTCGAGACCGATGAACAGACCGAATTCGGTGATGTTCTTGACCTCGCCCTCGACCTCGGTGCCGATCGGGTGGGTCTCCGAGAAGACCTCCCACGGGTTGCGCATGGTCTGTTTCAGGCCCAGCGACACGCGGCGCTTGGCGGTGTCGATCTCCAGCACCATGACGTCGACTTCCTGAGAGGTCGAGACGATCTTGCCGGGATGGACGTTCTTCTTGGTCCAGGACATTTCCGAGACGTGGACCAGACCCTCGACACCAGGCTCCAGCTCGACGAAGGCGCCGTAGTCGGTGATGTTGGTCACGCGGCCCTTGTGGACGGTGCCCAGCGGGAATTTCCGCTCGACCGAATCCCACGGGTCGGCCTGCAGCTGTTTCATGCCGAGGCTGATACGATGGGTTTCCTTGTTGATCTTGATGACCTGAACCTTGACGGTCTCGCCGATCGACAGGATTTCCGACGGATGGTTGACGCGGCGCCAGGCCATGTCGGTGACGTGCAGCAGCCCGTCGACACCGCCCAGATCCACGAAGGCGCCGTATTCGGTGATGTTCTTGACCACACCGTCAACGGCATCGCCCTCGTTGAGCTTGCCGATGATTTCGGCGCGCTGCTCGGCACGGGACTCTTCGAGGATCGCGCGGCGCGAGACCACGATATTGCCGCGGCGGCGGTCCATCTTGAGGATCTGGAACGGCTGTTTCAGGCCCATCAGCGGGCCGGCATCGCGCACCGGACGTACATCGACCTGGCTGCCGGGCAGGAACGCCACGGCGCCGCCCAGGTCGACCGTGAAGCCGCCCTTGACGCGGCCGAAGATCGCGCCTTCGACGCGGGAATCCTCGGCATAGGCTTTTTCCAGACGGTCCCAGGCTTCTTCGCGACGGGCCTTGTCACGGCTGATGACGGCTTCGCCCCGGGCGTTTTCGACACGATCCAGGTAGACCTCGACCTCGTCGCCGACGGTGACTTCGGGGGCCTCGCCCGGATTGGAGAATTCCTTCAGATCGACGCGGCCTTCCATCTTGTAGCCGACGTCGATGATGGCCTGACCCGCCTCGATGGCGATGATCTTGCCGCGGACAACGCTGCCTTCGGACGGCGTGTCGATTTCGAAGCTTTCGTTGAGGAGGGCTTCGAAGTCCTCCATGGATGCGCTTTGAGCCATGTGGTCTCAGGTTTCCTTTACGATCTGTTTTCTGGCCGGGCGGTTGTCTCCGCCGGTCTTGGATTGGTCAGTGCGGGCGCCGTTCCGTATAACAAAGAGGGCCGGAGAACGTCCGACCCCTGCTCGCCTTCGCCACCGGCGTTTTCGCCTTTTTCGACGGGCGTCCTAATATAGGGTTTTCGCCCATCCCGCAAGGGGGCAGCCCCCGCCCGACGCCATCCGGGCGGGGGCCCGCGGTTGGTCGCCCCGATCCCGTCCTCACATCCAGCGCGGCGGTTCGGACCGGCGGGGCGGCAGCGGCGGCAGACCGATGTCGCGCCGCAGGTGGTTGTCGAGCTGTCCCAGCCGGGCATCGCCCGGACGGCCGCGCCCGTCGAAGAGGGCCGCGATCGCCGCGAACAGCACGCTCCAGGCGCCGTGCTGCTCGATGACGATCGCGATGGGTATCGGCGGTTCGATCCGGCCCGCCCGCCGGTCTGCGAGGATGTTCATGATTTGTCTCCGCAGGCCTCCCCCTGCGGGGACGCCCATTGAATGGTGTCGTGATGAAAAGGGAGTCCGGACGAAGGAACGCGCAGGGCGGCCGGGATCCGGACGGTGGATGGTCGGAGGGGTGCGGGCTCAGGCCTGACGGATCAGGCCGACCGGATCATCGGCGCGAATAAGTTCGCTGCGATACGCCGGTGCCGGCAAAGGTGCCGAATCGCCAGAGGGATGCGCGATAGGTGAACTGCATGTCACGCCCCCTCATGTTTGCGTGTTTCGGACGCGGGCTCCATGCCACGGATCGGCCGATTCGGCAATCTGCCTTGCAAGGCGTCGCGCGCCCTGCGGCCGATCCGCCACAGGTTTCCGCAAACGCCCCCAGACTGGCATGGCCCGGCTCAGGTCGGCCCAGCCAGGTTCAGCCCTGCTGCCGGGTCCGGATGGTCTCGATCGCGGCCGCCACCGCGTCGTCGATGGACAGCCGCGAGGTATCGAGGATCACCGCATCTTGCGCAGGACGCAGCGGGGCCGCGGCACGCGCGCTGTCGCGGGCATCGCGTTCGCGCATCTCGGTCAGGACCTCCTCGAGGCTGGTCTCGACGCCCTTGTCCGTCAGTTCGCGAAACCGCCTTTCGGCCCGGACGGTATCCGAGGCGGTGACGAACAGCTTGGCGGGCGCCTCGGGGCAGATCACCGTGCCGATGTCGCGCCCGTCCAGCACCGCGCCACCAGCCCGCATCGCGAAGGCGCGCTGGAAATCGACCAGCGCCGCCCGCACATCCGGGATCGCCGCGACCTTGCTGGCGGCCTGGGCCACCTCGGGTGCACGCAGGTCGCTGCGTTCCAGCGCCTCGGGGTCGAGCGTCCGTGCCGCCTCGACCGGGTCGAGCCCGTCCAGCATCCGCGCCCCCACCGCCCGGTAGAGCAGCCCGGTATCGAGATGGGCAAAGCCGAAATGCGCGGCAACCGCCCGGCTGATCGTGCCCTTGCCCGCTGCCGCCGGACCGTCGATGGCGACCGTAAAGCTCATGTGATGTCCTCCGGCAGACCGGACCGCCCCGCCGGGGCCTGCGGCAGCCCGTCCGCGATCTCGTAATAGGCACCCTTGTCGGCGCAGAAGATATGGGCGACCAGCCGGACCCCCGGATCGCCGTCGAAGCTGCCCGCATGGATCGCCATGTCGGGGCCCTGCCCGTCCCAGAACAGGTTCGACCCGCAGACCGGGCAGAAGCCCCGCCGCGCCAGGGCCGAGGAGGCGAACCAGCGCAGCTCGCCCGCGACGGCGATGCTGTCGCGCGGCGCCGAGGCCGAGGCGACATGGTGGCCGCTTGCCTTGCGGCACTGGCTGCAATGGCAGGCAACGACCGGGCTGAGAGGCCCGTCGATCCGGTAGCGGACCGCGCCGCACAGGCACCCGCCCGTCACGCTCATGCGTCGCCCCTGTCGAATTCGGCACCCAGGGCCGCCATGAGGCCCTCGAAGATCGGGAAAGAGGTCGCGATCGGCCCGGCATCGTCGACCGAGACCGGCTTTTGCGCCGCGAGCCCCGCGCAGAGGAAGGACATCGCGATCCGGTGATCGAGATGGGTGGCACAGACCGCCCCCCCGGGCAGCCCGCCCGCACCCAGGCCATGGACGATCATCCAGTCCTCGCCCTCCTCGACCTCGGCACCGCAGGCCCGAAGCCCGGCGGCCATCGCCGCGATTCGGTCGCTTTCCTTGACCCGCAATTCGCCGATCCCGCGCATCATCGTCGGGCCGCTGGCAAAGGAAGCCACCACCGCCAGGATCGGGTATTCGTCGATCATCGAGGGCGCGCGCTCGGGCGGCACCTCGATCCCGGTCATCGCGGGCGAGAACCGCGCGCGCAGATCGGCGACCGGCTCGCCGCCCTCCTCGCGTTCGTTTTCATAGACCAGATCGGCCCCCATCTCGCGCAGCGTCGCGAACAGCCCGGCCCGGGTCGGGTTCAGCCCGATCCCCGGCACCAAAACGTCCGAGCCCTCGACGATCAGCGCCGCCGCCACAGGGAACGCCGCCGAACTCGGGTCGCGCGGCACGGCGATGGTCTGGGGCACCAGCTCGGGCTGACCGGTCAGCACGATGGCCCGGCCCTCCGGCACCTCCTCGGTCCGGAGCGTCGCGCCGAAGCCCGCCAGCATCCGCTCGGTATGATCCCGCGTCGCCTCGCGCTCGATCACCACGGTTTCGCCCGGCGCATTCAGCCCGGCCAGCAACACGGCCGATTTCACCTGCGCCGAGGGCACCGGCACGACATAGCGCACCGGCACCGGATCGTCCGCGCCGATCAGCGTCATCGGCAGCCGCCCGCCCTGCCGCCCGACGGCGCGGGTGCCGAACAGCGCCAGGGGCTCGGTCACCCGCCCCATCGGCCGTTTCCGCAGCGAGGCGTCGCCAGTAAAGGTCGCGGTCAGCGGCGAGGTCGCCATCGCCCCCATGATCAGCCGCACCCCGGTGCCGGAATTGCCGCAGTCGATCACGTCGGCGGGCTCGGCAAAGCCGCCCACGCCCACGCCCTGCACGGTCCAGTCGCCGGGTCCCTCATGTGTGACCTCGGCGCCGAAGGCCCGCATCGCCTTCGCGGTATCCAGCACGTCCTGGCCCTCGAGCAGGCCCGAAATGCGGGTCTCGCCCACCGCCAGCGCGCCCAGGATCAGCGCGCGGTGGCTGATCGACTTGTCGCCGGGCACCACGGCCGCGCCCCTCAGCGGGCCGGACCTGCGCGCGGTCATCGGGATCGGATCGCCATGGGCGGACATGCGGAAGGCTCCTCGGATTGGGTTCCTGCGGCTTACCCAATGCGCGCCGAGCCGTCCAGCCTCCGCCCGCCCCTGTCGCCCCGCCCCTGTCGCCCGCCCGTACCGCCCCGCCTCTACCGCTCGCCCAGCCAGGTTTCGGGATTGGTCTCGGCGATCCGGCGGAACCGCGCCTCGCCCAGCGCCGCGCGCAGCCGGATCGAGACCGCCTTCTCGGACAGATCCTCCGGCCGCGGCATGTAGAAATCCGACCCGAAGAGGATGCGCGAGGCCAGTTGCTCGTTCTCCATGAACAGCGTCAGCAGCGGCATGCAGGCGGGGACCTTGAAGACCGTGTAGGAAACGTCGGTGTAGAGATTGGGATAGGCCCCGCCCTCGATCATGTCGGCGATCTGCGTGACCCAGTTCCGCCGCCGCGCCTCTGGATCGAGCGGGTCGAGCCCTTCGGCCAGATAAGACAGCCAGTCCGTATCGCCGCCGAAATGCGCCAGGCACAGCCTGAGCTCGGGAAAGGCGCGCAGCACGGGCACATGCGCCGCCGGATCGGTCACCGCATCCGCCCGGGCCGGGGTCCAGCGCCGGTGCCGCACGCCCCCGCGCGAACAATGCGAGACGACTGGCAGCCCGCGCTCGACGCACAGCGGATAGACCTCGCGCATCAGGATCTCGTGGCTCGGGGCATAACCGAGCCGGGGGTAGATCTTCACCCCCCGGAAGCCATACTCGTCCAGACAGCGCCGAAGCTCGGCGACCGCGCCCGGCCGATCGGGATGGAGGGTGGCGAAGGGAATGACCCGATGCCCCAGCTCGGGGTCGCGGCTCAGGTCGTAAAGCTCGCGATGCTGGGCCTCCAGCCCGACCGGCACCGGCCCGTGACCGCAATATTCCAGATCCATCGGCAGAACGACGAAGCGCGCGCTGGCCGGATAGTGCCGCAGCGCCTCGAGAAACACGGCGCGCTGGCTTTCGCGACAACCGGTCTTGCGGAAATGATCAAGCTGCAGGACCGCCTCATGGGCCCCTTCCCAGGGCTGCAACCGTGCCGCCTGGCGCAACCCGTGCAACAGCCCCGGCCAGGCCCGGATCGCGGCGACCGGCGGCGCCGGATAGTAAAGCGGCGCATGGGCGGCGGTGAAGGTGTGGATGTGGCAGTTGGTGATCCGGATATCGGACATGACGTCCCCTTCCGCGTCCGGCGACGGCGCTCCGGCCCCTGCCGGCGGCCCCTGCCCGGATCGCTTGCGGGCTTCTTCTTGGTCCAAATACCCTGACGCGACCCTGCCCCGGCGCGCGGCGCCCGGGGCGGGGGCGCAACGGCTCAGCGCCGGCGGAAGGTCAGGTAATGCGGCACCCGCCCCTCGCGCAGCGCCTTCTGTTCGTAGCGGGTCGAAATCCAGTCGTCCCAGGGCGCGCGCCAGTCCTCTGGGCACTCGGCCAGCCACTCGAACCCCGCCTTCGGGACCTCGACCAGCGTCTGGCGCACATAATCCGGAATGTCGGTTGCGACCCGGAACGCGCTGCCCGGTTTCAGCACCCGAGCCAGCGGCTCCAGGAATTCCGGTGTAACAAAGCGCCGCCGGTGATGGCGCGCCTTCGGCCAGGGGTCGGGATACAGCAGAAAGGCGCGCGAGATGCTGGCCTCGGGCAGCACGTCGAAGAGATCGCGTGCATCGCCCGGATGCACCGCCAGATTGTCGACCCCGGCCTCGCGGATCTTGCCCAGAAGCATCGCGACGCCATTGATGAAGGGCTCGCAGCCGATGATCGCCGCCTCGGGATGGGTCGCAGCCTGATGCACCATGTGCTCGCCGCCGCCAAAGCCCACTTCCAGCCAGACCTCGCGGTCGCCGAAGCGCGCCTGAAGATCCAGCGGCTCGCGGTCGGGGTTCTCGTCCCAGCCAACCGCCCCCGGCGCCAACGCCGCCAGATCGCTGTCGAGATAGCCCTTCTGGGTCTGCCGCAGGGTCTTGCCATGGCGGCGACCGTAGAAATTGCGCCAGGCGCGCGCGGGCGCGCCCTCGGTGGGGCCGGAGGTCTGGTCGGGGCTTTTGCGGGTGTCGTCGCTCATCGGCCGCGCCATAGGCCGCGCCCGCGCGGCGGTCAAGCTCTGAGCGAAACGGTCATGCGAGAGGGGCGCGCACCATCTGGCACGCGCCCCCCCCGCAAAACTGGATCCAGCGGCCGGGCAAGGCCCGGCGCGGTCCCGCCTCAGAACGCCTTCTTCAGCGCCTCGGCCAGATCGGTGCGCTCCCAGGAGAAGCCGCCATCCTCCTCGGGCATGCGGCCGAAATGGCCATAGGCCGAGGTGCGGGCATAGATCGGACGGTTCAGCCCCAGATGCTCGCGGATGCCGCGCGGGGTCAGATCCATCACCTGCCCGACCGCCTTCTCGATCTCGGCCTCCGGCACCTTGCCGGTGCCATGGGCGTCGACATAGATCGACAGCGGCTTGGCCACGCCGATGGCGTAGGACAGCTGCAGCGTGCATTTCGACGCGAGCCCCGCCGCGACCACGTTCTTCGCCAGATAGCGCGCCGCATAGGCGGCCGAGCGGTCGACCTTGGTCGGGTCCTTGCCCGAGAAGGCGCCGCCCCCATGGGGGGCCGCCCCGCCATAGGTGTCGACGATGATCTTGCGGCCGGTCAGCCCGGCATCGCCGTCGGGACCGCCGATCACGAAGGTCCCGGTGGGGTTGACCCACCATTCGGTGCCCTCATGGAGCCAGCCCTCGGGCAGAACCTCGCGGATATAAGGCTCGACGATGGAGCGGATGTCGTCCGAGGTCTGATCCGCGCTCGCATGCTGGGTCGAGAGCACGATCGAGTCGACCGCGACCGGGCGGCCATGCTCGTAGCGCACGGTCAGCTGCGACTTGGCGTCGGGACGAAGCGTCGGCTCGGCGCCCGATTTCCGCGCCTCGGTCAGACGCCGCAGGATCGCATGGGCGTACTGGATCGGCGCGGGCATCAGTTCGGGCGTCTCGTCGGTGGCGTAACCGAACATGATCCCCTGGTCGCCGGCGCCATCCTTGTCCACGCCTTGCGCGATATGGGCGGACTGCTCGTGCAGGAAGTTCAGCACATGGCAGGTGTTCCAGTGGAACTTGTCCTGCTCGTAGCCGATATCCCGAATGCACTCGCGGGCGATTTCGCCGATCGAGCCCATCAGCTGTTTCAGGCGGGTCTTGTCCGAAAGCCCGACCTCACCGCCGATCACCACAAGCGACGAGGTCGCGAAGGTTTCGCAGGCGACGCGGGCATTGGGTTCCTCGGCGAGGAAGGCATCCAGAACCGCGTCGGAAATGCGGTCGCAGACCTTGTCGGGGTGTCCTTCCGAAACGGATTCGGAGGTGAAGACGTAGTTTTGACGTGTCATGGAAAGGCGCTCCGTTGATGCTATCCCCGCCACGCCAGGAAGCCGTTGTGACGGTTCGACCGGTCGGGCTTACGCCGCCACCTGTCAGGAATCAATGTCTATTTCAGGGCGCGGGTTGCGACGAAAGCGGCCAGACCCAGACAAAGCACCAGAAAGACCGGCCAGTCGCCGGTGCGCGCATAGGGCGTTTCGGCCAGCGCCGGGGGCAGCGGCGCGGTGATCTGGCCCTGCTGACCCAACGGCAGGCTGGCCAAGACCCGCCCTCGCCCGTCGATCACTGCCGAGACCCCGGTATTGGCCGCGCGCAGGAACGGCAGCCCGGTCTCGACCGCCCGCAGCCGCGCCAAGGCCAGATGCTGATAGGGGCCGGTGCTGGTGCCGAACCAGGCGTCATTGGTGATCTGCAACAGCCAGCGCGGCCGCGCGGTCCCGCGCAGATCCTGCGGAAACACCGCCTCGTAGCAGATCAGCGGCAGCGCCTTCCCCAGCCGCGCGCCCAGATCGAGCAGCCGCGGCCCGGGCCCCGGCGCATAGCCGTAGACATCGTTCGCCGCGAGGCCGCGGATACCGAACCGTCCGAGCAAAGCCGCTCCGGGGATGTATTCGCCGAAGGGCACCAGATGATGCTTGTCGTAAAGCCCAAGAAGCCGGCCGCCCGCGCCGATCACCGCGAGGCTGTTATAGGCCCGTGGCCCGTCTGCCCGCTGGATGCCCGCCGCGACCGGCACGCCGCCCGACGCCTCTGCGATGGTCTCCAGTCCGTCCCCGGCGGTCTCGAGCCAGAAAGGCACGGCGGTTTCGGGCCAGACGATCAGATCGGGCGGCGGGTCGCCCGGTTCGGCAGTATAGGCCAGCTGGCGCTCCCAGAAGACCGGGATCATGTCGCGGCGCCACTTCAGATGCTGCGCCGCATTGGGCTGGATCAGCCGCACCTGCGGCGGATCGGCCTCTGTCGGCACCGGCGCCGCCTCGCGCGCCGCGCCCCACAGCCCGAGCCCCGCCACCGCTGCCACGGCGAGCCCTGCGCCCAGGCTCCGGCCCGGCCCGACCGGCAGCAGGACCGGCAGGGCCGCGATGAAAAGCGTGACGAGGGTCAGCCCGTATTGCCCGGTGAGTGCTGCCAGCTGCATCTGCGGCGCCCCGATCCAGACATGGCCGGGAAGCGCCCAGGGAAAGCCGGTCAGCACATAGCCGCGCGCCAGTTCCGCCGCCGACAGCGCAAGCACCAAAGCCATCGCCCGGCCGCGCGTGCCGCGCCCCGCCCATCCGGCAAAAGCCCCGGCCGCGCCCCAGAAGAGCGCGAGCCCCCCGGCCATCAAGATCAGCGCAAAGGGCGCCATCCAGCCGTCATGGCGGATATCGACAAGGAAGGGATCGACGATCCAGGACAGTGCCAGCGCGAACTGGCCCGCACCGCCCGCCCAGGCGATCCGCGCCGCACGGCCGGGCGTTTCCGCACGGGCCACCAGCCAGATCAGCGCAGCCAGCGCGCAAAGCGCGAGCGGCCAAAGCGACCAGGGCGCCTGGCCCAGAGCAAGGCCCAACCCCAGCCCGAAGGCCGCCCAGGCAGGCCGGGCCAGCACCCGGCGGAACGGACCGGCCCGCATTCGGGTCAGGCAGAAGCCGCGGCGGCGGCGGTCACCGCAGGCAGACGCACCCGCAGCCGCTTGATCCGGCGCGGATCGGCATCGACCACCTCGAACTCGGCGCCCGAGGCATGGCGGATTACCTCGCCGCGCGTCGGCACCCGGCCGATCATCATGAAGATCAGCCCCCCCAGCGAATCGACCTCTTCCTCTTCCTCGGCATCGAGCAGCCGCAGGCCGATCTCGTCCTCGAAGGCATCGAGCGGCGCGCGGGCCTGCACCAGATAGATCCCGGGCTTCTCGACGGTCCAGAGCGTGCCTTCGTCGATGTCGTGCTCGTCCTCGATCTCGCCGACGACCTGCTCGATCAGATCCTCGATGGTCACCAGACCGTCGACCCCGCCATATTCGTCGATCACCAGCGCCATGTGCATCCGCTGGCTCTGCATCTTCTGCAAGAGCACCCCGATCGGCATAGAGGGCGGCGCATACAGCAGCGGGCGGATCATGTCCTTCAGAACGAAGGGCGTGTCCTTGCCGTTGAACCCGTGGCGCAGGGCGAAATCCTTGAGGTGTACCATGCCGATGGGCGAATCCAGCGTGCCGTCATAGACCGGCAGCCGGGTCAGCCCGGACTCGCGGAAGACCTGCACGAGATCCTCCATCGAGATGTCGAGCGGCACGGCGTCGATCTCGGCCTTGGGAATCGCCACGTCCTCGACCCGCATCTTGGCGAGGTTGCCGATGCCATGGGTCAAGGCCGGTCGCGCGGTCCCGTTGGCCACGGCGTGGTCTGCGCCCTCTTCGGACTCTTCGGCGCCTGCAGGCAGGATCGCCGCCACCAGCCGGCCCAGAAGGCCCCGGCTGTCCAGATTGTCGGTGTCTAGCGCGCCTTGCGCGGCCCTAGACGACCCGTCCGTCTCGTCGCCCATCAATCCTTACCGAAACTCCCGGGCATTTTGGCCCGCCTCAATCATATGGGTCCGCCAGACCGAGTTTGGCAAGTATTTCCACCTCGATCCCCTCCATCCGGGCGGCATCCCGCGGACGGATGTGGTCGTATCCCAACAGATGCAGGCATCCGTGTACCATCAGATGCGTTACATGATCATGAAACGCCTTGCCCTGCTCGCGGGCCTCGCGGGCGCAGGTCTCCCAGGCGATGGCGATATCGCCAAGCTCCACAGGCTCGCCCTCAAGATCCGGCTCGGGCGGCAGCGGCGCCTCGCCGTCCTCCTCGGCCGCCAGATCCTCGGCGGGCCAGGACAGCACGTTGGTCGGCGCGGACTTGTCGCGGAACTCGGCGTTCAGGGTGGCGATGCGCGCATCGTCGCAGGCCAGCACGCTGATCTCGTGGATCTCGGGATCGAACCCCAGATGCGTCAGTGTCTCGCGGCAGGCACTCTCGGCCAGTCGCGCCAGCCCGGCGGCGGCCCAGCGGTCGTCCTCGAAGAGAATCTCGATGCTCATGGACGCGTCGTCTACAGCGAAACCGGGCGGCGTTACAGGGCGTTCGCGACCGTATCAGGCTTTCGCGTCGTCGGCGTCGTAGGCTTCGATGATCCGGGCCACCAGCGGATGCCGCACCACATCCTTTGCGGTGAAATAATTGAACGAGATGTTGTCGATGTCCTTCAACAGCCGTTCCGCATCGGCGAGCCCGCTCGACACGCCCCGCGGCAGGTCGACCTGGCTGCGGTCGCCGGTGATGACCATGCGGCTGCCCTCGCCCAGACGGGTCAGGAACATCTTCATCTGCATGGTGGTCGCGTTCTGCGCCTCGTCGAGCACCACGAAGGCATTGGCCAGCGTGCGGCCACGCATGAAGGCAAGCGGCGCGATCTCGATCCGCTTCTCCTCGATCAGCTTGGCCAGTTGGCGCCCCGGCAGGAAATCGTGCAGCGCGTCGTAAAGCGGCTGCATGTAGGGGTCGACCTTCTCCTTCATGTCGCCGGGCAGAAAGCCCAGCCTCTCGCCCGCCTCGACCGCGGGACGGCTGAGGATGATGCGGTCGACATGGCCGCCGATGAACATGTTCACCGCGACCGCGACCGCGATATAGGTCTTGCCGGTCCCGGCCGGTCCGATCCCGAAGCAAAGCTCGTTCTCGAACAGCGCCTTCACATAGGCCTTCTGCGCCTCGGTCCGCGGCTCGACCATCTTCTTGCGGGTATGGACCTCGGTCCGCCCGCCATGGAACATCTCAAGCTGGTCGCCCGCCCGCGAACCCGTGCCCGCAGCGGAATCGCCCAGCCGGAGCGCCCCGTCGATATCGCCCGCCTCAAGCGGCTTGCCGCCCTCGAGCCTGGCGTAAAGCTGTTGCAGCACCATCGCCGCCTGCCCGCGCGCCGCGCCTTCGCCAACGATCGCCAGCCGGTTGCCCCGTCGGAGGATATGAACGCCGAGCTTGTGCTCGATCTGCGCGAGATTGCGGTCGAATTCACCGCAAAGGTCGATCAGAAGGCGGTTGTCCGGAAACTCGAGAAACGTCTCGTGGACGTCTTCGACCTTCGGCGGGGGGGTCAGAGCGCTGATGCCCAATAAAGACTCCGTCGGTTGAATCCCGTGCATATATGGTGCCAACGCCCCGGTCATGGCGCAAGCGATAGCTGCGATGTTTCACCTCGTTGAAACAAAAAAGACCTAACCCCGCGTGCGCGGCGACCAGGGCTTGTGCAGAACGCGCCTGCGCGCCTTGCCCGGACTTGGCTTCGCACTGATTGAACCGGCGACTGGCCGGATCGGTTCCCGGCGGTCTTTTCCGGCGTGCTCGGACCTCGCGCGCCTCACCCGGCCAGGACGCCCGCCAGCGAGTTCGGCGCGGTTCCGGTAATCGCCACCTCGGCGATCCGGCCCAGAAGCGCCTCGGGCGCCTCGACATGAACCGCCTGCAGGTGATCGGACTTGCCGACAAGCTGGCCCGGCATCCGCCCGGTCTTTTCGAACAGCACGCCGACCCGGCGCCCGACCATCGCCGCCTGCGCCGCCACCTGCTGGTCGGTCAACAGCGCCTGCAGCCGCAGCAGCCGGTCGGTCTTGACGTCCTCGTCGATCTGATCGCGCTCGGCCGCAGGGGTGCCGGGGCGGGGCGAATACTTGAAGGAATAGCACTGGCCGTAATTCACCGCGCGCACCAGCGCCAGCGTGTCCTCGAAATCGGCCTCGGTCTCGCCCGGGAAACCGACGATGAAATCGCCCGACATCAGGATGTCGGGACGGGCCGCGCGGACGCGCTCGACCAGGCGCAGGTAGTCCTCGGCCGTGTGCTTGCGGTTCATCGCCTTCAGCATCCGGTCGGACCCCGACTGCACCGGCAGATGCAGATAGGGCATCAGTTCGGGCACCTCGCCATGGGCGGCGATCAGGTCGTCCGACATGTCGTTCGGATGCGAGGTGGTATAGCGCAGGCGGTCGATCCCGTCGATCGCGGCCAGCTCGCGGATCAGCCGGGCCAGCCCCCAGTCCCCGTCGGGACCGGCGCCGTGATAGGCATTGACGTTCTGGCCCAGCAGGGTGATCTCGCGCACGCCCCGTTCCGCCAGATCGCGGGCCTCGGCCAGCACCTGCGCCGCCGGGCGCGAGGCCTCGGCGCCGCGCGTGTACGGCACCACGCAGAAGGCGCAGAACTTGTCGCAGCCCTCCTGCACGGTCAGGAAGGCGGTCGGGCCGCGCTGCGCCTTCGGCCGCCCGCCCAGCCGGACGAACTTGTCCTCCTCGGGGAAATCGGTGTCGAGCGCCTTCGCCCCCTGGCGCGCCCGCGCCTCGAGCTCGGGCAGGCGGTGATAGCTTTGCGGCCCCACCACCAGATCGACCAGCGGCTGGCGGCGCAGGATCTCCTCGCCCTCGGCCTGGGCGACGCAGCCCGCCACGCCGATCTTCAGGTCCGGGTTTTCCGCCTTCAGCGCCCGAAGCCGCCCGAGTTCGGAATAGACCTTCTCGGCCGCCTTTTCGCGGATATGGCAGGTGTTCAGCAGGATCAGGTCGGCGCCCTCGGCGCTGTCCGTCAGTTCATATCCCGACGGGCCCAGCGCCTCGGCCATCCGTTCGCTGTCATAGACGTTCATCTGACAGCCATAGGTCCGGATGAACAGCTTGCGGGTCGGAGGAGTGGGGGAGGTCATGCGCGCGTCCTTCCGGTCTGCGGACCGGTCTGCCGGGTCGGTTGCGCGCTGTCCTACACGAAACCGGGCTCGGGCCGCAACGCTTGCATCCCGCTTGCATATGGGCGCGCCCTGCCCGACCCTGCGCCCAAGGCCGAGGAGGACCGCCATGGCGGGGCAATATGCGGGGCTGGCACAGTTCCTGGGACGGGCGCGCGGCGCGCTCGGCCCGCGCCCGGTCGCGCTGATCTTCGTCGAGGACGAGATCGAGGTCGAAAGCACCGTCGACCATCTCGATGCACTGGGCTTCGGCACGCTGATCCTGTTCACGCCCGCGGGGCTGGATCTGGCGCCCGGTGCGGCAGAGCGGGTGCACCGCGTGACCTACGACACCCTGGCCGAGGGTGCCCTGCCCCGGGCAGTCAATGCGGTGATCGCCGCAGCACCCGGGGCCTGGCTGCATTACTGCTATAATGCCGAATACCTGTTCTTCCCCTTCTGCGAAAACCGCAGCATCGGCGAGATGCTGGCCTTCCATACCGAAGAGCGCCGCGAGGCGATGCTGACCTATGTGGTCGATCTCTATGCCGCCGATCTCGAGCAGTGCCCCAACGGGGTCTCGCGCGACGGCGCCATGCTGGACCGCACGGGCTATTTCGCCCAGCCCCGGACCGATCCTGCGACCGGCCGGGTGCTCGAGCGGCAACTCGACTTCTTCGGCGGGCTGCGCTGGCGGTTCGAGGAACACATCCCAGAGGACCGGCGGCGAATCGACCGGATCGGCCTGTTTCGCGCGCGGCCGGGGCTGCGGCTGCTTGACGGGCATCTTCTGAGCGAGCCCGAGATGAACACCTATGCCTGCCCCTGGCACAACAACCTGACGGCAGCGATCTGTTCGTTCCGGGCCGCCAAGGCGCTGCGCACCAATCCCGGCTCGCGGTTCGAGATCGAGCGATTCCGCTGGCCGATGTCGGACGCGTTTCGCTGGGAGTCCCAGCAACTGATGGATCTGGGGCTGATGGAACCCGGGCAGTGGTTCTGAGACCCGGTGGGCGCGCCCCCCGGGCAGCCGCAAAACAAAGAGCCCGGGAAAGACCCCTTTCCCGGACACCATATGTCCTTTTCGTCGCCGCTCCCTTGCGGAAGCGGCTTCGGGGTCAGATCCGCCGCAACCGGATCACGACGTCGATCTTCGAGATCTCGGCGCCTTCGGGGGCCTTGGGAAGCTTGGCGATTTCCAGCTCGCCCGCCGGGGCATCGCTCAGCCGGTGCTCGTCTTCCCAGAAGAAGTGCGGATGGTCGTCGACCCGGGTATCGAAATAGCTTTTCGTCCCGTCGACCATGACTTCCTGCATCAGGCCTGCATCGCAGAAGGCCCGAAGCGTGTTGTAAACCGTCGCCAGCGACACCTTCTCGCCGGTCGCGCAGGACGCCGCGTACAGCGTTTCCGCCGTGACGTGGCGGTTGTTGCCGTCGCCGATCAGCAGCGAGGCAAGGCTCACCCGCTGACGGGTCGGGCGCAGACCGGCCTTGGAAAGCCAGCGGCTGCCGCGCTCGATGGCGTCGGGATTATTGGGGTTTTCATTCAGCTGTGCCATGGGCGATATATGGTGCGATCAACCCTGTAATTCAAATGATTCTGATCTGCAGCGACGCTTTGGCGCGGCATCGGGGCACTATTGCCACTTCGCAAGGCGCGGTGATAGAGGGGGCGGGACGCGAAACAGGCCAATCCAAAGGGGGGGACGGGTCCCGTATGACCGATTTTCCGACGAGCTTCGACAAGGACGAGCTCCTGAAATGCGCGCGGGGAGAGCTGTTCGGCCCCGGCAACGCGCAGCTGCCGGAACCGCCCATGCTGATGATGGACCGCATCACCGACATCAGCGCCGAAGGCGGCGAGCACGGCAAGGGGCATGTCGTGGCAGAGTTCGATATCCATCCGGACCTGTGGTTCTTTTCGTGCCATTTCCCCGGCAACCCGATCATGCCGGGCTGCCTCGGGCTCGACGGGCTCTGGCAGCTGACCGGCTTCAATCTCGGCTGGCGCGGCTGGAAAGGCCGCGGCTATGCGCTGGGCGTGGGCGAGGTCAAGCTGACCGGCATGGTCCGCCCCGAGCGCAAGCTGATCCGCTATTTCGTCGATTTCACAAAGGCCATCCAGACCCGTCGGCTGACGATGGGTGTGGCCGATGGCAGGGTCGAGGCCGATGGCGAAACGATTTATCATGTCAAGGACATGAAGGTCGCTCTGTCTGAAAGCTGATCCATCTTAGAAAGGAGACCGCCATGCGCCGCGTCGTCATCACGGGCATGGGCATCATCTCGCCCATCGGCAATTCCACCGCCGAGGTCGAGGCGTCCCTGCGCGCCGGCCGCTCTGGCATCCGCTTCGAACCCGTCTATGCCGAAAACGGCTTCCGCAGCCAGGTCGCGGGCATCCCGCAGATCGATCTGGAAGCCTCGGTCGACAAGCGTCAGTTGCGCTTCATGGGCGCGGGCGCGGCCTACAACTTCCTTGCCATGGAACAGGCCATCGCCGATGCCGGGCTTGAACCGGACGAGGTGTCGAACCCGCGCACCGGGCTGATCATGGGCTCGGGCGGGCCGTCGACCGCGAATTTCTTCGTGGCCCACAAGACCGTCAAGGAAAAGGGCAGCCCCAAGCGGATGGGCCCGTTCATGGTCACCCGCTGCATGTCCTCTACCAACTCGGCCTGTCTCGCCACGCCCTTCAAGATCAAGGGCGTGAACTACTCGATCACCTCGGCCTGCTCGACCTCGGCGCATTGCATCGGCAATGGCACCGAGCTGATCCAGATGGGCAAGCAGGACGTGGTCTTCGCGGGCGGCGGCGAAGAGGTCGACTGGACGCTGTCCTGCCTCTTCGACGCGATGAACGCGATGTCGTCGAAATACAACGACACCCCAGAAACCGCCTCGCGCCCGTTCGACGCGACCCGCGACGGCTTCGTGATCGCCGGCGGCGGCGGGGTCGTGGTGCTGGAAGAGCTGGAACACGCCAAGGCCCGGGGCGCCACGATCTATGCCGAAGTGACCGGCTACGGCGCGACCTCGGACGGCTACGACATGGTCGCCCCCTCGGGCGAGGGCGGTGTGCGCTCGATGAAGCTGGCCCTGGAAACTCTGCCCGAAGGCCGCAGGATCGACTACATCAACGCCCACGGCACCTCGACCGTCGCGGGCGACATCGTCGAGGTCAAGGGCGTGCGCGAGGTCTTCGGCGAAAGCGGCGCGCCGCCTATCGGCTCGACCAAGTCGCTGACCGGGCACAGCCTGGGCGCGACCGGCGTCCATGAGGCGATCTATTCGCTGATCATGATGCAGAAAGGGTTCATGGCGGCTTCGGCGAATGTCACCGAACTCGACCCCGAAATCCGGCCGGGCGAGATCGTGACCGAGCTGCGCGACGGTATCGAGATCGACAGCGTGCTGTCGAACAGTTTCGGGTTCGGCGGCACCAACGCGACCCTGGTGATGAGCAAATATCACGGATGATCTTCAATGCCTGAGTTGATGAAAGGAAAGCGCGGCCTCGTCATGGGCGTCGCCAATGACCGGTCGATTGCCTGGGGCATTGCCAAGGCGATGGCCGACGAGGGGGCGGAACTGGCCTTCTCGCATCAGGGCGAGGCTTTCGGCAAGCGGGTCGAGCCGCTGGCCGAAAGCGTGGGGTCGAGCTTTCTGGTCGATGTCGACGTCAACGACGACGCCTCGCTCGATGCCGCCTTCGGCCGGATCGCCGAGGAATGGGGCAGCCTCGACTTTCTGGTCCATGCCATCGCCTATTCCGACAAGACCGAGCTGACCGGCCGGTTCATCAACACCTCGCGCGAGAACTTCAGGAACTCGCTGACGATCTCTTGCTATTCGCTGATCGAGGTGGCGCGGCGCGCCCGGCCGCTGATGCCCGAGGGCGGCACCATCCTGACGCTGACCTATCAGGGCTCGAACCGGGTCACGCCCTTCTACAACGTCATGGGCGTCGCCAAGGCGGCGCTGGAATCGACCGTGCGCTATCTGGCCAACGACCTCGGCCCCGAAGGCATCCGCGTGAACGCGATCTCTCCGGGCCCGATGAAGACCCTCGCCGGGGCCGCGATCTCGGGCGGGCGCAAGACTTTCCGCCATACCGAAATGAACGCGCCGCTCGGCCGGAACGCGACGCTGGACTGCATCGGCGGCACCGCCGTCTATCTGGCCTCGGACATGGGGGCCTGCACGACCGGCGAGATCGTCACCGTCGACGGCGGCTATCACGTCCTCGGCATGCCGCGGTTCGAGAACATCTAACGACGCATAGCCCTCTCCCCCGCCTTCGGGGGCACGGACCCGGGCCAGGCCCGGGTCTTCGCTTTTCAGGGGCCGTTCAGCCGATCGAGACCAGTTCGATCTCGAAGGTCAGGTCCTTGCCCGCCAGCGGGTGGTTGCCGTCCAGCACCACGGCCTCTTCGGTCACTTCGGCCACGGTCACCGGCAGCACCTCGCCCTCGGAGGTCTGCACGTTCAGCCGGGTGCCAACCTCCAGCGGCACCGTGTCCGGCACCTGCGCGCGCGGGATCGCCTGGGTGGCATCGGGATTATGTGCGCCATAGGCCTCGGCGCAGGGTATCTCGACGGTTTTCCTGTCGCCCTCGGACATGCCCGGCAGCGCGGCGTCGAGGCCGGGGATGATCTGCCCCGATCCGACGGTGAATTCGAGAGGGTCGCGGCCCTCGGAGCTGTCAAAGGTAGAACCATCGGCCAGGGTGCCGGTGTAATGGATACGGACCTTGTCACCCGTTTGAACCTGGGTCATGCACGGTTCCTTTCAGTGAGGCGGGTGGATTTGCAGAGGCCGCGCGCATCGCGCGGGTACTCCCGACGTGGCATAAGCCTAGACATTCGGTCCCAGATGTAAACCCTGTCGCCCGGACAATCCCCTCCCGGCTCAGCGCGTCGGCATGATCAGCCCGGTCGCCGCGCCGGTCGGGTCCAGAACGATGGCGATGCGTCCGATCCCGGGCACGTCGAAAGGTTCGCGCAGGACCGAGCCGCCCCGGCTGCGGGTTTCCTCCAGCGCCTTGTCCAGACGGTCGACCGCGAAATAGCTGAACCAGTCCGCGGGCGCGGTCTCCATGCCCGGCAGCATAGCCATGTCCATGACCCCCGCCACCGGCTTAGCGCCGCAATGGGCGACATGGTAGACCCCCGCCCCCATCGGCATCGGCTGGAAATGCCAGCCGCAGACCGCCTTGTAGTATTTCAGCGCGCCCGGAACGTCATGGGTCAGCAATTCGGTCCACCAGACCTTGCCGTGATTTTGCGACATCGTCCCCTCCTGCGACTGCCGCCCCCAACCTAGCCGGATTCGTGCAACAGCGGCATGGCGTAACCTTCCACCCGTCACATCGCTGTGCCAATCTCGCCCCGCGAGGGAGGACAAGATGCCGATCACCACCTGTATTTTCGACGCCTACGGGACGCTTTTCGACGTGGCCGCCGCCGCCCGCCGGGCCGCGGCAGAGCCCGACCATGCCGCTCTGGCCGAGAGGTGGCCGGCCCTGGCCGCCGCCTGGCGCGCCAGGCAGCTGCAATATACCTGGCTCCGGGCAATCACCGGGGCCCATGCCAATTTCGGGCAGGTCACCGGCGAGGCGCTCGACTGGGCGCTCGAGGCGCAGGGGCTGGCGGGCGATGCGGGGCTGCGCGCCCGGCTGATGGCGCTGTATCGCGAGCTTGACGCCTATCCCGAGGTCCCCGCCATGCTCGAGGCGCTCAAGCGCGCGGGCAAGGCGACGGCGATTCTGTCGAACGGCTCGCCCGACATGCTGACCGACGCGGTCGAGGCGGCCGGTATCGGCGCCCTGCTCGACGACCTGCTTTCTGTCGAAAGCGTCGGCGTCTACAAGCCCCATCCCTCGGTCTACGACCTCGTGGGCCGGCGCTTCGGCTGCGACCGCTCCGAGGTTCTGTTTGTCTCGTCGAACGGCTGGGACGCGGGCGCAGCTGCGGGCTACGGCTTCGTCTCCGCCTGGGTCAACCGCGCGGGCGACCCGGTCGACCGCCTGCCCTGGCGTCCAGCCCATGTGCTGACCGATCTTGCCGGAATTCCGCATCTGGCGGAGATGCTGGCATGATCCGGTTCGCGGCCGATGACGGCCGAATGCTGGCCTATGACGATTGCGGCAAAGGCACCGCGCTGCTTTGCCTCGCGGGGCTCACCCGCAACATGGACGATTTCGAACCGGTGGTCGACGCCTTCGCCGACCGCGCCCGGGTCATCCGGCTGGACACCCGCGGCCGCGGCGGGTCCGACCACGACCCGGATTTCATGAATTACAACCTGATCCGCGAGGGCCGCGACGCGCTGAACCTGCTGGACCATCTGGGGCTGCCGAAGGCCGCGATCCTCGGCACCTCGCGCGGCGGGCTGATCGCGATGATGCTGGCGGCCGGGCACAAGGACCGCCTGACGGGCATCTGCCTGAACGATATCGGCCCCCTGGTCGAACCGCGGGGTCTGGCCCATATCATGACCTATCTCGGTATTCCGCCGGACTATTCCGACTATGACGATGCCGCCCGGCGGCTTGAGGCCAGCATGAGCGACCGCTTTCCCGGCGTGACCCGCAACCAGTGGCGGAGCTATGCCCGGCGGCTCTGGCGGCAATCCGACCACGGGCTGGCGCTGCGCTACGACCCAGCGCTCCGCCATGCGGTGATGGAACAATCGGCAACCGACGCGCTGCCAGATCTCTGGCCGCTCTTCGACGCGCTTCAGGGCCTGCCGCTGGCGCTGATCCGCGGCGTGCATTCCGACATCCTGTCGCCCGAGACCGCAGCCGAGATGCGCCGCCGCCGCCCCGACATGATCTATGCCGAGATCCCCGACCGCGGGCATACGCCCTTTCTTGACGAACCCGACGCGGTGGCCGCCATCGCGATCCTCCTGGAGCGCATTTCGAAATGTCCATCGACCTGATCGACGCCGCAGCCGCCCGCCTGGCCGGCAGGGCGCGGCAGACACCGCTTCTGTCCTCGCCCTTTCTCGACGACCTCGCGGGGCGGCGCGTTCTGGTCAAGGCCGAGTGCCTGCAGCACACCGGCAGCTTCAAGTTCCGGGGCGGCTGGTCGGCGCTCTCGGCACTGACACCAGAGGCCCGCGCGCGCGGCGTGATCGCCTTTTCCTCGGGCAACCATGCCCAGGGCGTGGCGCTGGCCGCGCGGATGCTTGGCGCGGCCGCCGTCATCGTGATGCCTTCGGACGCGCCCGGCCCCAAGATCGCCAATACCCGCGCGCTCGGGGCCGAGGTCGTGACCTATGACCGCGCCACGGGCGATCGCGACGCCATCGGCGCCGAGATCGCAGAGGCACGCGGCCTGACGCTGGTCCGCCCCTTCGACGACGCCCAGGTGATCGCGGGCCAGGGCACCTGCGGGCTCGAGATCGCGGCCCAGGCCGCCGAGGCCGGGATCGACACCGCCGAGGTGCTGGTGCCCTGCGGTGGCGGCGGGCTGACCTCGGGCGTCGCGCTCGCGCTCGAGGCCCGGGCGCCGGGGCTGCGCGTCCGCCCGGTCGAGCCCGAGGGCTTCGACGATGCCACCCGCTCGCTGGTCTCCGGACGGATCGAGACCAACACCCGCCGCGCGGGCTCGCTGTGCGACGCGATCCAGACGCCCTCGCCGGGGGACCTGACCTTTCCCGTAATGTCCCGGCTTTGCGGCCCCGGGATCGTCGTCAGCGAGGACGAGGCTCTGCGCGCGATGGCCGCCGCTTTCGAGCGGCTGAAGATCGTGCTGGAACCGGGCGGCGCGGTGGCTCTGGCGGCCGCGCTCTATCATCCCGAGCACGTCGCGGGCGACGCGGTCATCGCCATCGCCTCGGGCGGCAATGTCTCGGCAGAAACCTTCCGCATGGCGCTCGACCGCTACGGGGATGCGCCATGACGACTTTCACGATTGCAACATTCAACGTCCAGAACCTGATCGGCCCGGACCGGGAATATTATCATTTTGAAAAATACAGTTCGGCCGAACATGCCTGGAAGCAGGACTGGCTGGCTGATCAGCTGACCCGGATGAATCCCGACATCGTGGGCTTTCAGGAGATCTTCGAGCCCGAGCCGCTGCAACAGGTGATCGCAATGGCCGATGCGCGCGGAGACCAGTCGAACGCGGCCGGGCAGCCGGGGGCCGCACCGGGACGGAAGGCGATCCACCGCAAGGAGCGCTATGACAGCTACGGCGAGACCGCGCTGGCCTTCGCCCCCAACATCGCCGATTCCGGCCCCGGCGAACGGCGGCCCGGCGTCGCGATCCTGTCGCGCTTCGGCTTTGCCGACCAGCCGCAGTCGATCCAGCTGCTCGATCCGCCCGTCGACGTGCCGTTCCATCATCTGGGCGGAGGCGACGCGGGCAGCTATCAGATCCGGCGGCTGACCCGTCCGATCCTCAAGGCCCGCATCCCGGTCGGCGATCATGTCGTAACCGTCTTCAACGCCCACCTGAAATCGCGGCTCGGGGAATTCGTGCGCCCCCATGGCGCGCGCTTCTCGCCCGAAATCGACCTCTTGAACTACGACCCGGCGGGCCGGGCGATGGGCGCGCTCCGCTCGGGTCTGCGGCGGATGTCCGAGGCCTGGGTGCTGCGGCGCCTCGTGCTGGACGAACTTGCGCTCGACCGGCCGGTGATCGTTATGGGCGATCTGAACGACGACGACCGGTCGGCCACCCATGAAATCATCTGCGGCGAACGGCCCCTGCCCGATTACAGCTGGATGCGACGGCCAAACCCGCACGGCCCCGACGACCGCTATACGAAAGCCGAGTCCGACCAGATCCGCGAGGCCATCGACCGCGTCCGCCTGCAGGCCGCGGCGCAGCTTTTCATGCGCCAGAGCCTGCGTGACATGGTCTATACCGCCTCCTTCGCCGGAGTCTATCAGGCGCTCGACGCGATCCTGCTGTCGCGCCATTTCGACCCGGACCGGGTCGACCGGATTGGCGAGATGATCCATTTCGGCGCCTATAACGACCATATCACCGACGGCGCCGACCCCCAGTCGCCCGCCGCCCGCATCGTTTCGGACCATGGCCAGGTGATGGCCCATATCCGGCTGCGCTGATTGACGCGTCTGGCGCGCTCGGCCATCCTGCGCCGCGAAGATCAGGGAGGACACCCCGTATGAAGATCGCCGATCTGGGCGACGTGGCGCTGCATTTCCGCGAAGATGGCGATCCCGACGGCCTGCCCGTGGTCTTTTCCAATCCGCTGGGCTGCGACCTGCGGGTCTGGGACGCGGTGGTGGCGCTGCTGCCGCCCGGGCTGCGCGCGATCCGCTACGACATGCGCGGCCACGGCCTGTCCTCCTGTCCGCCGGGCCCCTATGCGATGGGCGCCCTGGTGCGCGACGCCGAACGGCTGCTCGAATTTCTGGGGGTCCGCGATTGCGTCTTCGTCGGCCTGTCGATCGGCGGGATGATTGCCCAGGGACTGGCGGTCAAGCGGCTCGATCTGGTCCGCGCGATGGTGCTGTCGAACACCGCCGCCAAGATCGGGACGCCCGCGATCTGGCAGGACCGCATGGCGACGGTGCGCGCGGGCGGGATCGAGGCGCTGGCCGATGGCACGATGGAGCGATGGTTCTCGCGCCCCTTCCGCCAAAGCCCTGACTGCGCGATCTGGCGCAACATGCTGACCCGCCAGCCGGTCGAAGGCTATCTGGGCTGCTGCGCCGCAATCTCGGGCACCGATTTCTACACGCCGACGGCCAGCCTGACCCTGCCGACCCTTGCCATCGCCGGCAGCGAGGACGGCTCGACCCCGCCCGATCTGGTGCGAGAAACGGCAGCCCTGATCAAGGGCGCCCGGTTTCATCTGATCCGCGGCGCAGGCCATCTGCCCTGCGTCGATAAACCCGGCGATTATGCCGATGTCCTGACCACCTTCCTGAAAGACATCGGCCATGTTCCGGACTGAATCGGCACAGAAACAATGGTAAAATTCGAACCTCGCGCACTCGAAACAGGCCAAATTCTCGCGCCTGGAGAGCCCGGAAGTATCAAATTCGCACACCTGGCGCAGACCGGCCCGCATGACTGAGTTTCTACTGATCCACGGCTCCTGCCACGGGGCCTGGTGCTGGCGCGACGTGCTGCCCGCGCTTCACCATGCGGGGGCAAAGGCCCGGGCCATCGACCTGCCCTCGCATGGCACCGACCCGACGCCGCTGGCCGATGTCACGCTCGATCTTTATGCCGAAGCGATCCTTGGTGCCATCGACGAACCGGTGATCCTTGTCGGCCATTCGATGGCGGGTTTCCCGATTTCGGCCGCCGCCGAGAAGGCGCCCGGGAAGATCAGGGCGCTGGTCTATGTCTGCGCCTATGCCCCGGTCGCGGGCCTCTCGCTGGTCGACATGCGCCGCGCCGCGCCGCGTCAGCCGCTGCTCGACGCTATCGTCAAATCCAAGGACGGGGTTTCGTTCAGCTTCGATCCAGAGAAGGTGCGCGACAAGCTCTTTCACGATTGCTCGGACGAGGCCGTGGCCTTCGCCAAGGCCCGGCTCGGGCCTCAGCCGATCCTGCCCCAGGCCACGCCAATCACGCTTGGCAACCGCTATCGCTCTGTTCCCAAACGCTATATCCGTTGCCTGCAGGACCGCGCCATTCCCGCCGAATATCAGGCGACCATGACCGCGGACTGGCCTGCGGACCGGATCGATACGCTGGACTGTTCGCATTCGCCCTTCCTGGCGGCCCCCGAGGCTCTGGCGGGCCTTCTGTTGCGCGCCGCCGGATGACCCGTCCCTGTATCCTCTGCGCAGCGATCACGGGCTCGGTCGCGCGGAAGGAAGACAATCCGGCGGTGCCGATCACCGTGGCCGAGCAGGTCGAAAGCCTGCAGGACTGCTTCGAGGCCGGGGCCGCCATCGCCCATTGCCATGTCCGGAACGACGACCAGAGCCCAAGCGCCGACCCCGAGACATTCGCCCGCCTGATGGAGGGCATCCGCAAGCACTGTCCCGGCATGATCGTACAAGTCTCGACCGGTGGCCGGTCGGGCGTCGGCGCGGTCCGGGGCGGAATGCTGCCGCTCTGCCCCGACATGGCTTCGCTGGCGGTCGGGTCCAACAATTTTCCGACACGGGTTTACGAGAATCCGCCCGATCTGGTCGACTGGCTGGCCTCGGAAATGCAGAAATACGATGTGAAGCCCGAAATCGAGGCCTTCGACCTCAGCCATATCTTTCAGGCGGTGACGATGGCCCGGGACGGCCGCCTGAAGGCACCGCTTTACGTACAGTTCGTGATGGGCGTGAAGAACGCGATGCCCGCCGACCGGCCGAGTTTCGAATTCTATGTCCAGACGCTGAAGCGCATCGCCCCCGATGCCGAATGGTGCGGCGCGGGGATCGGACGGCACCAGATCGAGGTCAATGAGTGGTCCATGGCGCTCGGCGGCCATACCCGCACCGGGCTCGAGGACAATGTCCGGCTCGACCGCGACAGGCTGGCGCCCTCGAACGCCGCCTTGGTGCGGCGCGCGGCCGAGCTTTGCGCGCGGTACGAACGCCCGGTGGCCAGCCCCGCCGAAGCCCGCGCGATCCTCACACTGGCACCCGCCCCCGCGAACGGGGTTTGAACCGGACCGGCGGCCGGGATATGCGAAGGGGGTTCTGTCCTGCGGAAGGCCCGCCATGACCCAGCCCTCGCCTCGTCTTCCGATCGTCTTCATCCTGGTGACGCTGGTGCTGGACGCCATCGGGATCGGGCTGATCCTGCCGGTGATGCCGGATCTGATCCGCGACGTCGAGGGCGCCACGAGCCTCGGGCAGGCGGCGGTCTGGGGCGGGGTCCTGTCCACCGCCTTTGCGGTCATGCAGTTCCTCTGCGGCCCGACCGTCGGCAGTCTCTCGGACCGGTTCGGACGCCGCCCGGTGCTGCTGATCTCGCTGGCGACGATGGCGCTCGACTACGTGGTGATGGCAGTCGCGGGCTCGATCTGGCTGTTGCTGGCCGCGCGGGTCGTGGGCGGCGTCACCGCCTCGACCCAGGCCACCGCCAGCGCCTTTCTGGCCGACATCTCGAAACCCGAGGAGAAGGCCGCGCGCTTCGGCATGGTCGGCGCTTCTTTCGGGATCGGCTTCGTGATCGGCCCGCTCATTGGCGGGTACCTGGGCGAGCTGGGCCCGCGCGCGCCGTTCTGGGCTGCGGCGGGGCTGGCCACGCTGAACCTGATCTTCGGCGCGCTGGTGCTGCCCGAAACCGTCACCGACCGCATCCGCCGCCCCTTCGACTGGCGCCGAGCCAACCCGCTGGGAGCCTTCCGCGCCGTCGGCCGCCTGCCCGGGGTCCGGCCGCTTTTGCTGCTGTTTTTCCTCTATGAATTCGCGATGTTCATCTATCCCGCGATCTGGGCCTATTTCACCCAGTACCGCTTTGGCTGGAGCGCGGGCACCATCGGCATCTCGCTAGCGATGTTCGGGATCGGGGTTGCCATCGTGCAGGGCGGCCTGATCCGCGTCGTGCTGCGCGTGATGGGCGAGAGGATCGCGGTCTGGTACGGGCTTGGCTACAATTTCGTGGCCTTCCTCGCGATCGGCCTGATCGGCAACGGCACCGCCGTCCTGATCCTGACCCCGATGATCGCGCTGGGTGCGGTGGTGACGCCCGCGCTGCTGGGGATGATGTCGAAGGCGGCCGACGACAACCAGCAGGGCGAATTGCAGGGCATGGTCAGTTCGCTCCGGTCGGTCTCGATGATCGCCTCGCCGCTTGTCATGACCCAGACCTTCTTCCTGTTCAGCCGCCCCGATGCGCCGCTGCACCTGCCCGGCGCGCCCTTCGTGCTGGCGGCCGGCGTGATGATCGTCTGCGCCATCGTCTTCGCGGCACGGCGCGGCGCCGCCCGCGGGGCCGAGGCCTGACCCGTCGCTTCCGCTACGGCCCGGTCCAGGGTCGGGTCTGCGCGTATTGACAGGGTCGAAACCATGCGAAAGGTATCCCGGACCGGCGGGAGAAACGCGCCCGACGGCGACCGGAGTGCAATTTGAGACGAATTCGGCAAGGGATCTGCGCCCTGGGCGCCCTTCTTCTGGCCGCGGCTCCGGCCGGGGCCGACCAGCCTCTGCCGGTGGAGATCCTCCGCGTCGGCGCTGAATCCGCCGAAACCACCTACACCCTTACCGGCACCATCGAGGCCGTGGACGACTACCCGGCCTCGTTCCGGGATGGCGGACGCATCGTCGAAGTGGCGGTCGAAGCGGGCGACGAGCTGGACCGGAACGACGTGATCGCGCGGGTAGACGCCACTGCAGCCGAAGCCCGGCTGCGTTCGGCCGCAGCGGCGCTGCGTTCGGCCGAGGCGGCGCTGGTGCAGGCCCGGCAGGCCCGCGACCGGGCGACGCGCCTGCTGGACGAGGGCAATACCACGCAATCCGACCTCGATGCCGCGGTGCAGGACTATCTTTCGGCCCGGTCCGACCGGGACGCGGCCAGGGCCCGACGCGCCGTGGCGACCCGCGCCGCCGAAGACACCGTGCTGCGCGCCATCGAGCCCGCGATCGTGACCCACCGCTCGGCCGAGCCGGGTCAGGTCATGGCCGCCGGGCAGGCGGTGGTGACGCTGGCCAATCGCGGCCCGCGCGAGGCGGTGTTCCAGGTCCCAGACATCCCCGAACTCGGCGCCTTTCTGGGCAGCCCCGTGCGGCTGGTCCCGCTGGAGGGCGGCCCCGGCACCAGCGCCCCGGTCAGCGAGCTTGCGCCGGTCGTGGGCAGCAATGGAACGGTCGAGACCAAGGTCCGCATCGACGGCGAGGCCGCGCGCCTCTTTGCCATCGGCCAGCCTGTCGTGGGCATCGTCACCCTGGCCCGCCAGACGGCGATCACGGTGCCCTGGACGGCGCTGACCGCGACGGCCGACGGCCCCGCCGTCTGGACCGTCGACGCCGCCGACAGCCGGGTCCGGCTCGCCCCGGTCGAGATCGGCGCCTATACCGACCGCGGCATCCGCATTGCCGCGGGGCTGGCCGAGGGCGACGCCGTGGTCGGCGCGGGGTCCCAATACCTTTTCCCCGGGCGCGAGGTTCGCCCGCTTGGGGGGGACGAATGATCCGCCTGCTTGCCCTTGCCCTGGCGACGCTGCCCGCGACCGCCCACTCGGCCAGCCCGGCCTGCGGCGGCAATCCGGCCGCCGGGCGCCCTGTGGTCTCGGAGACGGTCAGCGCCGATCCGACCCGAAAGCGGGTCTTCGCCGGTGTCGTCGCCGCCACCCACAGCACCGATCTGGCCTTCCAGACCATCGGTCGCGTCGCCCGGATCGAGGTCGATCCCGGCGACCGGGTCGCGGGCGGTGACGTGCTGGCGACGCTGGATCGGGTCAGCCTGCAGGAAGACGTCGCCTCGGCCCGCGCGGCACTGAGCGCGGCCCTTGCCGAAGCCGCCTTTGCCCGTCAAAGCTACGAGCGCGTGAACACCCTGGCCGAGCGCGGGATCGCGCCCCGCGCCCAGCTGGAAGAGGCCGAGGCCGCGCGCGATGCGACCCAGGCCCAGGCCGAGGCCGCCCAGGCCGATCTGGCGCGGGCGCGCGACGCGCTGGGCCATGGCACGCTGGTCGCCCCGAATGACGGGATCGTGCTCTCGACCGAGGTCGAGGAAGGTACGGTGGTCGCCGCCGGCACCCCGATCCTTACCCTTGCCGATCTGAAGGGCCGCGAGGCGGTGATCGACGTGCCGACCGAATTCCTGCAGGTTCTGCCGCAAGATGCGCAGTTCGAGGTCGTGGTCCATGCCGAATTCGCCAATCCCCGCAAGGCACGGCTGCGGCTGGTCGAACCGGTCATCGGCGACAATATTCGCACCCGGCGGCTGCGCCTGACGATCACCGAAGGCGATTCCGATTTCCGCATCGGCAGCCTCGTGTCCGCCACGCTGGCCCGCCTTGATTTGCCGGTTATGACCCTGCCCGCGACCGCGCTGACCGGGACCGAGACCGACCCGGCCGTCTGGCGCGTGCTGCCCCCCGACCGCCGTGTCGAACGCGTGGGCATCAAAACCGGGCGGCGGCTTGCGGACCGGATCGAGATCACCGAAGGCCTGTCGGTCGGGGACGAGATCGTGATCAGGGGCGCGGCCTGCCTGCGGGACGGGCTGGCCGTCGGCCCCCGGGTGGCGCCATGAGCCTGCGCCCGCGCTTCAACCTGTCGGACTGGGCGCTCGGGCACCGCTCGCTGGTCTGGTTCCTGATGCTGGTCTCGCTGGTTGCGGGCACACTGGCCTATCTGTCGATGGGCCGCGAAGAGGACCCGTCCTTCGCGATCAAGGTCATGGTGGTCTCGGCCGCCCTGCCCGGCGCCACCGCCGAGGAAACGGTGACCCAGGTCACCGACCGGATCGAGAAGAAGCTGCAGGAAATCGACGCGCTCAAGTTCACCCGTTCGGTCACCTATCCCGGCCGGTCTGTCGTCTATGTCGAACTGCGCGACGCCACCCGCGCCGAGGAGGTCGATGCGACCTGGCTCCGGGTCCGCAACATGATGTCGGACATCCGGGGCGAGTTTCCCTCGGAATTCGCGGGCTTTTCCTTCAACGACGATTTCGGCGACGTGTTCGGCAGCATCTATGCCTTCGTCGCCGACGGCTTCACCCCCCGCGAGCTGGAAGACCGGGTCGAGGACATCCGGTCCGAGATCCTGCGGCTCGACCAGACCGGCAAGGTCGAGCTGGTGGGCGTGCGCGCCCCCGAAATCCATATCGAGTTTTCCAACCGCCGCCTGGCCGCGCTCGGGCTCGACCGCGAGGCGGTGCTGGACACGCTGGCGCAGGAAAACGCCATCGTGCCCTCGGGCACGATCCGTACCGAGGCCGAACGGATCCTGATCCGGGTCACCGGCCAATACGCCTCGGCCGAGGATCTGGCGGCGACCCCGCTCAGGACCGGCGATGTCTTCTATTCGCTGGCCGATGTCGCCGACGTGACCGCGGGCTATGCCGACCCGCCGACCGAGCTTTTCCGCTTTAACGGGCACGAGGGCATCGCGCTTCTGGTGGGCATGCGCGAGGGCGGCAACATCCTGCAGTTCGGCACCGAGCTCGAAGCGTTGATGGACGGGGTCGCCCAGCGGCTTCCGGTCGGGATCGAGGTTCACAAGGTCGCCGACCAGCCCAAGGTCGTCGAGGAGTCGGTTGGCCATTTCACCCGGGCACTGGCCGAAGCGGTGCTGATCGTGCTGGCCGTCAGCTTCATCTCGCTCGGGCTTCGGGCGGGGATGGTGGTGACGCTGTCGATCCCGCTGGTGCTGGCCATGACCTTCGTGCTGCTCGACGTGATGGGCATCACGCTGCAACGGGTGTCGCTTGGCGCGCTGATCATCGCGCTGGGTCTGCTGGTCGATGACGCGATGATCGCCATCGAGACGATGATCTCGCGGCTCGAAATCGGCGAGAGCCTGACGAAGGCCGCCTCCTATGCCTGGACCTCGATCGCCTTTCCGATGCTGACCGGCACGCTGGTCACCGCCGCGGGCTTCATCCCCATCGCCTTCAATTCCAGCCAGGCGGGCGAATACACCCGGTCGCTGTTCTACGTCATCGCGATCTCGCTCTTGCTCAGCTGGATCGTCGCCGTTCTGTTCGCGCCGATCCTAGGCGTGACCTTCCTGCCAAAGAAGCTGCGCCATGCCCATCGCGCGGCGGGCCGCGTGCGCCGGGCCTTCCGCAAGGTCCTGCTGAAGGCCATGCGGTTCCGCTGGACGACGATCCTGCTGACCTCAGCGCTTTTCGCGGCCTCGGTCGTCGGGCTCGGGCATGTCGAAAAGCAGTTCTTTCCAACCTCCGAGCGGCCCGAGATCATCGTCGAGGTCACGCTGCGCCAGAACGGCGCCTTCGCCGCCACAGATGCCGCAATGGCCGAATTCGAGGCCTGGCTCGGCCAGCAGGACGAGGCGAGCTATTCGACCGCCTATGTCGGCCGCGGCGTCCCGCGCTTCGTGCTGACCCTCGACCAGCCGACCGCCAGCGAGAATATCGGCCAGTTGATGGTGATGACGCCGGGGCTCGAGGCCCGCGACCGGCTGCGCGACAAGATCGCGGCCTATGACCGGGCCCATCCCGAGGCCGATTTCTACACCCGCCTGATCGCGCTGGGACCGCCCGTCGGCAAGCCGGTGCAATACCGCCTGTCCGGCCCCGAGATCGAGCCCCTGCGCGACCGGGCCCGCGATCTTGCGGCGCTGCTGGATGCTGATCCGCGACTGACCTCGATCAGCCTGAACTGGTCGGAACCGGCCCGCGTGGTGCGGGTGATCCTCGATCAGGCCCGGCTGCGCCAGCTCGGGCTGACCCAGTCCGACGTGGCCCAGACGCTGTACGGTCTGTTCGAGGGCGCGGGCGTGACCGAACTGCGCGACGGCCGTAAGCTGGTCGATGTGCTGGCACGCGGCGTGGCAGCCGACCGCTCCACCATCGCCGCGCTCGAGACCCTGCAATTCGGCAATGCCGCGGGCGACCCGATCCCGCTTTTGTCGATCGCGCGCCTGGAATGGACCACCGAACAGCCCGAGATCCATCAACGCGACCGGGTGCCGACGATCACCGTGGGCGCGGCGATCCGCGGCGCCGAGCAACCCGCCACCATCGTGGCCGACCTCACGCCCCGGATCGCGGCCTTCGCGGACGGCCTGCCGCCCGAGTATCGCGTCGCGCTGGGCGGGTCCGAGGAATCCAGCGCCGAAAGCCAGGCCCCGATCCTCGATGTGGTGCCGGTGATGGTGCTGAGCATCCTGACGCTGGTCATGATCCAGATGCAAAGCTTCCGGCTGCTGTTCGTGGTGCTGGCGGTGGCCCCGCTGGGGCTGATCGGGGTGGTCGCGGCGCTTCTGCCCTCAGGCGCGCCGCTGGGCTTTGTCGCGCTGCTGGGGGTTCTGGCCCTCGTCGGCATCCTGATCCGCAATGCGGTGATCCTGATCCATGAGGTAGAGGTGCTGATCCGGGCCGGGCAAAGCCCCTGGGAGGCTGTCTATGGCGCCTCGGACAGCCGCGCCCGGCCGATCCTGCTGACCGCCGCCGCGGCCAGCCTCGCGCTGATCCCGATCGCGCGCGAGGTGTTCTGGGGGCCGATGGCCTTCGCGATGATGGGCGGCATCATCGCCGGGACCGGCATCACCCTGCTGTTCGCCCCGGCACTGTATTGCGTGGTCTTCCGGGTTCGCCCGCCGGCCCCCACCACCTCTGCCCCGAAGGCCGGGACCGGCGACTGAGCTCGCGACGGCCCGGGCAAACCGCCCTCACGTATGATTCGCAACGGACCGGAAGACCGCCAGACCCGGGCTTTCCGGTGGGTATACCCTCGTCCACGAAGCGCGCTGCTGCGCCGGAACGGCTGCGGGACGGCCGATTGGCATCGATGGCGGGACCAATCCGGCCTATGTCGTCAGGCCGGCCAAGGCGCATCAAATCGCCCCTCTGCCGCAGCAGACCGGAACATCTGAAAACAATTTTACAGTGCGGGATAACAATCGCACCTGACGGCAATTTTATACCGCAGGCGCACAAATCCCGCAAATCACACATCCGAAACACGGGAATTGCACTCAGCGCATGGCGGCCATGCCAGCATCCACCCTTGCCGTCGGGCGCGGCAGTCTGTCCAAGAGATCGGAACCGTGGGATCCTCCGACCGCCCAGGGCCGGAACTCCCGCCTGAACGCCAGCACTTCCCCGCTCCGCACCGGACGTCCGGGACGGGGAGCTCGAGGAGGAGGAGCCCATGACCATCGCCCAGACCATTGCATCGAGGATCGGCGACCCGACGCTGCGCAACCGCGTGATGAGCGCGGAGGACGCCGCGGCCCTGATCGCGCCCGGATCGACCATCGGGATGAGTGGCTTCACAGGGTCGGGCTACCCCAAGTCGGTGCCGCTGGCGCTGGCCGCCCGGATCGAAGCCGAACATGCCGCCGGCAACCCGTTCCAGGTCAAGGTCTGGACCGGCGCCTCGACCGGACCCGAGCTTGACGGCGCTCTGGCCAAGGCCGGGGGGATCGAGTTCCGCCTGCCCTACAACTCGGACCCCATCGCCCGCGAAAAGATCAACGCGGGCGAGATGAACTATTTCGACATGCATCTCAGCCAGGTCGCGCCGATGGCGTGGCAGGGGTTCCTCGGCAAGCTCGACACCGCCATCGTCGAGGTTTCGGGCATCACCTCGGACGGCCAGCTCATTCCGTCCTCGTCGATCGGCAACAACAAGACCTGGCTCGACCAGGCCGAGAAGGTCATCCTCGAGGTCAACCACTGGCAAAGCGAAGCGCTGCGCGGGATGCATGACATCTACTACGGCACCGCGCTGCCGCCGCATCGCCGCCCGATCCCGCTGTCGAGCCCCAACGACCGCATCGGCCAGCCCTATTTCCGCTGCGATCCGAAGAAGATCGTCGCCATCGTCGAAACCGACGCGCCGGACCGCAACGCGCCCTTCAAGGCCCCCGACGAGGTGGCGCAGTCGATTGCCGGGCATCTGCTCGACTTCTTCCTGCACGAGGTCTCGAAGGGCCGCCTGCCGCCGCAGCTTCTGCCGCTGCAGTCGGGCGTGGGCAACGTCGCCAACGCGGTGCTGACCGGGCTGATGAATTCGCCCTTCGAGAACATGACTGCCTATACCGAGGTCATTCAGGACGGCATGCTGGAACTGCTCGACGCGGGCAAGCTGCGCAGCGCCTCGGCCACCTCGCTGTCGCTGAGCCCCACCGCTGCGGAATGGTTCAACGACCATGCCTACCGGTTCCGCGACAAGCTGATCCTGCGGCCGCAGGAAATCTCGAACCACCCCGAAATCGTCCGCCGCCTCGGCTGCATCGCCATGAACGGGCTGATCGAGGCCGACATCTACGGCGCCGTCAACTCGACCCATGTCATGGGCTCGCGGATCCAGAACGGCATCGGCGGCTCGGGCGATTTCGCGCGCAACGCCTATGTCTCGGTCTTCATGACCCCTTCGACCGCGAAGAACGGCAAGATCTCGGCCATCGTGCCGAAGGTCGCCCATGTTGATCACATTGCCCAGGACGTGCAGATCCTCGTGACCGAACAGGGGCTTGCGGACCTGCGCGGCCTCGCGCCCAAGCAGCGCGCGGCGCTGATCATCGAGAATTGCGCCCATCCCGATTTCCGCCCGGCGCTGCGCGACTACTACAAGCGCGCGATGGAAGGCTCTTACGGCAAGCACGCGCCGCATCTTCTGGACGAGGCGCTGTCCTGGCACCTGCGCTTCGTCAAGACCGGCTCGATGCAGGCCGAATAGGCCGGGCCGTCCCGCGCCATCTCTGGCGGGCGCGCGTCCCCGCGCCCGCCCTTTTCCAGCCGCCTGTCGAGGCTTGGCCGACTGCCGCCGGCAAGCGTCGCCCGAATCTGCTGTATTCCGATCTTCATCGCCTCTGCAGTGGCCCGTGCGCGGGCGCGCTTGCGAACGCGTGGGCCGCGCGGTCCGGACAGGTCGGCACGCCGTGTCACAAGAAAAAGCCCCGTCCGGGGGGAGGCCGGGCGGGGCAGGCTACACCCCGGTGTCCAGCCGGGGCGCGGGAGTATCCGACCGGACCCGGGGCAAGGATCGGGTCCGGGGTCGCCGCACCGGCCAAGAGGGTCGGAACGGGCGATGTCAGGGCCCGGAGCCTTCCTCCTTCCGGGACGGGACTTGCCCGAAAGAAGAAAAGGCGTGGGCCGCGACCGGACGCCGAAGGGTGGGAGCGTCCGGTCGCCTGTCACGACCGGCCGTCAGGCCGGCCGATCCGCGCGGTTGCCGAGGGTGACGGAGACATCCATCGACTTGCCCGCGCGCAACACGTTCAGCGACACATCGGTGCCGGGCGCGTCGGTCGCGATGAAGCGCGTCAGATCGCGCGGCCCGGTCACCTCCTGGCCGTCCACCGCCAGCACGATGTCGCCCTTCTTCAGCCCCGCCTTCGCGGCCGGGCTGTCGGCAGTCACGTCAACGATCATGGTGCCGTGCGGGCTGTCGAAGCCCAGCGCCGCGGCGACCTCCTCGCTGACCTGGCCGATCTGCACACCGAGGAAGCCGCGATCGACCTGACCGCCTTTCTCAAGGTCGGCCACGACCGATTTGGCCATGTCCGAGGGCACGGCAAAGCCGATGCCGACCGACCCCCCGGTGGGCGACAGGATCGCGGTGTTGATGCCGACGACCTCGCCCTCTTCATTGAAGAGCGGCCCGCCCGAATTGCCCTTGTTGATGGCGGCATCGGTCTGGATGAAGTTGTCGAAGGGTCCCGAATTGATGTCGCGGCCCAGCGCCGAGACGATGCCGCTGGTGACGGTCTGGCCCAGACCGAACGGGTTGCCCATCGCGACAACCGGCTGACCGACCTTCAGCGCATCGGAGGATCCGAAATCGACATGCGGCAGGTTCTGGCCGTCGATCGAGACCAGCGCGATGTCCGAGGCTGTGTCGGCACCCAGCACCTTGCCGTCGAAGCTGCGGCCATCGGACAGGGTCACGGTCACGCTGTCGGCGCCGTCGACCACATGGGCGTTGGTCACGATCTTGCCGTCCTGAGACACGATGAAACCGGTGCCGACGCCCTTCAGACGCGGCGCCTCGCCCTGCGGGCCTTGCGGATAGCCGGGCATCGGCAGGCCGAAGCGGCGGGCGAATTCCTCCATCGGAAAGCCGTCGGGGAACTGGAAGGTCTGCAGCTGGGCCTGCGGCGCGGCCTTCTCGACCTCGATGGTCACGACGGCGGGCGCGACCCGCGCCACCAGATCGACATACCCGCCCGCGGGCGCCGTCGCGGCATTGGCCGCCGGCACCGCATGGTCGAGCCCGATCCCCGCCGTCGCCCCGAGGAGCGCGGCGAGCGCCACGGCCGAGACGGCATTGCGCTTTGCTTTGTTCGACATGTCCTTGGTCTCCTGAACTGGGGCATCTTGCCGGCCGGAACGCCGGTTGCAGGACCAAGATGGCGCCCCGGGATTGCGGTCACATCCCCGCGCCGATTACATTCCTGCAATCGCTCTCACGTGCCGGTGACGGGGCCGAAACCCGGGCGCAGAGGCGGTTGAACGCGGCCCGCGCGGCGCCATAGTGAGGGCCAGTCGCGTCAAGGATCGAGGGTCGGAGGCCGTTCGCCATGAAACTGCTCGTCGTCGAGGACGATCCCACCACCGCCCAGTTCATCGCCCGCGGGCTGGGCGAAGAGGGCCACTCGGTCGATTGCCTGGACAATGGCCGCGACGCTCTGGCCCGGGCGCTGGCCACCGCCTATGACGTGATGGTGGTCGACCGGATGCTGCCCGAACTGGACGGGCTGTCGCTGGTGCGCGCGCTCCGCGCCGCCCATGTCACCACGCCCGCGATCTTCCTGACCTCGATGAGCGGGGTCGACGACCGCATCGACGGACTGAGGGCCGGCGGCGACGACTATCTGGTCAAGCCCTTCGCTTTCGGCGAGCTTTCCGCCCGGATCGAGGCCCTGGGGCGCCGCCCGCCGATGCAGGAGACCGAAACCGTGCTGAAGGCGGCCGATCTGGAGATGGATCTGGTCCGCCGCACCGTCACCCGGGCGGGCCGAAAGATCGATCTGTTGCCCCGCGAATTCGCGCTTCTGGAACATCTGCTGCGCCACAAGGGCCGGGTGCAGACCCGCACCATGCTGCTGGAATCGGTCTGGGACATCAATTTCGACCCCCAGACCAACGTGGTCGAAACCCATATCAGCCGGCTCCGCGCCAAGGTCGACAGGCCCTTCGACAAGGAACTGATCACCACCGTGCGCGGCGCGGGCTACCGGATCGGCGACTGAGATGGGGCCCCGCGCCGCCTCGCTCAGGCACCTTATGCGCTCGACCCCGGTCCGGCAGGCGCTGGCGCTGGTCGCGGTGGTGGCGCTGGCGAACCTGCTGTCTCTGGGCGGGGCCTATCTGACGCTTCGCGCCGATCTGGCCCGGTCGATCCGGGCCGATCTCGACGCGGAACTGGCCAGCTTCGATCTGAGTGCCACGCCTGCAGCCCTGTCGGCCATCGTGCGGGCGCGGGCGCGGGCGGCCGATCCTGCCAAGACGGTCACGGTCTTTCTGGCGGCCGACGGGCGGCAGGTGGGCAATGCCCGCGCCACGCTTGACGGCGGCGACATCCATCTGAGTCCGGGCGACCAGCCGCTGGGGGCTGCGGGCTACCTGCACGAAGTGCGGCCGCTGTCGGGCGGGCTCTTGATCGTGGCCGAAAGCCTCGCCCCCATCGCCGAGCTGCGCCGCACTTTCCTGTCGCTTCTGGCCTTCAGCCTCGGCCCGACGGTGCTGATTTCATTGGGCGTCGGCGTGCTGATCGCCCGGCGCACGGCGCGCCGGGTGGATGGCATCGAAGAGACGCTCGACCGGCTGTCGGCGGGCGATCTCAGCGCCCGGCTTCCGCCCGACCCGCTCCCGGCCGACGACCTGTCGCGGATCGGCGCCGGGGTGAACCGGCTGGCCGCCCGCCAGGAAGCCGCGACCGAGGCGCTGCGCCAGGTGACCGCCGACATCGCCCATGACTTGCGCACACCGCTCCAGCGGATCTCGGTGCTGATCCAGGACCTGCGCGCGCGGCTGCCCGACGAGGGCGATCCGGCCGAGCTTGCCGACCGCGCCAGTGCCGAGGTCGACCGCGCCGTATCGGTCTTCCGCGCCATGCTGGAGATCGCCCAGATCGAGGGCGGTCAGGCCTCGGCCCGGTTCCAGCCCTTCGATCTGGGCCTCACGGTCCGGCAGGTGGTCGAGCTTTACCAGCCCTCGGTCGAGGATGCCGGCCACCGGCTGAGCCTCTCCTGCCCCGAAACCGGCCCGACCGTCCGGGGCGAGCCGAGCCTGATCGCGCAGGCGCTGGCAAATCTGGTCGAAAACGCGCTTCGCCACACGTCAGAGGGCAGCCGGATCGACATTGCCGTCACCGCCGATCCACCGGGCCTGATCGTCGCCGATGACGGCCCCGGCGTCCCCGAGGGCGAACGCGACAAGGTCCTGCGCCGGCTCTACCGGCTGGAACGCAGCCGCACGACGCCGGGCCACGGGCTGGGCCTGTCGCTGGTCGCGGCCATCGCCAGCCTGCATGGCGCGCGCCTGACGCTTGAGGACAACGCCCCGGGCCTGCGGGTGCGGCTAGCCTTCCCGCAGGCCGGGGGCCGCGTCACAGGAAACTCAACCCCAGCGCAATGATGATCCCGCTGACCACCAGCTGGACGACGCAGAACCCCATGATGTCCTTGGCATTCAACCCGGCGATGGCGAGGATCGGCAAGGCCCAGAAGGGTTGCACCATGTTGGTCCAGGCATCGCCCCAGGCCACCGCCATCGCAACGCGCGCCTGATCGACGCCCAGCGCCTCGGCCGCGGGCAGCATCACCGGCGCCTGCACCACCCATTGCCCGCCGCCCGAGGGCACGAAGAAATTGACGATGCCCGCGCTGATGAAGCTCCAGAACGGAAGGCTCTCGGCGCTGGCGAACGAGGTCAGCCCGTCCGAGATCGAGACCGCCAGCCCGGACCCCGCCATGATCGCCATGATCCCGGAATAGAACGGGAACTGGATGACGATGCCAGCGCCGCTCTTGACACCTTCGGCCAGCGCATCGAGCAGCCGCCGGGGCGTGCCGTGCAAAAGGATCGCGACGAAGAGAAAGAGGAAGTTGATGTAGTTCAGCGTCAGCCCGCCACCGTCCAGCAGGTCGATCACCAGCCAGGCCAGCCCCGCGCCGCCGATGATCCAGGACAGGATCGGCGAATTCTCGATCCGGTCCGAGGGCCGGTGGGTCGGCCCGCCGCCGAATTCGGGCTCTTCCAGCTTCGCCGGATCGACGATCATCTCATGCCCGGGTTTGGGCAGCATCAGCCAGTTGACCAGCGGCACGGCAATGAAAAGCGCCGCGACGATGATCAGGTTGAAGGCCGCGAAGATGGTCTCGGAAGTGCCGATGATCCCGATCTGATCCTCGAAGGTATGGCCGGGCGTCGCGATCGCCAGCGGGATCGAGCCCGCCAGCCCGCCATGCCAGACCAGAAAGCCCGAATAAGCCGAGGCGACCAGCAGCCGGTAATCGACCGCGACCCGGCGGGCGACGGCCTTGGCCAGCAGCGCGCCCACCACCAGACCGAAGCCCCAGTTGATCCAGCTGGCCAGCAGCGAGACCAGCGTGACCAGCAAGATCGCGCGGGCCGGCCCGCGGGCGGTGTCGGCCAGACGGTTCAGAAGCCCGCGCACCGCAGGCGTCGAGGCCATCATGTAGCCCGTCACCAGCACCAGCAGCATCTGCATCGAGAAGGACAGCAGCGTCCAGAAGCCGTCGCCCCACATCTCGATCACCGCAACCGGCGAGCGGCCCTCGAACAGCACCGCCGCCGCCATCACGACGATGGTCAGGATGATCACGAAAACATAGGGGTCCGGCAGGTAACGCTCGAACACGCGCACCAGCGGCCTTGCCACAACCGAAAGCATATCCACTCCTCCCCGAAGACTTTGGCCAGAGCCTAGCCCGCGGAGACGACAGTTAAACCTCTGATCTTGCGCCCTGCCCCAACGTCAGGATGCCAGAGCGGCGCTCAGGCCCCAACCTGACGGCGCGCCGCCTCGGCCTCGAGGTCGAGATGCCCGCGCAGGCCCTCTGGCAAAGCCAGATGGCGCGCCAGATCGTCGAGATAGCGTCGTTCGTCGGGCGTGTCGGGATCGACGGCCAGGGCAGAGGCCAGATACAGCTCGGCCCGCTGGGCGTCTGTCCGTGCCGGGCGCGCGGCCTCGGCCGGATCGGCGGGCGCGGCAAAACTGTCGAACAGGGCGGCCTTTTCCTCGGCTCCGAGGCCCAGCGCCTCGATCCGGTCGCGGATGCGGCCGTGTTCCTCGGGGTCGATATGGCCGTCGGATTTCGCCGCGAGGATCATCGCGCGCAGCACCGCCAGCCGGAAATCCTGCCCGGCGCTGTCGCGCTCCTGAGCCATGTCGAAGCCGCTATCGGCGGGCGGCGGCGGCAGGTGCAGCGGATCGGCCTCGGTGCCCGAGGGGCGGTTCTGCTGCCAGTCGCGCCAGGCTTTGTAAGCCAGCCCGCCGACCGCGGCCATGCCACCATAGGTCAGCGCCTTGCCGCCCAGCTTGCGGGCCTTCTTGCTGCCCAGAAGCAGGGCCACCAGCCCGCCGGCGGCCGCACCGCCTGCAAGCCCGCCCGGCAGCGCCGAGCCGCCCTGCCCCCGATCCTGTCTCGGGGCCTGCCCCGAGCCCAGCGCCTCCTGCAGCAGCCGTTCGATATTCATGGCGCCTCTCCCTTTCGCGTGATCCAGGCAGAGCTATGGACCGGCCCGGCGCCCTTCAAGGCGACCGGCCCCACGCGGTCTGAACTTCCCGCGAGCGGCAGGTCAGCCCGAGCGCCTGCGCCTCAGCGCCAATAGGCAATGGCGGAAAAGCGCCCGCGCGGCAGGCCGCACGCGGTCAGTCGGCGCCGCGCCTCGCGGGCGATCCCGTCGCGGGCGGCAAACCAGACGAAGCCGCCCGGCCCCGGATTGGCCGCATCGAGCGCCTCCAGAAGATCGCCGCTGCGCGTCACGCGCCGGTCGGCGCCCAGCGCCGCCAGATCCTCGGGCGCGGCCGTGACCCAGGCCCGGGCCGGGACTCCGGTGATCCTCAGGATCCGCAGGATGGCGGGCACCGCGGTTTCGTCACCGAAAAGCAGCAGCGGATCGCCCTCGGGCAACCAGCCGCCGCCCGGCCCCATGATCCCGACCGGTGCCCCCGGAACGACGCCGCGCGCCCAGTCGCAGGTCGGGCTGCCCGGATGGTCGAACATGTCGATATCGACCCGGTCTGCCCCCAAGTCGGAGACCGTGTAGACTGGCCGGTGCAACGCGTCCGGGCCGCTCGGCCAGTCGACCCGCGCGCTGCCACCGATCCGGGGCCAGGCCGGTACCCGCCCGTCGGGCGGGACCAGAAGCCGGACATGCAGCCCGCCCGTGCCGAAACGCGCGGCATCGGCAGGCCGCGTCGGGGGCGACGATCTCCAGCCCCAGATTCGCGCCCTCGCGCCGCGCAGAGACCCGCGCCCGGAAAAGCTCCAGCACCAGCCCTTGGGCGCTTTCGGTCAGGGGCCTCTCCCAGTCCCTGGCCAGTGCGCGCAGCGCCTCCAGCGCCGCCTCTGCCCGGTCCGCCACCCGTCCCCGGGTGCGGAGCCTGTCGATGATCCCCACGTCCTGTCCCTCGCGCGTCGTTTCCGAGTCTTTTTATCGACTATTCCGACGTCGCGGGCAAACAGGCGCTGAAAGAAGACGGACTGGCGAGCCGAAGCCGCAGTGTCAGTAGCTGAAATCCGCGTAAATCCGGCTCAGATCGCCGTTCCAGTCGCCGTGATAATGGTCGAGCAGCTCGTCGGCCGGGGTCTTGCCGGTCTCGACGCTGTCTTCCAGCGCATGCAGGAAATGGCGTTCGTCCTGGACCATGCCGCCCAGCCCCGGCCGCGCGCGGGCCTTGAGCCCGCCCCGGGCGATGTCGACCACCTGCCGGGCAAGGCCCAGCATCTTGACGCCGTTCACCTCGGCATCGAGCCCGTCGGTGGCGGCGGCGACGCGCCAGGCCTCGCGGGTCTCGGCATCCCAGTCCTTGACCAGATCCCAGGCGGCATCGAGCGCGCCCTGATCGTAGGTCAGCCCGACCCAGAGCGCGGGCAGCGCGCAAAGCCTGCGCCACGGCCCGCCATCGGCGCCGCGCATTTCGATGAATTTCTTCATCCGCGCCTCGGGGAAGATCGTCGTCAGGTGATCGGCCCAGTCCGACAGCGTCGGCACCTCGCCCGGCAGGGCGGGCAGCCGACCGGCCATGAAATCGCGGAAGGACTGGCCCAGCGCGTCGATATAGCGGCCGTCGCGATAGACGAAATACATCGGCACATCGAGGGCATAGTCGACATAGCGCTCGAACCCGAACCCGTCCTCGAAGACGAAGGGCAGCATGCCGGTGCGCGCGGCATCGAGATCGCGCCAGACCCGGCTGCGCCAGGATTTCATGCCATTGGGCTTGCCGTCGAGGAAGGGCGAATTGGCGAACAGCGCGGTCGCGACGGGTTGCAGCGCCAGCGCCACCCGCAGCTTCTGCACCATGTCCGCCTCGGAGCCAAAGTCGAGGTTTACCTGAACCGTGCAGGTCCGGTACATCATCGTCTTGCCCATGGTCCCGACCCGGTCCATGTAATCGGTCATCAGCCGGTAACGCCCCTTGGGCATCATCGGCATGTCCTCATGGCTCCAGACCGGAGCGGCGCCGAGGCCGATGAAGCCGACGCCGATCTCGTCGGCCACGCCCTTCACCTCGCGCAGATGCTCGGTGACCTCGTCGCAGGTCTGGTGGATGGTCTCGAGCGGCGCGCCCGACAGTTCCAGCTGGCCGCCCGGCTCGAGGCTGACATTGGCCCCGTCCTTCTGCAGCCCGATAAGGTTCTCGCCTTCCATCACCGGCGCCCAGCCATGGCGGTCGCGCAGCCCTTCCAGCACCGCCTTGACCGAGCGCGGGCCGTCATAGGGGATGGGCTTCAGCGCATCCTTGCAATAGCCGAACTTCTCGTGCTCGGTGCCGATCCGCCAGTCGGCCTTGGGCTTGCAGCCCGAAGCCAGGTATTCGGCCAGTTGCGCATGGGATTCGATCGGGCCGCCGCCTGACTGGGGAATGGACATGGGCCAGCGGCCTCCAGATTGTTCGCTCGTGTTCCGGCCAAGACCTGCGTCGCGGGCGGGCTCAAGTCAAGGCCGGACGGACGATCCTCGACCAGACCGTCACCGGGCCGTCGGCAGGGCTGCGGTCGAGCGCCGAGAGGATCGCGCGGGGATTGGCGCAGGGCAGCGCCATGAACACGTCGAACAGCGCGTCGGCGCCGCTGGCCGAGGCGGGAATCGTGACCTCCGGAAACCGTGTCTGGCTCAGCCGCCAGCCGCGCGCCCCGGTCTCGTCGAAGACCATCTCGATGCGGGTAATCTCGCTCAGCGCGACAAAGCCGCCGCCCCGGGGCGCCAGATAGGTGATCTGGCCCTCGTCGACCTGCACGATCCCGGGGCCATTGCCCGGGATGCGGAACCGGTTGCGTCGGATCGCGACGAAACCAAGCCCCGCCCCCAGCGCCACCGTCAACACGCCCAGCGCCTGGAACAGATACCCGCCCAGCCCGAAGATCCAGAGCCCGGCTAGCGCGACGCCGCCCGCCGCGATGACCTCGCGCCGCTGCCGGAGAGCCGCGACCGCCTCGGGCCGCAGAAAGCTCACCCCCAATCCCCCAGCGCCTGCTGCCAGACCGTCAGCGCGGCGACCGCCGCCGTATCGGCGCGCAATACCCGGGGGCCGAGGCTGACCGGATGGGCGAAGGGCAGCGCGCGAAGCCGGGCGCGCTCGGTCTCGGAAAACCCGCCCTCGGGCCCGATCAGGATCGCCCAGGGGCCCTTCGGCGCCTCCCCCAGCGCCTGACCGGCCCCGACCAGCGCCTCGTCGCAGAACATCAGATGGCGGCCCTCGGGCCAGGCATCGAGCAGATCCGACAGCTTTTGCAAATCGGCCACCTCGGGTACATAAGTGCCGCCGCATTGCTCGGCCGCCTCGACGGCATGAGCCTGCAGCCGGTCGCGGCGGATGCGTTCGGAATTGGTGAACTCGGTCTGCACGGGACAGATCCGGGCCGCGCCCAGTTCGGCCGCCTTCTCGACGATGAAATCCGTTCGCGTTTTCTTGATCGGCGCGAAGCACAGCCACAGATCGGGCGGAAGCTGCAGCGGTCGGGTGTTTTCGCGGCAGACCAGCACCCCTGCGCGCTTCTTCGCCTCGACCACGTCGGCCAGCCATTCACCTGATTTACCGTCGAAAACCAGCACCGGGTCGCCCGGAACCAGCCGCATCACGGCGAACAGGTAATGCGCCTGGTCGCCCGTCAGAGGAACGGTTTGCCCTTCCCCCAAGGGCTGCTCTACATAGAGCCGGATTCTTGCTGACCGAAGATCGTTCATGGGGGCCATTGTTATGTCCGACACCGCCGAAACGCCAGAGGTCCACAGCGCCTTGGACAGAGCCGTGGAGGGCCAGGTCGCCGATGCAGTCAAGGGCAACTGGGTCGACCGCCTCGCCCCGGTCTGGACCCGCCCCTATCTGCGGCTGTCGCGGGCCGACCGCCCGGTCGGCACCTGGCTTCTGTACCTGCCCTGCCTCTGGGGCGTGACGCTGGCTGCGGCCTCGACAGGGTTCCGCTGGATCGACCTCTGGATCGTGCTGGGCTGCGGCATCGGCGCCTTCCTGATGCGCGGCGCGGGCTGCACCTGGAACGACATTACCGACCGCAACATCGACGGCGAGGTCGCGCGCACCCGCTCGCGCCCGATCCCTTCGGGGCAGGTGACGGTGGCGCAGGCGGTGTTCTGGATGGTGATCCAGTCGCTCGCCGCCTTCTGCATCCTGATCACCTTCAACGCGGCCGCCATCGCGATGGGCGTGGCTTCGCTGGCGCTGGTGGCGATCTACCCGTTCGCCAAGCGCTTTACCTGGTGGCCGCAGGTCTTTCTGGGGCTGGCCTTCAACTGGGGCGCGATGCTGGCCTGGGTCGCCCATACCGGCAGCCTGAGCCTCGCCCCGGTCCTGCTGTATCTGGCGGGCATCGCCTGGACGATCTTCTACGACACCATCTATGCCCATCAGGACAAGGAGGACGACGCCCTGATCGGGGTCAAGTCGACCGCGCGGCTCTTTGCCGAAAACACGCCGGTCCGTCTGCAACAGTTCCTGATCGCCGCAACCGGGCTGATGGTGCTGGGGGTGCTGCTGGCGCTCCTGCGCCCGGCCGGAGGCACGGCGGCCTTCATGGGGCTGATCGGCACTGCGGGCTTTGCGCTGCACATGTCCTGGCAGCTTCGGCGCCTCGATACCGAGAATACCGACCGCTGCCTGTCGCTGTTCCGCAGCAACCGCGATGCCGGGCTGATCCCGGTGCTGTGCTTCGGCCTCGCAATCCTTGCCTGACCGCCGCACCGTCCCGCCCCCAAGCGATGAAAGGCCTTCGATGACACCCCAAGCCCGGACCGGCCGATGCGGCATCTCCTGTCGAAACTGATCGCCCCCGCCGTCTTTGCGCTGGCAGCACTTGTCTGCCTTTGCGCGGCGCTGCTGGCGGTCAACTGGATCGAATCCCACACCCGCCAGTCGGTGCGGGCGGCGCTGACCGAACGGGGTATCCCCTGGGCCAACGTGCGGGCCGACGGCATGCTGATGCATCTGTCCGGCACCGCGCCGGACGAGGCCGCCCGGTTCCACGCACTGGCAGCCGCCGGGACGGTGGTCGACAGCACCAACCTGATCGACGATATCGAGGTCGCCGCACCGACGCCGCTGGACGGGCCGCGCTTTTCGGTCGAGCTTTTGCGCAACGACACCGGCATTTCGGTGATCGGGCTCATTCCGCGGCGCTCGCGCACCGAGGTCCTGGCCGCCGATCTGGCCCGGATCGCCGGGCGGCTGCCGGTCACCGACATGATGGACAGCGCCGATGCGGCCGCGCCCGAGGGCTGGGATGCCGCGCTTGACTTCGGTCTGATCGCGCTCGACCGGCTGAAACGCTCGAAAATATCGATCACCGCGAACCGGGTCTCCGTCACCGCGATTTCGGACAGCGCCAAGGACAAGGCGCGGCTGGAACGCGAACTGCGTGCGGCAGCCCCCAGGGGGCTCGATCTGGCGCTGGACATCTCTGCACCGCGGCCGACCATCGCCCCCTTCACCCTGCGCTTCCTGATGGACGAGGCGGGCGCGCGTTTCGATGCCTGCGCCGCCGATACCGAAGGCGCGGCCGCGCTGATCCTTGCCGCCGCGCGCGAAGCGGGTGCGCCCGACGACGCCACCTGCACGCTGGGGCTTGGCGCCCCCTCGGCCGACTGGGGCACGGCCGCGGCCAGCGGCATCGCGGCGCTGGCCGAGCTGGGCGGCGGAAGCCTGACCTTTTCGGATACGGACGTGACGCTGGTGGCGGCCACCGGGACCGAGACCGCCCTGTTCGACCGGGTCAGCGCCGCGCTCAAGGCAGACCTGCCCGAGGCCTTCACCCTGCACACCGTTCTGCCCGCCCCGGTCAAGACCGACGGCGCCGCCCCCGGACCGGCCGAGTTCGTGGCGACGCTGAGCCCCGAGGGCCTGGTACAGATGCGCGGCCGGGTGACCGATGCGATGGTCCGCGACGCGACCGAAACCTATGCCCGGTCGCGCTTTGGCGGCGAGCATGTGCATTCGGCGCTGCGGCTCGACCCCGCGCTGCCCGAGGGCTGGCCGATGCGGGTTCTGGCCGGGCTTGAGGCGCTGTCGCAGCTCCGGAACGGCTCGGCCGTGGTGCAGCCCGATTTCGTGCAGATCAACGGGCTGACCGAGGACGAAACCGCCCGCGCCCGGGTCGCGCAGATCCTGTCGGACAGGTTGGGCGATGCGCAGAACTTCGGGCTGCAGATCACCTATCGCAAGCCTCCCGAGACGCCCGGCGCGGCGCTTGCCGATCCGGCCGTCTGCGTCGAAGAGATCGGCGCGGTGCTGGCGGAAACCAAGATCACTTTCGACCCCGGCTCGGCCACCATCGACGGCGCCTCGCTGCGCGTGGTCGACCAGATCGCCGACATCCTGCGCGGCTGCCCCCGCGCGAAGATGGAAATCGCGGGCTATACCGACAGCCAGGGCCGGGACGAAATGAACCTGCGGCTCAGCCAGGCCCGCGCCAATGCGGTGGTCGACGCGCTGATGGCCCGCCGCATTCTGGTCGGCAACCTGACCGCCAAGGGCTATGGCGAGCAGGACCCGGTCGCGGAAAACGACACCGAGGAGGGCCGCGAGGCCAACCGGCGGATCGAGTTCCACCTGATCGAAGACGCCGGTCCCGACGGGAGCGAAGCCGAAGACACCGAAGCGGAAGCCGCCGATACCGGCGACGACACGACGTCCGAGGCCGAAGGTGAAGCCGAGGGAGAGGACGAAACCGGGGCTGAACCCCAGGACGATATCGGGGCCGAAACCGGGCCCGAGACCGGGGTAGACGACACCGCCCGGGACGCAGAGGACCCGGCCGATGCCGGTGAAGAGGACCAGATCGATGGACAGGACTGAATTCATTCTGGTCACCAGCGTCATGCTGTTCGTGGCCTTCGCACTTGGCTGGGTCGCCTGCTGGCTGGTGCAGCGGCTGGGGCGCACCACGACCGCCGACATGGGCGAGCTGGACCGCATGGCGCATGCGCTGCACGAGGCCGAGGAGGCCCGCGATCAGGCGGTGGGCTATCTGAACCAGCGCGAGGCCGAACTGACCAACCAGCTCAACCAGACCGAGGCCGAGCTGAACGCCGCGATGGACGGGCTGCAACATGCCCGCCAGGAGGCCGAGGAGCTGCGCGCCTATATCGAACGGATCAACGCGCGCTAACCGGCCGCCTCAGCCCATCAGCCCCTTCCGGATCAGGTTCAGCCCCGCCAACGCCAGCACGGCCAGGGTGGCGCGGCGGAACCGGACGGGGTCAAGCCGGTCCTGCAGCCTGACCCCCGCCCACATGCCCAGCGCTGCGGGCAGCACCAGCACCGCCGAGAAGGGCAGGCTTTGCGCGTTCAGCACGCCCGAACCCAGATGCGCCAGCAGCAGCATCACCGCCCCGATCAGGAAGACGACGCCCTGCACCCGGACCATCTCGGTCTTTTCGGTGTTGAAGGACAGCAGATAGGCGATGACCGGCGGCCCCCAGACCCCCGAGATGCCGCCGAAGAACCCGCCGGTCAGCCCCATCGCGATCTCGGCCCGGGCGCGGTGGCGGGCGGGCAGGATCAGCTGTCGCCCGGCCAGCTGCGAGACCGTGAAGGCGGCGATGGGCAGCCCGATCAACAGATACATGACCCGGTCGGGCAGGATCGCGACCAGCGGCGCGCTGAGGCCGATCGCCAGCACCACGCAGCCGATCAGCAGCCGGTAGCGCCGGAGCGACCGCCAGGCCGCCGCAGTCCCCTGCCGGAAGGCTTGCGCGATGTTGGTCAAAAGCGTCGCCAGCACCAGCCCGGCCAGCGCCAGATCGGCGGGCAGAAAGCTCGACAGGCCCGAGATCATGATCATCGGCATGGCAAAGCCCACCGCACCCTTGACGAAGCCCGCCAGAAGCGCCACCGCCAGCGCGGCGGCGAAAAGGTCCGTGTCGATACCCAGGATCATGCGCGCCTCCCCGCTCCGGCTATAGCCCGGACCGGCGCATGCCGCAGCCGCAAAATGGACGGGTCATTATCCTTCAAAACATGCAACTCAATTGAATTTTTGTTGCGCTGCATCTGCGAAAGCCCTATGTCACGGCAAGCCCGAAGGAAGGAGACGATTCATGCCCCATGACGGTCAGGACAGGCCCGCCGAACAGGCGCTTCTCGCCGATCTTCTGACGCTGACCGAGGCCGCGCTTGGCCCGGTCGAGGCGGTGACCGAGGCCGCGCGCACCGCGCTTGCTGCCCGCGTGACCGAGGAGGGCCGCGTCTCGGGCCGCCTGGTCGAGGCCGAACAGCACGCCGCCCACGGGCTGGCCTGGCTCGCGACCTATGCCCAGGCGCTGCGCCAGATGCAGGCCTGGGCCGGACGGCTGACCGAACAGGGCAAGTTCGGCGAGATCGAACAGCTGATCCTGCAGATCGCCTTCGGTGAATATCTGGCTCAGATCGCGGGCGGCATCCCGATGAGCCAGGGCGAGATCGTCCGCCTGCCCGAGCTGGGCGTTTCGTCCGAGGCCCATCACGCCTTCTATTCCGATGCGGTGACCGCGCTGATCCGGGGCGGCAACACCCCCGCCGCCCGTGCCCGTCTGGTCGCGCTGATGCGCGAGCAGGTCGCCAATGTCACGCTGGGCGCGACCGGGCTCGACGACGAGCTTGAAATGATCCGCGAACAGTTCCGCCGCTTTGCCCTCGACCGGGTCGAACCGAACGCCCATGACTGGCACCTGAAGGATCAGTTGATCCCGATGGAAATCATCGAGGAGATGGCCGAGCTGGGCGTCTTCGGGCTGACCATCCCAGAAGAATTCGGCGGCTTCGGACTGTCCAAGGCCTCGATGTGCGTCGTCTCCGAGGAACTTTCGCGCGGCTATATCGGCGTGGGCTCGCTTGGCACCCGCTCCGAGATCGCGGCCGAACTGATCCTGTGCGGCGGCACCGACGACCAGAAGGCGCATTGGCTGCCCAAGATCGCCTCGGGCGAGATCCTGCCCACGGCGGTCTTCACCGAACCGAATACCGGGTCCGATCTGGGCGCGCTCCGGACCCGCGCGGTCAAGGCGGGCGACAGCTACGAGGTGACCGGCAACAAGACCTGGATCACCCATGCCGCCCGCGCCCATGTGATGACGCTGCTGGCGCGGACCGACCCCGAGACGACCGATTACAAGGGCCTCTCGATGTTCCTGGCGGAAAAGACGCCCGGGACCGAGGACACCCCCTTCCCCACCCCCGGCATGACCGGCGGCGAGATCGAGGTGCTGGGCTATCGCGGCATGAAGGAATACGAACTTGGCTTCGACAAGTTCGCGGTTCCGGCGGAAAACCTTCTGGGCGGGGTCGAGGGCCAGGGCTTCAAGCAGCTGATGCAAACCTTCGAATCGGCCCGCATCCAGACCGCCGCGCGCGCCATCGGCGTGGCGCAGTCCGCGCTCGATGTCTCGATGCGCTATGCCGAGGACCGCAAACAGTTCGGCAAGCCGCTGATCGCCTTCCCCCGCGTCGCCGACAAGCTGGCGATGATGGCGGTCGAGATCATGGTGGCGCGCCAGCTGACCTATTTCGCGGCCTGGGAAAAGGACCATGACCGGCGCTGCGACCTCGAGGCCGGGATGGCCAAGCTTCTGGGCGCCCGCGTTGCCTGGGCTGCCGCCGATAACGGGTTGCAGATCCATGGCGGCAACGGCTTCGCGCTGGAATACACGATCAGCCGCATCCTGTGCGACGCGCGCATCCTGAACATCTTCGAGGGTGCCGCCGAGATCCAGGCGCAGGTCATCGCGCGCCGCGTGCTGGGCTGACCCGGACCCGTCGTCTCTCCGGGCGCTCCGGCCTCAGGGCCGGGGCTGCCCCGAAAGCTTTGCCGCAGCCCCGAAGGGCTCGACGATGGCGGCATCGGGGAAAAGCTCCGCGATGCGGGGCGTGCTGTCTTCCAGGAAGATCAGCTTGACGTTCGGGCCCGCATCCATCGTCGCATAGGCCTCAAGCCCGTCGCGGCGGGCCGCCCAGAGCCGGTCCAGCACCTGCCAGCTTTCCGGCTTGAGATAGGCCAGCGCCGGACGCGCCGCGATCATGGTGGCATGCATGCCCAGCGCATTGGCCTCGGTCAACTCGCCCAGACGGATGAAATCGCGGGCCTTGATGGCGGCTTCGATGGCGGCGCAATCGGCCTCGGCCTGCGCGGGCCAGCCTGCGAACAGCGGGCTCGTCGCAACCGTATGGCCCATGCCATCGCGCGAGGACTGGCTTTTGGGGCCGGTATCGACCCGGACGATGGCAATGCGGAACTCGGGCCAGACCTCGGGCAGCGGGCGGGCGAAACTGTCGGTCCCGTCCTCGCGCGTGCCGCGCTCCCACCGCGCGAAGCCGTGCCAGAGCGAGCGTGTGGCCGAACCCGAGCCGAACCGCGCCAGCATGCTGAGCGTGTCCTCGGTCAGGTCGAGCCCGAAACTGCCCGCAAGCGCCCGGGTCAGCGCGGCAAAGCCCGAGGCCGACGAGGCCAGCCCCGCCGCGGTCGGGATGGTGTTTTCGGTCACGACATGTAACGGCAGCATCTGGTCGCGCCGGAACCGGTCGGCGAAGGCCACGACCTTGCGGGTAAAGCCGGTTTCGGGGGCAAGCCGCTCGCCGTTCAGCCAGACCGCGTCAGTGCCGTCCCCGGCGGGCTCGACCCGGGTCGTCGTGCCCCATTCCGCCAGCGAGATCGACAGCGAGCTGTTCAGCGGCAGGTTCAGCCCGGCATCGCGCTTGCCCCAGTATTTCGACAGCGCGATGTTGCTGGGGGCAGCCGCCGAGAAGGACACGGGTCCGGAAAGCCGCGCCGGAAGAACGGCGTCGAAGATCGCGCGGGCGCGGTCAGTCATCTATTTTCAGTCCTTCTTCTGCCACCGCGACCGGCGTGAAGCCCTCGGGCCGCGCGCCCAGCGCAAGCACGCAATCGCCCAGCCCCGAGCCCGAGATCTTGGCGCCCAGAAGGCCCGGCGTGGTCTTTGCCTCGGCGATGATCCGGCCCAGCGTGTCGTCGCAGACCCCCAGTTCGGCCATCAGCCCCTGATAGACCGACAGCGCCGCGCCAAGGCCCGCCCAATCACCGCGCCCGGCGGCAGCGATGGCGGTCGCGGCGCAATCGCCCATCCGGTCGTAAAGCGCCGCGAACTCGGCCTCGCGACCTTCCATCGCGGCGGCGATCCGGGCCAGCACCTCGCCGGTAGGCGTCTTGTAGCCCGCATAGCGCAGGCTGAGCGCGGGCGGCATCGGCAGCCGGTCGATCCGCGCGCGGGCGGTCTCGGGCGGCGCGCCGGTCAGCATGTCGGCGCCAAGACGGTAGGCATTCATCCCGCCCTTGAGGCTGGCGGCCAGATCGGCGCCGCTGCCCCGGCCCTGAATTCGCCGGACGACGGCCAGCGCGTCGGCATGCAGCCCCTCTGTCGGCACCCCGCTCAGCCGCGCGAAGGCGCCAAGCGCCGCGACCGTGACCGCAGCCGAAGACCCGAGCCCCAGCGTCGGGTCGATCTCGGACGAAATCTCCAGCCGCGCACCGCAAGGCAGGTGCCCGGCAAAGCGCGCCGCCGCGGCCAGCACGAAGCGATAAGGCCCCTCGACAACGATTGGATCGAGCGGCACCGTGGCGGGCGGCGCGATGTCGGACAGGATCTCGAGTTGCCGCTCGGCCAGCGGCGTCACCTCGATGGTGATGCGCTGTTCGACCGCCGCGACGATGGCGGCATGGCCGTAGACCACCGCATGTTCGCCGGTGATCATGATCGAACCAGGGGCGGAGACCTTCATTGCGGCGGTCCGAACGCGGCCCCGGTCGGCGCGACATGAAGCGGCGCCCAGCGCAGGTCGGGATGGGCGGCCATGAGGCGGTCCATCCTGGGCGCGTCGGGCAGATGCACGAGGATCACGCCGCCGCTTTCGCCCCGGATCGATCCGGCGCCGCAGATCTTGGCCGCGCCCCCGGCCTGTTCGACCTCGTCGACGAAACGGGCCGCGGCTTCGGGCACCACGCCGATATGGGTCAGAAGGCGGTGGTTCTCGCGCAGGCTTGAGACCGGCGAGCTGTCGGTTTCAAGCGCGGTCTGGAAGGCATCGGTGCAGGCCTCGAACCCATGCCACAGCGCCTGATCGGTGCCATGGGCCTCGCGCACGGCCGCCACGCATTCGCCGGTAGAGCTGGCGGGCTTGCCATGCAGCACCCAGTACCAGCCCTCGCCATGCCAGAGCCCGTGGCCGGGCGGAATGGCGGGGGCGAAGCGGCTGTCGCCCTGCACCCGGATCGCACCGCCATGGGTCACCGCCGCCGCGTCGATGGCGCCGCCCTTGCCATGCTGCAGCCGCTCGCAGAAGCGCACCCATTCAAAGCGTTCCTCGGTGCTGTGCAGCCGGTCGAGCAGGGTCTCGTACAGCACCATGGTCGCCGCGATGATCGAGGCCGACGAGCCCATCCCCGCCCCGACCGGCAGTGCGCTGGTGCCGCCCAGCTGGCCCGGCACCGGCAGGCAATGGCCCGGGCTCTTGCCCGGCATCGGCAGCCGCTGCGCCAGCGACATCAGGGTATAGACGATCAGGTCGTCGGGCCGCTGCAGGATCTGCTGGACCTTCAGCTCGCCGCGGAGGAAGGACTCGAACCGGTGGTCGAGCGACTGCTTGAAATGATTCAGCGCCGAAAGCGGATAGAACGCGCCCTGCGAAACCTGGGCGAAGACAGTCTTCAGCCCGTCGCTGGGATGGATCGGGCGAAACCAGACCTCGGTATAGATCGCCACCGCAACGGCCAGTGCGGGCGCGCCATAAACCACCGCATGTTCGCCCGAAAGGATGATCTTGCCCGGCGCATGGGCGCGCGAGGCGTCCTCGGGAAGGGCATCGGCGGCGCCGTGAGGGGCGGTCGCGACGGTCATCGGGCGCCCCCTGCCGGGCGGTCGCACATCCCGGCGGGCTGCTCCGAGGGGGCCAGGCGACGGCCGGGTTGCAAAAGGAACTGATGCGCCACGCGAAACTCCGCGACGCCGGTATCGATCCCGCCAGATCCGGAAAGGCTGAGGATGTCGTCGCGGCGTCGCCGTCCCATACCGCCGACCGGCCGGCCGCGCCAAGCCCAAACCGTCCCCGGGGGACGTCGCGTCGCACCCCTGCCGGGGTGCGCACCCGGGGTTCTCGCGACCTTCGTCACTTGAGGCTGGGCAGCAGGGTTTCGGGCAGCCAGGTGACGATCCCCGGAAACACCACGAACAAGAGCAGCACGGCCAGCTGGATCAGGAAGAAGGGCACGATGCCGCGATAGACCTGCCCGATGCCCAGCCCGGGTGGCAGCACCCCCTTGAGGTAGAACAGCGTATAGCCGAAGGGCGGCGTGATATAGGCCATCTGCGCGGTGATCATGAACAGAACCCCGAACCAGAGCGGATCGAAGCCCAGCGCCTTGACGATGGGCAGAAAGACCGGAACGCATAGCAGGATGATCCCGATCTCGTCGAGGAAAAGCCCCAGAAAGACCAGCACCAGCACCATCGCGCCCAGCACGACCCAGCGCGAGGTCTCGAGCCCCTCGACGAAGCCCAGAAGCGAATCCGCCCCGCCCGTCGCGGCAAAGACCGACACGAAGGCCCGGGCGCCGATGGTGATCCAGAGGATCATCGCCGTCACCCGAAGCGTATCCCCGGCCGCCTCGGACAGCATCGGCAGGGTAAGCTTGCGCGTGACCAGCGCCGACAGCGCGGCGCCCAGAACGCCCACCGCCGCCGCCTCAGTCGGCGTCGCCAGCCCGGCATAGATCGAGCCCAGAACGCCCAGCACCACGAAGGCGGGCAGGGTCAGGCTTTTCAGTTTGGCGAGCTTCACCCCCAGCGGCAGGGTCGCCACATCGGACGGCTTCGGCGCCAGCGCGGGATTGATCGCGGTCCGGATCAGGACATAGGCCGAATAGCTGGCCGCCAGGATCAGCCCCGGCACGATGCCCGCGGCGAACATCTGGCCGATCGACATCTGGGCTGTGATTGCATAGACGATCGTCACCACCGAGGGCGGGATCAGGATGCCCAGCGTGCCCCCCGCGCAGATCGCGCCCAGCGCCAGCGGCGGGTGATAGCCCCGCGCCAGCATCGACGGCAGCGCCAGGATCCCCATCGCCGCCACCGCCGCGCCGACGACGCCGGTCATGGCGGCCAGAATGGTGCAGATCGCGATGGTGCCGACCGCAAGTCCGCCATTGAGCCGCGAAAACCAGGTTTCCATCGCCTCGTAAAGCGCCTCGATGATCCCGGACTTTTCCAGGATCGCGGCCATCAGCACGTAAAGCGGGATCGCCATCAGCGATTCCGAGGTCATCGTCTCGAAGGTGTTCAGCACCGCAACGATCAGCGCCGACGGCCCCCAGAGAAGAATGGTCGAGATGAAGGCGATGGCCCCAAGGACGAAGGCAAGCCCCGCGCCGCTGAGCATGAAGGCCACGAGCGCGGTGAACATGAAAAGGAGGACGAGAGAGCTTTCGATCACGTCGCATCCGCCCCCTTGACCGCGAAGACGGCATCGGCCGCCGCCTGCAGGACCAGCAGCCCCGCGCAAAGCGGCAGGAAGGCCTTGGCGGGCCACACGACCGGGTTCCAGGCGGAATAGCTGGTCTCGCCATAGCTGATCGACTGCGCGACCAGCGGCAGGCTGAACCACAGCAGGATCAGCCCGAAGGCCGCGGCCAGGGCAAGCCCCACCAGATGCAGCAGGATCGCAAGCCCGCCGGTCGCCCGGGCCGACAGCAGATCGACCGCGACATGGCCGCCCAGATGCAGAAGGTACGGCCCGCCCAGCAGAAAGAACGGCCCGAAGATCAGCGTCGCCAGTTCCGGCGCCCAGGAGGTGGGATGGGCCAGGAAATAGCGCGACACCACCTCCCACAGCATCAGCAGCACGATGGCGTAGACCAGCCATTTCGCAATGCCGAAAAGCCCGCGGTTGAGGGCGGTGATAAGCCGGGCCAGTGTCGTCATCGGATGCTCCGCGTAGGGCACCGGCCCCAAGGGGCCGGCACCGGGTCAGGCCTAGAGAAGGCGCAGGTCCTTCATCAGCGCGACCTGCGAGTCCATCATGCGACGGGACAGGTCGTCGGTGGCGGCCTCGGCCCAGAACTCGACCGCCCGGCCGCGCGCCTCGGCAACGTCCTCGGGGTCGAGGGTCAGGATCTCGACCCCCGCCTCCTCGAACTTGGCCAGGTATTCGCCGTTCGAGACGATGATGTTCTGGCGCAGCCTGCCCGAGATTTCGCGCGCGGCCACGGCCAGCGCCGCCTTCTTCTGGTCGTCGAGCGCCTCATAGGCGCGGGTATTGGCGACATAAGAGGTGGCGGTCGTCGGCTGGTGCACCCCGGGCAGGATCAGGAAGGGCGCGACCTCGTGCAGGCCCTCTTCGTAATTGGCCTTGATGTCGCCGCGATCGGCGATGTCGATCAGCCCCTTGTCGAGCGCCGAATAGACCTCGGAAGTCGGCAGCGGCGAGACCGAGACGCCAAAACGCGCCATCACCGCCGAGGCAAGGCCCACGAAGCGGCCCTTGAGCCCGTCCATGTCCGCGATCTTGCGGATAGCGACGCGCGAATGGATCGGCTCCTCGCCATAGACAGTGGGGGCGATATAGGTCAGTCCGGCGGGGGCATAGCTTTCGCGTGCCAGCGCCAGCCCGTCCCGTTCGTAGAACCAGGCTTCGTACTGGTCGGCCTCGGGAAAGCCGAAGGGCACGGTCGACGAAAACCCATGCGCCGGGATCTTGCCGGCGGTATAGCCGTCGAAGGTCTTCATCATCTCGAAGGCGCCGCCCCGGACCGCGTCGAAGGCCTGGGCCGACGGCACGATCTGCCCGCCCGAAAACGGCGTGATCTCGAAGGCGCCGCCGGTCAGTTCGGCCACGCGGGCGCAGAAGTCTTCCTCGTAGCGCATCGGCGTGGTGCCGCCGCCCCACAGCGCCTGCATCCGCCATTTCGTGACGCCTTGCGCGCGGGCCGCGCCGGTCGACAGGATCGCGGGCGCGGCAAGCGCCGCCGCCCCGCCGAGATGCAGGATCTTGCGTCGGGTCGTCTGGGTCATGGGTAACTCTCCCGGATTTTTAACTGAGTCAGGCACCTTCAAGAACCTTCTTGGCATGGGCGACGCTGACGTCGCCCGCCGCGACGATGGCCTTGGCCACCCGGTCGACATCGCCGCCCGTCGCCCCGGCGGTGATGGCGATGTTGCGCGCATGAAGCGTCATGTGCCCGCGCTGGATGCCCTCGGTCGCCAGCGCCCGCAGCGCGGCCATGTTCTGCGCAAGCCCGACCGCGGCCGTCACCTCGGCCATTTCCTGCGCCGAGCCGATCCGCATCAGCCTGAGTGCAGCCTGAGCCGCCGGATGGGTGCGCGTGGCGCCCCCCACGATGCCCAGCGCCATCGGCATTTCCAGCGTGCCCACCAGCGCGCCGTCGGCCGCGATTTCCCAGGTGGTCAGCGAGGTATAACGCCCCGAGCGCGCGGCATAGGCATGCGCCCCCGCCTCGATCGCGCGCCAGTCGTTGCCGGTCGCGACGACCACCGGGTCGATGCCGTTCATGATGCCCTTGTTATGGGTCGCGGCGCGGTAGGGGTCGATCAGCGCCAGCGCGCAGGCCTCGACGATCCGCCGCGCGACCTCGGTCCCGTCATGGGCCCTGGTGGTCAGAGCCTCGGCCGGCACCCGGACGCTGGCGGTCACCACCCGCCGGTCGGCGAGGTTCGACAGGATGCGCAGCCGCACCTGCCCGCCCGAGATCGCCTCGACCCGGGGAGCCAGCAACTCGGCCATGGAATTGACCGCATTGGCCCCCATCGAGTCGCGCACATCGACCAGCAGATGCATCACCACCATCGGCCCGATGGGCGAGCTGGCGAAAACCTCGATCTCGATATCCTTGCAGCCGCCGCCCAGGCCCACCAGCACGCTGTCGCGGGTATTGGCCAGCGCGATCAGCTCGTCCCGATGCGCCAGCAGCGCCGCGCGCGCCCCGAACGGATCGCCAAGCCCCACGATCTGGATCTGGGCGCGCATGATCGGCGCGGTCGAGCTGACGGTGAAACCGCCGCCCGCCCGCGCGAGCTTGGCCATGTAGGAGGCCGCCGCCACGACCGAGGGTTCCTCGACCGCCATCGGCACCAGATACTCGCGCCCGTTCACAACGAAATTGGTGGCGACGCCCAGCGGCAGCTCGAAGGTACCGATGACGTTCTCGATCATGCCATTGGCGACCGAAAGCGGCAGGGCGGTCGCATCCGACAGTGCCTCCATCGCCGCGCCGTCGAGACCGGCCGCCGCGGCCACGGCCGCGCGCCGGTCGGCGGGCTCGCTGTCGCGCAAGCCCTCGATCCGCGATCTGACGCCGGATTGGGATGCCGTTGGGCTATCCGTCATTCTTGCCTCCTCCCGAAACTCAGGCGGACCGATGCCGCCTTCGATTCGGAATTATCCTGACATTTGGGCAAATTCCACCGGACTGCACCCAGAATGTTGGCACCCGCAGGTCGGGACGCCACGGGCGAAGACGGTTTCGCCCCGGGTCGCGGCCCCCCGCATCGGCGCTTTTGCGCCTCCCGATAGGCCCGGAGGCCACGGAACGCAGGCCCGCATCTTGCCGCACCGTCCGGCCGGGCGCGCGATCCGGGTACGGGCGGAAGAGCCGCGATCCCGGGGCCTCGGGCCGCCCGCCCCTGCGGCGACAGGAGGTCAGGGCGCGCGCTTCGGTCAACGCCACCCGCCGGTCCGCCGATACCGCTGCGCGGCAAAGGAAAAGGCCGATGCCCTTTGGGGCACCGGCCGTCGAAAGGTGTTTCGGGGCCGGCGCGGCGGCCGGCCCCGGGTTCGGGTCAGAGGAACAGCGCGTTCAGCTGCGCTGTCGACATGGCCGCCAGCTGGGTCGAGGTGAAGGCCTCGGTCTGGGTATCGGACAGCGCCGCGATGTCCTGCGTCTGCAGGGCCGCGACCTGGGCCGTGGTCAGCGCCGCGATCTGCTGCGAGTTGAACCCGCCCATCTGGTTGGTCGTGAAGGCCTGGATCGCCGCGGTCCCCATGCCGACGATGCTGGAGGTCGAGATATTCCCGATCTGCAGCGTCGAGAGCGCGGTGATCTGCCCTGTGGTCAGCGCCGCCGCCTGGGCCGAGGTCAGCCCCGCGATGCCGGTCGAGCTGAGCCCCTTGATCGCCGAGGTGTCGAGCTTGACCAGATCGGCGGTTTCCATCGCCGCGATCTGGGTCGAGCTGAAGGCCGCGACCTGGGTCGAGGACAGTTCGGCCGCCTGCGCGGTCGAGATCGCCACGACATTCGCCGTGCTCAGTCCCGAGATCGCCGAGTTGCCCAGAACCTTGATCTGATCGGTCGAGAGCTTGGCCAGCTGTGCCGTGGTCAGACCCTCGGTCTGGGTCGCGCCAAGGCCCTTGAGCGCCAGCGTTCCCAGCGCGCCGATCTGCGCCGTGGTCATTGCCGCCATCTGGGTCGAGGACAGCGCGCCCAGCATCGAGCTGCTGAGGACCGCGGTCTGCGCCGTGGTGATCGCCGCGACCTGCGCCGTGGTCAGACCCGACACCTGGTCGGCCCCGAACCCGCGGATCGCCGAGGTGTCGAGCTTGACCAGATCGGCGGTTTCCATCGCCGCCATCTGGGCAGAGCCCAACGCCGCGATCTGCACCGAGGACAGCTCTGCCGCCTGCGCCGTGGTCAGGGCGACAATGCTGGCCGTGCCGAGCCCCGACATGGCCGAGCTGCCCAGCGCCTTGATCTGGTCGGTCGAAAGCTTCGCCATCTGCGCCGTGGTCAGGCCCTCGGTCTGGGTCGAAGTCAGGCCGCGCAGCGACCGCGAGGTCAGGGCACCGATCTGCGCAGTGGTCATCGCCCCCATCTGGGTCGAGGACAGACCCGACAGCGTGATGTCGGTCAGCACCGCCGCCTGCGCCGTGGTCAGTGCCGCGACCTGCGCCGTGGTCAACCCCGCCACCTGATCGACCCCGAGGCCCCGCATCGCGGAGGTGTCGAGCTTGACAAGATCGGCGGTTTCCATCGCAGCGACCTGGGTCGAGCTCAGCGCCGAGACCTGGGTCGAGGACAGCTCCGCCGCCTGCGCCGTCGAGATTGCCACGATATTCGCGGTGCTCAGCCCCGAGATCGCCGAGCTGCCAAGAACCTTGATCTGGTCAGTCGAGAGCTTGGCCATCTGCGCGGTCGTCAGACCCTCGGTCTGGGTCGCGCCAAGGCCCTTGAGCGCCAGCGTGCTCAGCGCGCCGATCTGCGCGGTGGTCATCGCTGCCATCTGGGTCGAGGACAGTTCCCCCAGCATGGTGCTGCTGAGAACCGCGGTCTGCGCCGTGGTGATCGCCGCGACCTGCGCGGTGGACAGGCCGTCGATCTGGTCGGCGGCAAGCCCGCGGATCGCAGCCGTCGACAGCTTGACGAGATCGGCGGTTTCCATCGCCGCCATCTGGGTCGAACTCAGCGCCCGCAATTGAACCGAGGAGAGTTCCGCCGCCTGTGCCGTCGAGATCGCCACGATATTCGCGGTGCTCAACCCCGACATGGCCGAGGCGCCAAGCCCCTTGATCTGGTCGGTCGAGAGCTTCGCCAGCTGTGCCGTGGTCAGGCCCGCGGTCTGGGTCGCACCAAGCCCCTTGATCGACCGCGAGGTCAGCGCCCCGATTTGCGCCGTGGTCATCGCCGCCATCTGGGTCGAAGAGAGCCCGCCCAGGGCCGTATCGCTGAGGACCGCGGCCTGCGCGGTGGTCAACGCGGCGACCTGCGCCGTGGTCAGGCCTTCGACCTGATCCTCGCCCAGCGCCTTCACGGCCAGGGTGGTCAGCTTGACCAGATCGGCTGTTTCCATCGCCGCCATCTGGGTCGAGCTCAGCGAGCGGATCTGCGCCGAAGACAGTTCCGCCGCCTGCGCCGTCGAGATCGCCACGATATTGGCCGTGCTCAGCCCCGACATCGCCGAGCCGCTCAGCGCCTTGATCTGTGCGGTCGAGAGCTTCGCAAGCTGCGCCGTGGTCAGGCCCTCGGTCTGGGTCGAGGTCAGCCCCTTGATGGCGATCGAACTCATCGCCCCGATCTGGGCGGTGGTCACTGCAGCCAACTGGGTCGAGGACATGCTGCCCAGCATGGTGCTGCTCATCACCGCGGCCTGGGCCGTGGTGATCGCGGCAACCTGAGCGGTCGAAAGCCCGTCGATCTGGTCAGAGGCAAGTCCGCGGAACGCGGCGGTCGACAGCTTGACGAGATCGGCGGTTTCCATCGCCGCCATCTGGGTCGAGCTCAACGCCTTCAGCTGCACCGAGGACAGTTCGGCCGCCTGCGCGGTCGAGATCGCCACGATATTGGCCGTGCTCAGCCCCGCCATCGCCGAACTGCCCAACGCCCTGATCTGTGCGGTCGAGAGTTTCGCCAGCTGTGCCGTGGTCAGACCCTCGGTCTGGGTCGCCGTCAGGCCCTTGATCGAGATCGAGGTCAGCGCGCCGATCTGCGCCGTGGTCATCGCCGCCATCTGCGTCGAGGACAGCCCGCCCAGCGACACGCTGCTCAGCACCGCAGCCTGCGCCGTGGTCAGGGCCGCAACCTGAGCGGTGCTCAGACCGGCCACCTGGCTCTGGCCAAGGCCCTTGACCGCAACCGTCGAGAGCTTGACCAGATCGGCGGTTTCCATCGCCGCCACCTGGGTCGAACTCAGCGCCGCGACCTGCTGGGAAGAGATCTCGGCCGCCTGGGCGGTCGACAGCGCCACGATATTGGCCGTGCTCAGGCCCTTCATCGCGGAAACGCTCAGCGCCTTGATCTGGGCGGTCGACAGCTTCGCGACCTGCGCCGTGGTCAGACCGGCGGTCTGGGTCGAGGTCAGGCCCTTGATCGCGATCGAGGTCAGCGCCCCGATCTGCGCCGTGGTCAGGGCCGCAACCTGGGTCGAGGACAGGCCCGACAGGGTGAGGCTGCTCAGCACCGCGGTCTGCGCGGTGGTCAGCGCCGCGACCTGGCCGGTGGTCAGACCCGCCACCTGCGTCTTGCCAAGGCCCTTCACGGCAATCGTCGACAGCTTGACCAGATCGGCGGTTTCCATCGCCGCGACCTGGGTCGAGCTCAGTGCGGAAACCTGCCGCGAGGACAGTTCGGCCGCCTGAGCGGTCGTCAGCGCCACGATATTGTCAGTCGACAGGCCGCGAATGGCCAGCGACGACAGCTGCTGAAGCTGCGCGGTCGAGAATTTGGCCATCTGGGCCGTGGTCAGGCCCGAGGCCTGGACCGAGCCGATGCCGCGAATGGCCATGGTGGTCAGGGCACCGACCTGAGCCGTCGTCATAGCCCCCATCTGTGCCGAACTGATACTGGCGATGTCGCTGCTGGTCAGCGAGGCGATTGTGGCGGTTGTCAACGCCGCGATTTGCGCGGTCGACAGGTTACTGAGGGTCGACATGGGCTCTGGGTCCGACTCGGGGGGCGACGCCTCGGCTTCTCGCGCGCGTCTGCCTGACAGTCGAAGTCCTGCTGACTTCGGATCCGCGCCAGCCTGCCGCGCAACCCGTAAAGAAGCTGCTAACCGGCAAGAAGCGTCGTCGGACACTCTCGATAAACATCGCGGCGTTTTTTGGGCTCAAATGGCAATCCCGTCTTAACCGCTAAGCGCGAGTTTGCCTCAAACCGAGGAGAGTCCCGATGACCGACATGTCCCAGACCGTGTTCCTGCCCTCCGGCGGCCCGACGCCGCCAGCCGGGTTCCTGTCGCGCACCGGCCGGACGGACCCGGACCGCGTTCCGGACCTCGACGCCCTGACCCGGATGACCGCGGCCTGCGCCGACGCCGCCGCCGTGGTCGATCTGGCGAGCCGCGCCCCGCAGTCAGCGGCCGCGATCTACCGCATCTGGCTCGACCGGAATGGCGCGCGCCCCGATGCCTGGGCCGCCTGGTTCAACCTGTCGGTGTTGCTGAACGTGGCGGGCGATCTCGCCGGCACCTATGACGCGGCCGTGCAGGCGCTCCGGATGAAACCGGACCTCTGGCAGGCCGCGCTTGCCGCGGGCCAGGCTGCCGAAGCCCTCGGCGACCGCGCTGCGGCCATCGCCTTCTTGCGCCAGGCGCTGCCGCCGGCCGAGGGCCGGGTGGCGCTGCACAAGCAACTGGGGCGGATGCTGGAACTCGACAAGAGCCTCGGCGCCTCGGCCGAAGAGCTGCGCGCCTCGCTGCTGATCGAACCGCACCAGCCCGACGTGATCCAGCATCTCGTGCATACCCGCCAGAAGATGGCGGCCTGGCCGCCCGCCGAGCTTGCGGTTCCGGGGCTCGGCACCGCCGAGGCCGAACTCTGGTGCGGCCCGCTCGCAACACTCGCGCTGCATGACGACCCCGAAATGCAGCGCCGCGTCGCCGCCGACTGGATCGCGCGCAACGTCCCCGATCCGGGCAAACGCCTCGCGCCCCCCGAGGGCTACCGGCACGGCCGGATCCGGCTGGGCTATCTGTCCTCGGACTTCTGCCGCCACGCCATGAGCTACCTGATCGCCGAACTGCTGGAACGCCACGACCGCAGCCGGTTCGAGGTCACGGGCTACTGCGTCTCGCCCGAAGACGGCAGCGATGTACGCGCCCGCATCCTTGCAGCACTCGACCGCCATGTGCCGGTCGGGACCATGACCGACGAAGAGGCCGCGCGACGCATCCGGGCCGACGAGATCGACATCCTGATCGACCTGAACGGGCTGACCAGCGGCGGTCGCCCGGGCATCCTGCGCTGGAAGCCCGCGCCGGTCCAGGCCACCTATCTGGGCTATATCGGTTCGGTTCCTGTGCCCGAACTCGACTGGCTGCTGTGCGACGCGATCACGGTGCCCGAGGAAGAAACCGCCCGCTATTCCCCTGCCCCCTTGCGGATCGAGGGCTGCTACCAGGCCAATGACGGCCGCCGGCCCGACCTTCCCGCGGTCAGCCGCGCCAGCGAAGGACTGCCCGAGGACCGCTTCGTCTTCGTCTGCGTCTCGCATCACTACAAGATCACCGAACCCGTCTTCGCCGCCTGGTGCCGGATCGCTGCAGCCGCGCCCGAGGCGCTGTTCTGGCTGATCGAGGACACGCCCGAAAGCGTCGCCGCCCTGCGCGCGCGCTGGCAGGCGGCGGGCCTCGCCCCCGACCGGCTGATCTTTGCGCCCAGGGTCGATCCGGAACGCTACCGGGCGCGGCTCGCGCTTGGCGATCTCTTCCTCGACACCACGCCCTACAATGCCGGCACCATCGCCTCGGATGCCCTGCGGATGGGGCTGCCGGTTCTGACCATGGCCGGGCGCACCTTCTCTGCCCGGATGGGCACGAGCCTTCTGACCGCCGTCGGCCTGACCGACTGCATCGCCACAGATCCCGAGGATTACGTGCGCCGCGCCGTCGCCATGGCCACGGATCCGGCCGGCCGGCCGGTATTGCGCGGCCCGGCCCTCGCGGCCCGCTGGACCGAAACCCTGGGCGATTGCGCCGATTTCGCCCGCCGCTTCGAAACCGCCCTGCTTTCGGTCGTGAAACGCGCCTGACCCGGGGCGCCGCCCGGCAGGGTCGCCCGGCAGGGTCGCCCGGCAGGGTCGCCCGGCAGGGTCGCCCGGCAGGGTCGCCCGGCAGGGTCGCCCGGCAGGGTCGCCCGGCAGGGTCGCCCGGCAGGGTCGCCCGGCAGGGTCGCCCGGCAGGGTCGCCCGGCAGATGCAAGAACGCCCCGGAACGGAAAGCCGTCCGGGGCGTTCTTGCGCGCCGGGCCGGGGACTCAGGCGGGCCGCACCCCCCTGGCCCAAAGCGCAAAGCGACCGTCGGATTCGACCTGCACGTCGACGAAACCCGCGCGCGTCATGTGGGCACTGAGCGAGCCGATCGTGAACCCGGTGCGATGCGCCATGAAATCGTTTCCACCCTCAATCGAAGGACGATAGCCGTAAAGGATATCGATCGGCGAGATCGGGCCCGCGGCCGAAACATAGGCGGGCTCTTCCAGCAACCCCTGGGCCACCAGGATCGCGACGCGCTGCAGATCGGGCATCGTCATCAGCGCGAACCCGCCCGGCCGCAGCACGCGGCAAAATTCGGACAGTGCCAGCGGCACCTCATGAGCGCGCAGATGCTCGAGATTGTGCGACGACCAGACAGCATCGACCGCGCCCTCGGCCAGCACACTCATGTCGGTGATGCTCGCGACGATGTCGGGCATCACCGACGGATCGATGTCAAGCCGAAGCTCGCGCCAGCCATCGGCCGGGAAGGCGTCGGCCGGAAGCTTGGCGGGGTCGGCCATGCCACAGCCCACATGAAGCACGGTCTTGAGAGAGGCAGTCACATCTTCCGGGTCGAGGGTGAGGGTGTCCATGAAGGAGCTCCGGGTTCAGGATCGGGGTTCGCGCAGGCTTTCGCTCAACCCGTTGAGAACCGGATCGAGGAAATAGGTCAGGAGGGTCCGGTGACCGGTGGCGATGTCGCTGGTCAGCGTCATGCCGGGCATCAGCCCGTCCGGCAGGGCGGTGGCGCGGTCGAAGGCCACGCGCGCGGCATGGCGGGCCGGGCCGCCGCCGGTCGGCACGCTGGAACTGGGCGCAACATCGGTCAGCCGCCCCGCGATCAGGCCATGGCGGCGCCAGGGAAAGGCATCCACCTTTATTCGCACCGGATCACCGGGATGGACCAGCCCCACATCGCGGGACAGCAGCCCGATCTCGGCATGCATCGCACCGCCCGTGGGCGCGATGACCACCACCGGATCGGCGATGGTCATCAGCGAGCCCGGTCCGCCCTCGGCCACCGACAGCACGACGCCCGCCTGCGGCGCGCGCAGATCGTAAAGCCGAGCGCGATCGGTCGCCTGCGACAGCTGGCGGTCGATCACCGCCAGTCGCGGCCGGAGCCCGGCCAGTTCCTCGAGACGGCTCTGCCGCAAGTCGCTTTCAAAGGCGGCAAGGCGGGCGGCGGCGGTTTCGCGTTCCTGGCGCAGGGACAGAAGCTGGGCCATGTTGTCCCGACTGCTGGTTTCGGCATCCAGCCGCAAGAGCCGGGCCTGGTTGACCGCAAGGCGCGTGCCGCTTTGCCGGGCCAGCAGGGTTTCATGCATGGTCTCGATCTCGCGGGCCGTCGCGACCGCCTCGGCCAGCGCCGGCACGCTTTCCAGCGCCGCGTCGATCCCGCCGTCGATCTGGGCAAGCGCCGTGACCAGCTGGTCGCGCTGCGCCGCCTCGGTTGCGGCGCGTTCGCTCTGGATCCGGGCCTGAAGGGCGAATTCCTCGCCCTCGCCCGCGACAGGGCGGTTGTCGAGTTCGGCCTCGATCCGGGCGATCTGGGCCTCGATCGCCACCCGCTCGGCGGCCAGAACGGCGGCGTCGGTCGCGGGATCGCGCGCATCGAGCCGCGCCAGAAGCTGACCCGGCTCGACCGCGTCGCCCGGGCGCACCAGAAGCCGGTCGAGCACCGCCGAGCCCAGAGGTTTCATCACCACGGGCGGATCGTCGGTCACGATCCCGCCCTCGGCGGTGACCACGACGTCGATCGGCACGAAGGCCGCCAGCGTGACCAGCGCAATCAGCAGCACGGCCGACCCGAAGGGCCAGAGCCGCAGGAGCCAGGGCAAGGGCTCTTCGCGGATTTGCACCAGCGGCGGCTGGAACGGGAGCGCGTCGCGCGCGACATTGCTCATGGGCGGGCGCTCATGTGATATGCTCGGTCTGCTGGCGCCAGAGCATCGCATAGGTCTCGCACCGCGCCAGAAGCGTGTCGTGCGGGGCCATGTCGAGCAACCGACCCTGGTCGAGCACCAGAATCTGGTCGGCCCGGACCAGCGAGGACAGCCGGTGCGAGACGACGATCATGGTGCGGCCATGGGCGATGGCGGCGAGGTTGCGATTGACCAGCGCCTCGGATTCGGGGTCGAGCGCCGAGGTCGCCTCGTCGAGGATCAGGATGCGCGGGTCGGCCAGAAGGGCGCGGGCGATGGCGATGCGCTGGCGCTGTCCGCCCGACAGGTTGGCGCCGCTTTCCTCGACCATGGTGTCGAACCCCAACGGCAGGCGGCGGATGAATTCGTCGGCCCCGGCAAGCGTCGCCGCGCGCAGCACCGCCTCGAGCGGGGCGCCGGGCACCGCGACCGCGATATTGTCCCGGATCGAGCCCCGAAACAGCAAGTTGTCCTGCAGCACGATGCCGACCTGACGGCGCAGCGAGGACAGCGCGATGTTGCGGATGTCGATTCCGTCGAAAAGGATCAGCCCCTGTTGCGGGGTCTCGATCCCCTGGATCAGGCGCGTCAACGTGGTCTTGCCCGACCCCGACCGCCCGACGATGCCCACGACCTGCCCCGGCGCGACCGAAAGGCTGACACGGTCGAGCGCCGGGGTCGCGGCGCCGGGATAGGCAAAGCCCACCTCGCGCAACTCAAGCGCGCCCGACAGCATCGGCTGTGCCAGTTGCCCGTCATCCTGCCGTTCGGGCGGGTGATCCATGATCTTGCGCAGCATCCGGATCGACAGCGCGGCCTCCTGCCATTCGTTGATCAGGCCCACGATCTGTACCAGCGGCCCCGAAACCCGGCCCGACAGCAGCAGGATAGCGACCAGCGTGCCGACCGTGATCGTGCCCTGAAGCGCCAGCCCGACGCCGACCGCGACCACCGTGACCTGCATCATCCGTTCCAGAAGGCCGGTCAGCGTGCCGGTCAGCGCCGAGATCCGGCCCAGATCCCATTGCTTGCGCACCGACTGGGCCAGGCTGTCTTCCCACAGGCGCTGGCGCGCGGGCTCGACCGCAAGCGACTTGACCGCGCGCATGTTGTGCAGCGTCTCGACCAGCAGCGCCTGGCGTTCGGCCTCGACCCCGTAAAGCGCGTTCAGCCGGTTCTGCAGGATCGGCAGCATCAGCCCGATGCAGCCCGCGATGGCGATGGCGTACAGCGCGATGATCAGCGTCAGCGTGCCCGACAAAAGCGCCAGCGTGGTCAACAGAAGCGGCAGCAGGGCCGCGTCCAGCATCGTCTGCAGAAGCCGCCCCGTGAGGAAATGGCGGATCTTGTCGGTCTGCTGGATGTTGCGGGTCATTACCCCGGCGGGCGTTGTCTCGAACACGGTCATCGGCAGGCGCAACAGATGGGCGACGCTTTGCGAGCCGATATCGGCATCGATCCGGCCGCCCGCGATCTGGCTGAGACGCTGGCGCACATAGCCGAAGCCCGCATCGAAAAGCACCAGCAGCACATAGACCGCGGTCACCGACATCAGCGTGTACCAGGCCTGATGGGCGATCACCCGGTCGATCATCACCTGCAGCAGCAAGGGCAGCGAAAAGGCGATCAGGTTGCCGGTGACGACCGCCACGGCCACCCCGGCAAATAGGCTGCGTTCGCGCCGGAGCGCGGGCAGAAACCAGCGCAGGCCGAAGGCCCGGGCCGCGTCGGCCTTGGCATCCGTCCGCCCGATCAGGATCAGTCGGCCGGTCCAGCGCAGCTCGAATTCCTCCCAGGGAACGCTGCGCACGCCATCGGCTTCGTGCCTTGGATCGAGCAGCGCGGCGGTGCGGGCCTTCTCGATCAGACCGGCATGGACCAGCACGATCCAGCGGCCCTGTTCGACCTCGGCCAGCACCGGCAGCCCCTGCCCCAGCCGCGAGGCCATGCGCCATCCGGCCTTGCCGATCAGGCGGCAGCGCAGGCCCTTGGCCGCGAACAGCGCCATCAGACCGGGCGCGAGGTCGTCCTGCCCCAGATCGGGCAGTTCATCGGGGCTGAGGATGATACCGTTATGCGCGGCGATCAGGAACGCCCCGCGCAGCGTCGACAGCTGCGGCGTATCGAGCGCGAGGGTTTCGGACAGCTGGGAATCGTGGACCGACATGCGCCATGTTTACGCAAGCCACCATTAACGTGGGGTTGTCGGGAAACGGCGCGGGACAGAACTCCCGGCGGGGGCGGACCCCGCCGGGAGCGACGGATCAGCCCGCCCGGTTGGCGCGCCAGTAGGCGCGGGACACGGCGAAGACCGTGCCGCTGAGTGCAATCAGCGCGATCAGGTTGGGAATGGCCATCAGGGCGTTCATGATGTCGGCCACGATCCAGATCACGCCCAGATTGGCGACCGCGCCCAAGACCACGCCGGCCACCCAAAGCAGGCGGAACGGCAGGATCACCTTCGACCCGAACAGGTATTCGGCCGCCCGTTCGCCGTAATAGCTCCAGCCGAGGATCGTGGTGAAGGCGAAGACGATCAGCCCGAGGCTGACGATCAGTTCACCGCCCGGCAACCCGGTCTGGAAGGCCAGCGCCGACAGTGCGGCCCCGGTCTCGCCGCTGGTCCAGACCCCGGTGGTGATGATGACCAGCGCGGTCATCGAGCAGACAAGGATCGTGTCGATGAACGTGCCCAGCATCGCGACGTTGCCCTGGCGCACCGGGTCGTCGGTCAGTGCCGCGGCATGGGCGATGGGCGCGGACCCGAGCCCCGCCTCGTTCGAGAAGACGCCGCGCGCGACCCCGAAGCGGATGGCGGCCATCACCGCCGCCCCGGCAAACCCGCCGGTCGCCGCGGTGCCGGTGAAGGCATCCTCGAAGATCAGCGACAGCGCGCCCGGCACGGCCTGGTAGTTGACGGCAAGAATGACCAGCGCGCCAAGGATGTACAGAACCGCCATCAGCGGCACCAGCCATTCAGCGACAGCCCCGATCCGCCGGACCCCGCCCACGATCACCACGAAGGTGACAACGGCCAGCGCGATCCCGGTCCACAGATGCGGGATGCCGAAGGTCGACTGGACCGCATCCGCCACCGAGTTGGCCTGCACCGTGTTGCCGATCCCGAAGGCGGCGATGGTCGCGAAGAAAGCAAAGATCCAGGCCAGCCAGGCAAAGCGCGGACCGAGCCCGTTCTTGATGTAATACATCGGCCCGCCGACATAGCGGCCATTGGCATCGACCTCGCGGTAATGCACGGCCAGCACCGCCTCGGCATATTTGGTGGCCATGCCCACCAGCGCGGTCAGCCACATCCAGAACACGGCGCCCGGACCGCCCAGGAAGATCGCGGTCGCAACTCCCGCGATGTTGCCGGTGCCGATCGTCGCCGAAAGCGCGGTGGTCAGCGCCTGAAACGGCGTGATCTCGCCTTCATGGCCTGCGCCGCCCTTCTTGCGGCCCTCCAGCATCATCTTGAAACCGTAGCCCAGCTTGCGCTGCGGCAGGAACCGGAGTCCCAGGCACAGATAAAGCCCGGTGCCCAGCAGCAGCACCAGGACCGGAGGGCCCCAGACGAATGAGTCGATCGAGTTGAGTATCTCCAACATGTACTTTTCCCTGTTAGTTGTCGGATGGCCCGCCTGACCCGGAACGGACGGCGGGGATTGGGTCAGCGCCGCGCGTGGCGCCCCCGGCGCGCTGACGCGGCCAGACGACCGGTCCACGGGCGGTCGGCCGATCCGGTCGGCAATAGGTACGGAACGCGGAGCGAAGGGGGAAGAGGTCGACCGCTGCCGTCCCCCGAAGCAGAGCCGGACAGTGGGACAGTCGCTGCGACACGGACAGCGCGGCGGCGCGTGAGGGCATGACGCGAGGCGCGGAAGGGTCTGGCGGGACGGAGGATCGCGGGGCAGAGCGCGGATCTGCGCTCTGCCGTCCGATCGTCATCGGCTCACGCCAGCTCGGCCGCCGCCCGGTCGGACCAGGTGTGGCCCGAGCGCCCATGGTAGAAGCCGTTCACGAAGGGCGCCTCGATGCCCAGCTCGCGCAGTTTGGCATCGCCTTCGGCCGGGGCCATCCGGCCCTGCAGCACGTCGTCGAACAGACGCGTCACCGCGATCATGTCGCAGGTATGGGGCATCACCCGGTAATGGGTCACGCCAATCGACTTCAGATCGTCGATATCGGGCATCAGGTCGAGATAGCCATAGCTGAGCGTCTGGATGCCGTTGACCGTCAGGAAGGGCTTTTCGTCCATCGTCTTCAGCGTCATGCCGTCGAGATCCTCGCCGCAGACGAACTGGCAGTTGTCCTTGGTCCGCGCGTGCGCCCGGGCATGGTAACACCGCGCCGAAAGCGCCAGAGACGCCCGGCCGAAGACCTGCACCTCAAGCCCGACGCCCAGTTCGGCCGCCTTCTCGCCCAGCTTGGCAACCGCGGCCCGCGGCAACTCGGGCAGAAGTGCGAAGTGGTTGGCGCCCTGCTCGTGAAGATAGGCCATCGTGTCTTCGTTATAGACGTTCAGCAGCGCGCCGATCCGGTGCGGCTTGTTCTTCAGATACAGAAGCGCCGCGGTGTTGTTGACCTCGAGATCGCGGCCCTCCTGCTCGGCCCAGTCCCGCAGCAGGTTGCGTTCGCGCTTGATGACCACTTCCGAGAACGAGCAGAACACCACCTTCTTGCCCGCCTTCTCCAGCCGGTCGGCGACCTTGTCCAGGTGGTGGTCGTCGAAGAACGGCGTCCGCTTGGAACAGATCACCTCGCCCAGATAGACGGTCGAGACCGGACTTTCGTCGGCGATCCGGTTGTAGAAGTCGAGCTTCATCTCGGCGGGCCAGTGGAACAGGTTCGGGCCCAGCGTCAGTTCGGCAGCCATCGGGCTTACCTCCATTTCTTGGTCTTGAGCGCACCCTCGGTGTGTTTCTGACCCTCGGTCAGCGCCACCAGGTCGGCCAGCTTGGGCTCTTGCCCCGCCATGATCGAATCGACGGCCTCGCGGAAGGCGGCGACCACCTTCTTGACATAGGCGCGGCTCCGCTGGCGGCCCTCGATCTTGAAGGCATGCACACCCGCATTGATCAGATCGGGCAGCATCGTCGAGGCGTTCAGGCTGATCGGCTCCTCGAAGGCATAATAGCCGTCATCGCGGGCGTCGCATTTGTAGCGGCCCTTGCAGATCGTCGGATAGCCTGCGGTCTCGTCCGGCTTGAAGCGGTCGATCATGTAATCGCCCAGGATCGTCGACATGCTGCCATCCTCGGCGCGTTCGTATTTCACGCAGGAGGCGGGCGAACAGGCGCCGTCCATGTTGGTCGACTGGCCGGTGACGTAATTGGTCAGCGAGCAGCGGCCCTCGACCATCAGACCGTGGTTGCCGAAGATGAAGGTCTCGACCTCGCAGGGGATCTCTTCGACGAGGCCCCGGATCTCGGAGACGGTCATGATCCGGGGCAGCACGATCCGCTTCACCCCGAATTCCTGCACATAGTAGCGGATCGCCTCGGGCGACGAGGCCGCTGCCTGCACCGACAGGTGGATGCGCATCTGCGGATTGGTCTTCTGGATATAGGCCGCGACCGCGATATCGGCGACGATGCAGGCATCAGCGCCCAGCTTGGCCGACAGGTCCGCCGCGTCCTTCCACAGCTGCACATTGCCCGCGGGCGGGAAGGTGTTCAGCGTGATCAGCACCTTGGTGCCGCCGTCATGGGCGTATTTGATGGATTTCTCCATCTCTTCGGGGGTGAAGTTCAGCCCCACGAAGTTCCGCGCATTGGTGGCGTTCTGATAGCCGCAATAGACCGCATCGGCCCCGGCATCGACGGCCGAGCGCAAGGCGGCGGGGGTGCCCGCCGGGCAGATCAGTTCGGGTTTGATCATGAGTGCGACCCTTTCCGTTTCTGGGCGTTCTCGGCCGCCCGGCGCAGCATGTTCAGCGCCCCCCGGCCCGGCGCGCCGAACATGTCGGCCACGCTTTCGGCAATGGGCTCTTCCACGTCGTCGAGCGCGTTCCGGAGGCAGACCACCGCCTCGGTATCCCCGGTCACGATCAGATCTCGCGAGAAGAACAGCGCATCGCCGTCCTGTTCGGTATCCATCAGCGTCAGCAGGTCGAGGAACTTGCCCGAGATCCGCGCGCAATGCGGCGGCAGGACGCGGCGCCGGTTCAGCGCCTTGAAGTCCAGCGCCTCCGGATCAGGCCGCAGGTACAGCATGAAGGGCATGTCGACCGGGTCGATCAGGAAATAGGCGTGACGGTGATGGCCCAGCCGGTCGAACATGTCCGGATTGTCGGCCGCGATCTTGGTCACGATACGCTTGAGGACCGGCTGCAGAAGAAACAGCGGCAGCGGCGGCAGGAAGGGAAACCCTCCGGACGCGCCGGGCAGGCGTGGAGTTTGGGGTGCGGTTGTCATGGCTGGTCGATACCCGGATGTGGGAGAATCCGGATTGACTTAGGTCAAACCTGTCGCACTGTCCGGGGCACCAATTGCCGCAGGGAGCGCACGAACGCCTGTACTGCAAGGCCAAGCCCCCGCCGACCCCGGCGGATGCTGCTCTCACAACTGCGTGAAACGCTGTTGGCGTTCAGCTGGCTTGATACCGGTGGTTCACGAGAATTGATCCCGGAAGAGCCCGGCAGCCCCGGTTATCCTGGATGGCCCGGCGGCGTCCGGCGCAAGGTCAACGGCGTCTGCGGCGCTGCCACCATGCGTGGATTGCGGACTTCGCGACCCGGCGGCCTTCGGGAGATGTGCGCGATACCTGTGACGCGATATCGTCGAACGTCATCCGGTCGATGCGCGCAGCGATAAAGGCACGCAATTCAGAGTCCGTCTCGATCTTCGAGGGTCTTCCGGGCCGATGATTGCGGCGATGGCCAGACGGTTCCGGCAGGTCCTGGAAGCCGATTTGAACGCCCTTGGAATGCGCGTTCGACGGGCCGACCCGGAGTTCATCCTCTGCCTGATCGAGCGCATCGGAAAACTGCAACGAAGGCAGCCCGACCGCCCTTGGCAGGCATCCATTGCGTGCATATGCCGTTGCGGTTCAACCAACTACTTGGCGAGGTCCGGTCCTTCGGAATCTCGCCAATGCCTAGGAGGCTTCGAACCGGGATCTTCGGTCCATCCTCAACCCAAAGTCCATGGATATCTTCCCGATGAGCTTTTCCGCGCGAGGGTCGGTCCGATCGCCAGAAGACGGCTGAGAGCAATATGGTTGCGGTGCTGACGCCTCCGGTCGATTGGGGGCCATTCCCGAACTGGGCGTTTGGGTTGGCACTCCTGCGATATACGAAAGTGATGGCGCACTAGGTTGAGGGGCTTGATTTGCATCAAGTCCTCAGAGCGGCAGGAGCCACGCGCGCGTTCTTTGCCATTCCGGGCCAAGCCGAGAGGGCGATCCTCAATCACCAAGAGAAGGCCGATGTCAGCTTCGAGACTGCAACCACGATGGCGCTTCACGACGACTTGCGGGACCCGCAAGCCGCGTCGCAGCGCGACCTTCAATCGCCAAAGGAATATGGTGCCCTTTAGCGTGTGTGGCATGGGCGAATTTGCCCACACCTTCCGCAAGCCCCATTGATATCATTGGCTTTTTCCACGCCACCTTTGGGTGTTTTGCGGCGTTTCCGGCCCAGATCGGCCCATCGGCATCAAACCTCGTGAACCAGCCCGATTGCAACCGACTGAAAAGGCTTGCTATTTTTCAGCCCCGCATCAAACCACCTGAACCGCGTCAAACGCAGAGCCCGGAGCCCCCCGGTCAGTCCGGCACGTCGATCGGCGGGCGGCAGACCATGTAGGCATGGATCGTACTGAAATTGGTTCCCACCTTGCGCACCCCCAGAAGCATCTGGTTGGACATGGCGTCGCCCCGTGCCTGAAGCTCGGGGCTGGGCATCACGGTGAAGACCGCCGAAGTCCGGCCGGGCCGGGTGGCGCTGGGACCGCGCGGGGTCACCAGATAGATCCGCCGATCCGGGCTCGCGCGCAGCTGGCTTTGCGCGAATTCGCCGGCCGCGCACCAGAGCTGGGCCCCGCCGTCGCCGGGCCGCGCCAGCACCTCGAATTCGCCGGGATTGCCGGTCGGATCGACCCGGTTGCCATGGTCGGTCAGAATCGCGTGCGGCGCACGGGTCGGCCCGCCTTGCGGGACGCAGGCGGCCAGGCTGGCGGTGGCGGCAAGAATGGCGAGACAAGGCAAAAGGCGCATCTGGGCGATCTCCGTCCGGTCCGCGGGATTGGCATGCGGACACGTTCTCCCTTGGATAGAACCCCGGCCCGGTCCCGGCAAGGGGGGCGCGATCACGGCTTCGGCACGGTCCGCAGGCCTGCGACCTGTCCAGGCGCGCCGTCACCCCCTGCCCTGCAGCGCCTCCCCGAAGTCACGCCAGACGGCTTCGTCCCAGTATCGAGACGCAGCGCCCGAGGTCGAGGGCAGTACCCAGACCGGCAGCCCGTCATGATCGAACTGGCCATAGCCCAGTCGCTTGACCCCCAGAAAGACCTGCGCGGCGCGTTTGCCGTTGAAGGCCAGGCTGCGGGGCCTCCAGATCTCGACGAAGCGGGCCAGGCGGTCGGCGTCGTGGGCGGCGGCCGGGACGGCCGCATCCATGCCCCAGGCGCCCTTGGCCAGATCGGTCAGCCCGATCCCCAGCGCCAGCAACCGCGCCTCATCGCCGACGGCCAGAGGTTCGGGCACCAGCCCTGCGCGAAAGAGCACGGGCCAGAACCGGTTCCCCCGCCCGGCATAGTAAAGGCCCAGCTCTGCCGAGCGGGGCCCCGCGGCCATGCCGCAAAAGACAGTGCGCAGATCGGGCGCGACGTAGTCGGGAAGGATGTCCTCCGATCCCATGGCCGCGCCCGCCGGGGGCCTCCGTTACTGGTCGAGGAAGCTTCTGAGCTTGCGAGACCGGCTGGGATGCTTGAGCTTTCTCAGCGCCTTGGCCTCGATCTGGCGGATCCGTTCGCGGGTCACGCTGAATTGCTGGCCAACCTCTTCCAGCGTGTGGTCGGTATTCATGCCGATGCCGAAGCGCATCCGCAGCACCCGTTCCTCGCGCGGGGTCAGCGAGGCCAGAACCCGCGTCGTCGTCTCTTTCAGGTTCTCCTGAATGGCCGAATCGAGCGGCAGGACCGCGTTCTTGTCCTCGATGAAATCGCCAAGCTGGCTGTCTTCCTCGTCGCCGATGGGCGTCTCGAGGCTGATCGGTTCCTTGGCGATCTTCATCACCTTGCGAACCTTTTCCAGCGGCATCTGCAGCTTTTCGGCCAGTTCCTCGGGCGTCGGCTCGCGGCCGATCTCGTGCAGCATCTGGCGGCCGGTCCGGACCAGCTTGTTGATCGTCTCGATCATGTGGACCGGGATACGGATGGTGCGCGCCTGATCCGCGATGGACCGGGTGATGGCCTGCCGAATCCACCAAGTGGCATAGGTCGAGAACTTGTAGCCGCGGCGGTACTCGAACTTGTCGACCGCCTTCATCAGGCCGATATTGCCTTCCTGGATCAGGTCGAGGAACTGCAGCCCGCGGTTGGTGTATTTCTTGGCGATCGAGATCACCAGACGCAGGTTCGCCTCGACCATTTCCTTCTTGGCCTGACGGGCTTCCTTCTCGCCCTTCTGGACCTGGTTCACGATCCGGCGGAATTCGCTGATGTCGACGCCGACATACTGGCCGACTTGGGCCATGTCGGCGCGCAATTCGCTGACCTTGTGGCCCGACCGTTCGGTGAAGGCCGCCCAGCCGCGCCCGCCCTTGCGGGCCATGTGATCCATCCAGTTCGGGTCGAGCTCGTGGCCGCGATACTCGTCGATGAATTCGCGCCGGTTGATGCGGGCCTGGTCGGCCAGCTTCACCATGGCGCTGTCGATCGACATGATCTTGCGGTTGATCCCGTAAAGCTGGTCGATCAGCGCCTCGATCCGGTTGTTGTGCAGGTGAAGCTCGTTGACCAGCAGCACAATCTCGGCGCGCAGCTTCTGGTATTCGGCCTCGTCCTTGTCGGAAAAGCGATGGGTCGTGCTCAGCGTGGCCTGGATCCGCTTGTCCTGGATCTCGGAGAGCTTGGAATAGTCCTCGGCGATCTGGTCGAGGGTTTCCAGCACGCGCGGTTTAAGCGCCGCCTCCATGGCCGCGAGGCTCATGTTGGCCTGTTCCTCGTCCTCGTCATCGTCGTCGCGGCGGATCGGGTTGCCGTCGGCGTCAAGCTCGGGGCTGTCCTCGTCCTTGCGGCTGTTGGGGTTCGCGGCCTCGACCTCGAGCCCATCGACGACCGGCTCGTCGCCCTCGTCCTCTTCGAGCGAGCGCCCGAAGGTGGCATCAAGGTCGATCACGTCGCGCAGCAGGATGTCTTCGTTCAGAAGCTCGTCGCGCCAGATGGTGATCGCCTGGAAGGTCAGCGGGCTTTCGCAGAGCCCCGCGATCATCGTGTTGCGGCCGGCCTCGATCCGCTTGGCGATGGCGATCTCGCCCTCGCGCGACAGCAGTTCGACCGAGCCCATCTCGCGCAGGTACATCCGCACCGGGTCGTCGGTGCGGTCCAGCGTCTCGGACGTACTGGTGGCCAGCGCGACCTCGCGCGAGGTGGAGGTCTCGACCACTTCTGTCGATTTCTCCTCGCCCTCTTCGGCCTCGTCTTCCTCGATGATGTTGATGCCCATCTCGGAGAGCATCGACATCACGTCCTCGATCTGTTCCGAGGACACCTGGTCGGGCGGCAGCACCTGGTTGAGCTGGTCATAGGTGATGTAGCCGCGCTCCTTGGCCTCGGCGATCATCTTCTTGACCGCAGCCTGGCTCATGTCGAGCGCGAGGTCGGCGTCCTGCTCGTCGGTCTTGCTGTCGTCCGTGTCCTTGGCGGCCATGAAGGTCTCCTTGCAGGATGGCTGATTCGTCCACCGGGTCAAACCGACTCAATAGCGCGAATCAACGGGAAGAACACCTGTGTAGCCCCGATTCGTTGATCAAATCTCAACTTTCCGGGGCATTGCGGCGTGACGTTCTTCCTTTGCCATAGTCGATTCGGTCCAGAAGTTCGGCGAAGGCATCGCGTTCGTCCCGGTCCACATGCGCCCCGTTCGGGGCAAGCTCGAAGTCGGCCTCGTCCTCGTCCTGAGAGAGACCGGCGCCATGCCGCGCCCGGGCCGCCTGGCTCAGGCGCCAGGTCACCCCCTCGTCGGCGAAGCCTTCCAGGTCGCGCATGCCCTCCTCGATATCCCGTTCTGCCCCGCGAAGCCGGATCAGACGGTTGAACTCGTGCGAGATGCAAAGTGCGGCCTTTTCGGTGTCGCCCGGGGCATGAACCGGCGGCGCAATGCGCACATGGCTGAGCGAGAAGAGCTTTTCAAGGGGCTCGGGTCCGATGCGCCGTTCGACCGCGGCCAGCATGGCATCGCGGTCGTCTTGCGGCGGCAGGCTCAGCAGCGCCTGTTGCAGGGCGGCATGGTCGGGCGCGGCGCAGACCAGCGTCTCGAGCTCGCCCGCGAATTGTGCGATCAACTCGGGATGGGTGATCAGCGCAGCCAGAATCACCGCCTCGCGCAGCTCTTCCTCGAAACGCGGGATCGCCTGCACCAGCTCGGAACTTTTGGTGCTGGCAACAGGCCTCAGGTGCGGCGCGCGCGGCCAGCCGCCCTTGCGTGCCCCGCCGCCGGTCCGCGCCGGACGGAACAGCTCCCAGCGCAGGCGCTTCAGCTCTTCGGCGTAATGATGGCGCAGGGTCTGGTCGGGGATCCTGCCGATCGCGGCGGTGAGGTCGCGTTCCAGCGCGGCGCGGCGTTCGGGGCTGTCGAAGACCCGGCCCTCGGTCGCCCGGTCCCAGAGGATCTGAACCATCGGCCGGGCCTCGTCGAGGATCTTGCGCATCGCCCCGGCGCCGCCCGCCCGGATCACCTCGTCGGGGTCCTGCCCGGGCGGCAGGATCGCAAAGCGCAGCGCCTGCCCCGCCTCAAGCAGCGGCAGCGCCAGATCCATCACCCGCCGCGCCGCGCCGATCCCGGCCTTGTCGCCATCGAGCGCGATCACCGGCTCGGGATGAATGCGCCACAACAGCCGCAGCTGATGCTCGGTGACGGCTGTGCCCAAAGGCGCCACGGCCGCACCGAACCCCGCCTCGGACAGCGCGATCACGTCCATGTAGCCTTCGGCCACCACCAGCGGCTGGCCCTTGCCCGCCGCCTCGCGCGCCCGGTCGAGGTTGAAGAGCGTATGCCCCTTGTCGAAAAGCTCGGTCTGGGGCGAGTTCAGGTATTTGGCATTGTCGTTCGGGTCCATCGCCCGGCCGCCAAAGGCGATGACCCGGCCACGCCCGTCGCGGATCGGAAAGAGGATGCGGTTGCGGAAGACGTCATAGGGCTGACGTCCCTTGTCCGAGGGCCGCGCCAGGCCGGCCGCGAGAATCAGGTCCGGGTCGAGCCCGCGCCCGGTCAGATGCTCCCACAGCCCCTGCCAGCCGGGGGGCGCAAAGCCGATCTCCCAGCGCGCCTGTGCCTCGGGCGAAAGGCCACGCCCCGCCAGATAAGCCCGCGCCTCGGCGCCCGCGCCGGTCTGCAACTGCATCCGGTAATGGCGCTGGGCGACCTCCATCACCTCCAGCAGGCGGGTCTGGCGGTCGGCCCTGACCTTGTCGGCGGGATCGCGCACCGGCATCGGCATCCCGGCCTCGCGGGCCAGGATCTCGACCGCCTCCATGAAGCCGACATTCTCGGTTTCCTGCACGAACTTGACCGCGTCGCCCTTCGCCTGGCAGCCGAAGCAGTAGTAATAGCCCTTGCGGTCGTCGACATGGAAACTGGCGGTCTTCTCCTGATGGAACGGGCACGGCGCCCAGAGATCGCCCTTGCCCTGGTTCGACTTCCGCGCGTCCCACAGGACCTTGCGCCCCACCACCTGGGCGATGGAGGTCCGCGTGCGCAACTCGTCGAGGAATCCGGGGGGCAAGCTCATGCCGAACAATATCGGGCGCGGGGGGCGGCTGTCCATATCGGCCGGGCCTGCGCGCAGCTGCGAGTCGCCACCAGACGCAGGACGGCGGCCGGTTTCGGCTCAGCCCCGCCCGGCCTTTTCCTGCAAAAGCGCGGTCAGGATCTCGGCCATCGCCTTGGCCTCGCCCGCCGAGGTCACGCCGCCCACGCCCACCCGGCGGCCGAACCGCCACCAGACCCCCGGCGCCCAGGCGCGGGGCAGCGGTTCGGTCAGGCTCAGGGAAAACCCGTTCGAGGGCTTGAAGGCCAGCATGCCCCGGTCGAGCCCGGAGATTCGCTCGATCCGCGCCAGTTCGCGCCCGCGGTCGTCGAAAAGACCCTCGCGCGTCAGCACCAGCCGGCGCGCCGTCGCCCGGCGCATCGCCTCGGCCAAAGCCAGCGCACCCGCCCCCATCGCCAGCAGGAACGCACGGTAACCGATCGCAGCGGGCGGATGCACGAGGGCGATCTGCAACAACAGCCCCGCCAGCGCCAGAAGCACGCCCAGTCCGATCACCCGGCGCAGGGCGGACACCCTGAGCGTTGCCAATTCTTCCGTCATTTCCGCCCCTTCGCCGCGCGCCCGACTCGGACTGCATCAAATTCGTGCAGACCCCGCCACGCCGCCTTGTGATTCCGGCAGAGTCTCGCGTAGGCTCGCCTCTTGTTGGGCGAAAGAGCCGACGTCAAGCCGCGACCGGACAGACGCGGCGAAAAAGCACCTTGCCCGAGGCGACGAAGTCGCCATCTTTGGGGGGAAGCCAATTCATTTTGGTGGACAGGATCAACACAGGTGGATCATGACTGACAAAACTTCGGAAAAGCCCGCGCAACTCCTGGAAGACCCGACTCCGTTCTCGAATCGGATGAACTGGCCTCTGCTCAGCGCGTCCAACTCGAAAACCGAGCTGAAAACGGACGATCCGACGCCGTTCTCCAGCCAGTTCAAGTGGCCGCTGCTGTCGGGCCGCAAGTCCCAGGTCGAACTGACCACCGGGACGACCCCGCTGTCCGACATGATGAAATGGCCGCTGCTCAGCAACAAGGCGACCATGTTCGATACCGAGCTTCCGTCGGCCGGAGGCGGCAGCAAAGCCACCGGCGACAGCCCGGTCAGCAAGTTCATTCGCGGCATCATGACCGGCGAACCGCAGAAGTAAGCGGGCCGGCCAAAGCCAGCCGTTTTGGGCGCGGAACCCGCCGGGACCTCTCGGCGGGTTTCGCGTTTTAGGCACTTGGGACGCCGCCGCGTCGGACAGTCCGCGCGTCAGGCCGAGACGGCCTTTCGCACCATGCTCCAGTAAAGATCCTCGACCTCGGCGCGACTCAGCCGTCCCTCGTCGCGGTACCAGGTGGTGACCCCGGTCAGCATCGCGATCACCGCGAAGGCCGCATGCTTGCTGTCGGCCACATCGAACGCCCCTTCGGCCGCGCCCTGGCGCAGGATGTCCTCCAGCACGGTCTCGTAGCGGCGGCGCAGCGCCTCGATCGCCCGGAAATTCGCGGGCTCGAGGTTGCGCAGCTCCATATAGGCGATGAAGACCGCATCGGGCCGGTCGAGGTGAAAGCGCACGTGGAAACGGGTGAAGGCCTCCAGCGCGTCGCGCGCGCCCGTGCCCTTGGGCAGCGCCTCCCAGGCGGCCAGAAGCTCGTCGAGATGGCTTTTCATCAGCTCGAACAACAGCCCCTGCTTGTCGGGGATGTAGTTGTAAAGCGCCCCCGCCTGCACGCCCACCTCGGCCGCGATCCGGCGCATCGACACCGCAGCGTACCCGTGCCGGGCAAACAGCGCCTGCGCCGCCGCCCGCAGCCGCGGGCCGGTGATCTCGGAATGGGACCCGGAGGTGCGTGCCATCGCCCCAGAGTATCTGAACGCGCGTTCAGTTCAATCCCCGCCCCATCCGCGTCCTGCGCCGTCTTGCCGTCGCCCGGCCGCCCCGTCTATGGTGCGCGCGGTCAACGGAGGAGCCCATGGCGCGCCTGCCCCTATGCCTTGCCGCAGCGCTGCTGCCCGCGCTTGCCGCCTGCACCGATTTCCCCGAGATCGACGCGGCCGAGCGCGCCGTGACAGGACCGACGCTTGCGCCCGAAATCGCCCCGATCGACCCGCTTCTGGACCGGGTGCAGGCGGTTCGGGACCAGGCGCCGCCCGAGCCCTCGCTGGAAGGCCGTGCCGCGGCGCTGAAGGCCCGCGCGGCCCGGTTGCGCGCCCGCGAGATCTGAGCCGCCCCCGGGCGCGCCCCGGTCGCGTTGCATGCCCGGCGGCTTCGCGCTAACAACCCGCGAACCCTCAGCCTGTGATCCGGGAGCCGCCTTCATGACTACCCCCTTGCGTCTTGGCATCGCCGGTCTCGGCACCGTCGGAGCCGGCGTCCTCAAGATCGTCCAGTCCCGCGCCAATCTGCTGGCCCAGCGCGGCGGGCGGCCGGTGGTCGTCACGGCGGTTTCGGCGCGCAGCCGCGGCAAGGATCGCGGCGTCGATCTGTCGGGCTATGCTTGGGAGGACGATCCGGTGGCCCTGGCCCGGCGCGACGATGTCGATGTCCTGGTCGAACTGATGGGCGGCTCGGATGGCCCCGCCAAGGCCGCGACCGAGGCCGCGCTGGCCGCGGGCAAGGACGTGGTGACCGCGAACAAGGCGATGCTGGCGATCCATGGGCAGACCCTGGCCGAGACCGCCGAGGCGGCGGGCCGGGTGATCCGGTTCGAGGCGGCCGTTGCGGGCGGCATCCCGGTCGTCAAGGCGCTGACCGAGGGACTTGCCGGCAACCAGATCGCCCGGATCATGGGGGTGATGAACGGCACCTGCAACTACATCCTGACCCGGATGGAACGCGATGGCCTGCCCTATGAAACCGTCTTCGAAGAGGCGCAGGCGCTTGGCTATCTCGAGGCCGATCCGACCCTCGATGTCGGCGGCATCGATGCGGGCCACAAGCTGTCCCTGCTGACCGCCATCGCCTTCGGCACCCGGGTCGATTTCGACGCGGTCGAGCTGGAGGGGATCGAACGGATCTCGATCGTCGATATCCGCCACGCCGCCGATATGGGCTTCCGGATCAAGCTTCTGGGCGTCGCGCAGATGACCGGGCGCGGGCTTGAACAGCGGATGTCACCCTGCCTGGTGCCCGCGCAGTCTCCGCTGGGCCAGCTTGAGGGCGCGACCAACATGGTGGTGCTGGAAGGTGACGCGGTCGGCCAGATCGTGCTGCGCGGCGCGGGCGCGGGCGAGGGTCCGACCGCCAGCGCGGTGATGTCGGACGTGATCGACATTGCCCGCGGCTATCGTGTGGCGACCTTCGGCCAGCCTGCCGCCGGGCTTGAAAGCGCCCGCCCGGCCCGGGCTACGGTCGCGGCGCCCTACTATCTGCGGATGGAGCTGCAGGACAAGCCCGGTGCGCTGGCCAAGGTGGCGGCGGTGCTGGGCGAGGCCGGGGTCTCGATCAACCGCATGCGCCAGACCCGGCACAGCGAGACCACCGCCCCGGTGCTGGTCGTCACCCACAAGACCACCCGCGACGCGCTGGATCAGGCGCTGGAGGGATTCGCCGAAACAGGCGTCGTGGTGGGCGCCCCGGTCGCGATCCGGATCGAGGACGTCTGACCCATAGCCCCCCGGGGCGTGCAGGATGGTCACGAATTGTTTCCATCCGCTCAAAAGTGACGTTGCGTCACCGGCAATTTACCGCCGATTAACCTTAACGGGGCATTAAGGCAGGGTTTCTCGCCGAACGGGAGCCCCATGCCGCAGGTCATTTCCCTGGCGTCGGCGCGCAGTCGCCGCGCGTCCTCCCCCGAGTCTGTCGCGCCTGCCCGCCCGAACGACCTGCGGCTGGGTGAATTGCTGCTGGCCTCGGGGGCGCTGTCGCCCGAGGCACTTGGCGGCGCGCTGGCCGGGCGGGCCCGGATGGAGATCCGGCTGGCCGATCTGCTGCTGGCCGAAGGTCTGGTACTGCCCGACGAGATCGACGCGACGCTGTGTCGACTGCATGGCACCGGGCGCGCCGATTTTCAGTCCTACCCGCCCGACCCCCGCCTGATCGACAGTCTCGGCCCGGCCCGCTGCCTGCGCGACGGGCTGCTGCCCTGGCGCCGGGTCGGCGGCGCCACCCTGATCGCCACCGCCCGGCCCGAACGGTTCGAGGATCACCGCGCCGACCTGCCCGCCGACCTGCAACCCGCGGTGATGGTGATCTGCCGCGAGGGCGAATTGCAGGAGGCGCTGGCCGCGCGGCGCGCACCCGCTCTGGCGCGGGCGGCGGAAACCCGGGTCGGGGCCTGGGACAGCTGCCGGTTCTGGTATCACGCGGGCCCCCGCGCCGGGGTGGCGCTGGGTCTCTCGGGCCTCGGGTTCGCCGCGCTGATCTCGCCACGGGCCGTGCTGACGCTGCTGACCCTCTGGACCGTGCTCTGGATGGTTCTGGGCACGGCGCTGAAGGCCGCGGCCGCGACCGCGCAGATCCGCGCCCTGCTGCATGCCCGGCGCCATCCGCCCTCGCCCGAACCCACCATCGCCCGGCTGCCCGCCGTGTCGATCCTGGTGCCGCTGCATCGCGAAACCGAACTGGCGCCCCGGCTGATCGCCCGGCTGGCGCGGCTCGATTATCCGCGCGCCTTGCTTGACATCTGCCTGGTCACTGAGGCCGACGACAGTGACACGCGCGGCATGCTCGACCGCACACGCCTGCCGCCCTGGATGCGCTGCCTGACCGTGCCCAAGGGGCAGCTGAAGACCAAGCCGCGTGCGCTGAACTATGCGCTGGAATTCTGCCGCGGGTCGATCATCGGGGTCTACGACGCCGAGGACGCCCCCGCCCCGGACCAGATCCGCCGGATGGTCGCGCAGTTCCACAGCCGGGGCCCCGAGGTCGCCTGCCTGCAAGGCGTGCTCGATTTCTACAACTCCCGGGCCAACTGGCTGGCGCGCTGTTTCACCGCCGAATATGCCGCCTGGTTCCGGGTGATCCTGCCCGGGCTCGCACGGCTTGGCGTGCCGGTGCCGCTGGGCGGCACGACGCTGTTCTTCCGGCGCCCCGCGCTCGAGGCCCTGGGCGGCTGGGACGCCCATAACGTCACCGAGGATGCCGATCTGGGCATCCGTCTGGCCCGCCACGGCTACCGCACCGAATTTCTCGACAGCGTCACCGAGGAAGAGGCCAATTGCAGCGCCTGGCCCTGGGTGCGGCAACGCTCGCGCTGGCTCAAGGGCTACGCCATGACCTGGACCACCCACAGCCGCCGCCCCGGCCAGTTGCTGCGCCAGCTTGGCCCCTGGGGCACCTTCGGGATGCAGGTGATGTTTCTGGGCACGCTCACGCAATTCGTCTTTGCGCCGCTCTTGTGGTCGTTCTGGCTGGTGCCGCTGGGGCTGCCGCATCCGCTGACCGCGACGCTGACGCCGACCGGTCTTGCGGTGCTGTTCGCGCTTTTCATCGCCGCCGAGGCCGTCAACCTGGCCATCGGTGCGCTGGGACTGGCGCGGGCGGGCAAGCCCGGGCTTATCCCGTGGCTGCCGACGCTGCATCTTTACTTCCCGCTGGCCTCGCTCGGGTCCTACAAGGCGCTCTGGGAAATGGCCGTGCGGCCGTTCTACTGGGACAAGACCCGGCACGGGCTGCATGAAGACGAGGCGCGCCGCGCCGCCGAAATCATGGCCGAGGCCCGGCCACACAGCCCCGAGGGTCAGCCCTCGGCCAGCATCGCATCGGCGTCGTGACGCAGCCGCGTCTCGAACGCGATCGAGATATGCCGCTTGAGCGCATCATAGGCCGCATCGCCGTCGCCCGCTTCGATGGCGCCGACGATGGCGTCATGCTCGGCCAGCGCATCTCGCCCCCGCCCCTCGACCGCCAGCGAGGTCGTCGCCATCAGCGCCATGGTCCGATGCACCAGATCGAGCTGCTGCACCAGATAGCGGTTGTGCGAGGCCAGATGGATCTGCTTGTGGAACCGCCGGTTCGCCCGCGCCAACGCGGCCGGGTCGTTCAGCAACTTGAAATCGTCCTCGACCATGGCGCGCAGCACCCGGGTCTCCTCGGCGGTGGCGTGCCGCGCCGCCAGCCGCGCCGCCAGCCCCTCGAGCTCGGCCCGCACCACGTAAAGCTCGGCCATCTGATCATGGGTCAGCGAGGCCACGATCAGGCTGCGCCCGTCGCGCGACAACAGCGACTGGGTTTCCAGGCGCTGCAGCGCCTCGCGGATCGGCGTGCGCGACACACCGAAGCGTTCGGCCAGCTCGCTCTCGACAAGCCGGTCCCCGGGACGATAGACACCGACGTCGATCGCCTCGAGAATCAACTCGTAGGCATCCTTTTGTGCGGGTCTGACGTCCTTCATAACCATGGGCTCCTGCATACGATGGTAGACAATAGGACTCCGAGGCCGGGCAAATCAAGTCCTCCTCCTTGTGCCGATTGCCGCAGATCCCTATCCAAAGGCGCATGATGCCTAAAGATTTCTCGAACCTGAGCGGCTGGGTCTTCGATCTGGACAACACACTGTATCCGCCCGAAATACGACTTTTCGACCAGATCGAGGTCCGGATGACCGCCTTCGTCATGGAGACGCTGGGCGTGGCCGAGCCCGAAGCCAACCGCCTGCGCAAAAGCTACTGGGCCGAATTCGGGACGACTCTGGCCGGGCTGATGGCGCTGCACGGGGTCGAGCCAGGTCCCTACATGACCCGCGTCCACGACATCTCGCTGGACCAGATCCGGCCCGACCCGGACCTGCGCGCGGGCATCGCCGCCCTGCCGGGGCGCAAGATCGTGCATACCAATGGCTCGGCGCCCTATGCCGAACGGGTGCTGGCGGCGCGCGGGCTCGACGGCGTGTTCGACGCGGTCTTCGGGGTCGAACATGCGGGCTACATCCCCAAGCCCCGGCGCGAGGCCTTCGAGACGGTCGCGGCACTTGGCGGCATCGTCCCGGGCGAGGCCGCGATCTTCGAGGACGATGCCCGCAACCTGGCCGAACCCTGCGCCATGGGCATGCGCACCGTGCATGTGGCCCCGGTCCGCGAGGACGCGGTCCATATCCACCACCATACCGACGACCTGACGGCCTTTCTCGGACACCTGTGCCGCCTTTGGTCGGCCTTGCCTTAAACACCATTGTATGCGACGGGATGCCGCGTGGGGCATCCGCGACCGGCCCCCATATCGGGAGCATCCAAGGGAGAATCGCATGACATCGGAAACGTCCGTCGAACCCACCGAAACGCCGCGCTGGCTGCGCATCTTCTATGCCATTCCGGTGATCGGCTGGATCGCCCGCGACCTGAATGAAGGCGACGCAGACAACGTCTGGTATCTGGTCGGCGGCGGCGTCTGCCTGTGGATCGTCGCGATCCTGCAATGGGGCGTGCTGGGCCTCTACCTGCCCGCGGTCGTCGCGACCTGGATCTGCCTCGGGATGCTGATCTGGATCAGCCGCGGCTGAGCAACGTCCTCTTGGACCCCGGAGGCCAGCAGGCTATCTGAGGATCAGGAGGCACCCAGATGACGCGCATTTCCACCGATATCCTGATTTCCGGCGGCGGCGTCGCCGGACTGACCGCCGCGGCGCTGTTCGGCACCGAGGGCTATTCCGTGATCTGCGTGGACCCCGCTCCGCCGGTCACCGAGGAAACCGCCGAGGGCGCCGACCTGCGCAGCACGGCCTTCCTGCAACCCTCGCTTGCCGTGCTGAAGGCCGCCGGGCTCTGGGACCGGCTGGCGCCCTTCGCGACCGACCTGCAGGTGATGCGGATCGTCGATGCCGGTGGCAAGATCCCCTCGCCGCGCATCACCCGCGATTTCAACGCGACCGACGTGTCGGACCTGCCCTTCGGCTGGAACCTGCCCAACTGGCTGTTGCGGCGCGAGATGGTGCGGCGGCTCGAAGGCCTGCCCAATGTCGATTTCCGCCCCGGCACCGCCACCACCGGGGTGCTGACCCGCGACACCGAGGCGCTGGTCGATCTCAGCGACGGCACGAAGGTTTCGGCCCGGCTGCTGATCGGCGCCGACGGGCGCAATTCGCCCGTTCGCGAATCGCTGGGGATCGGCGTGCGCACCATGCGCTATGGCCAGAAGGCCCTGGCCTTCGCCGTCACCCATCCCGAGCCCCATGGCAATGTCTCGACCGAGATCCACCGCTCGGGCGGACCGTTCACGCTGGTGCCGCTGCCCGACCGCGACGGCCGGCCCTGTTCGGCCATCGTCTGGATGGAACGCGGCCCCGAAGCGCTGCGCCTGGCCGCCCTGCCCGAGGCCGAGTTCAATGCCGAGATGACCGCCCGGTCGGGCGCGATCTACGGCCCCTTGCGGCTGGAAACGCGACGCACCGTCTGGCCGATCATCAGCCAGGTCGCGCACCGCATGTCCGGGGAACGCACCGCGCTGATCGCCGAGGCCGCGCATGTGATGCCACCGATTGGCGCGCAGGGCCTGAACATGAGCCTCGCCGATCTGCGCGTGCTGCTGGACCTGTGCCGCGCCGCGCCGAACCGGATCGGCGAAGAGCCGATGCTCGATCTCTATCACCGCCGCCGCCACCCCGAGGTGCTGGCCCGCGTGACCGGCATCGACATCCTGAACCGTGCCTCGATGCAATCGGCACAGCCGCTGCGCGATCTGCGGGCGGCGGGCGTGGCCAGCCTTTACGCGCTGAAACCGGTGCGCAGGACACTGATGCGGCTGGGCATGGGTGCGCGGGGGTAAGCGCGCCTAACCCAGCGGCCCCGGCAGGCGTTCCTCGCTGAGGATCACGTTGGCCTCGACATTGCCGACGCCGGGCAGGGTCATGATCCGGCGCCGCAGCACCCGCTCGAAATCGGGCAGGTCGCGGGCCACCACCTTCAGCCGGTAGTCGAACAGCCCCAGCACGTGCTGCACCGTCTGGACCTCGGGGATCGCGGTCACGGCGCGCTCGAACTGTTCCAGCCCGACCCGGCCCTTGGTGGCCAGCTTGACGCCCAGAAACACGCTGACCGAAAAGCCCAGCGCCTCGGCGTCCAGCACCGCCCGGCGCCCGGCGATGACCCCCGCCTCTTCCAGCCGGCGGATCCGCCGCCAGCAGGCCGGCTGGCTCAACCCGAAGCGGCGCCCCAGCGCGCCCGCGCTTTGCGTGGCATCCTCGGCCAGCGCACGCAGGATCCTGCGGTCGGTATCGTCCAGTTCGATCACAGCGGCAGCGCCTCGGCGCGCTTGATGTCGGCCACATGCATCAGCGCCTCGATATCGGCGATATGCGGCAGGGTGAGGATGCGGGTGCGGTAGAGTTCCTGATAATGCGCCATGTCGCGCGCGAGGATGTTCAGCCGCACATCGACCCGGCCCAGAAAGGTCTGGATCTCGCGCACCTCGGGCACCTCGCGCGCCGCCGCAACGAATTCGTCGAAGGCGCGGGGATTGGTCTTGTCGAGCGAAAAGCGCAGGCTGACCTCGACCGAATAGCCCAGCGCCCGCCAGTCGATCACTGCCTGGATGGCCTTCAATGCCCCCTTGGCGCGCAGCTTTTCCAGCCGCCGCCAGCAGGTCGCGGTGGTCAGCCCGGCCCGATCCGCCAGATCGGCGGTCGAGAGCCCAGGCTCGGCCTGCAGATAGCGCAGCAGGCGGCGATCGGCATCGTCCAGTTGAATGATCATTGCGCCTTCGCCTTATCTTGCGAATGTATTTTTCCGTTTTTAGCGGATTCCTTCAAGGAGTGAAACCCACCCCGTTCGGGATGCGCCTATATTCGCGCCAACCGACCCTCATGAAGGACGAACGCGATGCGCGTGTATTATGACCGTGACTGCGACATCAACCTGATCAAGGACAAGAAGGTGGCGATCCTGGGCTATGGCTCCCAGGGCCATGCCCATGCGCTGAACCTGCGCGACTCGGGCGCCAAGAACGTCGTCGTCGCCCTGCGCGAAGGCTCGGCCTCGGCCAAGAAAGCCGAAGCCGAAGGCCTGGCCGTCATGGGCATCGCCGAAGCCGCCGCCTGGTGCGACCTGATCATGTTCACCATGCCCGACGAGCTTCAGGCCGAGACCTACAAGAAATACGTCCATGACAACCTGAAGGAAGGCGCCGCCATCGCCTTCGCCCACGGCCTGAACGTGCATTTCGGCCTGATCGAGCCGAAGCCCGGCGTCGACGTCATCATGATGGCGCCGAAAGGCCCCGGCCACACGGTGCGCGGCGAATACGTCAAGGGCGGCGGCGTGCCCTGCCTGGTGGCGGTGGCCAATGACGCGACCGGCAAGGCGCTGGAACTGGGGCTCAGCTACTGCTCGGCCATCGGTGGCGGCCGCTCGGGCATCATTGAGACGAGCTTCAAGGAAGAGTGCGAAACCGACCTCTTCGGCGAACAGGCCGTTCTGTGCGGCGGTCTGGTCGAGCTGATCCGGATGGGCTTCGAGACCCTGGTCGAGGCAGGCTACGCCCCCGAGATGGCCTATTTCGAGTGCCTGCACGAAGTGAAGCTGATCGTCGACCTGATCTATGAAGGCGGCATCGCGAACATGAACTACTCGATCTCGAACACCGCCGAATACGGCGAATACGTGTCGGGCCCGCGCATCCTGCCCTATGACGAGACCAAGGCGCGGATGAAAGCGGTTCTGACCGACATCCAGCAAGGGGCTTTCGTGCGCAACTGGATGCAGGAATGTTCGGTCGGCCAGCCCTATTTCAAGGCCACCCGCCGCAACAACGACGCCCACCAGATCGAACAGGTCGGCGAAAAACTGCGCGCCATGATGCCCTGGATCACCGCCGGCAAGATGGTCGACAAGTCGAAGAACTGAGCCCGTCCCTCTCGGATACGGCAAAAAGGGCCCCGGATTTCTCCGGGGCCCTTCGCGTTTCCCTGTCCTGACAGGCAGCCGGGATCACGGCGCGCCCTTGCCGTCGCTCCGGGTGCTGGGCGCGTCCGCGGCCAGCGTGCTCTTGGGGGCATCCGGGTCGGCCTTGCGCGCCTCTGTCCGGCGCTTGCTGACCCAGGCGAAGACCACAACGGCGCAAAGCGTCCCGAGGGCAAGATTTGCGATCAGGGACGTGGCGTCCATGGATGAAGCGTCCATACGGGCTCTCCTTTAAGACTGCGGGCGCATCTGATTGCGCCCGCTTCCAAAGACCCAACGGTTCGGGGCTGAACGCGTTCCTTGCCGCTTTTTCCCGGGGGACCGGCCGCGCGGAAGGGTCAGACCCCGGCAAGGCCCGCCGCGCCCTTCGCCGCCACCGCCTCGACCGCATGCACCACCCCCTCGACGACGTCCGTCAGGAGCGTGTCATCCTCGCACTCGGCCATGACCCGGATCAGCGGCTCGGTCCCCGACTTGCGGATCAGAAGCCGCCCATGCCCGTCCAGCCGGTGTTCGGCCTCGGCGATGGCGGCCTTGACCGGTGCGCTGCCCAGCGGGTCGGCCCCGGCGGCATAGCGCACGTTCTTCAGCAGCTGCGGCACCCGGTCGAAGCGGCGCGCGAGATCCGAGGCAGATCGCCTGGTCTCGACCATCGCCGCGAGGAATTGCAGCCCCGCCAGCAGCCCGTCGCCGGTGGTGCAGTAATCGGTCATCACGATATGGCCCGACTGTTCGCCGCCGAGGTTCCAGCCGCCCTTGCGCATCGCCTCGACCACATAGCGGTCGCCCACCGCGGTGCGCTCAAGCCGAAGCCCCTGCGCCTCCAGATGCCGCTCGAGCCCCAGATTGGACATCACCGTCGCGACCAGCGTGCCATCGCGAAGCCGCCCCTGCGCTGCCCAGCGCTCGGCGAACAGAGCCATGATCTGGTCGCCATCGGCCACCGCCCCGGTCTCGTCGATGATCATCACCCGATCAGCATCGCCGTCGAGGCAGATCCCCAGATCGGCGCCATGGGCCACCACCGCGGCCGCCGCGGTATCGGGATGGGTCGAGCCGCATTTCTGGTTGATGTTGAACCCGTTCGGGTCGGTGCCGACATGTACCACCTCGGCGCCCAGTTCCCACAGCACGGTCGGGGCCACCCGGTAGGCCGCCCCGTTGGCGCAATCGACGACGACCTTCAGCCCGTCCAGCCGAAGCCCGTGCGGGAAGGTCGTCTTGAGAAATTCCGCATAGCGCCAGAGCCCGTCGTCGATCCGCTTGGCGCTGCCGATATTGGCGGGCTGGCTCAGCGCGATCTCGCCTTGCAGGATCGCCTCGATATCGGCTTCGGCCTCGTCCGACAGCTTGAAGCCCGAGGGGCCGAAGAACTTGATGCCGTTGTCTTCATGCGGGTTGTGGCTGGCCGAGATCATGATGCCGAGATCGGCGCGCATCGACTGGGTCAGAAAGCCCACGGCCGGCGTCGGCACCGGCCCCAGCAGCAGCACATTCATGCCGGTCGAGGTCAGCCCCGCCGTCAGCGCGGTTTCCAGCATGTAGCCCGACCGGCGCGTGTCCTTGCCGATCACCACCCGGTGCCGGTTCAGCCCGTCGGTGCGGAAATAGCGGCCCGCCGCCTGGCCCAGCCGCAACGCCATGTCGGGCGTCATCGGATGGTTGTTGGCGCGGCCGCGCACCCCGTCGGTGCCGAAGATCTGTCTACTCATGTCCCAGCTCCATGCCCTTGACCGCCGCGTCCAGCCGCATCGCCTGTCGGGTCTCGGCCGCGTCATGCACCCGGAGGATCTGCACCCCCTGCCCGATGGCGGCCAGGGCCACCGCGACCGACCCCGGCCCCCGCGCCGCCGCCAGCTCGGCGCCGCCGATGGTGCCGATGAACCGCTTGCGCGAGGCGCCCAGCAGCACCGGACAGCCCAGCCCGTGAAAGAGGCTCAGCCCCCGCAGCAGCGCCAGATTATGGGCCAGCGTCTTGCCGAAGCCGATGCCCGGATCGATGACGATGCGCGAGGCCGGAATGCCCGCCGCCAGCGCCGCCCGCACCCGCTCGACCAGAAAGTCGTAAACGTCGAGCAGCACGTGATCGTAATGCGGATCGTCCTGCATCGTGGCCGGGTCGCCCTTGGCATGCATCAGGCAGACCGCCGCGCCCGCCCGCGCCGTCACCCCCGCCAGATCCGGATCGAAGCTTAGCGCGGCCACGTCATTGACCATATCGGCGCCTGCCGCGAGCGCCGCTTCGGCCACCGCCGCCTTGCGGGTATCGATCGAGACCGGCCGCGCGACCCCGGCGGCGCGCAGGGCCGCGATGACGGGCGCGGTGCGCTCGATCTCCTCGGCCACGGGCACATCGGCCGCGCCGGGCCGGGTCGACTCGCCGCCGATATCGAGGATGTCCGAATGTTCGGCCAGCGCCCGGCCATGGGCCAGAGCCGTCTCGGGCCGGTCGTGCTGCCCGCCATCGGAAAAGCTGTCCGGCGTGACGTTGAGAATGCCCATCAGCCGCGGGCGGTCCATGGTCAGACCGGCAATGGCCGGGCGCGGTGCTGTCAGTGCGAGGCGCCAGTCCTCGGGGATTGCGCGCGCCGGGACCAGCCGCGGCGGTTCATCCCGGGCCAATACCTCGGCCATCGCGAACCAGCCCCAGCCACCCGCCAAAGTCAGGGCGTCGGCGGGACGGGCAGGATCGGTCTGGACGATGGGGCGGAAATAGCGTGTCATGGGCCGTTGATCTGCCAACGGGCGCCGCTTGGCAAGCCGTCAGATCACGGTCCCGACCGCCCCGGGCGGGACATAGCGCACGTCAAGCCCGCGCGCGTCGTGTTCGGGCACATCCTCGCCGATCACCAGCACCTGCTCGGCATGAAGGCCCGCGGCGAACCACAAGGCCAGCGCCAGCGCGTCGCGCGGACTGGCCGAGGGGCTTTCGACCGCATCCAGCACGATCTTCGAGGGCGCCCAGACGCTGATCTGGCGATGCTTCATCGCCCAGTCGATCTCGGTCCGGCTGCCGCGCACCACACAGCGCGGATCGCGCCCGGCCAGCACCCAGGCATTCTGTTCGATGGCCAGCAGGTCGATCCGCCGCTGGGCCAGCGGCACCGCCGCACGCGGCGCGGGCGCGTCGGCCGCGCCGACGCACAGCACGAGCGGCCGGTCCCCGGCCTGCCAGCGGTCGAGCCAGCGGGGCAGATCGGGCGCAGCCAGCGCGGCATTCGTGAGAAAGACAACCAGCGGCACCAGGGCCGGTTCCGGCTCGGGCGCGACGGGCACAGGCCGGGGCTGGTCAGGCGCGCGGTCGCGCACGATCTCGACGCCCAGCGCCCCCGGACCGCGGTCGAGTTTCTCGATCCGCACGAAGGCCCGCATCGCCTGCGGTGCGACCAGGATGCGCTCGGCGATCCGCTCGGCCAGCGTCTCGAGCAGGTTGAGCCGTTCCGAGGACAGCTCGGCCGCGATGGCGTCGGCGATCAGGTCATAGGACAGCACCCGGTCGACATCGTCCTCCAGCGGCGCGGGATTGGGCCGGACCTCGACCACCACGTTGAAGCGCACCCGCTGGGTCGAGCCGCGTTCGGCCTGAAAGGCGCCGATCTCGACCGCCACCACATGATCGCGCAGCGAGATCCGGTCGCGCAGCGGGCGCTCCGGGGTCATCGCTTCGGCCCGTTCGGACGGGTGGGCGAAGGCAAGGCGGATGTCATCGGTCATCGGGCTCTCCGGCAAACTGGCCTTGTTCATAGGCGGAAACGGGCCCGGCGAACACCCCGCGGGCGTCCTGTCAGCGAGCGGATGCGACCGCCGCCGAGGTCAGTTGGCCGCGACCGCGCCGGGCTGGCGATAGAACACGTGCTGCCCGATGGACGCGGTCCGCGCAAAGCGCCGCGCCCAGTTCGGATCGACGCTGCGATTGTGATAGTGGGTGGCGCCGCCGGTCAGCACCCGCGGGCTGCCATCCAGCATCAGCCGCGCGACCTTGCCAAGCCGGGCATACAGCCGCTGGTCGGACACATGTTCGGCGCGACCGTCGCAGGTATAGGAAAACTGACAGCGGTTGCGCTGACCGGTGCCCTGATTGACCACGGCACAGACGCTGTCGGGGTAAAGCGGCGAGGCCACGCGGTTCAGGATCACCTCGGCCACGGCAAACTGCCCCTTGACCGTCTCACCCCGCGCCTCGAAGTAAAGCGCCTCGGTCAGGCATTTCCACGGCGCGGCGCCATGAGCCTGCGGCAGGGCGTCCAGCCATTTCGGATCGTAGCGCACCGCCTCCCGGGCCTTCGAGGGCGCGGCCAGCCGCTTGATCCGGCGCTGGCCGACCCGCTGAAGGCCGGCGCGCTCGGCACCCAGAAGCCGGGCGACATTGTCGCCCAGCACCGCCGTCGGATCGTTCGACTGCGAGCCGGTCATCTCGGCCAGGCCGGCGGACCCGGCCAATGTCAAAGCTGCCGCTGCCGCGATACCCGCGACCCGAACGCTTACCCGACCCATTTGCCCCTCACCGCTGACCTACAGAACGCAGGGCCTCAGGCGGCCCTGGGGCGGCCGTTTAAGTCAAAATGGCTTAAATGTCTATCAGGGGGGCTATTTTGCAACCCAGAGAAGAGCGAACCTCGGCAGATACTTGCGCATGAGGCCTCGCGCGAAACCTGAAGAACGGCCCCTAACCCATTGATTCAATAACGCCCATGTTTTGGGCGGCGGGTGGCCCCCAGGGCCAGTTGCGCGGCGGCCAGCCGCGCGACCGGCACCCGGAACGGCGAGCACGAGACATAGTCGAAACCGGCCGTCCGGCAGAAGGCAATCGAATCTGCGTTGCCGCCATGTTCGCCGCAGATCGACAGCACGATCCCGGGCCGCGCCTTGCGGCCGCGCTCGGCGCCGATGCTCAGCAATTCCCCGACGCCCTCGGTGTCGAGCACGTGGAACGGGTCCTCGGCAAACACGCCCTGCTTGACATAGGACCCCATGAAGCGCCCGGCATCGTCGCGCGACAGACCGTAGGTCATCTGCGTCAGATCGTTGGTGCCGAAGCTGAGGAAGGCCGCATGCTGGGCGATGTCGCCCGCCCGAAGCGCCGCCCTTGGCGTCTCGACCATCACGCCCAAGCGAAAGGCGAAGTCCACGCCCCGCTCGGTGCGCACCGCAGCCGCCAGCGAGTCGATCCGGGTCTTGACCAGTTCGACCTCGCGCATCGCCGAAACCAGCGGGATCATGATCTCGGGCACGATCGGCTGGCCCTTGCGGCTGGCCTCGATCGTGGCCTCGAAGATGGCCCGGGCCTGCATGTCGTAGATCTCGGGCACGGCGATCCCGAGCCGGACCCCCCGCATCCCCAGCATCGGGTTGAATTCGGACAAGGCCTGCACCCGGCGGGTCACGTCGGAAAGCGGCAGGTCCAGCGCATCGGCCAGCTCGCGGATGCCCTCGCGCGACTGCGGCAGGAACTCGTGCAGCGGCGGGTCGAACAGCCGGATGCAGACCGGAAGCCCCTGCATGATCTCGAAAAGCCGGATGAAGTCGCTGCGCTGCATTGGCAGCAGGCGTTCCAGCACGGTGCCGCGATCCTCGGGGCCGGCGGCAAAGATCATCTCATGCATGACCGTCAGCCGGTCATGTTCGAAAAACATATGTTCGGTGCGGCAAAGCCCGATCCCGTCCGCGCCGAACCGGCGCGCGGTCTCGGCATCGGCGGGGGTGTCGGCATTGGCGCGGACGCCGATATCGCAAGCCGCCTCGGCCCAGCCCATCAGCGCATGGAACGCGTCGTCAAGCGCGGGCGGCAGCATCTTGGCCTCGCCCAGCAAAGCCTGTCCGTTGGTGCCGTCGAGGGTGACGATATCGCCCTCATGCAGTTTCCGTCCGTCCGAGGTGATCAGCACACCGTCACGGCGGTTCAGCCGCATATCCGACACGCCAACGACGCAGGGCACACCCAGCCCGCGCGCGATAACGGCCGCGTGGCTGGTCATGCCGCCCCGTTCGGTCATCACGCCCGCCGCCACATGCATGCCGCGAATGTCCTCGGGCGTGGTCTCGCGCCGCACCAGGATGCAGGCCTCGCCCCGCGCCGCGCTGGCCTGCGCGGCGGCCGAGCCAAAGACGAGCCGCCCCACCGCCGCGCCCGGGCTCGCGGCAATACCCTGCGCGATCACATGCCGCCGCCCGGTCGGATCGACCTGACTGTGCAGCAATTCGCTGACCGCGCGCGGCTCGATCCGGGCCAGCGCCTCTTCACGGGCGATGATCCCCTCATCGGCCAGCATCACCGCGATCCGCACCGCGCTCCGGGCGCTGCGCTGCACCCGCACCGCGTCCAGAACCCAAAGCCGCCCGGCCTCGATGGTGAATTCGATCTGCATCTCTTCGCGCAGGTTGATCCGGCAAGTCTCGCCGAACCGTTTGAGCCGGGCGAAAAGGTCGGGGCAGCGATCCTCCAGCGCCGGACCGCGCGGGTCCCGGGTCAGAAACAGCGCCTGTTTCTGGCGGCTGACCGCGTCGCGACCCTGGCTTTGCCCCAGATACCGCCCGGTGATGCGCCGTTGCCCGGTGGTGCCGTCGACGAACTGGATCACCCCCGACCCGCTTTCCTCGGGCCCGAGCCCCAGCGCCATCTGCTGCACCACAAGCCCCAGCCCGGCCTCGGCCGGCGCCCCCTTGGCCTGCCGCAAAAGCCGCGCCGTCGTGCCCTCCCAGGCCCGCGCCATCGACCGCAACACCTCCAGCAACTGCCGCGCCGGATCTTGCGGAAACGGCTCTTCGGCCTCTTCGGCATAGGCGGCAAGTGCCGCGCGTACGGTTTCGGCGGAACTGCCCTCGGCTTCGAAAAGATCGGGGTCGAGCCGCGCGACATGGACCGCATAGGCCTGGATGAAGCGCAGATACAATGCGTTGGCGGCGGCCTCGCCATGGGTGTCGCACAGCGCCCGGTGGCGGGCGTCGTTCATGCCGATATTGAGGATCGAGGCCGGGCCGCCCCAGTCGGGGTCCTGCGAACTAGGCCTGACGGACACCAGGGGCGCGGCGCCAAAGACCGCCAGAAGGGCCTCGGTATCGGGCATCTGGCCCAGCGCGATGCGGTGCACGGCCTCGAAGGACAGCGCGACGGTATGCGGCACCGGCAGGTCGATGCGGATCAGGCGCTGCAGGCACTTGGCCCGCCCGCCATGACGGTCCGCGGTAATGGCCGCGTCCGGCGTTATCTCGGTAAAGTCAACGATATCCGTGAGTTTCCGCACCGCAGCATCCTTCGCCCCTGCTGCAGCATACGCCGATGGCGGAATCTGACAAGCAAAGCGTCACGCTGCGGCCTTCAGCCGTCGATCCGGGTCAGGTCGGCCACGCGGCCGCAGGTCGTGCGGATGCGGTGCAGAAGGTTCAGCCGGTTGCGGCGGATGATCTCGTTGTCGGAATTGACCTGCACCGCCTCGAAGAAGGCGTCGATCGGCGCGCGCAGGGCAGCCATGGCGGCCATCGCCGCCGCGAAATCCTCGGCCTCCATCGCCGGGCCGATGGCAGCCTCGGCCACGTCGAGCGCGTCGAACAGCGCGTCCTCGGCCGGGTCGTCGGCGAATTTCCGGTCGGCCCCGAACGAGTATTCGACCCCGTCCTTTTCCTCGGCCTGGGTCAGGATGTTGTTGGCGCGCTTGAAGCCCTGCACCAGGTTTTCGCCATCCTCGGTGCCCAGCACCGCCTGCAGCGCCCCGGCCCGCTTGACCAGCAAGGTCAGGTCGTCATTGCCGGGCATCGCCAGACAGGCGTCGATCACGTCATGGCGGATGCCCTGATCGCGCAGATGGACCTTGAGCCGGTCGTGGAGGAAGGACAGCAGATCGGCCGCCGTGCCCTTACCCGTCTCTGTCAGGCGAGAAAGAGCCCAGGCCGACACCTCGGTCAGCGGCATGCGGATCGTGCCGGTCAACACCAACCGGATCACACCCAGCGCCGCACGACGCAACGCAAAGGGGTCCTTGGACCCGGTGGGCTTCTCGTCGATGGCCCAGAAGCCGGTCAGCGTGTCCATCTTGTCGGCCAGAGCCACGGCGACCGATACCGGCGCGGTCGGGACCTCGTCGGACGGCCCGAGGGGCTTGTAATGCAGCGCACAGGCCTCGGCGACCTCGGCGGGCAGGCCCGCGGCCTCGGCATAATAGCGGCCCATCAGGCCCTGAAGCTCGGGGAATTCATAGACCATCTGCGAGGCCAGATCGAGCTTGGCGACCTTGGCCGCCTGTTCCGCCAGATCGGGATCGGCGCCGACCAAGGGCGCGATCTCGCGGGCCAGCGCCGCGATGCGACCGATCCGGTCGGCCTGAGAGCCTAGCGCGCTCTGGAAGGTCACATGGGTCAGGGCCTGGCGCCACTCCTCCATGCCCGCCTTGGCAACGGCAAGGTCGTTGCCCCAGAAGAAGGCCGCATCCGACAGGCGCGCGGACAGCACTTTTCCGTTGCCCTTGAGGATGGTTTCGCCGTTATCGGCCGTTTCCCGGTTCGCGACCGTCACAAATCGAACAATCCGCCCAGTCTTCGGGTCCTTGACCGAGAAGAACTTCTGATGCTCCTTCATAGAGGTCTGAAGCACCTCGGGCGGCAGGTCCAGGAAGGCCTCGCCGATGGCGCCCATCAGCACCACGGGCCATTCCACCAGCCCCGCGACCTCGGTCAGCAGGCCCTTGTCCTCGACCACCTCAAGACCTTGCGCAAAGGCCGCGTTGGTCGCGTCATGCCAGATCTGTTCGGCGCGTTCGTCCTGATCGAGCATGACATTCGCGCGCTTGAGCTTGACCGCGTAATCCTCGAAGCCCGTCACCCGGACGGGCTCGGGCGCCATGAAGCGGTGGCCGCGGGTCATGTCGCCCGCACGAATGCCGTCGATCTCCAGCGGGACGACCTCGGCCCCGGCCTCGGTCGTCAGCAGGCAAAGGATCGACTGCAGCGGCCGCACCCAGCGCAGGCTGCCCGTGCCCCAGCGCATGGATTTGGGCCAGGGGAAGTTGCGGATCGTCGCCTCCAGCACCTCGGCCACGATCTCGGCGGCGTCGCGACCGGGCTTTTCGATCACCGCGATCCAGACCTGACCCTTCTTGTCGTCGCGGGCCTGAAGCTGGTCCTTCGTCAGCCCGGTCGAGCGCAGGAAGCCGTCCAGCGCCTTTTCCGGCGCATCGACGCGGGGCCCCTTGCGCTCTTCCTTCAGATCGGGGCTGCGGGCCGAAAGCCCCTCGATGGCCAGCACCAGACGGCGCGGCGTCGACCATGCGCGGGCATGGGCATAGCTCAGCCCCGCCTCGACCAGCCCGTCGGTCACCCGCTGGCGCAGCGCCTCGCGCGCCCCGGCCTGCATCCGCGCCGGAATTTCCTCGGAGAAAAGTTCGATCAGAAGGTCGGGCATGGGGCGTCTCTAGTTCGCGGCTGCGGGCGCATCGCCCGTCCAGCCGCCGGCTTTCGTTTCGACGAAGGCGTCGGCGCAACGCTTGGCCAGCGCGCGCACCCGCCCGATATAGGCCTGGCGCTCGGTGACCGAAATCACGCCGCGCGCGTCCAGCAGGTTGAAGAAATGGCTGGCCTTGATGCACTGGTCATAGGCCGGGTGCACCATGATGATGCGCTTGCCGCTGCGCGGGTCCTCGGTCGGCTGGTCGAGGATGCGGGCGCATTCGGCCTCGGCCGCCTCGAAGAAGTGCAGAAGCTTGTCGGTATCGGCCACGTCGAAGTTCCAGCGGCTGTATTCTTCCTCGGTCTGCCGGAAGACATCGCCATATTTCAGCGCGATCGGCGCATCGGGGTCGTTGAAGGGCATGTCCATCACATGGTCGATGCCCAGCACATACATCGCCAGACGCTCCAGCCCGTAGGTCAGCTCGCCCGAGACCGGATGGCAGTCATGGCCGCCGACCTGCTGGAAATAGGTGAACTGGCTGACTTCCATGCCATCGCACCAGACTTCCCAGCCCAGACCCCAGGCGCCCAGCGTCGGGCTTTCCCAGTCGTCCTCGACGAAGCGGATGTCGTGATAGTCGAAATCGATGCCGATGGCGGCCAGCGAGCCGAGGTACAGCTCCTGAAGGTCCGGCGGGCTGGGTTTGATCAGCACCTGATACTGGTAATAATGCTGCATCCGGTTGGGGTTCTCGCCATAACGCCCGTCGGTCGGCCGCCGTGAGGGCTGGACATAGGCCGCGGCCCATGGCCGGGTTCCGAGCGAGCGCAGCGTGGTCGCCGGATGGAAGGTACCCGCGCCCACTTCCATGTCGTAGGGCTGCAGGATCGCACAGCCCTTGGACGCCCAGTAGGTCTGGAGCCTGAGGATGATCTCCTGGAAACTGCGCGGTTTGCCGTCGCTCATGGCGCCCTAAATCCCCTGTGCCGGTGGATGACTGCGCCTCAATAGGCAAGCGATGCAACAGGGTCAATCAACCCGACAAGAAAGGGGCTTGTTAGACGTGCATTAAATCCGCTTCCTGCTAGGGTCGCGACAGATTCGCCGCAGGGGCGAACGTGAGATACACGACAAGGTTTACTGGACTGATGAGAATTTTCGCAACGATCGCCTTCGTGCTGCTGGCGGCGCTGCCCGCGGCCGCGCAGGATCGCGCCTGGGTGCAGGTCGAGGCCCATCCGACGCTGCGCGAAGCCGAAGAGCGCGCCCGGGCCTATGCGGCCATCCTGCCCGATGTCGGGGCCTACCGTCTGAATTCGGGCTGGTACACCATTGCCGTGGGCCCCTTCCCCTCTGCCGAGGCCGAACTGGCCCGCTTCAAGGCCGGAGGGCTGGTTCCGGCCGACACCTTCATCGCCGACGGCACCAATTACGAACGGCGCGTCTGGCCGGTCGGTGCCGAAGCGGGCACGCCCTCGACCGAAGCCCCGGTGACTGCCCCCCCGGCAACCGACGCGGCGGCTGCCCCTGCGCCCGCCGCTGATCCGGCCCCCGAGATGGCCGCCGCAGCCGAGCCGGAGCCGGTGGCGGTGCCCGAGCTTCCCGACGAGACCCCGTATGAGGCCCGCCAGTCCGAGGCGCGGCTCGACACCCAGGGCCGGATGGAGATTCAGACCGCGCTGAAATGGGAAGGGTTCTACACCTCGACCATCGATGCGGCCTTCGGCCCGGGCACGCGCAACGCCATGGCCAGCTGGCAAGCGGCCAAGGGTTATGAGGCGACCGGCGTTCTGACATCGCGCCAGCGGGCCGAACTGGTCGGCGGCTATCAGGCGCAGATCGCACGTCTGGGGATGACCCCGGTCGACGAGCCCGAAGCCGGCATTCGCATCGAGATGCCCATGGGCCTGGTGCAGTTCGACCGCTACGAGCCGCCCTTCGTGCATTACGCAAGCCGCGGCGACAGCGGGGTCAAGGCGCTTCTGATCAGCGAGCGCGGCGATCAGTCGACGCTGTACGGGCTTTACGACATCATGCAGACGCTGGAGATCGTGCCGCTGGAAGGGGCGCGCGAACGCAATTCGCAAAGCTTCACCCTGACCGGGCGCAACGACCGGCTGGAATCCTACAGCTATGCGGTGCTGACCGGCGGGATGATCAAGGGCTTCTCGCTGATCTGGACCCCGACCGAAGATTCCCGCCTGATGCAACGCGCGGTCGCGATGATGAAGGACAGCCTCGAATCCGTGCCGAACGTCGCGCTCGATGAGACGCTGGGCGAAGCCACGCCCGAGCAGCGCGCCGACATGCTGTCGGGGCTCGACGTGCGCAAGCCCGATGCGACCCATTCGGGGTTCTTCGTCGATCCCAAGGGCACGGTCCTGACCACGACCAACGGGCTCGATGCCTGCCGCCGGATCACCATCGGCCCGGAACTGGAGATGCGGCTGACGGCGACCGACCCGGCCCAGGGACTGGCCTTGCTGACGCCGACGCGGACGCTGGCCCCCATCGGCTTTGCCGAATTCGCGCCGGGCGTGCCGCGGCTGCGGTCGGACGTGGCGGTTGCGGGCTTTTCCTATGGCGAGGTGCTGGATCTGCCGGTGCTGACCTTCGGCGTCCTGGCCGATCTCAAGGGCCTTGGCGGCGAAGAGGCGGTCGACCGGCTGGAACTCGACGCGCTGCCCGGCGACACCGGCGGCCCCATCCTCGACGCGTCGGGGGCGGTTCTCGGGGTGCTTCTGGCCCCGGCCGAGGGCGCGCGCCAGCTGCCCGACTCGGTGCGCTACGCGGCCGATGCGGCGGCGGTGGGCGCGTTCCTGTCGGCCAACGGCGTCGACCCGCGCGCCGCGGCCGGCACCGGCGCGTTGCCGCCCGCGGTGCTGTCGCGCCGCGCGGCCGACATGACCGTTCCGGTGTCCTGCTGGAACTGATGTGTTGCCCCGGGGCGCTGGCTTTGGTCGGCGCTCCGGACCTTCCGACAGCGCCGCTCAGGCCCGCCAGAACTGCACGGTGAAGATCGCGAAGACCACCAGCAGTTCCAGCCGCCCAACGAACATCGCCATCGACAGGATCCATTTGGCGATGTCGTTCAGCCCCGCGAAATTGCCCGACGGTCCGATCTGGTCGCCCAGCCCCGGCCCGATATTGCCCAGCGTCGTGGCCGCGCCCGACAGCGCCGTGGTCGCGTCGAGCCCGGTGGCGCCCAGCAGGACCGACACGATTCCCAGCGCCACCACGAAATAGACGAAGAAGGACATCACCGAGGACAGAACGTCTTCGTCGACCCGCCGCCCGTCATAGCGCGGCTGGAAGATCCCGTGTGGCGCGTAGATCGACTTGATCTGCACCCGGATCGCCGAGAACAGCAACTGATAGCGGAAGATCTTGATCGAACAGGCGGTCGAGCCCGCGCAGCCGCCGATCAGCCCGATGAAGAAGAACAGGATCACCGGCAGCGCCCCCCAGAGCTGGTAGTCGGTGCTGGCGAACCCGGTGCCCGAGATGATCGAGGTGACGTTGAACACCCCCTCGCGGAAGGCGTGTTCGTAATGGTCGCCATTGGCGAAGACCCGGAACGCGGCGATGATCAGCACGAAGGCCGCGATCACCGAGAGATAGGTCCAGATCTGGCTGTCGCGCAGGATCGGCTGCGCCTGCCCGGCCAGTAGCTGCACGTAACGCACGAAGGGCAGGCTCGCCAGCACCATGAAGACCGAGGCGACGTATTCGGGCACCCCCTGATACAGCCCGAACGACGCGTCATGGGTCGAGAACCCGCCGGTCGACACGGTGGTCAGCGCATGGTTCAACGCGTCGTAAAGCGGCATGCCCACGGCGGTGAAACAAAGCATGCAGGCGATTGTCAGGAAGAGGTAGATCCCCGAGATCTGCGCCGCGATCTCGACCGCGCGCGGCAGCACCTTGCCCCCTGTCTCGAACGCCTCGGACCGAAAGATCTGCATGCCGCCGACCTTGAGTTCGGGCAGGAACACCATGGCGACCACGATGATCCCGATTCCCCCGAACCATTGCAGCATCGAGCGCCACATCAGCGTGCCCCGGGGCAGCGCGTCGAGCCCGGTGAAAACGGTGGCCCCGGTGGTGGTCAGCCCCGACATCGCCTCGAAGAAGGCATCGACCGGACGGGCTTCGGGCAGGCCGAGAACGAAGGGAAGGCCCGCGAAGACCGGCAGCGCCAGCCACACCGCCGATGTCAGCAGGAAGGTCTGCCGGGTCGACAGACCGCCATCCGACCCGCTGGCGCAGGCCAGCGCCACCATCCCTCCGGTCAGGCCGGTCACCAGCGCCGATTGCAAAAAGGCGGACCAGTTGGGGTTACCATCCCAGAGATCGAACCCCATCGGGATCAGCATCGTGGCACCGAGCACGGCCACGAGCAGACCGATCACATATCCGACAGGGCGCAAGTCCAGCATGAGCGCAGGCTTGGCGGCGCGGCCCCGGCCTGTCAAGCGCGCTCAGCGGGCGTGGATCAGGGTCGAGAACAGCTTGGGGTCGAGACTGCCGGACGCGAAGGTCGGTCCTTCGGTCAGCACGCTGACCGCATCGTGGCTGTGCAGGCTTTCCTGATGGCTGGCGATGACCCGGAAATCGCCGATCCTCGGATCGGTCGACAGGGCTTCGGCAAAAAGCCGCGCCGCATCCTCGACGAAGATCGGATTGGCGGCATTGAGCTCGGCGAAGGCCTGTTCGTCCTCGCGCTTGACCATCACCTGGGTCTCGGTCGGCACGGCGCTGCGGCACAGCTCGACAAGATCCTCGAACCAGAGGCAGTCGCCGCCAGGCTCGAGCGCGACCGAGATGCGCGCCACCGAGCGCTGGGAATGCGGCGTGGCCAGTTGCCCGCGTTCGCGCCGAGCATGTTCGGAAAGTTCAAGCGAACAGGGGCAGGTCGAGCTGTAGACATAGTCGAGATGCATGATCTGACAAGCGGTTCCCGCCATATCGACCAGCTCAAGCCCGAAGTCGTAATATTGGAAACCCTCAAGTCCCGAGCGCAGCGAGCGCACGGTCATCGGGAACGAGAAGCGCATCATGATGCGCGCGTCGAAGGTTTCGAGATCGGTCTTGTAGCTGGCCAGGGCCGCCTCGATCACCTGAAAGCTGAAGGTCCGTTCAGCATGGGCATAGAAGCTCCGCATGATGCGGGACATGTTGATGCCCTTCTTCTCGGCCTCGAGGCTGACGGTCCCGGTGACCGAGGTTTCCAGAGTCAGATCGCCATTGTCCCGGGTATGGAACCGGATGGGCAGACGGAAGTTGGAAATCCCGACATGCTGGATCGGCCGCCGCGCGCCGCGGATCAGGCTCGCCGGGCCGTTCTGCAGATCGGGGAGCGTCGCCTTGTAGGTGTCGTCGGCGACAAAAGCCTCGGGATAGGCGCGGCTCAGCGCCGGATAGTCCGAGACCAGCCGCCCGGGCAGAAGGCGGGCGAGCGCCGGATCGAGGGTCTCGATCTCGGTGTCAGAGGCCGATCCGGCCCAGTCGCGCAGCAGCGCAAGCGCGCGTTCGGCCTCGGCACGGGTGGGCTCGCGGTCCATATCGCGGCTGAAAACGTTCATCGGGCTGTCCCCTTCTCGGCTTCGCCATGCCTCCAAGATGGGCGCGGAGGTCGGAAAGTCCATGACGATTTTCCAGATTTTGCAGGACCGCGCCCGCTGCCGGATGTCCGGTTCAAAGCGTATCGAGCGCCGCGCGCAGATCGGCCAGCAGATCGGCCGGATCTTCCAGCCCGACGCTTAGCCGCAAGAGCCCCGGACCGATCCCCAGCACCGACCGCGTCTCTTCGGGCAGGTTCTGATGGGTCGTGGTAGCGGGATGGGTGATGATGCTCTTGGCGTCGCCGAGGTTGTTCGAGATCCGCCAGATGTCGAGCGCGTTCAGCACCTTGAAGGCCGCCTCCTTGCCGCCCGCGAGATCGAGCGCCAGCAGCGTCCCGCCTTCGGGGAAGAGCGCATGGCCCGGATGCCCGGCAAGCCCGGGGTAAATGACCCGCGCGAACCGCGGATCGTCCTTCAGCCCCTCGGCGATCAGCCGCGCGCCCGCCGCCTGGGCGCGAACCCGAAGGTCGAGCGTTTCCAGCCCCTTCAGCATGACCCAGGCATTGAACGGGCTGATCGCGCCGCCGGAATGTTTCATGTAGGTCTGCACCGGCCCCCGGATCACCTCGCGCGGGCCGAGGATCGCGCCGCCAAGACAGCGACCTTGCCCGTCGATATGCTTGGTCGCCGAATAGACCACCAGATCGGCGCCCTGTTCGAAGGCCCGCGAAAAGACCGGCGTCGCGAAGACGTTGTCGACGATCACCTTGGCCCCGGCCGCATGGGCGATCTCGGCCACCGCCGGCAGGTCGACCACCTCGAGCACCGGGTTCGAGATCATCTCGAAGAAGACCGCCGCCGTGCCGGGCGTGACCGCGCGCCGCCAGGCCTCGAGATCGGTGCCGTCGACCAGCACCACCTCGACCCCGAAGCGGCCCAGCACCTCCTCGAGGATGTAAAGGCAGGACCCGAACAGCGCCCGGGCCGCCACGACCCGGTCGCCCGCCTTCAAAAGCGCCATCAGCGCGCCGTTCACCGCCGCCATCCCCGAGGCGCAGGCAAAGGCATCCTCGGCGCCCTCGATCATCGCCAGCCGGTCCTCGAAGATCGCGACCGTCGGGTTGCCATAGCGGGCATAGATGAACTCGTCCCGCGCGGCTTTCTCGAACCGTGCCTCGGCGGCCTCGGCGCTGGGATAATCGAAGCCCTGGGTGAGGAAGATCGCCTCGGAAAGCTCTGCAAACTGGCTGCGGCGCGCGCCCTCATGCACCGCCCGCGTGCGTTTCGTCCAGTCCCGGTCCATGGAGCGCGCCTCCTGCGCAAAACAAAATCCCCGAATCGTCAAAGACGCCGGGGACAAGCTCCGACCTCTTTAGCGGAATGTTTAGCGTGGCCCGCAATCCGGTGAACAAATCGCCACGTGAGGCATTGGGTAAGCGCTGTATGTCGGCGCGTCAAGCATCGTCATGCACATGTAACAGCGGCTTCACGGGCTTGTTTCAAAGCTTTTCTATCGAACGGCCGCAAGAGATTTTCGGAGCGGTCGGGATGCCCCTCGTCCAGGTCAACGCCGCCGGAGAACGGCCCGAGCCCCAGGGCGGCGCGGCCAGACTGGGCCTGTTGCTCGACCGGGCGTTGGCCGGGCTGCCGCCCCGCGCGCCCATCGCGGTGTTGATCCATGGGCTCAAATTCAGTCCAAGCGTCCCGGAGCTGAGCCCGCACCGGCATATCCTGGCCCTCGACCCCGAAGAACGCTGCTGGAAGGCGGTTTCCTGGCCGCGCGCGCTTGGCTTCACCGGTCAGAGCCGGTCCGAGGGCCTGTGCATCGCCTTCGGCTGGGAATCGGGCAGCAATGTCTGGCGCGCCTATGACGAGGCCGCGCGGGCGGGCCTGGCGCTGGCCCGGCTGATCGAGGCGATCCGGCTGCGTGCCCCCGACCGCCGGGTCGATCTTCTGGGCCATTCGCTGGGCGCGCGGGTGGCCCTGTCGGCGATGGCGGCGCTGAGCACCGACGCTGTCGGCCATGCGGTGCTGATGGCGCCCGCCGAATTCGCCTCGCAGGCGCAGGCCGCGCTGCGCTCGACGGCCGGGCGTCGGGCCAAGATACTGAACGTCACCAGCGGCGAGAACGACCTTTACGACTGGCTGCTGGAGCGGTTCGTGGCGCGGCGCGGCGACGGCCCGACGCTGGGCCGGGGGCTGGGAGCTGCGCAGGCCAACTGGGCGGATCTGCGGATCGACGATGCCCCGACACTGGCGGCGCTGGCGGGTCTCGGCCACCGGGTCGCGCCGCCCGACCGGCGGATCTGCCACTGGAGCCCCTATGTGCGACCCGGCATGCTGGCCCTTTACGCGGCGCTGATCCGGGGCGATCTGCCCTACGAGCTGCTGCGGACCCGTCTGCCCGAAGCCCGGGCGGCCCGCTGGTCACGCCTTCTTGCGCTGCCCCGGGTCGAGTTGTCCTTGCCCTTCGCCGGGAACGCCCCATCCTGAGCCTCGACACGGACCGGGAGACCGCTATGACATCCGAAATCGAGCTTTACTACTGGCCGACCCCGAACGGCTGGAAGATCTCCATCGCGCTTGAGGAAATGGCGCTGCCCTACACCCTGCATCTGGTCGATATCGGCGCGGGCGACCAGTTCAAGCCCGACTTCCTGAAAATCGCGCCGAACAACCGGATGCCAGCGATCATCGACCCGGACGGGCCCGATGGCGCACCGGTCTCGATCTTCGAATCGGGCGCGATCCTGCAATATCTGGCGCGCAAGACCGGGCAATTCTGCGGCCGGACCGAACGCGAGCGCATCGCGGTCGACCAGTGGCTGATGTGGCAGATGGGCGGGCTGGGGCCGATGGCGGGTCAGGCGCACCATTTCCTGAAATACGCGCCGAGCCTCGAGCCGCCGCAGGACCTGCCCTATGCCAAGGACCGCTACCGCAGCGAAGTGGCCCGGCTTTACGGCGTGCTCGACCGGCAGCTGGCGCTGGCAGAGTTCGTGGCGGGCGATTTCTTCTCGATCGCCGACATGGCGATCTGGCCCTGGGCCTCGAACTGGGAAGGCCAGGAACAGACGCTGGACGACAAGCCCAACATGGCGCGCTGGCTGGATCGTGTGGCCGCCCGACCCGGGGTGCAGCGAGGTCGCGCGCTTGCCGCCGAGAAACGGTCCGACCTCAGCACCGACCGCAAGGCCCAGGCCATGCTGTTCCGCAGGGGCTAGGCAAATCGAACAGACCGGATCTGACGCAGGGGCTGGACGAAAAATCTTCGCAGAAGATTTTTGGCCCCGGCTCAACCGTCGCGCTTGCCGTCCTCGAGACCATAGCGCTTGAACAGCCGCCCCTGCGCCATGAAGAACGCGAAGATCGCGACGGTCAGACCGAAGGTCTTGAAATTCACCCACATGTCGGTCGACATCGTCCGCCAGATGACCTCGTTCAGGACGGCGAGTCCGACGAAGAACAGCATCAGCCGCCGGGTCAGGATCATCCAGCCCGCCCTCTCGAGCGGCACCGCTTCATCCAGCACATATTGCAGATAGGACTTCCCGCGAAGAAGACCCACCCCCAGCACCGCGGCAAAGAGTGTGTAGATCGCGGTCGGCTTCATCTTGAAGAACCGCTCGTCGTTCAGCCAGACCGTCAGCCCGCCGAAGACAACGACCAAAACCGCCGTCGCGATCTGCATCTTCGAGACATGCCGCGTCAGCACCCAGAGGATCGCCGTCGTGATCAAGAGAAGCGGAATGAACCCGGCCGTCGCCAGCACGAAGCCCTCGTATTCGGTGCCCGCGATGGTGAAGGTCCGGTCGCGCAACCGCACGTAGGCCACGAAGAAGGCCACGATCGGCCCCAGTTCCAGCGCCAGTTTCAGCCCCGCGTTGATCTTGCGCTTTTCGGCCATCGGCCTCAGCCTCCCATCTCGACAATCACTGCCCCGGCGGCGATCAGCGTCATCAGCGCCAGCCGCCGCGGCCCCACCTTCTCGCCCAGGACCAGCCAGCCGATCAAGGCCGCAAACACGGTCGAGGTCTCGCGCAGCACGGCCGCCTCGCCCACCTTGTCGAGCCGCGTGGCCATCATCACCGCGCCGAAGCTCATGAAAGCCACCAGCCCGCCCGCAAAGCCCCGAAACATCAGTGGCCCCGCCGCCGGCGGGTCGGGCATCTGCCGCCAGCGCATCAGCGCCAGCCAGGGCATCACCGTCAGCCCGTCGATGAAGAAGAACCATGCGAGGAACGTGAACGGGTCGGCCGTCGCCCGGATGCCGTAGGCGTCGAAGGTGGTGTAGGCCGCGACGAACCCGCCGGTCAGAACCGCCAGCGCCAGCGCAGGCTTCAGGGTCTCGCGATTCGTGGTCCAGTGCCGCAGGTTATAGATGGCCAAGCCGTAGATCCCGGCCAGCAGCACCGCCACCCCCAGCCATTGCATCGGCTGGAAGACCTCGTCGAACAAGGCCCAGGCGCCGATCACCGTGAACAGCGGCCCGGTGCCGCGCACCACCGGATAGACGACCGTATAGGCGCCCTTGGTGTAGGTGTAGCCCTGGGCGATCTTGTAGGCGAGATGGATCGCGAAGGCGCCCGCGAAGATCGGCCACATATGTGGCTCGGGCCAGGGCACGACGAAAAGCGCGACGGGCGCGGCCATCGCCCCGTAGGAGAAGTCGATCGCGCCCCGCGACAGCCAGGGGTCGTGCCGCCCCTTCTGCAACGCCCCGAAGACCGCATGCAGCACCGCCGCCGACAGCGCCAGCACCAGCGCCAGATCGTGCCCGGCCTCGGTCCCCTCGATGGCGGCGATCCAGTCGGTCATCGCCGCCGGTGCCTCGGCCGCTCATCGCCACGCCTGCGGTCGCGCCAGGGCTGCTCAGCCATCGAGGCCCGCCAGCGCGTTGGCGAAGTCCTCCGGCTCGAACGGCGCCAGATCGTCGATCTGCTCGCCCACGCCGATGGCATGGATCGGCAGGCCGAACTTGTCGGCCAGCGCCACCAGAACGCCCCCCTTGGCGGTGCCGTCAAGCTTGGTCATCACCAGCCCCGAGACATCGGCCAGCTTCTGGAAGATCTCGACCTGGCTCAGCGCGTTCTGCCCCGTGGTCGCATCCAGCACCAGCAGCGTGTTATGCGGCGCGGTCTCGTCGCGCTTGCGGATCACCCGCACGATCTTGGCCAGTTCCTGCATCAGGTCCTGCCGGTTCTGCAGCCGTCCGGCCGTGTCGATCATCAGAAGGTCGGTGCCCTCGGCCTCGGCCCGGGCCATGGCGTCGAAGGCAAGGCTGGCCGGGTCGGCGCCCTGTGGCGCGGTCATCACCGGCACGCCCGCGCGCTGGCCCCAGACCTGAAGCTGTTCGACCGCCGCCGCTCGGAAGGTGTCGCCCGCGGCCACGATCACCGACTTGCCCGCGTCGCGGAACTGGCTGGCGAGCTTGCCGATGGTGGTGGTCTTGCCCGACCCGTTGACGCCGACCACCAGCACGACCTGCGGCTTCTTGGAATAAAGCGGCATCGGTCGCGCGACCGGCTCCATGATGCGGGCGATTTCGAAGGCCAGCAGCTCCTTGATCTCGTCGACCGAAAGCCGCTTGCCGAACCGGCCCTCGGCCATGTTGGCGGTGACCCGCAGCGCGGTATCAACCCCCATATCCGCCGAAATCAGCAGCTCTTCGAGGCTTTCCAGCATCGCGTCGTCAAGCTCGCGGCGGATGACCGTCTTCTTCTGTTCGGTGCGCGAGAACATGCGCCCTAAGAAGCCCCGGCGCGGAGCACCGGCCCCGGCCTCCGGGGGGTCGTAGGGTTCAGCCTCGTCCAGCATCGCGTCGCGCGCGGCAAGGGCACCCCCCGACAATTGGCCCGGCAGTTCCGGAGGGCTGTCCGACGGGATCTCGTCCGGCACCTCGGGCGGGACTTCCTCGGGCCAGTCCGGCAGTTCCTGCGGCGGCTCCGGCGGGATCTCGGACGGCCCGGGCGGGATGTTCAGAGGCTCGGGCTGCGGATCGGGCCGGGGCGGCACGACCGGCTCCGGTTCAGGTTCGGGCTCTGGCAGAGGGCCGGGTTCCGGGTCCGGCTCAGGTTCCGGTTGGGGCTCAGGCTCGGGAGGCTCTGGTGGCAGGTCGGGTTCCGGTTCCGGGGCGGCCATCGTCCAGGATGGCGCCTCGGCAGGACGGTCGATCCGGGCATCTTGCAGGGGATCGGGCCCCGAAGACACGCCAGAAGCAGCCTCGCTGGACTCATAGGGAGCGGGCTCACGGGCTGCCGGCTCGTCGCCGTCCCGTTCCTCGGCCTCGGATGCGCCCTCCTCTTGGGCCGCGACGCCCGAGCGGCCCGGGACCTCCTGTGCGGATTCGGCGGAATCGAACTCGGCGACCGGCCCGGCTTCCGGCTCCGGTTCCGTCTGTTCTGCGGGCCGCGACATGGCCTCGGCCGCACCGAGGACCAGCGGAACGGGACGGCCCCGCTCGCTCGCTGACTCGGTCGCATCGGCCTCGGCCGCCCTTTCGGGGTCTGCCTGCCCGGCCTCCGGAGCCGCGGAAGGCGGGTCCTCCGGATCGCCCGTTGGGTCGACCGGGGCAGAGGCACCGGACGGGGAAGGGTCGGACGGCAGAGGCTCGGACGAGGAGGCCTCCAGCTCTTCCTCGCGGCCGCCGTCGCGCACGATGTCTTCAAGCCCCTGCTCGATCTTCGAGGACGACTTGCCGAGCCGCTGCCTGAGCTTGCTGAAAAACGCCATATCCCCTCCTGCCTGCCCCGTCCGGGGGCCAGATCTGACCTAAGCGGAAACGCCCCGATATGGAAGGGGGCGTGCCGGGACCTATCTTTGGCACAGGGGCGCACGTAGGCCATGGCACCCGCCGACGCACCCGCGGCCCGGGGCGGACAGGCTGGCGAAGACCGGTGCGCTCTGGCACAGTGAAACCGCCGACATCCCGGAGGACCCCGATGCGCCTTGCGCCAACCGCCCTGATCCTGGCTGCCGCCCTGGCCGCACCGGCCGCCCGCGCCCCGGCCGCGGAAACCGCCGAACCGATGTCGGCGGCCGCCTTCGACCGCTATGCCACCGGAAAGACCCTGTTCTATGCCTCGGACGGTCATGCCTACGGGGCGGAACAATATCTCAGCGGGCGGCGGGTGATCTGGACCTTCCTCGATGGCAACTGCTCGGAAGGGGTCTGGTACGAGTCCAACGGCCAGATCTGCTTTCGCTACGACCACGACCCCGAAGACCCGCAATGTTGGAGCTTCTTCGAATCCGGCGGCGGGCTGATGGCGCAGTTCGAGAACGACCCGGCCCAGACCGAACTGATCGAGGTCAACCAGAGCCGAGAGCCGCTGATGTGCACCGGCCCCGACGTCGGGGCCTGACCGCCGGGCCTCAGAGCAGCGAGCCCTGTTCGGGCGGCTCCTCGGTCTTGCGGGCGCGGCGCGGCGGGCGGCCGCCGATGGCAAGACGCCCGTCCTGGAACTCGATTTCCAGCGCGCCCGCCTGTTCGGCCGAGGCCCGGGTGGTGACCACCTGCCCGCCCGACCGGACCACGGCGAAGCCGCGGCGCAGGGTCTCCTGATAGCTCAGTCCCGCCCGCATCCTCTCCAGTGCCTCAAGCCGGGCCCGGCGCCGGTCGAAATCGCTGGCCAGCGCCGCGCGCAGCCGCGCCTCAAGCCGGGCCAGCGCCTCCTGCCCCGAGACGGTGCGGCGGTCCAGAAGCTCCGGACGCAGTCGGCGGGACAGGGCCACAAGCTCGGCGCGACGCTGACGGACCAGCCGGTCGAGCGCGGGAGCGATGCGGGCGGCGCGGTCCTCGGTCCGGCGGCGTTCGTCCGCGACCCGGCGGCGCAGCGCCGCGGGGCGCAGCACCGCCGCCGCCTCTGACAGGCGCAACCGTTCGCGCGCGACCCGGGCCGACAGCGCCGCGGGCAGCCGCTCGGCCGCGCGGTCCAGACGCTGGGCCGCGAAATTCAGAAGCGTCTCGGGCCGGGGCAGCGCGCGGGCCAGATCCGCCAGCCGCTGGCGCCGCTGTGTCAAGAGCCGCCCAAGCGCCGCCGAACGCCGTGCCTCGAGCCCGTCGAGCGCGGCGATCAGGTCCAGCCGCACCGGCACCGCCATCTCGGCCGCCGCCGTGGGCGTGGGCGCGCGCCGGTCGGCGGCATAGTCGATCAGCGTTGTATCGGTCTCGTGGCCGACCGCCGAGATCAGCGGAATGTCCGACTCGGCCGCAGCGCGCACCACGATTTCCTCGTTGAAACCCCACAGATCTTCCAGGCTGCCGCCGCCCCGGGCCACGATCAGCAGATCCGGCCGGGGGATCGCGCCGCCCTCGGGCAGGGCGTTGAAACCACGGATCGCACGGGCCACCTCGGGGGCACAGGCCGCGCCCTGTACGGCAACGGGCCAGATCAGCACATGGCGCGGAAACCGGTCGCCCAGCCGGTGCAGGATGTCGCGGATCACCGCCCCCGAGGGCGAGGTCACCACACCGATCACCCGTGGCAGATAGGGCAACGCGCGCTTGCGCTCGGCCGCGAAAAGCCCTTCGGCCGCCAACGCCGCCTTGCGCTTTTCCAGCATCGCCATCAGCGCGCCGACACCCGCAGGCGCGATATCCTCGATCACCATCTGATAGCGCGACTGGCCGCCAAAGGTCGTCAGCCGCCCGGTGGCGATCACCTCCATGCCCTCCTCGGGCCGGGTCGCCAGCCGCTGCGCGGTGCCCTTCCAGATCACCGAGGCCAGCACGTTCCGGTCGTCCTTGAGGTCGAGATAGATGTGCCCCGAACGCGGCAGGCTGACCCGCCCGACCTCGCCGCGCACGCGGACATGCGAAAAGGCGCCCTCGACCGTGCGCTTCACCGCGCCGGAGATTTCCGACACGGTGTATTCCGGGGAATTCGGGCTGGGGCCGTCGGGGCCCTCGTCGTCGATGAGATCGGACATGGACCTTTCGTGCCCAAAATCCCGGGCGCGTTCAACTGTCCTTGTGCCTCTCCGGTCGTGCGGAGCAGCTCAGGCAGGAACCGACTCCAGCACCGGCCCCAGCGACAGTTCGCGCAGATAGACCGAGACGCCGCGCGGCGTGGTCAGATCGACGCGCATCGCGCCCCGCGTGGTCCAGGCCAGATAGTCCGCGCCCTGCACCAGCGCCGCCTCGGTCGCGGGACCGAAGGCGCCGTCGATCCGCGCAGCGTAAAGCCCGACCTCGCGCAGTTCGGCCTGAACCGCCGCGCGCTCTTCAGGCACCAGGCGACCGAAGCCGAGTTCCAGCAGATCTGGGCGGTAGGCCCCGCCCGGACGGCCATGCGGGGCGGGGGCGAAGGGAGCGAAGGCAATGGCGCGTCGGTTCATCGGATCACCTGGATTGCAGAGACTGGTGTGGAGGGGGCGGTTAACGAAAGGTTTATTCGTCTGATCTGCCCCCGCCGCCGGGCATGGCTGGGGACAAACCAAGGCGATTTCGCGGTCGCTTGCCCGGGGCCGCCGCGCAGCCTACAAGGCGCCGGACGAGAGCTTGGCGAAAGGCGGCAGATGAACATCCTCATTCTCGGCGGCGGCGGGCGGGAACATGCGCTGGCCTGGGCGATCCTGCAGAACCCGAAATGCGACCGGCTGATCGTGGCGCCGGGCAATGCCGGGATCGCGGCCATCGCCGAATGCGCGACGCTCGACATCGAGGATGGCGGCGCGGTCGCGGCCTTCGCCGAGGAGAACGCGGTCGATTTCGTGGTGATCGGCCCCGAGGCGCCGCTGGCCGCGGGCGTGGCCGACCGGCTGGAGGCAGCGGGCCTTCTCTGCTTCGGGCCGAGCCAGGCGGCCGCGCAGCTGGAAAGCTCGAAAAGCTTCACCAAGGCGGTCTGCGACGCCTGCAACGCGCCCACCGCAAGCTATGGCCATTTCACCGATGCCGCGGCTGCCAAGGCCCATATCCGCGAGACCGACGCGCCCATCGTGGTCAAGGCCGACGGGCTCGCGGCCGGCAAGGGCGTGATCGTGGCCCAGACCGAGGCCGAGGCCGAGGCCGCCATCGACGACATGTTCGGCGGTGCCTTCGGGGGCGCGGGCGCCGAGGTGGTGATCGAGGAATTCATGGAGGGCGAGGAAGCCTCGTTCTTCGTCCTGTGCGACGGCACCGACGTGCTGGCCATCGGCACCGCTCAGGACCACAAGCGCGTGGGCGAAGGCGATACCGGTCCCAACACGGGCGGCATGGGCGCCTATTCCCCGGCCCCGGTCATGACCGACGCCGTCTGCGCCAAGGCTTTGGAAGACATCGTCAAGCCGACCGTCGCCGAGATGGCACGGCGCGGCACGCCCTACAAGGGCGTGCTTTATGCCGGGCTGATGGTCCGGGACGGCCAGCCCCGGCTGGTCGAATACAATGTCCGCTTCGGCGATCCCGAGGCCCAGGTTCTGATGATGCGGCTTGGCGGACAGGCGCTCGACCTGATGCTGGCCTGCGCCGAGGGCCGTCTGGCCGACGCGAAGGTCAACTGGGCCGACGACCATGCCATGACCGTGGTGATGGCCGCCAAGGGCTATCCCGGCGCCTATGAGAAGGGCTCGGTCATCGGCGGGCTCGACGCCCTGCCCGCCGACAGCTTCCGGATGGTGTTTCATGCCGGCACCCGCGCCGAGGACGGCAAGGTGACGGCAGCCGGCGGCCGGGTGCTGAACGTGACCGCGCGGGGCGCAAGCCTCGCCGAGGCGCGCGAGCGGGCCTATGCGATGATCGACCGGATCGACTGGCCCGAGGGGTTTTTCCGGCGCGACATCGGCTGGCGGGCGCTCTAGCGCCCCACACTCAGATCAGCAGCACCAGCATCAGGATCGACACCAGCAGAAGCGCCATGCCGAGGATCTCGGCCAGGCGCAGTTTTTCCTTGAAGACCAGCACCGAGGCGAGGATCGAGAAGATCAGCTCGACCTGGCCGAGGCTGCGGACATAGGCGGCGTTCTGCAGCGCGAAGGCGGTGAACCAGCCCGCGCTGCCCAGCACGCCCGCCACCCCCACCGGCAGCACCGATGTCCAGGTGCGGGCCACCCGGGCCAGCTCGCCCGGTTCGCGCCAGGCCATCCAGGCCGCCATGGCCAGCGTCTGCATCGCGGTCACGCAGCTGAGCGCCATCAGTGCCCGCAACAGCGGGTCGGCACTGTCGACCTGCAGCGTCGCGCCGCGATAGCCGATGGCCGACAACCCGAACAGCCCACCCGCCAGCAGCCCCAGCCCCAGCGCGCGATAGGAAACGCCCACCCTGCCCCAGCCCCCCGGCGGGCGCGACAGCGCGACCACACCCAGAACGCCGACGCCGATGGCCGCCATCCCCGGCGCTGAAACCGGCTCGCCCAGCAAAAGTGCCGAGAAGGCCGCAACCTGGATCGCCTCGGTCTTGGTGAAGGCCATCCCGACCGCGAAGGAGCGTTCCGAGAACAGCGCGACGGTTGCGAAGGTGGCGATGATCTGCGCCAGCCCGCCGGTCGCGGCATGGGCCCAGAAGGCGGGCGTGATCCCGGGCAGCGCCTCGCCCCGGATCGCCAGCAGGGCGGCAAGCCCCGCCGCCGCCAGCGGCGCGGCGAAGACGAATCGCGAAAAGGTGGCCCCGGCGGTCGAGAGCCCAAGTCCCCTCAGCCGCTTTTGCAGCATGAACCGGACGGTCTGCACCGCCGCCGCCCCGAGGGTCACGATTACCCAGAGATCCACGTCACGCTCCTCGTCGGCTCAGCGGCAGGCCGCCGCGGCGGCAAAGCCCGCCGGGCTGGGCGGATGCGGCAGCGCGCGGCGCGAGACCTGCCCGCCGCTCAGCCGCACCGCGATCACGCGCTGCCAGTCGGGATCGGCCAGCAAAAGCTCGGGCGTGACGCCACAGGTCCGAAGGCCGCCCGAGATGACATCCTTGCCGATCCGGTGGTTGGTCAGCCCCTCGGCCACGGCCACCGGCACCAGGCGCCCGGCCTCGAGCCGCCAGATCCGCAGCACCCGCGCCCGGTGCGGGCGGTCGATATAGGCAATCTCGACCCGGCCGTCGCCGTCGAGATCGGCCGCCCCGGCCGGGGCGAGCCAGCGATAGGGCTGGCCAATGAAGGGCGTCGCCGCGATCAGCCCGTCAGCGCCATAGACCGACAGACGCGCGCCCCGGGAGAGGTCGGTTTCGACTGCCAGAACCTCGGGGGCGCCGTCGCCGTCGAGATCCGCGAGCCGGGGCGCCAGATCCTCGAAGACCCGGGTGTCGGGCAGGACGATCCGCCGGGTTCCGCCCGCCGACAGGCGCAGCACGAGGCTGCCCCATTCCAGACCGTCGCCCAGCACCCCGTGATCGTAGCGCGCTGTCGGGTCGGCATAGCGGGCCGCGGCAATCCGCGCCGAGGCCCCGTCGCGGGCGGAGACAGGCACGGCCCCGGCCAGCAGGAACGCGGCCGCCAGCAGGGCCGCGCCGCGCATCAGATCTGTTTTTCGGGCATCTGCACGATCAGCCCGTCCAGCGCATCGGTCACCTTCAGCTGGCAGGTCAGGCGCGAGCGCTTGGGGTCGGTGGCATAGGCGAAGTCCAGCATGTCCGCCTCCATGTCCTCGATCGCCGGAAGCCGGTCGACCCAGTCGGGATGGACATAGGCATGACAGGTCGAACAGGCGCAGGCCCCGCCGCAATCGGCGTCGATCCCGGGAATGGCGTTGTCGCGCGCGCCTTCCATCACTGTCAGCCCGTTGGCCACCTCGATGACATGCTCGGTGCCGTTATGTTCGATATAGGTGATCTTCGCCATCGCTGTCCCCTGCTCATAGCCCTCTGTCGCGGCCGGGATAGTCGAGCCTTGCCGCTTTTTCCAGCGAAAGCGGAAAGGCTTGCGCGCACGCCCATGTGTTCTATTTTTGTTCTCATGGCTGCCCGTCCCTACGACCCCGAAATGCCGCCCGCGCCGGACTGGCCTCGCCCGCCCCGGGCGATCCCGCACGGGCTGCTGGACCTGCCGCCCTCCGGGGCGCGGGTGACGGTGGCGGGGCTGGTGCTGGTGCGACAGCGGCCGGGCACCGCCAAGGGCGTGATCTTCGTCACGCTGGAGGATGAAACCGGCGTCTGCAACGTGGTGGTCTGGGCCAAGGTGTTCGAACGGTTCCGCCGGGCGGTGATCGCCGCCCGGCTGATGCGGGTGACGGGGCGCGTCCAGCGCGAGGCGGGCGTGACCCATGTGATCGCCGAGCATGTCGAGGACATCTCCGGGATGCTGGACGACCTGCTGCGCCCCGATCTGTGCCGGGCGGGCGACCAGCCCTCCTAAGCCAGCCGCCCCCACCGACGCCGCAAAAGAAAGGGGCGCCCGTGGAAAGGCGCCCCCAGACGACCCGGAGGGGTCATATCCGAACCGGCCTATTCCGCGACCGACAGCGCGACGAAGCGCGGCTCGCCCTGGCGGCGGACCAGCAGCAGCAGCGACTTGCGCCCGGCGTCCCGCGCCTCCTCGATCCGTTCCTGCAGATCGGCAGCGGTCGCGACCTTGCGCTGCCCGGCCTCGGTGATGACATCGCCCGAACGGAGCCCCTTGGCATAGGCCTCGCCGGTCTCGTCGATATCGGTCACGGCCAGCCCGTCGGTCACGGTGCCGACACCCAGCTGGTCGCGCAGCTCGTCGGTCAGCGGCACCAGCGTCATCCCGAGGACCTCGGCCGCTTCGGCTTCGGGCGCGGAGGGCGCGTCCGTGCCCGGGGCCGCCCCTCCTTCGGCGGTCTCGCGCCGTCCCAGCGTCACCAGCAAGGTCTGAGTCTTGCCCTGGCGGAAGACAATCACCCGTACCGCCTTGCCGACCGGCGCATTGCCCACCTGGCGCACCAGACCGTGGGTGTCCTGCACGTCCACGCCGTCGAAGGACAGGATCACGTCGCCCGACTGCATCCCGGCCTCGGCCGCCGGGCCTTCGGGCACGTCGGTCACCACGGCGCCCCGCGCCTGATCGAGCCCAAGCGCCTCGGCCATGTCGGGCGTCACATCCTGGATCCGCACGCCCAGCCAGCCGCGCCGGGTCTCGCCGAATTCCTTGAGTTGCGAGACGACATTGGCCACCACCTCGGAGGACATCGCAAAGCCGATCCCGATCGAGCCGCCGGTGGGCGACAGGATCGCGGTATTCACGCCGACGACCTCGCCGTCCATGTTGAAGAGCGGCCCGCCCGAATTGCCCTTGTTGATGGCGGCATCGGTCTGCAGGAAATCGTCATAGGTGCCGCTGAGCGCCCGGCCGCGGGCCGAGATGATCCCGGCCGAGACCGAAAACCCCTGCCCCAGCGGGTTGCCCATCGCCATCACCCAGTCGCCGACGCGCATCATCTCGCTTTTGCCGAAGGGCACGAAGGGCAGCGGCTTGTCGCTTTGCACCTTCAGCAGCGCGATGTCGGTATTGGGGTCGGTGCCGACCACCTTGGCCTCAAGCGTGCCGCCCTGAAAAAGCTCGATCTGGATCTCGTCGGCCTTCTCGATGACGTGGTTGTTGGTCACGATGTAGCCGTCTTCCGAGATCAGAAAGCCCGAGCCCAGCGCCTGGCTGCGTCGCGGCGGCATGTTGGGGCTGCCGTCGGGGTTCATGAAATCGCGGAAGAAATCCTCGAAGGGCGAGCCCTCGGGCACCAGCGGGTTCGGCCCGGCATGGCCCTCGATGGTGGTCGAGGTGGTGATGTTGACCACCGCCGGGCTGACCTTGTCGGCAAGATCGGCAAAGCTTTCCGGTGCCGCGCGCGCCAGGGCCAGACTGGCCTGCGCCAGCAGGAGCGCCGCGCCCAGCATCAACGCCCAGACCGGACGCAGCCGTGCGGGCGACACGCCCCGGACCGAAAGGGAGATGGCCTGCGATGTCACCGATATGTCCTCCTGGAAGATATGCCAACGCCCCCAGCACAAGGGACCGACGCCTGTGTCTTATGCGGCCTTGGGCGGCCTGCACGCAATACGGGTGCTGGCGCAGCCGCCTCAACAGGCCGTGAGCAGCGCCGGACCCGAGTGTTTCATCCCCCGAGCGATCGGGCAACCCAGACGATTGCGGTGCCCAGCGCCACCGCCCCCAGACCGATCGCCCGCCGCGTCTCGAGCGGGATGCGGCGGATCAGCTCCAGCGCCTGTTCCAGGCGCCAAGGGGCCAGTGCGAACACCAGCCCCTCGAAGACCAGGGCCATCCCGAGCCCCAGGACAATCATGTCCATCCTCAGTTGGACGTCGGGGCCTGCGCCGGAGCCGGGGCGGCCGCAGGCCGGTCGGCCTGCCTGAGATACTCGAAGAACTCGCTGTCAGGCGACAGCACCATCGACGCCTTCCCCTTGCCCAGCGCTTCCTTGTAGGCGTTGAGCGAGCGGTAGAACTCGAAGAACTCCTCGTCGGCGCCGAAGGCCTCGGCGAAGACCCGGTTCCGCTGGGCATCGGCCTGACCGCGGATGATCTCGGATTCGCGCCGGGCATCCGACACAAGCTCGACCACGGTCCGGTCGGACTGGGCGCGGATGCGCTGCGCCGCCTCATCGCCGCGGGCGATTTCGTCGGCAGCCTCGCGTTCGCGTTCGGCCCGCATCCGCGCGAAGGTCGCCTCGAGGTTCTGTTCAGGCAGGTCAGTGCGCTTGAGCCGAACGTCCACGATCTCGAGCCCCAGCCCCTGCGCCTCTTCGGCGGCGGCGTTGCGGATCCGCATCATCAGCGCGGCCCGGTCGGAACTGAGAATGTCGTTGGACGAGACCGACCCCAGCACCTCGCGGGTATTGGCGCGCAGCACGCTGTCGAGCCGGTCCTCGGCGGCGCGGATGCCGCCCACGCCGACCGCCTGACGGAACTGGACCACATCGGCGATCCGGTAGCGGGCGAAGGCATCGACCACCAGGCGGCGGTCGTCCGAGGGCGTCACCTCCAGCGGGTCGATATCGCGGCTGAGGATGCGGTCGTCATATTTCACCACTTCCTGGATCAGCGGAACCTTGAAGGCGAGCCCGGGCTCGGCCTTGACCGCCTTGACCTGGCCGAACTGCAGCACCAGCGCGCGTTCGCGTTCGTCGACGATGAAGACCGACGACAAGGCGGTTGCACCGACGAGGATCGCCAGGGGGATGAGGAATGCCGATTTCTTCATGGATCAGTTCCCCCCTCTGGCGGAATCGGTGCGGCGAAGATCGTTCAGGGGCAGGTAGGGCACCACGCCGCCCGGTCCGGTCAGGTCCTTGTCGAGCATGATCATGTCGACCTTGCCCAGCACCTCTTCCATGGTTTCCAGATAGAGCCGCTTGCGGGTCACCTCGGGCGCCTTGGTGTATTCGTCCAGCACCGCGGTAAAGCGGCTGGCCTCGCCCTCAGCCTCGTTGACGACGCGGGCACGATAGCCCTCGGCCTCCTCGAGGATCTGCGCCGCCTCGCCGCGCGCACCGGCGACGACGCGGTTGGCATAGGCATCGGCCTGTTTCTCAAGCCGGTCGCGTTCCTGTTCGGCGGCCTGCACCTCGCGGAAGCTGTCGATGACTTCCTTGGGCGGGTCGGCCTTGTCGAAGTTCACGCGCACGACGTTCATGCCGGAATCGTAGCTGTCGAGCGTCTGCTGGATCAGGTCCGTCAGCCGCGAGGCGATCAGGCCCCGGTCGCGGTTCAGGATCGGCGCCAGTTCGGACTGGGCGATGATCTCGCGCATCGCCGATTCAGACACGGCACGGATGGTCTGGCGCGGGTCGCGCAGGTTGAACAGGAACTTCGCCGGATCGTTGATGTTCCACACCACCTGGAAGTCGATATCGACGATGTTCTCGTCGCCGGTCAGCATCAACCCGGCATCGGCGCCGGCCCGGCCCACGCCCATGTCCTCGGTCTGTTCGCGGGTGACCGGGATCACCTCGGCGCTGACCACCGGCCAGGGCGCGAAGTTCAAACCCGGATTGCCGGTCTGCAGATAGCGGCCGAGGAAAAGCTCGACCGACTGCTCTTCCGGCTTGACGGTGTAGAACGAGGCCCAGGCCCAGGCCACGCCCGCCGCCAGCACCGCCAGCGCGACGCCGGTCCGGGTGAATTTGGGGCCGCCCCCGCGTCCGCCGCGCCCGCCCATCAGGACGCGCAGCTGTTCCTGGCCCCGGCGCATCAGCTCGTCGATTTCAGGGATCTGGGGCGGCTCGTCGCCCGGGCCGCGCCCTCCGCCGCCCCGGTTGCCTCCGCCGCCCTGTCCGGAGCCTCCGCTCCCCCAGGGACCGCCACTATTTCCAGCCATATGGGGTCTTACCTCTTGTCTTGCCCAATCTCGTTCTCGTGTTCGCGATGTCTGCTGTAACTGGTCACCGCGCGCCCGAATTCAACCCGTCCGGACCGGCGCCTTCATCGTCACCAGCTCTTCGGCCATGGTCGGATGCACCGCGACCGTCCGGTCGAAGTCCTCCTTGGTCGCGCCCATCTTGATCGCGACCGCCGCAAGCTGGATCATTTCCGCCGCGTGATCGGCCACGATATGACAGCCCAGAACCCTGCGGCTGCCGGTCTCGACGATCAGCTTCATCATCACCCGGTCGGGCCGCCCGGCAAAGCCCGACTGCATCGGCCGGAAGGCAGTCGAATAGACCTCGATCGGGCCGTGGCTGCGCGCTTCTTCCTCGGTCATGCCGACCGCGCCGTATTCAGGCTGGGTGAAAACCGCACCCGGCACCAGCTCGTGATCGGCGCGGGTGGGGTTGGCCTTGAACACGGTCTCGACAAAGGCCGCGCCCTCGCGGATCGCGACCGGGGTCAGCGCGACCCGGTCGGTCACGTCGCCCACCGCATAGACCGAGGGCACCGAGCTTTGCGACCAGGCATCGACCTCGACCCCGCCATTCGGCTTCAGCCGCACGCCCGCCTCTTCAAGCCCCATGCCATCGGTATTGGGCCGCCGCCCGGTGGCGAACAGCACCGCGTCGAAGACCGCGTCGCGCCCGTCGGTGGCCTTGACCCAAAGCCCGTCCTCGACCTGGTCGATGCGCTGGACGTTACAGCCGACGCGCAGGTCCACTCCCTGGGCGCACATCGCCCCGGCGATATGGCCGCGCGCCTCGTCGTCGAAGCCGCGCAGGATCTGCGCGCCGCGATAGAACTGCGTGACCTCGACCCCGAGCCCGTTGAGGATGCAGGCAAACTCGCAGGCGATATAGCCGCCGCCGACGATCAGGATGCGATCTGGAAGGCGTTCGAACAGAAAGACGTCGTTCGAGGTGATCGCCAGATCGGACCCCGGAAACTCGGGCACGAAGGGGCGCCCGCCGGTCGCGATCAGGATATGGCGCGCGGTCTTCTCGATGCCGTTGGCCAGCCGGACCGTATGCGGATCGGCCAGTACCGCGCGGCTGTCGAAGATCTCGACGCCCGCGCGCTCGAGATTGCCCCGGTAGACGCCCTCGAGCCGGGTCAGTTCCTCGTCGAGCCGCGCCCGGAAGACCGGCCAGTCGAACTCGCCGATCTGAGCCTGCCAGCCATAGGCGCGGGCCTCCTCGACGGCGCCCGGATAGCCCGAGGCGAAGACCATCAGCTTTTTCGGCACGCAGCCCCGGATCACGCAGGTGCCGCCCATCCGGTATTCCTCGGCCAGCCCGACCCGGGCGCCAGCCTCGGCAGCCGCCAGCCGCGCCGCGCGCACCCCGCCCGAGCCGCCGCCGATGACGAAAAGATCGTAGTCGAAGCTCATGCGGCCCCCTCAGAGATCTGCGAAGAGATTGTCGCTTTCGGCCATCTCGACCCGGGCCTCCTCGCTGCCCTCGGCATCGCGCAGCTCGGCCCGTCCGTCGGGATGGCCGATCACCACCGCGTCGCAGATGTCGATGAACAGCCCGTTCTCGACCACACCCGGAATCTGGTTCAGCACAAGCGCCAGCTGGCGCGGATTGCCGATCCGGCCCAGATGCAGGTCCAGAACCAGATTGCCCTCGTCGGTCCGAAACGGCGTCTCGCCCGCCATCCGGAGCGTGATCTCGCGCCCCAGAACGTCAAGCCCCTCCAGCGCCTCGGCAATCAGCTTGCGGCTCGCCGTCCAGCCGAAGCCGATCACCTCGACCGGCAGCGGAAACGCCCCAAGCTGGGCCACCGCCTTGGCGGGATCGGCGATCACCACCATCCGGTCGGACGCGGTCGCCACGATCTTTTCCTGCAGATGCGCGCCGCCGCCGCCCTTGATCAGGTTGAAGGCCAGATCGAATTCGTCGGCGCCGTCGATGGTCAGGTCGAGCCAGCGCGCATCTTCAAGGCTGACCACGTCGATGCCGACCTCGCGGGCCAACGCCGCAGTCCGGCTCGAGGTCGGCACGGCGGTGATCGAAAGGCCCTCGTTGCGGACCCGCGCGCCGAGGCTTTTCACCAGCCAGGCGGCGGTCGAGCCGGTGCCGAGCCCGACGCGCATGCCGTCCTCGACCAGATCGGCCGCGCGGCGCCCGGCGACGTATTTTGCCATTTCTATGGGGGAAAGCTCTGCGCCCATGGTCCCACTCCTCTTGCAGTCCCAGCCGTTATAGACGCCCACCGCCAGCGCGGCGAGGCCGAATTGCCCGGCGCGCAGGGCGGGTTGCGAGAAAGCGGGAAAGACAAGGAGAGGGTCGTCGGGGCCGCGGCCGTCCATTCCGGCGCCGACCGGACCCCGGGGACCAGACTGGCAGGGGAGACTTGCCGTGGGGTTACCGATCCGCGCGGAGCGCCGCGATCACCCCCTGCAGCATCTCGGAAAAGCGCGCGCGGTCGCCGGGCGCAAGGCGCGCCAGCGCGCGGGCATTGACCTCGGTCGCGGCCTCGGTCGCGGGCGCCTCCAGCGCGCGGGCACGGTCGGTCAGCCGCACCCGGCGCGCGCGCCGGTCGGCCGCGTCGGGTGCGCGCGCGATCAGCCCGTCGCGTTCCATCCGGTTCAGCGTGTTGGCCATGGTCGCCTGTTCCACATCCAGCCGCTCGACCAGATCGCGCTGGGTCAGCCCGTCTTCGCGCCAAAGCTCCAGCAACACCATGAACTGCCCCGGCATCAGCCCCAGAGGCGCGATCCGCCGGGTCAGCGCCGCCGCGAACAGCCGCGCCATGTGGTTGGCGAGATATCCCGCCGAGTCGTCCTTGTCGAAACTCATGGGCCGTTCTGGCATTGCATAGCCCGCTATTCAATGCCATATTACATAGCAAGCTATCCATACAAGGGAATCGTCATGGAACCGAAACCAACCGAAAGACTGCCTGCCCCAGGACTGCATGCCGCCGCCGGCACGCTGGGCCTCGGTCTCATCGCCTGCTTCTGGCTGTCGACGCTGGGCGCCGAGCTGTTCGGCACGACCACCCAGATCGCGGCGGTCAAGACCGCGATCCCCTACGGGCTTGTCCTGCTGGTACCCGCTCTGATCGCCGCCGGGGCGGGCGGCGCCCGGCTGGCGCAGCATCGTCGCGGCCCGCTTGTGGCCCGCAAGACCCGGCGGATGCGGATCGTCGCGATGAACGGCCTTCTGATCCTCGTGCCGTCGGCCCTGTTTCTGGCGCGCAAGGCAGAGGCACAGGACTTCGACGCGGCCTTCATCGTCGTGCAACTGGCCGAGCTTGTCGCGGGTGCGGCCAACCTCATGCTGCTGGGCGCCAACCTGCGGGACGGCCTCGCGATGCGCGGTCTTCGCCCCGCATTGCGCTGAGCGCCCGCCGAAGGTCGCTTTCGGAATGGACTTGCGCCCGCCGCACGCCACCTTGAGCGGAAAGGGAGACGCGCATGTACCTGTCCGTTTTCGACATCTTCAAGATTGGCATCGGCCCCTCCTCGTCGCATACGATGGGGCCGATGGTGGCGGCCGCGCGGTTTCTGGACAGCCTGCGCGGCTCGCCCTTTCACCCGGTGGGCCTCCGCGCCTCGCTGCACGGGTCGCTGGCCTTCACCGGCATCGGTCATGCCACCGACCGGGCCGTGATCCTGGGGCTCGACGGGGTCACGCCCGAGGCCTATGACGCCGCCGCCGCCGAAACCGCGCTGGCACGGATCCGGGCCACCGCCGAGGTGCGGCCCGGTGGGCTGCCACCTTTGCGCTTCGACCCGGCGACCGATCTGGTCTTCGATTACGAAAGCCCCCTGCCCGGGCACGCCAACGGCATGACGCTTTCGGCCACCGACGCCCAGGGCGACGTGCTGGCCACCGAAACCTATTATTCGATCGGCGGCGGCTTCGTGCGCACCGAAGCCGAGCTTGCCGCGGGCGACCCGGTCGATCAGGGCTGCGAAGGCCCGGTCCCCTTCCCCTTCGGCAGCGCAGCCGAGATGCTGGAGATGGCGCGCGCCTCGGGCCGGTCCATCGCCGCGATGAAGCGCGCGAACGAACTGGCGCGGATGAGCCCCGCCGCGCTCGAGACGGGGCTTGCGCGGATCTGGTCGGCGATGTCGGACTGCATCGAGCGCGGACTTGCCACCGATGGCGGCCTGCCAGGCGGGCTGGGCATCCGCCGCCGCGCCCATGCGATCCACAGCGCGCTGATGGCCGAGCGCGGCATGAACCTGACGCCGCCCCACACCATCAACGACTGGATGAGCGTCTATGCCATGGCCGTGAACGAAGAGAACGCGGCCGGCGGGCAGGTGGTGACGGCGCCCACAAACGGCGCGGCCGGGGTGGTGCCTGCCACGATCCGCTACTGGCTGAGCCATGTGCCCGCCGCACAGCCCTCGAAAATCGGGGATTTCCTGCTGACCGCGGCTGCGGTCGGCGGGCTGATCAAGCATAACGCGTCGATCTCGGGCGCTGAATGCGGCTGTCAGGCCGAAGTGGGCTCGGCCTCGGCGATGGCGGCGGCGGGATTGGCGGCGGTGATGGGCGGCACCCCCGAACAGGTCGAGAACGCCGCCGAAATTGCGCTGGAACACCATCTGGGCATGACCTGCGACCCGGTTAAGGGGCTGGTGCAGGTGCCCTGTATCGAACGCAACGGGCTGGGCGCGATCAAGGCGGTTTCGGCGGCGTCGCTGGCGCTGCGCGGCGACGGACGGCATTTCGTGCCGCTCGACGCCTGCATCGAGACCATGCGCCAAACCGGCCGCGACATGAGCGAGAAATACAAGGAAACCGCGCTGGGGGGGCTTGCGGTCAACGTGCCGAATTGCTGACCGGACGCAAAGGGCGCGCCCGGCCCCGATCGGCTATCCGTTCATCTTGGAGAGTTTCTGCTGCAATTCGGCAAGCTGCCGCTTGATCTCGTCCAGCTCATTCGGCCCGCCCTCGTCATCGTCCTCGCCAGGACCTGAACCGCCTGCCCAATTGCCCGTCATCGCCTTCAGAAACGCCTCCTGCTGGGCCTGAAGCGCCTCGAAACCGGGCATTGCCATCGGATTGATGCGACCGAAATTCTCGATCATCTTCGACTGCCCGTCGCGCAGCATCTCGAAGCTTGCGGCCAGGAATTGCGGCACCACGCTTTGCGCCGAGGTCGTATAACTGCGCACGAGATCGTTCAGCACGTTGATCGGCAGGACGCTTTCGCCCTTGCTTTCATGTTCGGCGATGATCTGCAGAAGGTATTGGCGCGTGAGATCGTCGCCGCTCTTCAGATCGACGATCTTCACGTCCCTGCCCGACCGGATCACCTTGGCGATGTCCTCCAGCGTCACGTAATCGCTGGTCTCGGTGTTGTAGAGACGTCGGCTGGCATAGCGCTTGATCAGCAGCGGCTCTTTCGCGTCGGTCACGGACTGTCCTCCTCCCCCCGGTGACTGCAACGCCCATGGCGCGGCGCCCCATGTTGCAGCGCAGAGAGCTTAGGCGCGCCCGCAGCAAAAAGAAAGGGTGGGCACGCAAAGTGCCCACCCTTCCGGAACTGGTCCGGCGACAGGGAGGAGTGGTCGGCCGGACGCTCCGGCCGATCAGGCCTTGTCGGCCGCCATGGTCGCGGTGGCCTTCTTGGCGGTCTTGGTCGCCGTCGCGGTGGCTTTCTTCATCGCCGAGGTCGCATCCTCGGAGAAGTCCTTGCCCGCGGCCAGCATCAGCTCGACGGTTTCCATCTGAACCTTCTTCGCCACTTCCGCGAATGCGGCCATGTTTTCGGCCGCCATCTCGGCCGAGGACGACGCGAAGTCGGTCATGGCCTTGGTGTAATCGGTGGGCTCGTCCTTGAGCGTGGTCACCTCGCCGACCTTGGACAGGGTGTCCTTGGTCCACTTGGCGGAAATCTCGGTCGATTTCTCGGCGGCCTCAAGCGCGACCTTCGACATCTTCTCGGCCAGGGCCGCCTGGGTCTTGAAGGCGTCCTGCATGGTGGTCGGGTCCATCGAGAACGCCGACATCATGTCCTGCATCATCTTGGTGAAATCTTGTGCGTCAGCCATGGGTCTCTCTCCTCTTACGGGCATCAAGCGCCCGAACTCTGCTGTGATCCGAGGATTAAGATACACGCTGCACCGCAGCATTTCAAGATGTTTATGCTGCACTGCAGCATTTCTGGCAAGCCTCGGATTCAGGACGCCTTTTCACCCAGAACATAGGTCCCGGGGGCATCGCCGAGCGGCGCGCGCGCTCCGACTCCCGGATCTCGGGCGGGAATCTGCTTGCCCGAGCGGCGTTTCAGCCAGGCCTCCCAGCGCGGCCACCAGGACCCTTCGGTGAACTCGGCGCTCTCGCGCCAGGCCGCGGCCGACAGATCCTTCATCGGCGCATCGTTGACGTAATGGCCGTATTTCTTCTTGTCGGGCGGGTTCACGATGCCCGCGATATGCCCCGACTGCGACAGGATGAAGGTCTTGTTGGTCGACCCCATCTTGCGTACGCCCTCATAGCTGGCCGCCCAGGCCGCGATATGGTCGGTCTCGCAGGCCACCGCGCAGAGCGGCAGCCGCACCTCCGAGATATGCACCCGCTCGCCGCAGATCTCGAACCCGTCGCTGGCAAAGCGGTCCTCCTGACAGAGCCCGCGCAGATACTCGACCACCATCCGCGCCGGCAGATTGGTGGAATCCCCGTTCCAGTACAGCAGGTCGAAGGCAGGCGGGGCCTCACCCATCATGTAATTGCGGATCGCGGGCCGGTAGATCAGGTCATTCGACCGCAGGAACGAGAAGGTCCGCGACATGAAGAAACTGTCGAGAAACCCCTTCTGCGTCACCTCGCGCTCGATCCCGTCGACAAAGTCGTTGTCGAGAAAGACCCCGACCTCGCCCTGGTCGGAAAAATCGGTCAGCGTCGTGAAGAAGGTGGCCGACCGCACCGACGTGTCGCCGCGCTTCTGCATCAGCGCCAGCGTCAGCGCCAGCGTCGTGCCAGCGATGCAGTAGCCGACCGCGTTGACCTTGTCCTCGCCGGTGATCGCCTTCACCTCGGCGATGGCGGCCAGGTAGCCCTCCTGAACGTAGTCGTCCATGCCGACCTCGGCATAGCTGGCATCGGGATTGACCCAGGACACCACGAAGACGGTGTAGCCCTGCCCGACCAGCCAGCGGATCAGCGATTTCGGCGGGGTCAGGTCGAGGATGTAGAACTTGTTGATCCAGGGCGGGAAGATCAGAATCGGAGTGGCATAGACAGTCTCGGTCGTGGGCGCGTACTGGATCAGTTCCAGCATCCGGTTGCGGAACACGACCTTGCCCGGCGCGGTTGCCAGATTGCCGCCCACCTGGAAGGCCTCGCGATTGGCCAGCGTCACCAGAATTTCGCCGTCATTGGCCTCGATGTCGCGTACGAGGTTTTCCAGCCCGTCGACCAGCGACTGCCCGTCGGTCGCCACCGCGCGCTCCAGAGCCTCGGGATTGGTGCCAAGGAAATTCGCGGGCGACATCAGATCGACGATCTGCTGGGTGAAATACTCAAGCCGCTTGGCGTCGCGCGGCGCGAGCCCGTCGATATCCTTGACGGCGTTCGAGATCGCCTCGGCGCTCATCAGGTATTGCTGCTTGATGTAGTTGAAATACGGATGCGTCTGCCAGAGCGGGTTGGAAAAGCGCGGGTCCTTCGGGGTGTTGTCGGTCGGCGCCTGCAGCTTGCCGCGGGCCAGCGCCTCCTGCGCCTCGACGAAATGCTTCAGCGCCTTGCCCCAGTAGGACACCTGATGCTCGATCAGCTTCGAGGGGTTCTGCATCATCTCGGTCACGTAGGCGGCGGCCGCCTTCATGTAGAGATCGTGCCCCGGCGCCTGCAGGTTCGGATCGATCCGCCGCTTTTTCGCCACCGCAGCGACCAGACGCTCGGTCAGGTCTTCCATCTTGGCGATGTTCTCGTTCAGCCGTTCGAGATTGGTGGCCGACAGTTCAGCTTTCGTTGCATCTTCTTTTGTTGTCACGGCGTTGTTTCCCCCTTAACCTTCGCAGATGCAGCATGGGCGCCCAGCCGACCGTTGTGGCCGGCCCCCGATATACCATCGCAGATGGAGTGGCGAATGAAATTCATGACGACCTACGACCTGATGGAAACCGCGCGCAACACGAACCAGTGGTTCGGAGCTACCGCCCGCGCGCTGGGGTCCTATCCGGCCGTCGCCATGGTTCCCTCCCCGCTCTTCCGGATGGTCGCCGCCTGGGGCGAGGTCACCGAACGCACCTTCGCCCGCATGGTGGCAAAGCCCGACTGGAACATCAACACCGTGGTGGGTGCCGACGGGCGCGACCATATCGTTTCGGTCGAGAAATGCGTGACCCGGCCGTTCGGCGATTTGATCCATTTCAAGGTGCATGGCCGACCGCAGATGCGGCGCCGGGTGATGCTGGTGGCGCCGATGTCGGGGCATTATGCCACCCTGCTGCGCTCGACCGTGGCGAGCCTTCTGCCCGATTGCGACGTCTACATCACCGACTGGCACAATGCCCGCGACATCCCCGTGTCGCAGGGCAAGTTCGACATCGAGGACTACACGCTGTACCTGGTCGATTTCCTCAAGCATCTCGGCCCCGACACCCATGTCATCGCGGTCTGCCAGCCCGCGCCGCTGGCGCTGGCCGCGACGGCCTATCTCGCCGGGGAAGACCCTGCAGCCCAGCCCCGCACCCTGACCCTGATCGGCGGGCCGATCGACCCCGATGCGGCGGCCACCGACGTCACCGATTTCGGCCGGCGGGTCACGATGGGCCAGCTTGAACAACTGGTGATCCAGCGGGTCGGGTTCAAGTATGCGGGGGTCGGGCGGCTGGTCTATCCGGGCATGCTGCAACTCGCGTCGTTCATGTCGATGAACGGCGACCGCCACACCCGCGCCTTTTCCGAACAGATCCTGCGCACGGCAAAGGGTGAGTCGGGCGATCACGACAAGCACAACCGCTTTTATGACGAGTATCTCGCGGTGATGGACATGACCGCCGAATTCTATCTTTCGACCGTCGACCGTGTCTTCAAGCGGCGCGAGATCGCGCAGAACGTCTTTTCGGTCGACGGGCGCAAGGTCGATATCGCGGCGATCACCGATGTCGCGGTCAAGACTGTCGAGGGCGCCAATGACGATATCTCGGCGCCCGGCCAGTGCATCGCGGCGCTGGACCTGCTGACCGGGCTGCCGGCGCACAAGAAGGCCAGCCATCTGGAACCCGGGGCGGGCCATTACGGCATCTTCGCGGGCAAGAGCTGGCGCAACAATATCCGCCCGCTGGTGCTGGACTTCATCGACGCCAATTCGGGCGATCCGCAACCGGCGCGGGCGCATCTGAAATCGGTCTGACGCGGGACCGCGCCCGCTGGGCGCGGGCGCCTGCGGCGCGCGGGTATTTGGACCAAGAAGAAGACCCGAAGCGCCGATCCCGCGCGCGAACGGTCAGGTGACCTCGAGGATGGCCGTCTCGATCAGGGCAAACGTTTCGGGCGTCGAAAAGCGGTGATCGGCGCCCTTCACCAGCGTCAGTCGAAGATCGGGCGCCTCGATCCGGTCGAGCAGGCGCAGCGCGACGCTGAGGTCCACATCCTCGTCGGCGGTGCCTTGCAGGAGCCGCACCGGTACGTTGAACGCGAGGGGCGCGCGCAGCACGAGGTTCCGGCGTCCGTCCTCGATCAGGCGGCGGGTGATGACATAGGGGCTGTCGGCATAGGCCGAGGCGATCTGGATCCGGCCCGCCGTCATCAGGTCATGCCGCTGGGCCTCGGAAAACCCGGCCCACATGCTGTCCTCGGTGAAATCGGGCGCGGCGGCGATGCCGACCAGGCCCGCCACGCGATGGGGCAGCGCCCGCGCCAGCAGAAGCGCGATCCAGCCACCCATCGACGAGCCCACCAGCACCTGCGGCCCTTGGGTCAACACCTCGAGCGCGGCGCGCGCATCGGCCGCCCAGTCGCCGATGGCGCCCTCGTCGAAACGGCCCGAGCTTTGGCCATGGCCGGAATAGTCGAACCGCAGGAAGGCGCGGCCCTGCGCCCGCGCCCAGGTTTCGAGATGGGTGGCCTTGGTACCCTCCATGTCCGACATGAAGCCACCGAGAAAGACGATGCCGGGCCCCTGCCCTTCGCTGCGGTGATAGGCCAGACGGCGGCCATCGGGCGTGGTCAGCATCTGCGGTTCGGTCATCGGTCCCGGCCTCCTTCGCGGTCTTCTTTTTCTGCGCCCGGACGCTAGGCGCGCGGCCCGGCAGAGGCAAGGCCCGGCGGGGCGGCGGGCCTTGCGGAGACCGCCGAATTGGAGTTTTCTCCGGCCATGACTGGACCCCGTTTCACCCCGCTCGTCGACAGCCTTCCCGCCACCGTGCCGTTCGTCGGCCCCGAAACGCTGGAGCGCGGCCGCGGTCGGCCGTTCCGGGCGCGTCTCGGCGCCAATGAAAGCCTTTTCGGCCCCTCGCCGAAAGCTGTCGCCGCGATGCAGGCCGCGGTGCGCGAGGTCTGGAAATACGGCGACGCCCAGAACCACGAGCTGCGCCTGGCGCTGGCCGAGGCGCATGGGGTCGCGCCCGACTGCATCATGGTCGGCGAGGGGATCGACGGGCTGCTGGGCTATCTGGTGCGGCTGGTGGTCGGTCCGGGCGACGCGGTGGTGACCTCCGAAGGGGCCTATCCGACCTTCAACTACCATGTCGTGGGCTTCGGCGGCGCGCTGCACAAGGTGCCCTATCGCGACGACCACGAAGACCCGGACGCGCTGATCGGCAAGGCCGCCGAACTGGGCGCCAAGCTGGTCTACCTGTCGAACCCCGACAACCCGATGGGCACCTGGCTTCCGGCCGGGCGGGTGCAGGCGATGATCGAGGCGGTGCCCGAGGGCACGCTGATGGTGCTGGACGAGGCCTATGTCGAATTCGCCCCCGACGGCACCGCGCCCGCCATCGACCCCGAGGATCCGCGGGTGATCCGGTTCCGGACGTTCTCCAAGATCCACGGGCTGGCCGGAGCGCGGGTGGGCTATGCCATCGCCGCCGCACCGCTGATCGCGGCCTTCGAGAAGGTGCGCAACCATTTCGGCATGTGCCGGATCAGCCAGGCCGGGGCGCTGGCCTCGCTGGCCGACACCGCCTGGCTGGCCGAGGTCAAGGCCCAGGTGGCCGAGGGCCGTGCCATGATCGCCCGGATCGCCGAGGCGCACGGGCTGACCCCCCTGCCCTCGGCCACCAATTTCGTGACGGTCGATTGTGGCGCCGACGGCGATTTCGCGCGCCGGGTGCTGGCCGAACTGACCGAACGCGATGTCTTCGTGCGGATGCCCGGGGTGGCGCCGCTCGACCGCTGCATCCGGATCGCGGCCGGCCCCGAGGACCAGCTGGCAGTGCTGGCCGAGGAGTTGCCGAAGGCGCTGGCGGCCGCCCGGGGCTGAGGCCCCCACGTTTACCCATCGTCCGCCGATTCGTGGCAGTCTGTCGGCATGACAGACCGCCCCGATCGCCCCGCCGCCGACACCTTCTTCCGCGCCTTTCTGGTGTCAGGCTTCTTCGCCTTCTTCGTGCTGCTGATCCTCGTCTGGGTGACGGCCGGGTACGGCTGGGCGCTGGCGCTGGCCGGCGCGATCTGGTTCGCGCTGCATCTGGCGACCGCCTGACCGGTCACAGCGGCCACAAAAGCGGGATCAGCAACGCCGACAACAGACCCATGGTCAGGTTCAGCGGAATCCCCACGCGCAGGAAATCGGTGAAGCGGTAGCCGCCGGGGCCGTAGACCATCATGTTGGTCTGATAGCCGATGGGGGTCGCGAAGCTGGCCGAGGCGGCGATCATGACCGCCACCACCAGCGGCCGCGGATCGACGCCAAGCGCATGGCCCAGCCCCACGGCAATCGGGGTCACGACGACGGCAACCGCGTTGTTTGTGACCAGTTCGGTCAGCACCGAGGTCAGCAGGTAAACCGCCCAGACCACGAAAAAGGGCGGCAGTTCGGCCAGATAGGGCGCCAGCCCGTCGACGATCAGCTTGACCGCACCCGAGGATTCCAGCGCCGCGCCGACCGCCAGCATGGCGAAGATCAGCGCCAGCAGACGGCCCTCGACGAAGGTAAAGGCCTCTTCGGCATCGATGCAGCGCGCCGCCAGCACCAGCGCGACCGCTGCCACCGCCAGCATCAGGATCGGCGCGACTCCCAGCGCCGCCAGCACCACGATGCCCACCAGCGCGCCGATGGCGATGGGCGCCTGGGTCCGGCGATAGGCGCGGCCCGAGGGATGGGTGATGTCGACCAGCCCCATATCGGCCGCCAGCCGCTTGATGTCGGCGGGCGCACCCTCCAGCAGCAGGGTGTCGCCGACCCGCACCACCAGATCGTCGAGCTGACGCCCGATATTCTGGTTCCGCCGGTGCGCGGCCAACACATAGACCCCGAATTTCCGCCGCAGCCGCAGCGAGCCCAGCGTCTGCCCGATCATCTTGCAGCCGGGCGAGATCAGCACTTCGACCGTCGAGGTCTCGACCGCCGACAGCTGATCGACCCGGCGCAACGACTTGTTGCGCTGCAGCGACAGCAATTCGGTCACCTGGGTCCGCAACACCACCCGGTCGCCGGTCTGCAACGTCACGCCGCCAAGATTGCGCCGGAGCGACTCGTCGCCCCGGATCACGTCGATCAGCCGGACGCCCTCGCGTTTGAACAGCTGCACGCCCGTGACCTCGCGGCCGATCAGGTTGCTGTCGGGCGGGATCACCGCCTCGGTGAAGAACTTCATCTTCGACTTGTCGGACAGAAGGTCGGCCATGCTGTCGCGGGCGGGCAGCAACCGGCGCCCGAAGACGCGCAGATAGATCATCCCCCAGGCGACCAGTACCAGTGCCAGCGGCGTCACCTCGAAGATCGAGAAGGGCTCCAGCCCCTGGGCCCGCGCCACCCCGTCTACCAGCAGGTTGGTCGAGGTGCCGATCAGCGTCAATGTGCCCCCGAGGATCGCAGCATAGCTGAGCGGGATCAGAAGCTTCGAGGCCGAGACCCCGAGGCTGCGCGACAGTTGCACGAAGACCGGCAGCATCACCACCACGACCGGCGTGTTCGATACGAAGGCGGACGAGATCAGCACGAAACCCATCAGCGTGGCGATGGCGCGCCTGGGCTTCTGCTTGCCGCCGCGCTCGGCGGCATGGATCACCCAGTCGAGCGCGCCGGTTCTGACCAGCGCCCCCATCACCAGGAACATCGCGGCGATGGTCCAGGGGGCGGGGTTCGACAGCACCCGCAGCGCATCCTCGTAGGGCAGGATGCCCAGAACCAGCATCACCGTGGCGCCGCAGATCGCGATCACCTCGGCAGGATAGCGTTCGCGCACGAAGGCCACGAACATCGCGGCCACGACCGCCAGCGCCAGCAGCGCCATGCCGGTGGGGGGGAGCGAAAGCGGGATCATCGACGGCCCTTCACTGGCTTCAGGACAAGTATGTGCGCCCGGCCCGGCCTCGGCAAGCGATGCGGCCCGGGCCGGCAAGGTCGCGGCGGCCAACGCGGATTGCTCCGCCCGGCCGCGCGCCGTCGCAGGAAAGATCGCCCCGAGGGCGTCCGGTCGGCCCGCAAGGGGCTGCCGTCATGGCGCGGCCTGCTCCAGCCGTCCGCCCTGGCGGATCATGCGCACGCGCGTGGCGCGGCCGGTGCGGTCGTCGGTCTCGACATAGACGCCCGACAGGGTCGCCTCGCCCATGGCCGGAGTAAAGCGCGTCTTCGACATGCCGGTGATGAAACGCCGCATCGGTTCGGCCTTGTCCATGCCGATGACCGAATCGTAATCGCCGCACATGCCGGCATCGGTCAGATAGGCGGTGCCGTCGGGCAGGATCTGGGCGTCGCCGGTCGGCACATGGGTATGGGTGCCGACGACAAGGCTGGCACGGCCGTCGCAATAATGGCCCAGCGCCATCTTTTCCGACGTCGCCTCGCAATGCACGTCGACCACTGCCGCCTGGGCCAGCCCCCCCAGCGGATGCGCCTTCAAGACGGTCTCGATGGCCGAGAACGGATCGTCGAAGGGCCGCTTCATGAAGACCTGGCCAAGCACCTGCGCGACCAGCACCTTGCGCCCGCCCCGGGCGTTGAACAGCCGCGCGCCCTTGCCCGGCGCCCCCTTGGCGAAGTTCAGCGGCCGCAAGATGCGCGGTTCCTGCTCGATGAAACCCAGCATCTCTTTCTGGTCGAAGGCATGATCGCCCAGGGTCACGCAATCGGCCCCGGCCTCAAGCAGCCCCTTGGCATGGGCAGGCGTCAGTCCGGCCCCCGACGAGGCGTTCTCTCCGTTGACCACAACGAAATCGAGGCCCCAAGCCTCGCGCAGGGCCGGAAGGCGGTCGGCCACGGCCGACCGGCCCGAGCGGCCCATCACATCTCCGAGGAACAGCAATTTCATGGCCGTCAGCCCTAGGACGGAGCGGCCGCGCACGCAAGTGTCTTAGGGCAGGATCACTTCCGCTTCGGTAACGATCAGATCGAGCGGCAGGTCGGTCGGCTCGGCCGGAAGGTCCGGCAGTTCCTGGCCCGCATAGGCCAGCCCGACCGCCAGAACGGGGCCGCGCGCGCGCAAAAGCGCCAGTGTCCGGTCATAGAACCCGCCGCCATAGCCCAGCCGGATACCCCGCCGGTCGAAGGCCAGAAGCGGCACGATCAGCACCTCCGGGACCATCGGCCGCGGCTCGGACGGAATCGAGACGCCGAACGATCCCCGCTCCATCGCGCAATCCGGCGTCCAGAGCCGGAAGGACAGCGGCAGCGCCGCCCCCTCGATCACCGGCACCCCGACCGGCCCGCGCGCGCCCAACGCCGCCATCGCCGGACGCGGGTCAAGCTCGGACCGGATCGGCAGATAGCCCGCGGCGGGGCGGCCCAGATGAGGCGCCAGCACCGCGTCGAGCCGGGCCAGAGCTTCGGCGGCGCGGGCTGGGTCATGGACGACGGCGCGCCGTGCCTGCGCCTCGGCCCGAAGCGCGGCCTTCGCCGCGACGATCACAACAGCACCACCGAGGCGAGCCCGAGAAACGCGAAGAAGCCGACGACATCGGTCACGGTCGTCACGAAGGTCCCCGAGGCCAGCGCCGGATCGACCCCGAGGCGGTCCAGCATGACCGGCACCAGGATACCGGCCAGCGCCGCGACCCCGAGATTGATGATCATCGCCGCCGCGATCACCATCGCCAGCGTGCCCGAGCCGAACCACAGGACCCCAACCGCGCCCATCACCAGTGCGAACAGCACGCCGTTGATGACGCCTACGGCCAGTTCGCGCCGCACGACGCGCCAGACGTTCGAGCCGGTCAGGTCCTTCGTGGCCAGCGCGCGGACCGCGACGGTCAGCGACTGGGTCCCGGCATTGCCGCCCATCGAGGCGACGATGGGCATCAGCACGGCCAGCGCCACCACCTGGGCGATCGCGGTTTCGAACTGGGCGATCACCAGCGAGGCGACGATGGCGGTGCCGAGGTTCACCAAGAGCCAGGGCACGCGCTGGCGGCAGGTCTCGACCACCCGGTCGCTGAGACTGCTGTCGCCGACCCCGGCCAGACGCAGGATGTCTTCCTCGTGTTCCTCGTCGAGGACGGCCATGGCATCGTCGATGGTGATGATCCCGACCAGCCGCCCGGCATCGTCGACGACGGGCGCCGAAATCAGGTGATACTGGTTGAAGGCATAGGCGACCTCGCCTTCCTCCTGGGTCGCGGGAATGGTGCGGAAGCTTTCCTCGAACAGCTCGGTCAGCTTCACCGACCGGCGCGAGGACAGAAGCTTGCCAAGCGTCACATAGCCCACCGGCCGGATGCCGGGATCGACCACGATGACATGGTAGAACTGGTCGGGCAGCGCCTCCTTGTGGGCGCGCAAATGGTCGATGGTCTCGCCCACGGTCCAGTGTTCGGGCGCGCGCACCACCTCGCGCTGCATCAGACGGCCGGCAGAATATTCCGGATAGGTCAGCGCCTGTTCGACGGCCAGCCGGTCGGCATCTTCCAGCGCGTCCAGAATCACCGCCTGCTGGGGTTCGTCGAGATCTTCCAGAAGGTCGACGACGTCGTCGGATTCAAGCTCGCGGACGGCCTCGGACAGGACATCGCGCGGCAGGAAGGCGATCACCTCCTCGCGCAGGCTTTCGTCTAGCTCGGACAGCACCTCGCCGTCGAAGAAGCTCGATCCCAGCAGCAGGATCTCGCGCCGGTGGCCGCTGTCGACCTGTTCCAGAAGGTCGGCGATGTCGGCCGGGTGCAGCGGTTCCAGCAGTTCGCCAAGGCGCACCCGGTCGCCCGCGGCCACGGCCAAGCGGATCGCGGCAACCGTCCGGTTGTCGAGACCGTAGCCCTCTTCCTCGGGCTCAACCTGGTCGATGACCTCGTCTTCCATGCCTGCCTTTCCGCTGCCTTGTCCGCACCATAACCATTGCCCGTTGCAGGCAACAAGGTCGGATGCAGGCCGCGCGCGGCCTCAGGCCCGAGCATCGGCCAAAAACCTTTCCGGAGGCTTCAGAAAGCCGAGGCGCGCGGCCGTCGCGCGGGTTAAAGCCCCGCCAGACGCCGCGCGATCCGGGTCTGGGCCGCCACGGCCGTGCCAAGATCGTGGGTGACGATGCGGCCGTCGCGCACCACCTGCCGCCCCTCGACGAACAAATCGCGCACCCGGTTCGGCCCGGCCAGCAAGATAGCGGCCCGGTCCCAGAGCCCGGCCGCCTCGATCCCCGACATATCCCAGATCGCCAGATCCGCACGCATGCCCGGGGCCAGCCGCCCGCAATCGGGCCGCCCCAGCACATCGGCGCCGCCCCGGGTCGCGATTTCAAGCGCCTCGCGCGCGCTCATCGCATCGGCGCCGAGCGCGACCCGCTGCAACAGCATTGCCTGCCGCGCCTCGCCGATCAGGTTGCCGCCGTCATTGCTGGCCGACCCGTCGACGCCAAGACCCACCCGCACCCCGGCATCGCGCATCGCCCGCACCGGCGCGATCCCGGACCCGAGCCGGCAGTTCGAACAGGGGCAATGCGCGACCCCGGTGCGGGATTGTGCGAAAAGTGAAATCTCGCGGCCGTCCAACTTGACGCAATGCGCGTGCCAGACATCGTCGCCGGTCCAGCCCAGATCCTCGGCATATTGCCCGGGGCGGCAGCCGAACCGGTCCAGGGAATAGGCGATATCCTCATCGTTTTCGGCCAGATGCGTGTGCAGCCGAACGCCCTTGTCGCGCGCCAGCAACGCCGCGTCGCGCATCAGCTCGGGGCTGACGGTGAACGGTGAGCAGGGCGCGACGCCGACCCGGATCATGGCCCCGGGATCGGGATCGTGAAAGGCGTCGATCACCCGGATGCAGTCTTCCAAAATCGCGGGCTCAGCCTCGACCAGCCCGTCGGGGGGAAGACCGCCCTTCGACTCGCCGATGCTCATCGCCCCGCGGGTCGCATGGAACCGGATTCCGACCTCGCGCGCCGCAGCGATGGTGTCGTCAAGCCGCGCGCCGTTCGGGTAGAGGTACTGATGGTCCGAACTCATGGTGCAGCCCGACAGCGCCAGTTCGGACAGGCCGACCAGGGCCGAGACGCGGAATTCCTCGGGGCCAAAGCGCGACCAGATCGGATAGAGCGTCTTCAGCCAGCCGAAAAGCAGCGCATCCTGGGCGCCCGGCACCGCGCGGGTCAGGCATTGCGACAGGTGATGGTGGGTGTTCACAAGCCCCGGCGTCACCAGACACCCGTCGGCCCGGACGATCTCGGCCCCCTCGGGCGCAAGGCCCGTGCCAATCTCGGCCACGCAGCCGTCGCGCAGCCGCAGATCGGCCCCGGCCAACTCGCGCCGCTCGTCATCCATGGTGACGATCAGCTCGGCGCCCTGGATCAGCACATGGCCCATGGGTCAGTCCGCCGCCGAAAGGATCGCCAGCGCCTCGGCATGGATGCTGGCATTGGCGGCCGCAACCACCCGCCCGCCGTCATGGGCGGGCCCGCCCTTCCAGTCGGTGACGATGCCGCCCGCCGCCTCGATCACCGCGATCGGGGCCTGAATGTCATAGGCATGCAGCCCCGCCTCGACCACCAGATCGACATGGCCCATGGCCACCAGCGCATAGGCGTAGCAATCCATGCCATAGCGCACCATCTGCGCCTGACCGGCCAGCGCGGCAAAGGCGCGCCCCTCTTCCGGGGTGCCGACCTCGGGGAAGGTCGAAAAGACCGAGGCCTGGGACAGAGGGCGCGGCGCGCGGGTCGCAAGCCTGCGCTGACCATGGGGCCCGGAAAACTCGGCCCGCCCGAACCCGCCCAGAAGGCGTTCGCCAATATAGGGTTGGTCGATGATCCCGAGGATCGGGCCACCCGCATCGGCAAGCGCGATCAGAACGCCCCAGGTGGGCGTGCCACATACGAACCCGCGGGTTCCGTCGATCGGGTCCAACACCCAGGTCAGCCCGCTGCGGGACGAGGTGCCATCAAGCTCTTCGCCCAGAACGCCGTCCTCGGGGCGGCGGTCCGCGAGAATCGCGCGCATCGCCGCCTCGGACGCGCGATCGGCGCGCGTGACCGGGTCGAAGCCCGTCCCGGCCTTGTTCTCGACTCCGAGGGTACCGCTGCGAAAATGCGACAGGGTGGCCGCGCGCGCGGCGTCCGCCAGCGCATGCGCGGTCTCGATCAGGGAGTCGGCTTCCGTATCTTTCATCCGGCCTCCGGCAGACTTGCGGACGGGGCGCTGATGCGCCTGCCACTTGGGCGCTAGCCTTGCTACGCTCGTCCGTCAAGCACCGGTTTCAGGCCACGTCGCTCAGCACGCGCGCCAGTTCGAAGAGCCGCCGCCGCTGGTTCTCGGGGATGGCATAGTAGGAGCGCACCAGTTCCAGCGCCTCCTTGTCCGACAAAAGATCGTCGGGCATGCCGGAGGTCGCCTGCTCTGCGGTGCGGCCGTCGAGGCCCTCGAAGAAGAAGCTGACCGCGACGTCGAGCGCATCGGCGATGTCCCACAGACGGGAGGCGCTGACGCGGTTCATGCCGGTCTCATACTTCTGAATTTGCTGGAACTTGATCCCGACCCGTTCGGCCAGTTGCTGTTGGGTCATGCCCACCATCCAGCGGCGGTGTCGGATACGTTTGCCCACATGGACATCTACAGGGTGTTTCATTGGTGAACTCCTCTACCGACGAACATATAGCAACACCTGTGCCAAGCGAACGGGGAAACGCTCTCGCCCCATGACTTTGCTAATAAACCCGTAACAAAAAAGGCAATTTAAATTTGTACGATCCCGGGGGCAGTGCACGAAATTGGTTAAGTACAGCGACTCAAGCTCGCGTAATGGTTGCATGTCGCGAATCTGAAAGAGCACCTTCGCATTTCGCAAACAACCTTTAGACAGGTGTCCTTTGCATTCTGCGAAAGAGGGGGGTCGCTGGTCACACCACCCTGGCCCCACTAAGGTTACCGCCGTGTCAGTCTACACCATTATACGGAGTTTCGATGCGCCTTTTCCAGCTTGACCGGATCGGAGACCGGCCCCGCCTGACCGAGGCAGACTGCCCCGCACCAGCCGTGGGCGAGGTCAGGGTGCGGATCGCGGCCTGCGGGCTCAATTTCGCCGACCTCCTGACCATCGAGGGCCGCTATCAAGAGCACCCTCCCCTGCCCGCAACCCTGGGCATGGAACTGGCCGGAACCGTCGACGCCCTGGGCGAGGGCGTCGATCCGGGCCTGCTGGGCACGCGCGTCGCGGTCTTTGCCGGATCGGGCGGGCTGGCCGAGGCCGGCTGTTTTCCCGCGACGCGCTGCCTGCCCCTGCCCGAGACCATGAGCTTCATCGAGGCTGCGGGGTTTCAGATCGCCTATGGGACCTCGCATGTGGCCCTGTCGCACAAGGCGCGGCTGGCCCCGGGCGAGACGCTGCTGGTCACCGGCGCGGCCGGCGGGGTCGGGCTGACCGCGGTCGAGATCGGCAAGGCGATGGGCGCCACCGTGATCGCCTGTGCGCGCGGCGCCGACCGGCTGGAGGTCGCGCGGGAAGCGGGCGCCGACCACCTGATCGACAGCGACGCGGGCGATCTGCGCGCGGCGGTGCTGGCGCTTGGCGGGGCGGACGTGGTTTACGATCCGGTCGGCGGGCCGCTCTTCGCCGAAGCGATGCGGACCTGCCGTCCCGACGGGCGGCTGCTGGCCATCGGCTTTGCCTCGGGCGAGGTGCCGCAGATCAAGGCCAACCACCTGCTGGTCAAGAACCTCTCGGTGATCGGGCTTTACTGGGGCGGCTATCTGGCCTTCCGCCCCGAGGTGCTGACCGACAGTCTGGCGACACTGTTCCGCTGGCATGCCGAAGGCCGGCTGCATCCGCATGTCAGCCATGTGCTGCCGCTCGAGCGCGCGGCCGAGGGGTTGGAGTTGCTGCGCCAGCGCAAGGCGACCGGCAAGGTCGTGATCGCGATGCACTGACCGGCGCCTCACGGCGCCCGATAGGCCTGCCTGATCAGTTCGGCCAGGGCGCCGATCACCGGCCCGTCGGCAAGGTCCGAGGCATAGAGGTTGATCTGGGTCGTCTTCAGATCCGGCAGCGCGCCGCCGTGCTGGATACGCTCGACATAGGGCGGCAACGCCCCGTCCACCGAGGTATGGACCGCGAGATCGGCGCTGACGCTGGCCTCGACGGTCCGGCTTGAATCGCTTTCGACCGTCATCACCCAGGGAATGCCCGCGCGGTCTAGAGCGGCCTGCACGCCCTGGCGGAAGATACAGGTATGTTCGTAGGCCAGCCGCAGCGGGCGCTGGCGCCAGGCGGTCCCGCCGATGGCACCCACCCAGACCAGCGGCAGTTCGGTCAGCGTCTCGCCGGTCGGGCCGCAGCGATCCTCGGTGGTCAGGATGATGTCGACATCGCCGCGCCGGAACATCTCGCGCAGACGCATCGTGTAGGACGAGATCAGCTGCACCTTGACCCGGGGAAAATCGCGGGCGAACCGGTTCAACACGAACGGGATCGCCGGATAGACGATGTCATGGGGCACACCCACCACCACCTCGCCCTCGTATTCCTGCGCGGTCATGCGCGCATAGACCTCGTCGTTGAGGCTGAGGATGCGCCGGGCATAACCCAGAAGCTGTTCGCCCGAGGCGGTCAGCTTGACCTTGCGTTCGGTCCGGTCGAGCAGTTGCAGGTCAAGCGCCTCTTCCAGCCGCTTGATCTGCATCGACACCGCCGATTGCGTGAGGTTCAGAAAACCCGCCGCCCGCGTCACGCCGCCGGCATCCGACACGGCCACGAAAGAGCGCAGGGCGGTCATGTCCAGATTGCGCGCCACATCAAGATTCCTGATTCAAACCATAACCATCATTCGTTTGAAGAATGGACCACAATCCGGCATACATATCAAGGATGATGATGGGACAGCGTCGTTCCATCAAGATTAACGTAGGTGAACCACCATGGCGCAAGTCAGCACGAATATCCGCGCGGCCCGCGACCTCGGCAATGCCGGCGTCGTGAAACGGATTCTTCTGGGGCTGAGCGCTGCACGCCAGCGCCGTCAACTGATCGAGCTGGATGACCGGCAATTGCGCGATATCGGCCTGACCGCCGAAGAAGCGCGCGCCGAGGCGCGCCGCCCGGTCTGGGACGTCCCGCAAAACTGGCTGCGCTGAACCGCCGCTGCGTCCTGCCGCGAAACCTTCGGTGAATGCCGCGCGTTTGACCCCCGCAAGGCTTGAAATGGGCCCCGCCCCTGCCGATATACCCCGGCAATGGCGGGGCTTTTGCGCTTGACCGCCGGTAATGGACCAATGAGGAGGCTGTCAATGGCTGACTACAACACGATCCGCGCCGGGGCGACGGGCGTTCGCACCGCGCAGATCGACGAGGGCCTTCGCGCCCATATGAACAAGGTCTACGGCACCATGTCCGTGGGCATGCTGATCACCGCGCTGGCGGCCTGGTCGATTTCCGGGCTGGCCGTCACCGACATGCCGACCGCCGTGCAGATCGGGGCCGACAAATACCTGACAGGCCTTGGCCAGGCGCTTTACACCTCGCCGCTGAAATGGCTGATCATGTTCGCGCCGCTGCTGTTCGTCTTCGGCTTCTCGGCGGGCATCAACCGGATGTCGGCGGCCACGGCGCAGGTCGTGTTCTACGCCTTCGCCGCGGTCATGGGCCTGTCGATCAGCTCGATCTTCCTGGTCTTCACCGGCATCTCGATCGTGCAGACCTTCCTCGTGACCGCGATCGCCTTTGCGGGCCTGTCGCTCTGGGGCTACACCACCAAGAAAGACATCTCGGGCTGGGGATCGTTCCTGATCATGGGCGTGATCGGCCTCGTGGTGGCCTCGATCGTCAACATCTTCCTGGCCTCCCCCGCGATCATGTTCGCGATTTCTGCTCTGGGCATCCTGATCTTCGCCGGGCTGACCGCCTACGACACCCAGAAGATCAAGACCGACTATCTGCAGCATGCCCATGCGATGGACAGCGAGTGGCTGGGCAAGTCGGCGATCATGGGGGCGCTGAACCTCTATCTCGACTTCATCAACCTGTTCATGTTCCTGCTGCAGTTCCTCGGCAACCGCGAGTGACCTGACGCATCAGGACCTGACTTTTCCAGACCCGCCGGACCTCGCGTCCGGCGGGTTTCTTCTTGCGCCCGGGCTGCCCGGCCAAAGGGGATTGCGCGGTCGCGGATATTAGTTGATAAAAACACTAGGGATTGAGTCTCGGAGGGAGAACTGTCGATGCGACCCCATTTTGACCGCCGCGCCGGGCGCGCGGGCACGACCCTCGCGGCCAGGACCGGCGCCTGTCTCGCAACGCTTCGGATCTTTGCCAGGGACTGGGACACAGCCTTCGCCGAGACCGCCGAAGGGGTGGTCTTCGACCTGTACCGAGGCGGACGGCACGCCGCCCTGATCGGCCGAAACGCGGCCCGCGCCCGGTCCTCGAACCTGTCCTGAAGGGTGAGATGCCGGGCGCGACGGCCGCAGTCAGCAGATCCGCGGCAGCTGCTCGCCCACCAGCATGTCGACGATGCGCGCCCCGCCGAAGGCGGTTCGCATCCGGACCTGACCGGGATGGTCTGCGGTGGCGCGCCCGATGATGACGGCATCGCGGCCTTCCGGCCGGGCGCACATCGCGGCCAGCGCGGCCTCGGCCTCGGCCTCGGGGACGAAGAGAACCAGCGTTCCCTCATTGGCCAGATAAAGCGGGTCGAGCCCCAGGATCTCGCACAGGCCCTTGACCTCGTCGCGCAGCGGCAGCGCCTCCTCCTCGATCTCGACGCCCACACCCGCCGCCTCGGCCATCTCGTTCAGCGCGGACGCCAGCCCGCCCCGCGTCGCATCGCGCGCGGCCCGGGTGCCGGGGGCGGCCGCGATCACCGCCTCCATCAGATGGCCCAGCGCCTGACAGTCGGACCGGATGTCGGTCGACAAGGCCAGATCGCCCCGGGCAGCCAAAATCGTCGCGCCGTGATCGCCAAGCACACCATTCACCAGCGCCACATCGCCGGGGCGGATGCGGCTGGCGGCCAGATCGCGCCCGGGCGGGATCGCGCCCACACCGGTCGTGGTCACGAAGACCCCGTCGGCGGCACCGCGCCCCACGACCTTGGTATCGCCGGTCACGATCCGCACGCCTGCGGCCTCGGCCTCGGCCGCCATCGTCGCCACGATCCGGCGCAGAAGGGCGATCTCGGTCCCCTCCTCGATGATGAAGGCCGCCGACAGCCACAGGGGCCGCGCGCCCCCCACCGCAAGGTCATTCACCGTGCCGCAGACCGCGAGCTTGCCGATATCGCCGCCGGGAAACTCCAGCGGCGTGACGACGAAACTGTCGGTGGTCATCGCGAGCCGCGCGCCCAGCTCGGTCAACGCCGCATCCGACAGCCGCGCCTGATCCTCCATCGCGTCGGGGCGGAAGGCCGCGGCGAAGACCTCGTCGATCAGATCGCGCATCGCCCGCCCGCCTCCGCCATGGGAGAGTGTGACATGGGTATCGCGCAGCCGCCCCCGGGTCGGCACATTCATTCCACAATCTCCGGGCATTCCACAGCCTCCGGAGCGCGGGCGCCGCCATATTGCCAATAGGCCGCGCAGGCCCCTTCGGAACTGACCATCAGCGCGCCCAGCGGCATCTCGGGCGTGCAGCCACGGCCGAATTGCGGGCAGGCCGTCGGCTTGATCCGGCCGGTCATCACCTGGCCGCAGGCACAGCCCTCGGGCTCGGCTACCACACGCGGTCCGGCGGCATAGCCGACACCGAATTTCTCTTCGGCGTCAAAGGCGCGATATTTCGCCCGGATCCGAAGCCCCGACTGGTCGATTTCTCCGAGGCCCCGCCATTCGAAGGACGGACGTTTCTCATAGACGTCGGTCATGGCCGCAAGGCTGACCGGATTGCCATGCTCTGGCACCACGCGGGCATACTGGTTTTCCACCTCGGCGCGACCATCCCGGATCTGGGTCAGCACCATCAGCACCGATTGCAGCAGATCCAGCGGCTCGAACCCCGCCACCACGATGGGCTTGCCATAGTCCCGCGCGATGAAATCGTAGGGGTGGATGCCGATCACCATCGAGACATGCCCCGGCCCGATGAACCCGTCGAGCACCATATGCGGATCGTCGAGCAGCGCCCTGATCGGTTCGGGCACGGTGATGTGGTTGCAGAAGACGCTGAAATTGCCCAACCCCTCGCGCGCGGCCTGCTGGATCGACAGCGCGGTCGACGGCGTCGTCGTCTCGAAACCGAGGCCGAAGAAGACGACCTCGCGCCCCGGACTGCGGCGCGCCAGCTCCAGCGCGTCGAGCGGCGAATAGACCATGCGGATATCGGCGCCCGCGGCCTTGGCCTGCATGAGCGACATCTTCGTGCCCGGCACCCGCATCGCATCGCCGAAGGTGGTGAAGATGACGCCCGGGCGGTTCGCAATCTCGACGCATTCGTCGACCCGCGCCATCGGCAGCACGCAGACCGGACAGCCGGGGCCGTGGATGAACTCGACCCCCTCATGTACCAGCTTGTCGAGCCCGTAGCGGAAGATCGCATGGGTGTGCCCGCCGCAGATCTCCATGATGTGGACCGGGGCCGCGCGCGTCGCGCCGATCTGATCGGCCAGCGCGGCGATGCGGGCCAGAACGGCCTTCGCGGCCTTCGGGTCGCGGAATTCGGTCGCGTATTTCATCCCTGCCCCTCCAACGCCTTCGCGCCCTCGGCCATGGCCTCGGCCGCCTCCTGCGCCTCGCCCAGATCATGAAGCGCCTGCAGCGTCTTCGCGGCCTCGTCGGCGTCGATCCGGGCCATGGCAAAGCCCACATGGATCAGCGCCCATTCGCCCACCAGATCCTCGGCCGGGCCGTCGAGGATGCAGGCCACGTTCACCTCGCGCCGCACCCCCGAAACCTCGGCCAGCGCCATCATCCGTGCGGCATCGGTCACCGCCACGATACGGCCGGGAATTCCCAGACACATGTCAGTCCTCCTCGTTCTGGGCGACCCGGCCCGCGGGACCCGCGATCCCGTAGCGATCGAGCTTCGCCCTCAGCCCCACCCGCGACAGGCCCAGTTCGGCGGCGGCGCGGCTCTTGTTCCAGCGATGCCGGGCCAGGGTCTCGCGCAGGATCCGCATCTCCATCAGCTCGACCCGGTCCTTCAGCGACCCGGTCCGCGCCAGCACCGCATCGGCCGAGCGGTCGGCGCCCTCGTCGCCGGGCGGTGCCTGCAGGATGTGGCGCGAGATCAGATCGGCGCCCAGCACCTTGTCCTGGGCCAGCACCAGCATTCGCGCGATCTCGTTGCGCAACTCGCGCAGGTTGCCCGGCCAGTCGTAGTTTTCCAGAAATTCCAGCGCCGCCTCGTCGAGCCCGTGCACCGGCTTGCCGTGGCTCGCCGAGAGCTCGGCCAGCTTGGCCTGGGCCAGCAGCGCGATGTCGCCGCGCCTGGCGCGAAGTGGCGGCACCGCGATCTCGCCCGCCGCCAGCGCATAGTACAGATCGGCGCGGAACCGGCCCCCGGCGACCAGCGCCTTCAGATCGGCGCCCGCGCCGCAGATGAGCCTGAGATTGGTGCCAATCGTTTCCTGACCGCCGACCGGCGTGAAGGCGCCTTCGGTCAGCACCCGCAACAGGGTCAGCTGCAGCCCCAACGGCGCGGTCTCGATCCCGCCGAGGTAAAGCGTGCCGCGATCGGCCTTCTGCATCAGCCCGATCCGCGCGACGCCCCCCGCCAGCACGCCGCGTTTCGCGCCCATCAGCTCGATCGCCGCCAGATCCTCGGGCAAACCGGCAAGGTTGAGGTCATAAAACGGCTTGTCGGCGCGCAGCGAGGCATAATGCATCGCCCGCGCCAGCTGCGCCTTGCCGGTACCGGGTTCGCCCGTCAACACCACCGGCAAGTCGAAGCCGGCAAAGCGGCGCGCCATCTGCACCACGTCGGCCATGGGCGAGTTGGGCGCGCGCAGCACGGTTTCGAACCCCATGCCCTCACGCAGCGCCTTGCGGCGCTTCTCGACCCGCGACTCGGCGGTCGAGGCCAGAAGCCGCATTTCCAGCGCCATCCGCTCGTTCTCGCGCGACAACTGGAAAAGCTGCGCCGCGTTGCGGGCCGCCACCAGAAGCTGGTCGGGATGCCAGGGCTTGGTCAGGATCTGGTGAATGCCGGCCTCGTTGATCGCCGCCACCATGGCCGAGCTGTCGGTATAGCCGGTCACGATCAGGCGCACCGTCTCGGGCCAGCCTTCGCGGACCTCGGACAGGAACTCGACCCCAGAGCGCCCGGGCATGCGCTGGTCGCAGAGGATCACCTGCACCCATTCGTCCCGCAGCACCGCCATCGCCGCCTCGGCATCGGCGGCGGTCAGCACCTCGAACTCGTCCTCCAGCGCCATCCGCATCGCGGCCAGCGAATGCGGCTCGTCATCGACAAGCAGGACCGCAGGGCGGGCGCTGGCCGGGGCCATCAGGCGGCGGCCCCGGCGGACTTCTCGGCCAGCCGCGCGGTCAGCCAGTCGATCCACGCCTTCATCCCCTCGCCGGTGCGGGCCGACACGCGCAGGATCTCGATGCCGGGATTGACCCGCCGGAGATTGGCCTCGTAGAGGTCCAGATCGACATCGCAATGCGGTGCCAGATCGGTCTTGTTCAGGATCGCAAGCCGGGCGACCGTGAACATGTCGGGGTATTTCAGCGGCTTGTCCTCGCCCTCGGTGACCGAGAGGATCGCGACCTTGGCATCCTCGCCCAGATCGAAGCCCGCCGGACAGACCAGATTGCCGACATTCTCGATGAACAGCATCGCCCCTCTCGGCAGCGCCAGATGGTCCATCGCATGGCCCACCATATGGGCGTCGAGATGGCAGCCCTTGCCGGTATTGACCTGAATGGCCGGGGCGCCGGTCGCGCGGATGCGGTCGGCATCGTTCGAGGTCTGCTGGTCGCCCTCGATCACCGCCAGCGGCCGCGCGCCCAGCTTCTCGATGGTGCGGCACAGCAGCGTCGTCTTGCCCGAACCGGGCGACGAGACGAGGTTGACGGCAAAGGCGCCCAGCGCCCGCAGGACCCGGCGATTGCCATCGGCAAAGGCATCGTTCTTCGACAGGATGTCGGTCTCGATCTCGATCAGCCGCGCCTGCGACATGCCCGGCACCGACACCCCGGCCGCACCCGCGCCATAGTGCAGGTCGCCATCGTCGCCATGGTGGTGGTGCCCGTGAGCGTGCCCGTGGTCATGGACGTGGTCATGCGTGTGATCATGGTCATGGCCATGCTTGTGGCCATGATGGTGATGATGATGAGGGGCATCCTGCCCGTGATCCTGGGCCTGCCCCCTTGCCTGCCCTTCCAGCGTCGCGCCGCCGCACCCGCATACCGTGCACATCACACCACCTCCATGTCCTTGATCCGCATTTCGTCGCCCCCCACGGGCATCAGCCGACCGCCGCCGCAGCGCGGACAGGGGTCGAGCCGGTTCTCGATCTCGACCTCGACGCCGCAATCGTAGCACAGGGCGCGTCCGGGCAGGTCGATCATTTCAAGCCGGGCGCCCTCGGCCGGGCTGCCCCGCATCACCACCTCGAAGGCGAATTCCAGCGCCGGTTTCTCGACCCCGGCAAAGCGCCCTATTTCAAGCCGCAGAAGCCGCACGGCCGCGAACCCGTGCGCGCGCGCCTGATCCTCGACGATCCCGCGAATGCCTTCGCAGAGCGACATCTCATGCATGGGCGGCCTCGTCGAAGACAACCGGCACGCACGGGTCGAGGATACCGACCACCAGCGGGGCCAGATCGGCCTTGCCGGACCGCAGGCTTTCCAGAGAAAGCTGCAGCGCCCCGCCCCGCGCGCAAAGGTGATCGGTCGGCGTCAGGCGGCGAAAGGCCGCGACGCGCCCGTCCTCGACCCGCGCCGACAGGGAATAGGTCCCCCGTGCCGCGGGCACGCGAACGATCCCGCCTCGGGTGTCGGGGGTAGTGGGAAACTGGCCGGTCAGGCAGGCCTCGAGATCGACCAGCCGCGCCGCCGCGCGCCAGAGCGGGCCGCGCCCGTAGCGCGCTTCGATCTCGGCCAGCAGCGGCGATGTGCGGTGCCGCAGCCAGGGCGAGTTCTCCTCCGCAGCCGCGTCAAGCGCAGGTCCGGGGTCAGCCGGGGGCAGATCGGCCACCGCCTCGCCCGGCGCGAACCGTCCGGCGAGTGCCGCCAGAACCGGCGCCACGCCCGCCCCCGCCGCCAGCCAGCGGTCAAGCGCGTCGGGCGCGGGGCAGCGGCCCGGGGGGCCGAAGACCGCGCGAGCGACATCGCCGCCCGGCAGCGGCGCGGGCGGCAGGCCCAGCGCGCGCGGCCAGAGCACGAAAAACCGCATCAGATGGTCGCGCAGGATCTCGTCGGCCAGCGCCGCGCGGTCCTCGGGCCGTGCGGGCAGCCCCAGCGCCACGCGGCCCCCCAGCGACTGCGCGGCCCGGCAGAGGTTGAAGATCCGCGGCACCAGCAGGGCGGCCTCCTCGACCCGGCGATGCAGCAGCAGGGCCTCGAGCGCGGGCGGGGCCGGCGGCTCGATCCGCGGCCCCGCGCCGGTTAGGACGATATGAAGGGCCGCGCTCACGCGCCCGGCGCCTCCGCCGGACGGTCCTCGGCCCCGGCGGCCAGACCGCCCGAGATCACCGCGCGCCGGGTCGGGGCGCCCGAGACTTCGCCTTCGGCGGCCTCGGCTTCCGCCACCTGGGCTTCGGCCAGGTCCGTCTCGCGCGCGGTGCGGATGTCGGCGGCGCGGTCGGTCTCGGCCCGGTTCTCGGCCTTGAACAGCTCGACCATGACCGCCCGGGCGACCTCGACCGCCTGCAACTGACTGGCGAAATCGTTCATCGGCGAGAACAGCGAACAGGCCTTGTAGCCGCCCACCATCGGCCGGACATTGTGGATGAATTCGTACGCGCCCGACGGAAAGCAAAGGTCTTCCTTGGCGCCCGCGGTCAGGCCGGACCAGTCCTCGCCCTCGGCGGGCAGCAGGATCAGGTTCATGAACCAGGGCGCCACCAGCACCCCCAGCGGGCGGCCCTCATAAAGCGCGAAGCCCACCGCCTCGACATGCAGCGAGGCGTTGACCAGGGGCACGTCGCGCATTTTCGAATGCCAGATCTCGCGGAACTCGGCCTCGAGCGCGGCGGTGCGGTCGGCAATCCAGGCCGCCGTCGCGGCCTCGGCGGCGCCGGGGTCGTCCTTGACCATGAACTGGGCCTTCCGCGCGTCGCAGGTCGGGCAGGTCCAGTCCTCGGGCAGCGCGGCGAAGGGGGTGCCGGGCAGCACCTGGCGGAAATCATCGCCCTCGGCCGGGTCGTAGACCGTCCAGCAGATCTTGCATTCCATCACCGCCGCCGCGCTGATCCGGTCGTCGCGGCCGCCATAGCTGCCTTCGAAGCGGGCGGTCATCGGATCGCCTCCAGCACTTCGCGGATGCGCCCGGCGCTGTCGGCCAGATCCTCGGGCGCGGCCAGCACCACCTCGGGCATGTCGGTGACCTCGAACGTGTCGAGGATCAGCGTGTCCATCGAGTTGAAATACTGCACCCGCCAGACATTCGCCGTGGCGGTGGCGGTGATCCGGCAATTGCCATAGCCGCGCGACAGGACCGTCACCGCCCCTTCGCCCAGCGCCGCGTCAAGCCAGGCCAGATCGCCCTCGGTATGGGGCAGCAGGGTCAGGTTGACCACATGCGGGTCCTTGCCCTTGCGCCAGGCGGCCGACCGGTCAAGCAGCTCGACCAGCAGCGCCGGGGCGTTGAAGACATCGAGCCCCTTCGGCGCGTCGAGCCCCAGCGCCGCGCGCTGCGGCGCGAAGGCGATCCTGGCGCGCGCAGGCACCGCGCCGACCTCGACCCGGTCGACGCCTGCGCCCATCACCCGCCAGACCCCGGCAAAGACGCTTTCCTGAACCGCGACCGCGGGCACGCCCTGGATACGCACCGACACCTCGCCCTGCCCCAGCGCCTCGGTCAGCAGATCGCGTGCCTCGGGCGGCAGGTCGCCCAGCTGAAAGCTTTCGCCCTCGCCGGTCGCGGCGGCGCGCTCGCAGGCAGCGGCGACGCGCTCCAGCAGGGCAAGCGCCGGTTCGGCGGCATCGGTATTGTCGATCTCGGGCAGATGCGCCGCATAGGTCCGCATGCCCGAGGGCATCTGCATATAGCCAAGCTCGTCATCGGCGGGTTGCGATCCGGGGCCGAAGCCGGTGGGGGGCAAGTGAAAGCCGGAAACCATGATGTCCTCCTCAGGCGTCGGTCAGCGACAGGATATGCGCGGTGCGGGCGAGGTAATCGTCCCAGTCGCGGATCTTCTGGATATCGCCCAGAAGCTGCCCCTCGCGGTAGAAGATGAAGCCCGGGGTCTTCAGCGCCCGGGTCGTCTCGCGCAGTTCGGCCTCGATCGCGTCGTCGACCAGCGCGCAGTCGAAGGCGCCCTGAAACGCCTGCCGCAGCTCGGGCAGGATCACCGCCGCATCGGCGGTCTCGAGGTTGCGCACCGGGTCGCCGGGCACGAAGAGGCAATGCACCCCCGGCCGCGCGGTGAAGGCCGCGACCCCGGCCATGTCGGTCAGCCTCGGCCAGCCGAGATCGGTTTCGAGACGGGCAATCAGCGGGTGGGTCATGGCAGTCATCCCTGAGCATCGCCAGCCGCCAGCGCGGCCTGCAGGTGGGGGGGAAGGGTCGGTTCGCGGGCCTCGAGATCGGCGAAGGCATCGCCCGCCGAGCCGCCCGCCATCACCGCGCGCAGCCCGTCCAGAGCGGCGCGGATCTTCTGCGCCTCGTCGGGGTCAAGCAGGTCTCGCGCGGCGCCCAGAAAGGTCAGCACCCAGTCGCCCACCCGCGCCTCGGGGGTCAGCGACAGGTCGATCAGCGCGCCCTCTTCGGTGCGTCCGGCAATGCCGTCGATCGCGATCAGCCGCATCGGCTCGCCCACGCACATCAGCGCACCGGCCCGGCAAAATCGCCCTGCCCGGGGAAGAACCGGTCGTCGCCCGACCGGCAGGCCGCCTCGGCCGAGGGCCGGCCGGATTCGTAGGCCTCGCGGCGGATCGAGGGATCGGCCAGATCGGGCGCGGCGGTGCGGCCCGGCCGCGCGGCGACGCCCCAGCGGGCAAGCTCGGCCAGCCCCTCGGCCAGCGCATCGGGCAGGCGCGCCGCCACGGTGGGGGTCAGCCCGCCGCCGTAATCCTCGATCTCGGCGGGCTGGCAGCCGATCAGGGTCATCCGCGCCGGGCTGCAGCCCTTGAAGGCGGCCGTGGCCAGCACATCCTGAAACCCGGTCTGGTGCAGGCTCATCTTCTTCGCGCCCATGAAGGCGGGCACGTCATCGTCGCGGACGATCTTCAGCGTGCCGGGTGCCAGCCCGTAATCGACCGCATCGAAGATCAGAAGATCGTCGGCCTCTTCGAGAAAGGGCAGCAGATAAAGCCCCTGGGTCCCGCCATCCAGAAGCCGCACGCAGCCGTCGAAGGCATGGGTTTCGGCCAGCGTCTCGACACAGCGGGGCCCGAAGCCCTCATCCGCCCAGAGGACGTTTCCGATACCGAGGATCAGGGTCAGGCGGTCAGTCGCGGCGGGCATGGGGTCCTCCCTCGGCCGGTGCCGGCAGCGGGGGCCATCCTGCCCCGCCTCCGGCGGAAAATAGGGTCTTTCGGTGCGGCGGGAAGGCCCTGTGGCCGGCGCGGATCGCCAGCGCATCGGGCGCCCCGCCGCGCCGCGGGCAAAGCTGTGCCCGCGGCGTCGGGGTCTTCGGAATGTGTTATTCCACCCGGTTGTCCTTGAAGGTCCGCCAGCCGGAAATCATGGTGGTGATCATCGACTGACGCGACATGATATCTTCTCGGATCGCGGCATAGATGTGGAAGATTGCAAACAGCGTGATCGCCCACATCCCCAGATGGTGCAGCGTGTGCAGCCGCTGGGAATTGCCGACCAGCCCAAGCACCCAGCCGAACCAGCTGTCGTAGAAGGACCCCTGCCCCGCCCCTTCGGCGTAAAGCGCAAAGCCGGTGACGATCATGAAGGTCATGCCCAGCGTGATGAAGGTGAACATCGCGAAATGGGCCAGCGGGTTATGGCCGATATACTTCTTCGGTTCCTTCTCGAGGAAGGCATACCAGCGCGCCTCGAAGATCATCTCTTTCCACCAGCGCTTGCGCCAGACCGGGATGTAGAACAGCTGCCGCGCATGCCGGTTGCCGACGAAGGCAAAGTAGATCCGGCCCAGGAAGGCGACCGTCAGCACCATGCCCGAGGCGAAATGGGCAAAGCGGATATAGCCGAACACGAACTGGTCGGTGGCCTCGGCGATTTCCATGGTGGGGGGCGGCGAGGCGATCAGGTAGCCCGTCACGATCAGGATCGTGATCGCCAGCGCGTTGACCCAGTGCCAGATCCGGACCGGCATCTCGTAGACATAGACGGCGGCGCGCAGCTGCAGGCTTTCGATATCCTCGGCCCGGGCGCCCCCCGTCAGCCGCGCGGCCTCCAGCGGGGTCGGCGCCTCGGGGTTCGGGATATGGATCGGGATGGAGGTCCTGTCCTCGACATTCATGGCGCGATCCTCATCCGGCAATGAGCCAGGCGCCCGAGGCGGCCAGCGCGCCTCCGGCAGCCCGGCGGAGGGTGCGGGCGGCGCGGGCATCCGCGACCGCGCGGGCAAGGACGATGCCGGTCAGATGCAGCGCCGCGGTCGAGACCAGGAAGCCCGCCAGATAGGCCAGCGCCGCCCCGGTCGCCTCGGAGGCATGGGCGTGGCCGTGGCAGATGCCGAACAGCGCGATCGCCCCCAGCGAGGCGCCGGTGACCCAGCGCGCCTGCCCGCGATGGGCAAAGGCGGCCAGAACACCGAAGGCCAGGACCGAGGCCGCGATCATGCCCTCGACGCCCGGCAGCGGTACCCCCGCCCAGGACAGCGCTGCGCCCGCGACCATTGCCCCCATGAAGGCGGCCGCCCCCGCCCAGAGGCGGGTGCTCAGCGCAAAGCCCGACCAGAGCCCCACCGCCAGCATCGCCAGCAGGTGATCGGCCCCGGTCAGCGGGTGCAGTACCCCATGAACGAACCCGGTAGACGCCCCATGGCCGGTATGGGCCAGGGCCGGGCCCGCCACTGCGGCCAGGGCCGCGGCAAGCAGATATTTCCTCATCGTCGTCTCCTCCCTCAGCGCACTTTGACCCGGGTCAGTTCCTGTCCGTCCGGCGCCATCACATGGGTCGAGCAGGCCAGGCACGGATCGAAGCTGTGCAGCGTGCGCAGGATCTCCACCGGCTCGTCCGGACGCTCCATCTTGGTGTCCATCAGCGCCGCCTCGAAGGCGCCGATATTGCCGGCGGTGTCGCGCGGGCTGCCGTTCCAGGTGGTGGGCACAACGCATTGATAGTTCTCGATCCGCCCCCCCTTGATCTTGATCCAGTGGCCCAGCGCACCGCGCGGCGCCTCGGTCATGCCGACGCCCTTGGCCTCTTTCGGCCAGGTCTTCGGCTCCCATTTCTCGACATTGGCAGTGGCGGTGTCGCCGTTCCGGCAGGTGTTGATCAGCTTGTCGAAGAAATGCTTCTGCAGCCGGGTGCAATATTCGGCCTCGAGCGCGCGGGCCGCGGTGCGCCCCAGCGTCGAGAACAGCGCCTCGACCGGCAGGTCCATGGTGCGCAGAAGCCCCTCGACCTGGCCCTTGATGTCCTCGTGGCCCTTGGCATAGCCGATGACATAGCGGGCCAGCGGACCCACCTCCATCGCATGGCCCTTCCAGCGGGGCGCCTTGATCCAGGAATACTTGGCCGCCTCGTCCAGTTCCTCGATATTGGTCTTGGTGCCCTTGGCGTTCGGCCCCAGCTCGAATTTCGGCTCGGTCACGCCGTCCCAGGGATGCAGGCCCTTGCCGGGCTCGCCATAGCTGTACCAGGAGTGATCGACGAATTCCTGCACCTGTTCGGGATCGCGCGGATCGACATCGAGGACCTCGTTGAGGTTGCCGTTGATGATGGCGCCGCGCGGCAGGTGCAGCTGGTCCGCCGAGAAATCGTTGGGGTTCTCGGGGATGTCGCCATAGGCCATGACCGACTGGCCCGACAACCCGCCGCCGTAAAGCCAGCTCTTGTAGAAGCCGCCGATGGCAACGACGTCCGGGATATAGACGTTCTTCACGAAGGTCGTGCACTGGTCGATGATGGAGCTGACCATGTTCAGCCGCTCCATGTTGATCGCGCCGACCGCGCCGGTGCCGTCGAGATTGATCGGACAGGGCACGCCGCCCACCAGCCAGTTCGGGTGCGGGTTCTTGCCGCCGAAGATGGTGTGGATCTTCACCACTTCCTTCTGCAGGTCCAGCGCCTCGAGGTAATGGGTCGTGGCCATCAGATCGGCCTCGGGCGGCAGCAGATAGGCCGGATTGTCCCAATAGCCGTTCTTGAAAAGCCCGAGCTGCCCGCTTTCGACGAATTTCTTCAGCCGGTTCTGCACGTCGCGGAAATAGCCGGGCGAGGACAGCGGATGGCTGGGCGAAACCGCCTGTTGCAGTTCCGACGTGGCCTTCGGATCGGCCTTCAGCGCGTTCACGGGGTTCACCCAATCCAGCGCATGCAGGTGGTAGAAATGGACGATATGGTCGTGGATCTGCAGGTTCAGCTGCATGATGTTGCGGATCGAGTTGGCATTCTGCGGGATGGTGATCCCCAGCGCGTCCTCGACCGCGCGCACGCTGGTCAGGGCGTGGGTCCCGGTGCAGACGCCGCAGATGCGTTCGGTGAAGGCCCAGGCATCGCGCGGGTCGCGGCCCTTGAGGATCACCTCGAGCCCCCGCCACATGGTCCCGGTCGAGACTGCGTTGCGGATGATGCCCTGGTCGTCCACGTTCACCTCGCAGCGCATGTGGCCCTCGATCCGGGTCACGGGATCGACGACGATGCGGCGGCCGGTGTTGTCGAGGTCAAAGCCGTTCGGGGTAGCGACCATGGCTTACACCTCCTCTTTCTTCGCGGCGTCCTGGGACTTCTTCTGGGCCCGTTTCAGGGCCGAGGCGGCGACATGGGCGACGATGCCCGCGCCCACCGCCCCGGCGGCGGTAAAGCCGATCTGATCGGCCGTGGCCTCGATCCCGAACTGCTTGATCGTGGTCAGCCGGTCGTAGAACGACCCTTGGTCCCAGAACCCGTCCTCGGAACAGCCGATGCAGCCATGGCCCGACTGGATCGGGAAGCTGACGCCCTCGTTCCAGCGCACGGTGGAACAGGCGTTGTAGGTGGTCGGGCCCTTGCAGCCCATCTTGTAGAGGCAATAGCCCTTGCGCGCATACTCGTCGTCCCAGTTCTCGACGAACTGGCCCGCGTCGAAATGCGGGCGACGGTAGCACTTGTCGTGGATGCGCTGGGAATAGAACATCTTCGGCCGCCCCTGGCGGTCGAGATCGGGCATGCGGTCGAAGGTCAGCATGTAGGTGATGACGCCGGTCATGACCTCGGCGATGGGCGGGCAGCCCGGCACCTTGATGATCGGCTTGTCGGTGATGACCTTGTGCACCGGCGTCGCGCGGGTCGGGTTCGGCGCCGCCGCCTGCACGCAGCCATAGGACGCGCAAGCCCCCCAGGAGATGATCGCCTTGGCATGTTCGGCCGCATGGCGCAGCTGCTCGACGAAGGGCTTGCCACCGATGATGCAGAACATCCCGTCCTCGTTCAGCGGCGGGTTCCCTTCCACCGCGAGGATGTAGTTGCCCTTGTATTTCTCGATCGTGTCTTCCAGCGCCGCCTCGGCCGCATGGCCCGCCGCCGCCATCAGCGTGTCGTCGTAATCGAGCGAGATCATCGACAGCACCACATCCTTGGCCAGCGGATGGGCCGAGCGGATGAAGCTTTCCGAACAGCAGGTGCATTCGAGCCCGTGCACCCAGATCACGGGGGTCCGCGGCTTGGTTTCCATCGCATGGGCGATCTTCGGCACGAAGGCGGGTCCCAGCCCCAGCGCCGCCGCCGTGAGCGAACAATACTTCATGAAGCTGCGCCGGGTGATCCCCTGGCGGCGCATCACCTCATAGAATGTCTCGATTTCGGCCAAGTCGGTCCTCCCGTCCAATGACCCGGCGCCGCGGCGGCGCGCGGAAGGTTCAGTATGCCAGTGCATGCAAGCAGAGCGTGCCCGGCACCAGCAAGGGTTTCCTCAGGATCTTTAAGATCGCGTTAATTGCGTTCTATTTCAGATATTTACATGTCTTAATCCGGAACAGTGCGCCGGATTGACCGGAAATTCCCTTACCGACAAAAACGCTTTCAAGATCGGCTTCTTTCCATCTGCGGCAATTCGCCGGATGCGGCAACAAGCGCCTGACCCAGCGCCAATCCGCCGTCGTTCGCCGGAGTATCCCTATGGATCAAGACTTTGACGCTGCGTAAGGCGGACAGCGTTTCGGACAGCAGCCGCGCGTTCTGAAAACAGCCGCCCGACAGCGCAACAGCGCGCGCCTGGCCGGTCTCGACAAGGACTCTGGCCGGTTTGGCAAAGGCCCGCGCCAGACCGGCATGGACTCGGGCCGCGATCAGAGGCTTCGGGCAGCCCGCGCCGAGGTCTGCAACCATAGCGCGAATCACTGGCGCCGGATCGAGCCCCTCGAAGGCATAGGGCCAATCGGCCAGAACATCGCCCGCCAGCGCCTCGAGCCGCATCGCAGCTTCGCCCTCATAGCTCTGCCGCCCGGGGCACAGCCCAAGCGCCGCTGCGACCGCATCGAAAAGCCGCCCGGCCGAGGAGGACAAGGGCGCGTTCAACCCGGCCCGGACCGCCGCCCGCACCGTGTCGCGCGGGGCGTCGGGCAACATCCGGTCCGCGACGTCGGCCAGCCCCGCCGCATCGAGCCGCATCAGCAGGTTCCGCCAGGGCTCGTGCGCCGCGGCATCGCCGCCGGGCAAAGGCGCCGGAGCCAGATGCCCCACCCTTTCGACCGCGCGATAGTCGCCCAGCAACAGCTCGCCGCCCCAGACCGTGCCGTCGGGGCCATAGCCGGTGCCGTCCAGCACGATGCCCGCCACCGGCCCGCAATCGCGCGGCCAGCCGTTCTCGGCCAGGCAGGCGGCCAGATGGGCGTGGTGGTGCTGAACCTCAATCACGGGCAGGCCCAGGGTCCGGGCATGCTGCGTCGCGCGATAGCCGGGATGGGCGTCGCAGGCGACCCGGGCCGGGCGGTGATCGAACAGCCTGCCGTAATCGGCGATGGCGGTCAGGAATTCCTCCCAGGTCAGCGCCTCGTCCAGATCGCCCAGATGGTGCGACAGCAATGCCTGTCCGCCCTTCAAAAGACAGATCGCCGATTTCATCTGCCCGCCCAGTGCCAGCACCTGCGGCGCCTCCTCGAACCCCGCGGGCAGGGGCAGCGTGCCCGGCACCCGCCCCCGCGCCCGGCGCAGCACCATCGGCGGATCGGCCCGCTCGACGCTGTCGTCAAGCCGCCGGGCAATGCCGCGGTCATGCATCAGGAAGGCATCGGCAAAGGCCCCCAGCTTGGCCCGTGCCTCGTCATTGCCGATCGCCTGCGGCTCGCCCGACAGATTGCCCGAGGTCATCACCAACGGCCGCCCCACCGCATCGAGCAACAGGTGATGGAGCGGCGTATAGGGCAGCATGACCCCCAGATGGCGCATGCCGGGCGCGACGGTTTCGGGCAGCGCGCCAGTGCCGGGCACCAGAACGATGGGCGCCGCCGGATCGCCAAGCCGCGCCAGATCGGCCGGCGTCGGCGCGCAAAACCCCGCCAGATCGGCCGTGCGCGCCATCAGCGCGAAGGGTTTCGCAGGCCGGCGCTTGCGGGCGCGCAGCCGGTCCACCGCCTCCGCATTGCCCGCGTCGCAGGCCAGATGGAACCCGCCCAGCCCCTTGACCGCCAGGATCGCGCCCCGGGCCAGCAGATCGGCCGCGCCCGCGACGGGATCGCCGGGCAGCTCGGCGCCGTCCCGCTCAAGCCAGAGCCGGGGCCCGCAGTCGGGGCAGGCGATGGGCTGGGCATGAAACCGGCGGTCGGCGGGATTTTGGTACTCGGCACGACAGGCGGGACACATCGGAAATTCCGCCATGGTGGTCCGGGCCCGGTCATAGGGCAACTGGCGCAGGATCGTGAAGCGCGGCCCGCATTGGGTGCAGTTGGTGAAGGCATAACCCCGCCTGCGGCCCGCGCCACGGATCTCGGCCAGACAGTCCGGGCAGGTCGCGGCGTCGGGCGCGACGCGGGTCTCGGCGCCCTGCCCGCGGCTGGGCACGATGGCGAAGGTTTCGGGCACGACGGCAACGGCCCAGTCCCGCGCCTCCACCGCGTCGATACGGGCCAGCGCTGGCGCCCGCGCGGTCAGCGCCGCCTGAAAAGCCACGAGATCGCCGCCCGCAACGCGGATCAGCACCCCTTCGGCATCGTTGAAAACCTCGCCGCGCAGGCCGAATTCCTGCGCAAGCTGCCAGACGAAGGGGCGAAAGCCCACGCCCTGCACCTGGCCCCGGACCCTGATCTCGAGGCCGGTTTCCACCCTAATGCACCGTACAGACCATGCAGGGATCGAAGCTGCGCACGATATGCTGAACCGATAGCGGCGTGTCCTCGCCCGGCGCGACCGGCGCGCCTTCCAGCGCGGCCTCCAGCGGACCGGGGGCGCCCGAGGCATCGCGCGGGCTGAAATTCCAGGTGGTGGGCGCCACGATCTGATAGGCGGCGATGCGGCCGCTCTCGACCCTCAGCCAATGGCCCAGCGCACCGCGCGCGGCCTCGACGAGGCCTGCGCCCGCACCGTCGCGGATCTCGGGCGCGGGGTCCATGAAGGCGGCGCCGGGGTCGAGGGCGCGCACCAGGTCCTCCATCAGGATCTGGGTCCGCGCGAGGTCCAGCAGCCGCCCCGCGACCCGGGCCAGAACGCCGCCCCCCGCCAGATCGCGGGCCAGCGGATGGCCCGCCACGACCTGCCGCGCCAGTGCGCCGGTCTCGTAGCCGAGCCCGCCCAACCGCGGCGCCTTGCACCAGCTGTAGGCGGTCTCGCGCATCTCGTCGTCGGGCAGGGTCTTGCCCGCGGCCGGATGCGCGGCGCCGCCCAGCATCCAGGCATGCGAGACATCCTCGACCATCCCGCCAAGATCGAGAGGCGACAGCCCGCCCGCGCGCCAGATCCCCGGCGCAAAACCGTATCCATCGGCCAGCGGATAGGCCCCGAAGGACAGATACCGCCCCGCCCCCCGGCCCAGCGCGTCGAGATCGAGATCGGCGGCGATCTCCAGAAACAGCCCGGCATCGCCCTGCGCCCAGCGCATCAGCGCGGCGCGGGTCTCAAGGGCTGCGAAGGCTTCGAGCGGGGCACCGAACAGCGTTCCTTCCAGATAGCGACGGAAGGCGGTGAGCGTCGCCATGATCCGCACCTTGTCGCGCGGGCCGGGCGCGCGGGTGACGCCGCCGGGCTGGATCGCCAGCGTATGGGGCCACTTGCCCGCCAGGGTGCCGAGGATATGCAGAAGGGCCGCCCGCGCCTCGATGGCCGCGCGCTGGGCCGTGCCCGCGCCTGACGTGAAGCGCTCGACCGCGCGGGGATGCCAGGGACGGTCGGCATAGGCGGGCCGCGCGAAATCGGGCATGAAGAACAGGTTGAAATGGAAAAGGTGGTCCGAGACGTTCTCGACCGCATGGATCAGTGCGGCCATCGCGGCGCCCTGCGGCGCAGGTGTGTGGCCGCCCGCCGCAGCGAGCGCCCGCGCCGCCGCCGCCGACTGGCTGATCGAGCAGATGCCGCAGATCCTGGGCGTCAGCGTCAGCGCGTCCGAGGCCGGGCGCCCCAGCAGCATCCGTTCGAACCCGCGATAAAGCGGCGCGTTCACCCGCGCGGCACGCACCCGGCCGTCCTCGACATCGAGATGCACCTCGAGATCGCCCTCGACCCGGTTGAAGGGGCCGACGATCAGCCGTGCGCCGGTCATGTGCGGGGCTTCCTCGGTCCGGGCAGCACCTCGACCCGGTCGGAGACGGCGTTCCTCGACAGCCGCTCGGGCGTCGCGGCCTTCGACAGCGAGGCCAGCGCCATGAACCAGGCCTTCGGCATGTCGGCGGGCAGGCCCACGGGGATGCCCGCGACTTTGGGCGTCGCGGTGAAGGCGTGGCGCGGCTCCTCGAATTCGGGCGCGGTGCAGGAGATGCAGGGATAGCCCGCCCGGGTACAGCTGCCCTGCCCGTTCCAGGGCCGGATGTTGCAATCGCCCACCGCCTGGGTGCCGACGCAGCCCAGATGCTCCATCATGCAGCCCATCTCGCACAGCGTGGTGGCGCTGGCCTTGTATTCGTAGAACTCGTTGCGCGGACAGCCGTGATGCACCAGATGCTCGGCATAAAAGCGGGGCCGGGCAAAATCGTCGAGATCGGCAGGGCCGAGCGCGCCCGCCGCCAGCAGCATCAGCGTCTCGCCGACCCAGTCGGGATGGGTCGGACAGCCCGCCACGTTGATCACCGGCAAGCCGCCCCGGCCGCGGAAATCGGCCGCGAGGATGCCGCCCGGATGCGCGCCCTCGAATTGCAGCCCGGCCGCGTCCGAGGGGTTGCCGCCCGCGCTGGTCACACCGCCGAAGGCCGCGCAGGACCCCACCGCCACCACATGCTCGGCACGATGCGCCAGCCGGTCGACCCAGTCGAGCATCGACCGTCCGGTGCCCGACAGCATCTGGTAGCGCCCGGTGCCGTTCGGCCCGCGCGCGACCGCCCCCTCGACGCAAAGGATGTCGAGCGGGATCTCGCCCTCGGCCGCCCGGTCCAGAAGCGCGCCCGCCTCGGCCCCGGTTTCGACGGAAAGCGAGGGATGCCAGAGAAACCGGAGCCCCGCGCCCACCATCAGATCGGGCAGCGAGGGGCTTTCGGCGCAAAGCAGCGACATGGTGCAGCCGCCGCAGCCCGCCGCCTGCAACCAGAGCACATTCATGCCGCGCCCTCGGCCAGCGGCAGGTCGATGCGGAAACAGGCGCCCTTGTCGGTCGGGCAAAGCCGCAGCTGGCCGCCATGTTCCTCGGCGATCTTGGCACTGATCGCGAGCCCAAGCCCGGTGCCCTGCCCGACCGCCTTGGTGGTGAAGAAGGGATCGAAGATCAGCGTCCGGACGGCGTCGGGCACACCCGGGCCGTCATCGGCCACGCTCAGCACCGCGCGCCCGGCTTCGGCCGCGACCGACAGATCGACATGACCGCCCTCCTCGACCGCGTCGAGCGCGTTCTGCACGAGGTTCATCACCACCTGCTGGACATGGCCGGGACGGCCCAGCGCCATCACCGGCGCGCTGACGGGAAAGCCGATCCCGACCGCGCGTTTCGACCCGCGCATGACCCAGCTGGCGGCGATGCGGGCGGTTTCGGCCAGATCGAAGGCCTCCATTTCTCCCGCCCCGTCCGACGACAGCCGCCGCAGATCCTCGACGATGTCGCGCACCCGCTCGGCCCCGTCGCGCGCGCCCGCCACCGCCTCGCGCAGGTTGCGGATCTCGCGGTCGAGCCGCAGGTCCTCGCGCAGCCGCACCAGGTCGGCCCGGTCTGCCCCGGCCTGCACCCGGTCGAAGTAGGTCTCGAACTTGGTGGCATAGCGGTCAAGCGCATGGGCGTTGGCATAGACGAAGCTGATCGGGTTGTTCAGCTCATGCGCCACCCCCGCCAGCAACCGGCCCAGCGAGGCCAGCTTTTCGTTCCGCACCAGAAGGGTCTGCGCGGCCTTCAGCTCGTCATGGCTGGCGGCAAGCTGGGCATAGGCCTGACGCAGCTCGCCCAAGGGTCGGCCGGTCAGCACATGCCCGGTGACCCGGGCGCGCTCGTTCAGCCGGGGCGACAGCGACAGTTCCAGGGGCGTGGTGTCCCCGGCCGCGATCAGCCCGGCCTCAAGCGTGACCGGACGGCGGTCGAGTGCCGCCCGCTTCATCGCCGCGACCAGCGCCGGGCGGTCGGCTTCGGCGAAAAGCTCGGCCACCGGCCGGCCGGCAAAGCCCGCCGTCGACGCCCCGGTGCGCGCGGCGAGCGAGGCCGACACCTCCTCGACGCGGCCCGACCGCGACACCACGATCAGCACGTCCGAGACCGAGGCGAGGATCGAGCCGAGGAACGAGCGCATGGTTTCCAGTTCGGCGTTCTTGGCCTCGAGTCGTTCCTGATAGTCGATGAGATCGGCATAGGTGCGGTCGACGGCGGACAGCACCTCGGCCCAGACCGCGTCCGAAAACTCGCCCTCGCCGGAGACGAGGCCCCTGGTGATGTCCCGCGCCATCGGTCCTCCTTCAGGCGGAGGATACAGGCCGCGTCGGCCGCCGCAAATCAATTCGCGTGGTGGCGGCGGCGCACGCCCGCCGGGCGTCCCGGCAGGTCGAGCCTCGCATCGGCTCGCGGCGTCTCGGACACCACCCTGCCTTTCGAGATCACCGCCAGCCGGGCGGGCCGCAGCCGGATCGCCTCGATCGCGTCGCCCGCATCGAGGATCACCAGCGAGGCCCGGGCGCCCTCGTAAAGCCCGTAGCCCTCCAGATGCAGGATCTTCGCGCTTTCGGTGGTGGCCATCTCGAAGCAGAGCCGCATCTCGGCGGGCGAGGTCATCTGCGCCACATGCAGCCCCATGAAGGCCACGTCCAGCATGTCGGCGGTGCCCAGCGGATACCACGGGTCGCGGACGCAATCCTGGCCCCAGCCGACGGTGATGCCATGGGCCTGCATCTCCCTCACCCGGGTCAGGCCGCGCCGTTTCGGGAAACTGTCGTGGCGGCCCTGGATCACGATGTTGATCAGCGGGTTCGGCACCGCCGACAGGCCCGCCTCGGCCATCAGCGGCAAGAGCTTGGACACATAGTAATTGTCCATCGAATGCATCGAGGTCAGGTGGCTGCCATTGACCCGGCCCTGAAGGCCCAGCCTCTGCGCCTCGTAAGCCAGCGTTTCCACATGGCGGCTGAGCGGATCGTCAGTCTCGTCGCAATGCATGTCGACCAGCAGCCCGCGCTCTGCCGCGATCTCGCACAACTCGCGGACCGAGGCGCGGCCATCTTCCATCGTGCGCTCGAAATGCGGGATGCCGCCGACCACATCGACGCCCATGTCGAGCGCGCGGAGCGTGTTGGCCTTCGCGGTCGGGTCGCGCAGGAATCCGTCTTGCGGGAAAGCCACCAGTTGCAGGTCGAGATAGGGTTTGACCGTCTCGCGCACCTGCAACATCGCCTCGACCCCCTTCAGGCTGTCATCGCAGGTGTCCACATGGCTGCGGATCGCCAGAAGGCCCATGCTGACCGCCCAGTCGCAATAGGCCAGCGCCCGCTCGACCATCTGATCGACGGTCGCGATCTCTTTCAGCTCGCCCCAAAGCGCGATGCCCTCCAGCAGCGTGCCCGAGGCGTTGATCCGGGGCGTGCCGTAGCTGAGCGTCGCGTCCATGTGGAAATGCGGATCGACAAAGGGCGGGCTGACCAGATCACCCGCCGCGTCGATCACCCGCGCGGCCGTCGAGCCCGAGAGATCGCCAATGGCGGCGATGCGGTCCTTCACGATCCCGATATCCCCCACTTTTCCGTCGGGAAGGTTGCCATCGGTGATCAGAAGGTCGAACTCGGCCATTTAGCGGTCTCCGCGATTATAGGGTGTCATCAGGGCGGCAGGCACCTCGGCCCGGCGCGACATCAGGACCAGCGCCAGGATCGACAGCGCATAGGGCACCATCAGGAAGACCTGATAGGGTATGTCGGCGCCCAGAGGCGTCTGCTGAAGCCTGATCTGTAGGGCGTCGAAGCCCGCGAACAAGAGCGCGCCCACCAACGCCTTGCCGGGACGCCAGGCGCCGAAGACGACCAGCGCGATGCAGATCCAGCCGCGCCCGTTCACCATCTCGAAGAAGAAGGAGGAAAAGGCCGACATGGTCAGGAAGGCGCCGCCCATGGCCATCAGGCCCGAGCCCGCCATCACCGCGCCGATGCGGATCGCGGTGACCGACAGGCCCTGCGCCTCGACCGCCGAGGGGTTCTCGCCCGCGGCCCTCAGCGCCAGCCCCAGCGGGGTGCGATAGAGGATCAGCGCGACGGCGATCACGGTCGCGAAGGCCAGATAGGTCAGCGCCGTCTGGGAAAAGAGCGCCTCGCCGAAGAAAGGCAGATCCGAGAGCCCGGGGATGTGGACGGGCTGGAACGGCTCGATCCGGGGCGGGCTGGTGACCTCGGGCAGCGACAGGCGGTAGGCATAATAGGCGCTGGAGGTCGCGAGCATAGTGATGCCGAGGCCCACGACGTGCTGAGACAGCCCGAAGGGCACGGTCAGAAGCCCGTGCAGCGCGCCGAAGGCCATGCCGGTCAGAAGCGCGACCAGCAGCCCCGGCCAGAGCCCGAGCCCCGCATAGACGGCCATCCAGCCCGCGAAGGCGCCCGCGACCATGATCCCCTCGATCCCGAGGTTCAGAACGCCCGCGCGTTCGCAGATGAGTTCCCCCATGGTGGCGAAGATCAGCGGCGAGGCGATGCGCAGCACGGCAGCCCAGAAGCTGGCCGACAGAAGGATGTCGAGGATCTCCATCAGCCCCTCACCACGCGGAATTTCGTCAGCAGGATCGCCAGCACCATCGACAGCAGCGCCACCGCGACCGAGATATCGGCGATATAGGTGGGCACGTCGGCCGCGCGGCTCATGCTGTTGGCGCCGACGAATACGCCCGCCACGAAGATCGCCGAGACGACGACGCCCAGCGGGTGCAGAAGCGCCAGCATGGCGACGACGATGCCGGTGTAGCCAAAGCCCGGGCTCAGATCCAGGGTCAGGTTGCCCTTGAGCCCCGCGACCTCGGAGAAGCCAGCCAGCGCCGCAAGCCCGCCCGACAGAAGCGCGGTCTTGACGATCACCCGGTTGACCGGGATGCCCGCAAAGCGCGCGGCCTGCGGGTTCAGCCCCACGGCGCGGATCTCATAGCCGAGCGTGGTGCGGATCTGGATCAGCCAGACCGACACCGCCGCGATCAGCGCCAGCCCGAACCCCCAGTGCAGCCTCAGCCCCTCGATCAGCCGCGGCAGCCGCGCGTCGCGCGGGATGGGCGGCGATTTCGGCCAGCCCATGCCCATCGGGTCCTTCAGCGGGCCTTCCAGCAGCATCGAGATGACCAGCAGCATGATGAAGTTCAGCAAAAGCGTGGTGACGACCTCGTCGACGCCAAGCCTGAGTTTCAGGACCGCAGGCCCCAGCAGCACCAGCGCGCCCGCAAGGATCGCCGCCAGCGCCATCGCCGGGATCGCAACCGGCCCCGGCAGGCCAAGTTGCGTGCCGACCAGCACCGTCATCAGCGCACCCGCGTAAAGCTGCGCCTCGGCGCCGATGTTCCACAGCTTCGCCCGGAAGGCGACGGCCACGGCAAGCCCTGTGAAGATCAGCGGCGTCGCGCGGTTCAGCGTCTCGAGCAGCGCGAATTTCGACCCGGCCGCGCCTTTCAGGATCAGCCCCAGCGTCGCGAAGGGATCGGCCCCCGCCAGCCGTGCGAGGACCGAGGCCACGACTACGGTGACGGCCAGCGCCAGAAGCGGCAGGCCAAGGCGGCGCGCCAGCGAGGCGTCCCGGACCGGTTCAAGCCGCATGATCGAACCCCTGTCCGGCCATCCAGACGCCCAGCTCGGCCGGGGTCTTCGTCCCCCTCGGGAAGCCGGGCGAAAGCCGCCCCTCGGACATCACATGGATCACGTCCGACAGCGCCAGGATCTCGTCCAGATCCTCGGAAATCAGCAGAACGGCCGCGCCGCCGTCGCGGGCCGCGATCAGACGGTCCTGCACATAGGTCAGCGCACCGATATCAAGCCCCCGCACCGGCTGGTTCGCCAGGATGATCCGCGGCGCGGTTTCCAGCGCCCGGCCCAGGATCAGTTTCTGCATGTTGCCCCCGGACAGAAGGCGGATGCGGGCCTCGGAGCCCGGACAGCGGACGTCATAGTCTTTGATGATCTTCTCGGCATGGGCGCGGGCGGCGCGCCAGTTCATCCAGCCCCGGCGGCTATAGGGCGGACGGGCATAGTCTTCCAGCACCGCGTTCTCGGTCAGGGTGAAATCGGCGATGGACCCGGTCGCGTGCCGGTCCTCGGGGATGCGGCCGACACCCGCCTGCAAGGCGGCACGGGGCGACCAGCGCTCGACACGCGCGCCCGCGACTTCGAACCGCCCGGCAGAGGGCGCGACGAGCCCCGAGACCAGATCGGCCAGCGCCCCCTGCCCGTTGCCCGACACCCCGGCAAGCCCGGTGATCTGCCCGGCCCGGAGCGCAAGGCTGACCGATTTCAGCCCGGGGCGCGTGCCCTCGGGGGGCGTCGAGACGGCGTCCAGTTCCATCAGCGCAGCCCCCGGACGGGCCAGCGACGGCGCGGGCAGGCGCACCTCGGCGCCCACCATCATCTCGGCCAGCCGGTGGCGGTCGGTGTCGGCGGTGGCGACCTCGCCCGCGACGCGGCCATGGCGCAAGACGATGACCCGGTCCGAAACCGCCATCACCTCGTGCAGCTTGTGCGAAATGAAGATGATCGACAGGCCCTGGGCCACGGCCTTCTTCAGGGTGGCGAAAAGCGCGTCGGTTTCCTGCGGGGTCAGCACGGCGGTCGGTTCATCCAGGATCAGCACCCGCGCGTCGCGATAGAGCGCCTTCAGGATCTCGACCCGCTGGCATTCGCCCACGGACAAGGTCCGGACCTTCGCCTCGGGGTGGACCGCAAGGCCGAAATCGCGCGACAGCGCCGCGATCCGCGCCCGCGCCTCGGCCCGGCCGAGCCCGCCGCGCCAGAGCGGGCGGGTCCCGATCAGGATATTCTCGGTCACGGTCAGATTGCCCGCCAGCGTGAAATGCTGGTGCACCATGCCGACGCCCGCGGCCAGCGCCGCGCCGGGCTGGCCGGGCGGCAGGGCCTGCCCCATGACCTCGACCGTGCCCGCATCGGCCGTGTAATGGCCGAAGAGGATGTTCATCAGCGTGGTCTTGCCCGCGCCGTTTTCGCCCAGCAGGGCCAGGACCTCGCCCTTGTGCAGGGCGAAGCCGATAGCGTCATTGGCGGTGAGCGTCCCGAAGCGCTTGGTAATCCCCTCAAGCTTCAGGACGACCGGTCGCAGATCGGGCATCAGGACGACTTGGGCTCGGTATCGTTGATCTCGACGGTAAAGCTGCCGGCCTTGATCGCGGCCTCGCGCTCGGCGACCAGATCGAGCGCCGATTGCGGCACCTTGCCCGCGAAGGTCCCGAGCGGCGCCAGCGAACAGCCGCCTTCCTTCATGAAGGAATAGGCCCCGTAATCGGCCGCCTCGAAGGTGCCCGCAGCGATGCGGTCAAGCGCGGCCTGCAGGGTCGGCCCGAAATGCCAGAGCGCCGAGGCGACCACGGTGTCGGGATAGTCGGCCTGGGTGTCGATGACGTTGCCGATGGCCAGCACGCCCTTTTCCTGCGCGGCGTCCGACACGCCGAAGCGTTCGGCATAAAGCAGATCGGCGCCGTTCTCGATCATCGCGAAGGCGGTTTCCTTGGCTTTCGGCGGGTCGAACCACGACCCGATGAAACTGACCTGGAAGGTAGCGTCGGGTTTCACCTCGCGCACGCCCGCCATGAAGGCATACATCAGCCGGTTCACCTCGGGGATCGGGAAACCGCCGACCATGCCGATATTGCCGCTCTGGCTCATCGCGCCCGCGACGATGCCCGACAGGTACGAGGCATCCTGGATATAGTTGTCGAACACCGCGAGGTTCGGATAGGCGTCGTCCGGCGGGAAGGAGGACCCCAGCAGGAACGCGGTCTCGGGATAGTCCAGCACGACCTCGCGGGCCTCCTGTTCGACCCCGAAGATCTCTCCCATGATCAGCTGAACCCCGGCTTCGGCATATTCGCGCATCACCCGCGGATAGTCGGTATTGGCGGTGTTCTCGCTGAAGGTATATTCGATCAGCCCGGCTGCCTTCGCCGCCTCGGCGGCCTTGTGCAGACGGCTCACCCATTGCTGTTCCACCGGGACCGTGTAGATGCCCGCAACGGTGATCGGCTCTGCCGCCAGTCCGCGCCGCGGCCAGAGCCCCAGCCCCGCCGCCGCAACCGCCCCGGCGCTGCCAAGCAGCAATCCACGCCGCCCGATCGCGATCCCGTCCCGCGTTTTCGCCATTCGATCTTCCCCTGTACCTGAATCCCCGTCACTGGCCGCATTCGGCGCCATCGGACGGGGTTTTTGAATGGGTCGAGAGTGGCACGGTCGTCCGGCGAAGGGAAGTCCGCTCGTTTCCCGGGCAGCCTTGGGTCACCTGCCCGCCGGATGGGCAGCGCGCCGGGCGGTCAGATCGACCCGGCCTCGACCATATAATTGCTGGCGCTGCACATGGCGGCATCGTCCGAACTCAGGAACAGGACCATCCGCGCCACATAGACCGGGTCGATCAGGTCGGGCAGGCATTGCCGCCTGCGATGCTGTTCCAGCTTCTCGGGCGTGACCCAGAGGGCCTTCTGCCGCTCGGTCATGATCCAGCCGGGGACCACGGTATTGACCCGGATCCGGTGCGGGCCGAGATCGCGCGCGAGGGTCCGGGTGAGCCCGTGCACCGCCGCCTTGGCGGTCGCGTAGGCGGGAAAGCCGCCCACCGCCTCCATCCAGGAATTCGAGGCGAGGTTGACGACGGCCCCGCCGCCCGCCGCGATCATGTCGGGGGCCACGGCCTGGATCGCGAAGAACATGTGGCGCAGGTTGGTGGCCATGCGCTCGTCCCAGTAGTCGGGCGTGACCTCGGCCCAGTCGTGACGGTCGTCGCGGGCGGCATTGTTGACCAGCACCTCGGCCGGTCCGATCCGGGTCTTCAGCGCGGCGAAAGCGTCCCTGAGCGCAGCGATGTCGCGCAGATCGCAGGTTTCGTGATGGACCTCGCCCCCCAGCCGGTCGCAAAGCGCCCCGGCCGCCGCGCCGTCCAGATCGACAAATCCCACCCGCGCGCCCTGCGCGGCGAAGGCCGCGACGATCTCGGCGCCGATGCCCGAGGCCCCGCCGGTCACAAAGACCCGGCGCCCCCTGAGACTGGGGTAGATGGCGAAATCGCGGGTCATGTCTGTCCTCCCTGCCCTGCGCTCCGAGTGCCATTCTGAAAGCCGCGAGGCCCGCGTCAAGCCGCCGAAACCCGACGCCATCCCTGCCCGATTCGGCGCCGCCAAGGGGGCCTGGACCGATTTGACCGGGCCCCGGCCGCGAAAAGCCGGGCGCTTTCTGGGCGTATGGCGCCGTTTGCGGCAGATCCCGGGCAGCAGAGCGGCGATCCGATGCGCCTGTTGCAGGGGCTGCATGGCGGCAATTCCGCGTCGTCGATTGTGCGCGCGCAGAAATTCCATAGATGTCGGGCTCGCACGAACAGAGGATATTCCCATGACCAGCCTGACCCAGGCCGCGCCGAATTCGGCCCTTTCCTTCCGCCTTTCGGCCCTCGCCGAGACCCTTCTCCAGATCGGCCGCCGCAGCAGCATCCGCCGCCAGACCGTTCGCGAGCTTTCGGCCCTGTCCGACCGCGACCTGAAAGATCTGGGCATCTTCCGCTGCGACATCCGCGCGATTGCCGCCGAGGCCGCCCGCAACGCCTGAGGCCCGCCTTCAGGGCGGCGCGGGCCATCCCCGCTTCCCCCGTCAGGCGATGCGGATGCACAAGCCGCTTGACCCGATGAGGGACGTGACATACCTGTGTCGGGCCTTTCGCGGGTATGGTGAAATGGTATCACACGAGCCTTCCAAGCTCTTGGCGCGGGTTCGATTCCCGCTACCCGCTCCAGGCTATACCCATCCTTGATGCGACATGCCCGTGCCGAAGACGGTTCACCGCTTTCGGCGCCCTGGCGCGTGCCGGACCGGACCCGATCCGGCTCTCGCGCCCGCCCCCTTTCGCCCCCGCGCCGCCCGGCATGACCGTCGCCCCCGGATGCGCTCACCCGGGCACCTCGGTGCTTGCGTCCTCGTTCCATCGCCTTTAGCCCTTTCTGTCAGGGAGAAAGATCGACCGGCCCGGGACCGGGTCGGCAGGGTTGGGACCATGGACAGTCACGAGAGGGGAGGCTCGTGCAACGCGCCCATATCCAGGGCACATCCCAGAATCACATGGCGGAGAGCAATGGGCCGAAGCCCCTGCGCGCATGACCTGACCGATGTGGCACGCGATTCTCCGGCGCGGCAGGGGCACCGCGCCCCGCCGATCTCCCGTCTCGACCTAGACGCAGGTACAAAGGGCTTCGAAAAGCGGATCGGATGTCAGAAAATCGGGAAGAAACCGCAAGCCTCCTGAGCACGGCCAGCGTCCTGATCGTCGATGACGAACCCGGGATGCGACACTTCATGGTCAAGACGCTCCGGCCGCTTTGCCGCGCCGTGGACGAGGCGCCCGACACCGAGGCGGCAGAACGGCTGCTGGCCGCCCGCCAATATGACGTGATGGTCCTCGACAACCTGATGCCCGGCCGAAAGGGACTCGACTGGCTGCAAACCCAGCGCGATCGGGGCGGGTTCACCGACACCATCATGATCACCGCCTATGCCGACCTGCAGACCGCCATCGAGGCCCTGCGCGCCGGGGTGTCGGATTTTCTGCTGAAACCGTTCCGGTCGAACCAGATCCTGAACGCGGTCGGCCGCTGTCTTGAACTGGCCAGGCTGAGACGCGAAAACTTCCTTTTGCGCCGCGAGCTTGAAAACGGGGCCTCCGGGACCCGCCGCCGCGAGCTGATCGGCCAGTCGCCCGCCATTGCCGAGGTGCGCCAGATCCTCGAGCGCGTCGCGCCGCTTTCGACTCCGGTGCTGATCCTGGGCGCGTCCGGGTCGGGCAAGGAGGTCGCGGCGCGGCATATCCATTGCCATTCCGGCCGCAGCAGCGCCCCCTTCGTGGCGATCCAGTGCGGCGCGATCCCCGCCGACATGATCGAATACGAGTTGTTCGGCCATGCCGCGGGCGCGTTTCCCGGCGCGCGGTCCGGGCGCGAGGGCCTGCTGGCCTCGGCCTCGGGCGGGACGGTCTTTCTGGACGACGTCAGCGAACTGGGCGCCAATGCCCAGACAGCGCTGCTTCGGGTTCTCGAAGACGGCGTCATCCGCCCCATCGGCACCGAGCGCGACATACAGCTTCAGCTGCGCTTCGTGATCGCCTCGACCAGACCGCTGCAAAAGGCGGTGCAGGAAGGGCGGTTCCGCGAGGATCTGCTGTTCCGCATCAACGTGATCGAAGTCCGGATGCCCGCCCTGAAAGAGCGGAGTTCGGACATTCTGGAGCTGGCCGAGCTTTTTCAGACCGAACTGTCGGCCGCGCTGAACCTGCCTCGGCTTGACATGACCTCGTCCGTGCGGTCGGCCATGCTGCGCCACGACTGGCCAGGCAACATCCGGGAATTGCAGAATTTCATCGAGCGCGCGCTGATCTTCGGGCGCTTTCCGGTCGAAACCCTGGGGCCGCCGCAGACCGGCACCGAGATCGCGCCCCTGGAGGACATCGAGCGGCGCGAGATCCTGCGGGCTCTGGAGGCGCTGGACGGCAACCGGTCCGAGGCGGCGCGCCGCCTGGGGGTCTCGCGCAAGACCATCGACCGGAAATGCGCGGCCTGGGGCCTTTAGCCGATGCCACGCCTGCCCGGCATCCTCGGTTCGGTCCGGGTCCGTCTGCTGGTAATCGCACTCTTGCCGATGCTGGTGCTTCTGCCGGTCATGCTGGGCAGCGCGATGTGGCGCTGGTCGACGAAGATCGACAACCTGCTTGTGACCAAGGTCACCGGCGATCTGACCATCGCCGACCAATACCTTGCCCGGCTGATCGAGATGTCGGGAGAGCGGGTGGATGCGGTCGCCCGGTCGGTCGATCTGCACGAGGCAATCGGGGCCGGGCGGCAGGCGGCCTATCTGGAAGGCGAACGGCAAAGGCTCGGGCTCGACTTTCTGCGCATCGCCGGGCCGCTGCCCTCCGAACGCGCCTGGCCGGTGATTGCCGCGGCGCTTGACGGCCAGCGGCAAAGCGCAATCGACATCCTCGGCGCCGGTCAGCTTGAGGCCCTCGCGCCCGGGCTGGCGCATCGGGCCGAGATCGCGCTGGTCAACACCCGCGCGGCGGTTCCGACCGACCGGACCGACGAGACGCGCGGGATGATCATCCACTCGGCCGCACCGCTGGTGCTGCCCGATGGCAGGCGGGTCGCGCTTGTGGGGGGGCGGCTGCTGAACCGCAACCTCGATTTCATCGACACGATCAATGCGCTGGTCTATCGCGACCAGAGCCTGCCTGATGGCAGCCAGGGCACCGCGACGCTGTTTCTCGACGATGTGCGCGTCTCGACCAATGTGCGCCTGTTCGAGACTGTCCGCGCCCTTGGCACGCGGGTCTCGGCCGAGGTGCGCGCGCAGGTGCTGGACGAGGGGCGGATCTGGCTCGACCGCGCCTTTGTCGTCAACGAGTGGTATATCTCGGCCTATGAGCCGATCCTCGACAGCTTCGGCCGCCGGGTTGGGATGCTCTATGTCGGCTTTCTCGAAACCCCGTTCCGTGAGGCCAAGCGCACCTCGATCCTGGCACTGAGCGCGGCCTTCGTGCTGATCGCACTGGTGTCGGTTCCGGTCTTTCTGCGCTGGGCGGGCCACATCTTTCGGCCCCTCGAAGGCATGACCCGCACCATCGCCCAGGTCGAGGCCGGAGACCTGGCAGCGCGCAACCGCCCGACCGGGGCGGGTGGCGAAATCGCCCAGCTCGCGCACCATTTCGACAGCCTGCTCGATCGCCTGCAAGCGCGCGACCGCGAATTGCGCAGCTGGGCCGAAAGCCTCGAGACCCGCGTCGAAGAGCGCACGCGCGACCTGCGCGCCGCCAATTTGCGGCTGGAACGCACGACCGAACGGCTGATCATGTCCGAAAAGCTGGCGGCGGTGGGCGAAATCACCGCCTCGGTCGCGCATGAGATCAACAACCCGGTCGCGGTCATCCAGGGCAATCTGGACCTTGCCCGCAACACGCTGGGCGCCGAGGCTGACAAGGTCGCCGAGGAATTCGCGCTGATCGACGATCAGGTCTACCGGATCGGTGTCATCGTCTCGAAGCTGCTGCAATTCGCCCGTCCCGAGGATTATTCCGGTTCGGCCGATCTGATCGCCCCCGCCGAGGTGGTGAAGGACTGTCTGGTGCTGACCCGCCATCAGGTCCAGGCCGCCGGGATCGCCAGCGAGATCAGCGCCGAGGGCACGGGGACCGTCTTCATGCCGCGCACCGAATTGCAACAGGTGATCGTGAACCTCATCCTGAACGCGGTCCATGCCATGCCCGAGGGCGGCAGCCTGCGGGTGGTCGCGAAGGACTGCAAGGACGGGGTCGAGGTGACGGTCGAAGACAGCGGGACCGGTATCGCCCCCGAGGTCCTGCCCCGGGTCTTCGATCCGTTCTTCACGACGAAACAGGCGCAGGGGACCGGGCTTGGCCTGTCGATCAGCCAGCAGATCGTGAGCCGGGCCGGAGGCCGCATCACCGCCGAGTCGATCCCCGGGCACGGAAGCCGGTTCCGGGTTTTCCTGCCCGGCGCGAAAAAAACGTGATGCGGACAGGGTGACGCAGTTTCGCGGTGCGGGCGGAGCGTTTCGGGACAAAATGTCCAGCTTCCGGAGGCGGGTCTGCCGAAGCGGCGACAAAAATTCCCGCACCTTGTTGTTATAAATAAGAAATTCATTTGACAGCGCAAGCCCTTGCCTGCCTTTCTCTGATTGCATGCGACAGCATGCCGCCCGGACGGCCTGGAGGAGACCGCCCGCGGCGCCAATCAAGGGAGGAACATCATGAGCAACGCCTCAGGCGGCGCGCTGGGCTTCTTGCACAAGAGCCATATCGTGGCCGAACCCGGCTTCAACCGCTGGCGCGTCCCGCCGGCATCCATCGCGATCCATCTTTGCATCGGCTCGGTCTATGCCTGGTCGGTCTTCAACCCGCCGCTGACCCGCGAACTGGGCGTGGTGGCTTCGGGGGCCGACGACTGGACGTTGGGCTCGGTGGTCTGGATCTTCTCGGTCGCCATCGTCTTTCTGGGCCTCGCGGCGGCCTTCGCGGGCAAATGGCTCGAAGAGGTCGGCCCGCGCATGGTCGGCGTCGTCGCCGCGATCCTCTGGGGCGGCGGGTTCATCATCGGCTCGTTCGGGATCTCGGCGCACCAGCTCTGGCTGGTCTATCTCGGCTATGGCGTGCTTGGCGGCTGCGGGCTGGGGCTGGGCTATGTCTCGCCGGTCTCGACCCTGATCCGGTGGTTCCCCGACCGGCGCGGCATGGCGACCGGCATGGCGATCATGGGCTTTGGCGGCGGCGCGATGATCGCGGCCCCGGTCAAGGGCTGGCTGCTCGACCTGTTCAAGCGCGCGCCCGACTATCTGGGCCCGCAAGATGCGGTGGCGACGGTCGTCGAGGGCGGCCGGATCTTCGCCGAAACCGCCGCCGGCAAGGTCGAGGTGGTCGCGGCCTCGGCCAAGCAGGCTGCCGAGTTCGGCGGCGAGGCGGGCCTTTACGTCGTCGGCACCGGCGCGACGGGGGCCGCGCAGACCTTCCTGACGCTGGGCGTCGTCTATCTGGTGGTGATGATCTTTGCCGCCTTTCAGTACCGCGTTCCGGCCGAGGGCTGGAAACCCGCCGGCTGGTCACCGAAGCCGGTGGCCTCGGGCATGGTGTCCCAGAACAACGTGCATATCGACCAGGCCCTGAAGACCCCGCAATTCTGGCAGATGTGGGTGATGCTCTGCTTCAACGTGACGGCGGGCATCGGCGTGATCGGCGTGGCCAAGACGATGATGTCGGAAATCTTCGGCTCGGTGATGCCGCTGGTCGTCACCGCCGCCTTCGCCTCGACCTATGTGCTGATGATCTCGGTCTTCAACATGCTGGGGCGGTTCTTCTGGGCCTCGGCCTCGGACCATATCGGGCGCAAGGCGACCTACATGTGCTTCTTCGTGCTGGGCACGCTGCTCTATCTGTCGATCCCCTATTTCGCGTCGGCCGTGGCGACCAACCCGGCGATGATCTATCTGATCGGCTTCTACGCCGCGACGATGATCATCTTCTCGATGTATGGCGGCGGCTTCGCCACCATCCCTGCCTATCTGGCCGACATGTTCGGCACGATGCATGTGGGCGGCATCCACGGACGGCTCTTGACCGCCTGGTCCACCGCGGGCGTGCTGGGGCCGCTGGCCATCACCTCGCTGAGGCAGATGTCGGTGACCAACGCCATCCAGGATCTGGCAGGCCGGGTCGACCCGGCGGCTTTCGCCCAGAAGTTCGGCGCGCCGCTGTCGCAGCTTGATCAGCTGGTGGCGGCCAAGACCGTGACCATCGCGGGCCTGATGGAAATCGTCCCCCCGGGCACCATCGATCCGACGCCCTCGCTTTATAACACGACGATGTATTGCATGGCGGCGCTTCTGGTCGTGGCCTTCTTCGCCAATCTCTTCATGCGGCCGGTGCGCGAGCATCACCATCACGACGAACCGGAATTGCAGGCGATCCCGGTCGAGTAAGAGGCACGCCCCGGTCCGCCTGCGGGCAGGCCGGGGCGGACGCCGCTGCCAAAGCCTGCGACCGGCCCTGAAACCGGGTCTTTTCCCGGACGGAATTATCCGATAATAATCGTCAGGAAACGGCTGGTCACACGACCGGCCGCAAACACCCAAGTCAGGCCCAAGCCGTCCGCCCGGTCCCCTGCGCTCATTGCCCACCAGAGGTGCAGATGAACGTTCACAGACCGGCGGCAGAGCTCCGCGACACAGACGCCTTCTTTGCCCGCACCTCGACCGACCCGCTGGCCGATGCGTTTTCCGGCCGGATGGGCGCGCATGCCCATGGCGGCGGAATGGCCGTCGCCCCCGAGGAGGTCGCCGGGCTTTGGGAAAGGCTGACCGCGTCACCGCGTACCGGGCCTTCGGTCGCCTATGTGCATGTTCCCTTTTGCGAAAACCGCTGCCTCTTCTGCGGGTTCTACCAGAACCCCTGGCGGCGCGAGATGGGTGCGCCCTATGTGGATGCGGTGCTGGCGCAGCTTGCCGCCGGCGCCCGGACCGCAGCGCAGCAGGGCCACCCGCTGAGGGCGGTCTATCTGGGCGGCGGCACCCCGACGGCGCTGGCCGCCCGCGACATTGCCCGGCTGGTCGAGGGGCTGCACCGACACCTGCCACTGACGCCCGATTGCGAGATCACGCTGGAAGGCCGGATCGTCAGCTTCGGGCTTGAAAAGGCGCGCGCGGCCTTCGACGCAGGCGTGAACCGCATCTCGCTTGGCGTGCAGAGCTTCGATGACGGCGTGCGGCGTCGCATGGGGCGCAAGTCGACCCGGGCCGAGACGGTGCGTTTTCTCGAGGGGCTAATACGGCTGGACCGGGGGGCCGTGGTGATCGATCTGATCTACGGGCTGCCGGGCCAGGACCGCGCCACCTTCCAGGAGGATGTGCGTCTGGCCGCGGCGCTGGGGCTCGACGGGCTCGACCTCTATTCGCTGAAGTCGATCCCGGGCACGCCGCTGATGATGGCGCAGGACAAGGGCAAGCTTGCCGTCGCCGCACCCGGCGAGCTTGGTCATTTTTATGCCGATGGCGCTGCCGAAATGGACCGCGCGGGCTGGGACGCGATTTCGACGACCCATTGGCGGCGCGGGACGCGCGAACGAAGTCTCTATAATCTGGAGGTCAAGGCGGGGGCGGAATGCCTGGCCTTCGGCGCGGGCGCGGGCGGCAACCTGCAAGGCCACGGCTTCCGCATCACGCCCGATCTCGACGCTTACCGGGACCGGGCGGCGGCAGGCGGCGCCGGGTTGGTCGCGGGGCTGACAAGGCCAGCACCGCTCGGTCCCGTCCATGCAGCGATCAAGGCCGGTATGGAACGTGGGCGGCTCGTCTTCGCCTCGGTGGACCGGGCCTTGGCCGGGTGCGGGATCAATGGCGGGTTCGAACCGCACGCCGCGCCGCTGCTGGCGCAATGGCAGCGCGCCGGGTTGCTGACGGGGCACCCCCTGTCGGTCGAGTTGACGCTGGCGGGACGGTTCTGGCAGGTCGCCATGACGTCGCGCCTGATCGCCTGGACCGATGCCCGGTTTGGCGGCGCCGAAAGCGATGTCGGCAGACGGGCGACGGGCTGACGGCCTCAAGACCGGACGCTCCGTCCCCGCCGGACGTATCGGCCGGAGAGGACGACCCAGCCCGCCCGTGCGGCATCGCGGACACGTGCGTCGAGATCCGCAGCCCCGGGCTGCCGGTCACAAGCGGAGCCCGGCGCCCGTTCGTCGCGTCAAAGCGGAGGGTCAGGCCCTGACGCCCCCGGGCTCAGAAATCCGTCCAGCCGCCATTTGCCACCTTCGCAGCGGGCGCGTCGGCGGCCGGGAACGATCTGCCCGGTTTCGCCGGTCTGCGCGGGGCCTTCTCGGCGATGAGCGCGACCGATGCCCCCGAGTCGACGCGGAACCTCGAAATCTGGCGGCGCAGGCTTTCCACCTCCTGACGCAGTGTCACGCTGGCGGCCGTCGCCTCCTCGACCATGGCTGCGTTCTGCTGCGTCACCTGGTCCAGTTGCGAGACGCCGGCGTTGATCTCGCCGATCCCGGCGGACTGTTCGCGTGCCCCGGTCGCAATCTCGCTGATAAGTTTCGAGACATTCGCGACACGTTCGACGATATCGTGCAGGGCCTCGCCGGTCCGGTTCACCAGATCGACGCCGGCCTCGACATGCTCCGAGCTTTTCTCGATGAGCTGCTTGATTTCCTTGGCCGCGCCAGAGGAATTCTGCGCCAGCGCCCGTACCTCGGAGGCCACGACGGCGAAGCCCCGTCCCGCCTCGCCCGCCCGCGCAGCCTCGACGCCCGCATTCAGCGCCAGCAGGTTGGTCTGGAAGGCGATGTCGTCGATTGCCCCGGTGATCTTCGAAATCCCCTCGGAGGACGCCTTGATTTCCGACATCGCCTCGACCGCCTTGTTGACGATCAGACCGCTTCGTTCGGCATCGTCGCGGGTCTGCCGCACCACCCGTTCGACCTCGACCGCGCCCTCGGCGGCATTGCGGACGGAACTGGTGATTTCGTCCAGCGCGGCCGCGGTCTCTTCCAGGGTCGCGGCCTGGTTTTCGGTCCTATGGGACAGATCCTCGGAGGCCGAGGCCACCTCCTCGGCGCGGGCCTGAATCTCGTCGGCGTTCTCGACGACGCCGGACTGCATCTCCCGCAGGGTCATGAGGGTCTTGTCGAAGTTCGAGCGGATGGTTTCGAAATGCTCGGGAAACGGGGTATCGAGCGTGTGGGTCAGATCGCCCTGCGCGAGTTCGGACAGGCCCGTACCGACCGCGGCAACCACATTCTTCTGTGCCTCTGCATCGGCCTCGCGCCTGGCCCGCGCGTCGTTCTCGGCCCGTTCCAGTTCGGCCTTGTGCTTGAGGGCGTCCCGGAAGACGACCATGCTTCGGGCCATCTGCCAGGTTTCCGCGCGGCCCCGCATGTAGGGAATGTCGCTGTCCAGATCCCCGCTCGACAGCGCCTTCATCCGGGCGTTCAGGCGGTCGATCGGCCGGATCACGATCATCGCGCCAAGCCCTTCCAGCAGCGTCGTCATCAGGGTCTTGCGCATGTCGGCCGCCATCGCCTCGATATCGTCGATGTAACTGCCGGTCGCGATCATCCAGCCCCAAGGCGCAAACCCGGTTCCGTAGCTGATCTTCGGATAAAGCTTCTTGTCACCGTCGCCGGCCGCGCGCTCGGTCGAATAGTGGACGACGCCGCCTTCTGGGTTTCTCGCATGCGCAATGAGCTCCTGATAGGTCCTCACCCCGTTGGGGTCGGTCAGGTTCCATTGGTTCGTGCCCATCCGGTCGTCGCGCGGGGGCGCCACGATGTTTCCCCGCATGTCGGAGGCAAACAGATAATTGCTACCATCGTAGCGGATGGTGCGGAGGATCTTCACGCCCTCGGCCTTCGCCTCTTCGGAACCGAGCGTGCCTGCGTCGACCTCGGCCTGCAGGGGAGCCAGCTGGCTCACCGCCGATTGCACGATATCGCGCAGGTGCACCTTGCGGAGGCTATAAGTGCTTTTCTCCATGAGGCTTACCGCCTGCCAGGCCATGAAGGCCGTGCCCCCGACCGCAAGCGCCACCACAAGGTAGACCCGCCATGCAATGCCAAAACTGAAGAGCAGAAGCATGCTTTCTCCGGCTGATCGGAACGCCCGCCAACGACCTCTAGTACGCTCGGCCAATTGAGGATCGGTGGCCGACTTGAGGGTCTTCGGATCGGCTGCGCCGCCGCACACGGATTGCAGGTCGTTCGGGATCGGACGGCCGCCGACGGTTTCGCTGCATCGCCGCGTTCCGTTCGTGGCGGTCTGGCCCAAGGGAGCCTCTGCCCCTCGTCGCCCCCGAAGGCCAGGCGGACCGGCGGGACCGCCGATCCTGAAGAACATGCTGGGAAGAAATCGCGGCACGGCATGACTCCTGTAGCCACGCCAGGGCACAAACCATCGGAACCAAGACCTGGGCCACAGTGGTCCGGGCCGAAAACAGGGGAGGCCCCATGAAACTTGGGTCCCCGATCGCAGGCGCCGCACTGTCGCTGGCAGCCGGTGCCGCCCCGGCGGGCTTGTCCGGCGATGGCGTGCTGGTCCACCGCTCCGGCATGACGCTTTACATCTTCGACAACGACCGTCCCGGCGTCAGCAATTGCACCGGCGGCTGCGCGGCCAGCTGACCGCCCGTCACGGCCAGGGCGGCGCCAGCGCCGGAGGCGGCTTATCCCTGATCGAACGCGCCGACGGCGCGGCCCAATGGGGCTATAAGGGCATGCCGCTTTACCAGTGCAAAGGCGACAGCCGTCCCGTCGACATGAACGGCAACGGCATCGGCGGGGTCTGGTACGTTCTGAAGCAGGGGCCGGTCCTCCTCCCCACGGTCCTGATCCCCGCATGGTCCGGGTTCCGCCCCCGGAACCGGATCATACGCATCTGTCCCGTCGGCGCCACCATCCCTGCCACTGGCGGTGCCGACGCATTTTCCCGACTGTCGGTCGGCCCGACTGCCCCGCCGGGCAAACCGCCGCCGCGCGCCCTTTTAGGCTTGCCCTGCCCCGGCGGGTTGCGAATGCAGGAAGGGCCGCTTCGACACACTCCCCCAACAAAATCCCGCTCCCTATGACAAACGGGCCGCGCGCGGACCGCGGAATGCGCCACGACCCGCACCGGGGCGCCAAGCCGCTTGTCCGCTTCAGGCCCGATCCCCGGTAGATCCTACCGGCGGCCCGGGGTGCACCTTCAAATACAACGCTCGCGACAACGCTCGGCGGACCGCCGAGGAAATCGCCAATGACACGCTGATGACCGTCTGGCGCACGGCAGACCGGTTCGCGAGCTGCTCGAAACCCTCGACCTGGCTTTTCGGCATCGCTTGCCGGCTGTCCTTGAAACAGCGGCAGAAGCTGGCCCGGCGGGGGCGACGTGGAACTGGACGAGCCCCTGATCGGCGACGAGGGCGACAGTGCCAAGGCGGTCCTTCGCGCACGGGATCTTTCCCGCGCGTTGCAGCGCCTGACACCCGAACTGCGGGCCGTTGTCGAACTGACCTATTTCAACGGCTATCTCCGTACGGATATCGCCGAGATCCTGGGGTGCCCCCTGGGCACCGTGAAGACGCGGAGGATGACGGGACGAAAGCGCCTGCGCGCGATGCTGTCCGAGGACGCGCAAACAATCCCGGAGAGCTCAGTTCATGACGCCCTGAAGGCACGGAGCGACGACCGCCACAAAGCGGTGTGGGACAACACTCCGTGGTACGTGAACGGGTCCCTGCCCGGGCCGGAGGCCGCGGCGGTCAGGAATCACACTCGCATCTGCCCGGCCTGCGCCGCCAAGCTGGCGTGCCAGTTCGACCTTGCAAGCGAGGTCGCGGGGACCGCGCCTTCCGAGGTTCCTCTGTCCCGAAGCTGGGACGACCTGAGGGCGCGGATCGAGGCCGACAGCCGGGCGCGGCGGCCGCGCGAAGGCTGGGGAGGACGCCAGAGGGGAGTCCGGGAGGCTATGGCCTTGGCCGGAACGACCGCCGCCGCCTGCCTGGTGGCGGCAGTCGCGTTCGGGCCGTCCGATGACGGGTTCCGGACCCTGACCAGCGACGGCGGCGCGCCAACGATCCGGTTCCAGACCGTTCCGGACCTGAACGCCGAAAGTCTTCGGGCCGTTCTGGCGCGGCAGGGCCTGACGCTTGTGTAGGGGCCGTCCGAAGGCGGGGTCTGCACCGCCAGCGCCGAACGCGCGGCCGACCTTGCGGCTGCGGCGGCTGCGCCGATGCAGACGCCCGGCATCGTATTCGCCGCGCCGGACCAACAGTTCTGATCCGCGCGGGGCAGACCGGCGAACCGGCCCCCGCCCCGGTCTGGCGTCTTGTCCCCGCCAGCGGGATGGCGACCGACACCCACCTGATCCTCGCCGTTCCGGCCGCCGAACCGGAGGCCCTCGCGGCGGCGGATATCGAGACCCGCTTCGGCGTCACGCTGACCGCGGAATGGCCGCTGCAGTCGATCTCGGCCCATTGCTTCGTGGTCGAGACGGACGGCCGGTCCGACATGGGCACGCTCATGACCCGGATGCGGGTCGATGCCGCCATTCGCACGGTCCAGCGGATGCAAACGTTCGACACGTTCGCGACCGCGTCCGGCGCCCCGCTGTTTCCGATCCAGAACACCCTGGCCGACATAAACGCGACCGCGGCCCAGCGCGCCTCGACCGGGGCCGGCATTCGCGTGGGAGGTGATCGACTCCGCCATCGACGGCGCCCATCCCGACCTGGCGCTACGCCTCGCGGAGGCCCGGAACCTCGTCGACACCCGGGACGGGACAGGAGAAGATCACGGCACCGCCATCGCCGGGATCATCGCCGCCGATGCGGCCAATGCGGCCGGGATCGTCGGCGTCGCGCCGGATGCGGACCTGATCGGCCTGCGCGCCTGCTGGCAGCGCCCCGGCCAGCCCGGCCGCCGCAACAGCTTCTCGCTGGCCCGCGCCCTGAACTTCGCGATCCTGAACGAAATGAACGTGCTGAACCTGAGCCTCGGCGGTCCGGCCGACCCGCTGCTGGACGAGCTGGTGCGCGCGGCAGTCGATGCCGGGATCGTCGTGGTCGCGGCCTGGGGCGAAGCGGCCTCGCCTGCCTTTCCCGCCTCGGTTCCCGGGGTCATCGCGGCCGGTCCCGTCGCGGACAGCGCGATCCCCGCGCCGTCGGTCGACGTGATCAGCACGGCGCCGGACGATCAGTACCGCTACTATTCCGGCTCGTCGGTCGCCGCAGCGCATGTCACGGGCGTGGTCGCGCTGCTGCTTGCGGACCAGCGCGAGCTGAGCTCCGGGGCCGTCGCGGATGCACTTCGGGCTGGCCTGCGCCCCCGCGACGGGCGCGTCCTGATCGACGCCTGCGAGGCGCTCCGCGCCATCGACGCCTCTGTCCCGAGTTGCCTCCGCTAGGCGCGACGGTCCCGGCCCGGACGGCTGCGGAGGCGCGCGCCACGGACATCCCGCCCGAAACCCCGGCGAGGGCTTTCCAGCACCGCGCCCCTGCCGGTTCGGCTTCGCAGGCTGCCGGAACCGCAAGTGGGCAGCGGGTGCCGGACCGGCGCGGCCGACCGCGGCCCGCCAGCCACAGAGCCGCGCCGACAGGCGGGGAATGTCTGGAGTTTCCCTTGCCCCGGGTGATACCCTGTCACGTGTTTCAACTTTGAAGACCGGTCTCCGCAAATGTCCGATACCTCGCTCGACGTCCAAGCCTCGGCGGAACGTGTCGCAGACCGTCTGCGCGACCGGATCGTCAAGGGCGACCTGCCGCCCGGCTCGCGGCTGGTCGAGCGCAAGCTTTCGGCCGAACTCAATGTCTCGCGCACGCCGATCCGCGAGGCGCTGAAGCTGCTGCGGGTCGACGGTCTGGTCGACATCTCGCTGCATCGGGGGGCCCAGGTGGTCGATTATACCGCCGAGGAGGCCGAGGACCTGTTCGACCTGATCGCGGTGATCGAGAGCCTCGCCGCCGAGCGTCTGGCCCAGCGCATCACGGCCGATGTACTGGACCGGCTGGAAACCCTGCACACGCGGATGCTGGCCCAGTACGAGGCCCGCGATGCCTCGACCTATTTCGACACCAACACCGAGATCCACGACACCATCGTCGTCGAGGCCGGCAATGCGGTCTTGACCGACAGCCACCGCCGGGTGGCGATGCGCGCCCGGCGCGGGCGGTTCATGGCGATCTTCGATGCCGACCGCTGGCGCCAGTCTGTCGGCGAGCACGAGACGGTGATGGCCGCCTTCCGTGCCCGCGATCCGGCCGCGGCGGCGCGGATCTGGCGGCAGCATCTGCGCCATAGCGGCGAATCGGTCGCCGAGACGCTCCGCCGCCAGCGCGGCTGATCGCTGGACACAAATCGCACGATTTTTAGGCATGTAGCGGAGACTGGCGCCCCGGATCTGGGCGGCGCGGTCGAATGGCATGCCATTATCGCCAAATGGCATGCCATTTATGTCCTTTGCCGCGCGATTTCTTATGGTGACCTCGTAGGACGGACAGTGTGGCGGAACGATGCGATTACTCTTGGTTAACCCGAACATGACTGAGGCGATGACCGACCGGATGGCCGAAATCGCGCGCACCGTGGCTCCGCCGGAAACCGAGATCCTGCCTCTGACCGCCAAACGCGGCTTTCCTTATATCGCTTCGCGCGCCGAGGCGCAGATCGGCGGCGCGCTGGCCTATGACCTGATCGCCGAACATGCCGAAGGCACCGACGCGGCGATCATCGCGGCCTTCGGCGACCCTGGGCTGGCCGGGGCACGCGAACTGTTCGATTTTCCGATCGTCGGCATGGCCGAGGCCGCGCTGATGTCGGCGGCGATGCTGGGCGAACGGATCTCGATCGTCACCTTCTCGCCGGTGATGCGGCGCTGGTACGGGGACTCGGTGCGCGATGCCGGGTTGATGCCCCGCTTCACCGGCGTGCGCACGCCCCCCGCCCATGTCCGCGATCTGGCCAACCTTCAGCAGAACCTGCGCCCCGAACTGATCCGGCTTTGCGCCCAGGCGGTCGAGGAGGACAACGCCGATGTCGTGATCCTCGGCGGCGCGCCGCTGGCGGGGCTGGCCCCCGAGATCGCCAACGAGGTCGAGGCGCTGGTGGTCGACCCGATCACCGCCGCGACCGTGCAGGCCCAGGCGCTGGTATCTCTGGGCAGTCAGGCAGGCTTTGCCCGGCGGCGATCGAAACCTTTGGCCAAGGCCGCCAGCGGCCTGCCCGACGCCCTCACCCGCCAGTTCGGCCGAGACATGGACCCATGACACCCCGATAACGTCAGGGCGGACGGGCCGCGGGCCCCCACCGTCCGGACCACAGGACCCCAACAGGGAAAGGACCAAGCCCTATGACATCCCTCCTCCCCCGCGCCTTCGGCCTCTGCCTCGGGCTCTCGCTACTCGCGGGCGCCGGTTCGGCCCAGACTGTGCTGCGTGTTGCCGGAAACTTCCCCGAAGAACACAGCGCGACCGGCGCCATGACCGTTTTCAAGGACGAGGTCGAACGCCTCTCGGGCGGCGATCTCGTTGTGCAGAACTTCCCCGCCATGCAGCTGGGCGGCGCGCAGGAAAACGTCGATCAGGTCCGGTCGGGCGCGATCTTCGCGGTGTTCACCTCGATCGCCTATTTCACCCGCTCGGTGCCGGAACTGGAGGCGGTCAGCCTGCCGTTCCTGTTCGACAACCGCGAAAAGGCCTTCGAGGTGATGGACGGCCCTGTCGGCAAGCTGATGGACGAGGCGCTTTTGGAACAGGGCTTCGTCAATCTCGGCTATGGCGAGCTCGGTTTCCGCCATGTCACCAACAGCGCCCGGCCGCTGACCAAGCTCGAGGATTTCCAAGGGCTCAAGATCCGGCTGCAGCCGAACGAGGTCCATCTGGAAACCTTCCGCGCGCTCGGTGCCAATCCGCAATCGCTGGACATCTCGGAACTTTACTCGGCGCTCCAGCAGAAGGTGCTGGATGGCGAGGAAAACCCCTACAACATCATCTACACCCGCCGGTTCTTCGAGGTGCAGAAATACCTGTCGGATACCGGTCACTTCTTCGATTTCATCAATGTCGTGGCCAACAAGGGCGCGTTCGAGGCGCTGAGCCCGGAAAACCAGGAAGCCGTGCGGACCGCGATGCGCACCGCCATCGAATGGCAGCGGACCGAAGCCGCGCGGGTCGATCTTGAATTCCGCGACAAGCTGGTGGCCGAGGGCATGCAGTTCGACGCGATTTCGGCCGAAGAGCGCGCCCGGCTGCGCGAGGCGACGGCCTCGATCGCCGAAAGCCTGAAGGCGCGGGTCGATCCCGAGGTGATCGACCTCGTCCTCCAACAGGCCGCGCAGTGACCCAGTCGGGACACCCCTCGCCCGGGCCGGCTTCTGCCGGCCTGCTGGCACTTTTGCGCAAGGCGGTCGACCTGATCGATGCGCTGTCGCGCTGGACCATCGTGGCGGCCATGGGCGCGATGACGCTGCTGATCGCGGCACAGGTCTTCCAGCGCTATGTCCTCAGTTCCTCCATCGACGCCGCCGACGAGCTGTCGCGCCTTTTCTTCGTCTGGTCGATCTTCCTCGCCATCCCGCATGGCATCCGCCGCGGCGTGCATGTCGGCATCGACATCGTGCTGCGCCTCTTGCCCGGCCGTGGGCAGGATCTGTTGCAGCGCGGCTCGGCGCTGGCGGGGCTGATGCTGATGGCCGTGGTTTTCGTCACGGCCCTTGGCGCGGCCGAGGACAAATGGGGCGAGCTGATGCCCACGCTGCCGGTCACCGCCGCGCTTTACTACATCCCGGTCTGCCTCTGCGCCGCGCATTCGGCGCTGCATCTTCTGCTTCTGGCGCTTGGCGGCCCGCGGGTCTGGGGCGAGGACGCCTGGAAGGAAACCCTGCTATGAGCGCCCTTGCCGTTTCGGTCTTCGCCATCCTTGCCCTGATCGGCGCGCCGCTCGCCTTCGCCATCGGGCTGGGCGCGGTGGCGGCACTTTACACGGGCGGGTTCGATCTGGTCGTGCTGCCGCAGCGGATGATGTTCGCGGTGAATTCCTTCCCGCTGATGGCCATTCCGCTGTTCATGCTGGCGGGCGAGCTGATGGTGAAGGCGGGCATCGTCGACCGCCTCGTCAGCTTTGCCAATTCGCTGGTCGGCCGGGTGCAGGGCGGCGTCGCCCATGTCACCATTCTGGCGGGCATGGTCTTCGCCTCGGTCAGCGGCGCGGCCGTCGCCTCGGCCAGCGCGCTGGGCTCGACGCTGGTGCCCGCGCTGCGCAAGACCTATCCCGACGGCTATTCCAGCGCGGTGATCGCCTCGGCCGCCAATCTGGGCCCAGTCATCCCGCCCTCGAACGCGATGATCGTCTATGCACTGATGGCCGGGTCCTCGGTGTCGGTGGGCGGCATGTTCATGGCCGGGATCGTGCCCGGCATCATCCTCGCGCTCGGGTTCATGGCGCTGGCCACGCTGATCGCCCGGCGCCGGGGCTATGCGCTCAGCGGCACCCCCTTCTCGGTCCGCAACGCCCTGATCGAGACCCGGCGCGCGGGCCTGATCCTGTTGATGCCGGTGATCGTCGTCGGTGGCATCGTCGGCGGTATCTTCACCGCCACCGAGGGCGCGGCCATCGCCGTCGTCTATGCGCTGGTGGTGGGTCTCTTCATCACCCGCAAGCTGCGCCTCGCCGACCTGCCCGGCTGTCTTTTCCGCGCCGCGGTGATGGCGGCCATGGTCGGCGCGCTGATCGCCTTCGCCTCGGTCGTGACCTTCGTCTTCACGCTCGATCTGGTGCCGATGCGGCTGTCATCCTGGATCAAGGACCTGACCTCGGACCCGATGACCTTCATCCTCCTGGTGATGGCGATGCTGCTGGTCGTCGGCATGCTGATCGAGTCGAACGCGGCCTATATCATGCTGGTGCCGCTCTTTGCCCCGATGGCGATCAGCTACGGCATCGACCCGCTCTTCTTCGGGTTCCTCTTCATGTACAACCTCGTCGTGGGCATGATGACGCCGCCCGTGGGCGTGCTGCTTTTCGTCATGAGCGGCATCACCCGCGTCTCGATGAGCGAACTGACCCGCGAGGCGCTTCCCTTCGTCATCCTGCAATTCGCCGTTCTGGCACTCTGCGTCGTCTTCCCGCCGCTGGTGCTCTGGCTGCCTTCCGTCTTCGGATACTGACCCATGACCTCTGCCAGTCCCGACCTGATCGTCGACGGCGCCGCCATCCTGACAGCGGACCCGGCACGGCCTTTCCTGAAAACCGGCTGGGTCGAGGTCACGGGCGGGCGGATCACCGCCATCCGCGACACCCGGCCCGAACGGATCGACCCGAAAACCCGTATCGTTCCCGGCGCGGGCCGCGTGCTGACGCCCGGTTTCGTCAATGTCCACACCCATGCGATCCTCAGCATGGTGCGGGGCGTGGCCGAGGATATGGGCTTTGCCCCCGCCTATACGATGGGCGTGCCCCATGGCCACGATGTGCGCCCCGACGAAGCCCATGCGCTGGCCCAGCTTGGCGCGCTGGAGGCGCTGAGCTTCGGGTCCACCCTCATCAATGACAGCTTCACCCATCAGGAGATCGCGCTTCCCGCCATGGCCCAGACCGGCATCAGGGCCTTCGGCTGCGGCCGCATCCACGATGTCGACTTCACCCGCGTGCATCTGGGCGACTGGCGCTATGACGATGCCATCGGCGACTGGACGCTGGGCCTTGCCGCCGAGCTGATCGACCGGTTCCACGACCCCGAGCCCCTGCAAACCGGCGTCGTCCTTGCCCCCCATGCGCCCGACACCTGTTCGCGCGCCCTCCTGACCCGGGTGCGCGAGCTGCGCGATGCGCATGGGCTCCGGATCAACACCCATGTTTCGCAAAGCCGGGTCGAGGTCGATTTCATCCGCGAGCGCGACGGCATGACCCCGCCCGAACTGCTGGATGAAGTGGGGCTGATGGATGACCGCCTGATCGGCGCCCATTGCATCCACCTGACCGAAAGCGACATCGCGCGGCTGGGCCGGGCCGAGGCGCATCTGGCTCATATCGCCAAGGGCAACCAGACCCATGGCTGCCTCGCGCCGACGGCGAAGCTCCGCAAGGCGGGGATGAACCTCGCGCTCGCAACCGACAACATGCATGCCGACATGGTCGAGCTGATGCGCTGGGCACTGGCGACGGGGCGGTTGCAGGAGGGCGGCATCACCGCCGATTGGCAGCCCGCCATGGCCTTCGAGGCCGCCACAATGGGCGGCGCGCGGGCGCTGGGGCTCGAGGCCGAGATCGGGTCGATCGAAACCGGCAAGCGCGCCGATCTGGTGCTGTTCGATTTCCGCCGCCCGCATCTGCGGCCGATGACCGACGTTCTGGGCACGCTGGTCCATACCGGACAGGGCCGCGATGTCGAAACGGTGATCGTCGGCGGCAAGGTGGTGATCGAGGGCGGCGAACCTGTCCGCGTCGACAAGATGGCGGTGCTGGAGGCCGCCGAAACCGCCGCCGCCGCGCTTTGGGACCGGGCCCGGACCGAAGCCGCCAGCACCGATGCCGGGGCCGCTCAGGCGCACTGAGGACCGCCCCCTCCGGCCATGCGCCGCGGACCACAGGGGCCGCGCTGTCATGGTCCCGACATGAACACAGCCTAGCGAGAGGTAACTACAGGCAATCGCGAGGTTTCTTCATGCACGCCATCGGCCCGGCCCTTCTGGCGGCCTTCATCGCCGCCGGCCCCGCCACCGCGCAAGAGGCGTCTTTACGCTGGCTGACGGCCTCTGCCCCGATCCGCACGGCACCGGACGAGGCCGCCCCGGCGGGCGAGGTTCTGGTGGCAAGCCCGGTGCATGCAACGGGCCGCATAGAGGACGGACGCGCCGAGATCCTGGTGCCGGGCTGGACCGATGCCGAGCGGCGCGCGCTTTTCGCAACGGCAGCGCCATCCGTGACCCTGGCCGAGGTCCCGGGCGGGCTGACCCCGCGCCCGGCCGCCCCCGGCGAAGCCGCGCCCGAAGGCTGGTCGCCGGTCGCGCTGCGCGGTTGGGTCGACGCCGGTCTGCTGGCCTCGGACCCGGCGGATCTGTGGAGCGCCGCCTTCACGCTCTATCGCACCCGCTGCACCGCCTGCCATCCGCGCCGGGTGCCCGGGAAATACAGCATGGCCGAATGGCAGGACTATTTCCGCCAGATGGGGCCGCGCACCCGGCTGCCGCAGGACGACCAGTATCTGATCCGGGCCTGGCTTCAGCACAATGCCGATGACGCAGCCGACCTGGAGGCCGCCGTGGCGCGGATCGCCGCCGAGGACTGAACGCGCCTAGCGCCGGTGCCGGGGATACCAGGGCGCCTCGGGCTCGGCGATACCGGTCGGGCGGTCCTGGTCCACCTCGCGCCAGACGGTCGCATCCTGCGGGGTCACCGTCGCATCCCGACCCAGCGCAAAGCTCTGGTCGCGCACGATTTCCCGGTAGGCCACGTCCAGCGCCAGCGCGCGTTCAGGCGAGGGCAGGATCAGCGGCGCGATGTCGTCGCGGATCCTCGCCGCCGCCGCCTCGGGCAGTTCACCGTCCTTCAGCCAGGCGCGGATCAGCTCGTCATTTGACCGGAACTCGTCGCCTGCGCCATTCGTGCGCAGGTAATGCACATAGTCGCCCGCGCCATCGACCCGGGTCAGATCCGGCGTTCCGGCCAGACCCTTTTGGGTCCAGTGATACCAGCCGCCCTGAAACGCCTCGGCCCCCAGCTTGCGCGGAAAGGCCAGCGTGTCGTCGTCGTTCACGCCGATGCCGCCATGGCAGCCCATGCAGAACACCGTCTCCTCGAAACTCTGCGGGCGCAGCGCGCCCTCGCGGTCCTCGATGAACCCCTGCAACCGCCAGCCGGTGCCGTTGCTGATCCCGTGTTCGGCATCCCCGAAGAAAAGGCTGATGCGGTCGGGGAAATCGTGCCGCTCCTTGGCTTCGGCAAGGGCGCCATCCATCCGGTCGAAATAGGTCAGCCACCGGGTCTTGCGCATGTAGCGCAGCTCTTTCATGCGCGGCGCCATACCCACGCCCGCGGGGTCGGGATCGAGATAGCGGACCGAATGCAGGAATTCCGTCCCAAGCGGATAAAGCCCCGCGGCCAGCGGCGCCTCGTCGGCCGGCAGCGTGCCCGCGCGGCCGACCCAATGCATGGTGATGCCCTCAAGCGGCGCGAAGGCGAAGGCCACGCGGGTCGCGGTGCCAAGCGCGCCGTCGCGGTCGAGATCGACCCCCAGCGCCGCCTCGTCCACAGGCGCGACCGGCACATCGGCACGCCGGATCAGCGCCTCGACAATGGCCAGGTTCAATGCATAGATCGCCCGGTCGTCCCGCCCCCCGGCATCTTGCCGATAGGCCTCGGGCAGCCGGATCATCACGTCGTCGGTCGAGCCGCTTGCCGGCCAGAACGTGCCTGGAAGCGGCTGGTAGGCAAAGGCGCGCCACCCGGTCAGCTGCCCGTCCGGCGCATGATCGAAGCCCATCTCGTCAAAGTCATAGAACGCGTCCGGCACATAGCCCGACCAGCGCCCGTCGCCGTCGCTGTCCCAGGCTTGGGGCGGCGAGGCGAGCTTTTCGGCCAGCACCGGCTGGCCATCGGCGCCAAGATAGTTGTCCTGCCGCACCCAGGCGCGGACCTCTTCGGGATCGGCCGCCGCGACCGCGCCGCTGCGGTCGACGAACAGGTTGGTCCAGGGGTTCTTCAGCGCCGGTCCCGGCAGCGCATAGGACAGCTGCAGGTCCTGATCGTTGATGTAATGGGGCACCCGCGACCGGGTGTGGCAGGTCTGGCACGGGTTATGCGCAGTCCCCGCCGCATCCTCGGTGCGGGTATAGCATTGCGGCGGGATATAGGCGGTATGGTTCGCCAGCGTGCTGTGACGCAGGTCGACGGCCGATGCCGAACCGGCCGCGCATATCAGGGCAAGACCCGAGAGCAAGGAAAGACTGTGCCGCATCGGGGCCTCCGTCGCAGGGAAAGCGGGGCCATGACGTGACCCCGAAGGATGGGCGGGGGACCATGCACCCCGCCCGTCAGGTCACTTGTCCATCGCCGGGAACGGTCCGATATAGCCCACATACGCGCGGGCATCGGCGGCATCGGCCAGCTTGTCCTCATCGGACTCGCCGTAAGGGTGTTGCACCACCGCCATCAGATAGCCGTGCCCCCCGATATTCGGATACCAGTAGGTCGAGGTGGTCTCGGACCCGTAGGGCGTCGAAAAGATGCGGGTCAACGCGCCGTCGCCCAGGTTCATCGCCCAGATCGCGTCGTTCTGGTGACCTTCGCCGGTATCCTCGCCGATGATCAGCGTGTTATAGCCCGGGATGTAGGTGATGTTGTCCGGGTTCGCGATCCCGTTGATATCGCAGGTATTCGCCTCGGCCGCGGCACCGCACATCGCATGGGCGGCATCGCAGTTCGGGTCGGCAGCGGCGGCCTTGGCGGCATCGTCTACCGGCTTGCCGGCAATCAGGCCCTTCATCGAGGTGGCACGGAAGTCGTCGCCGAGGCTCAGCTCATAGACCGCGCCGCAGGCGTTCTTCTTGACGCGGATGTCGTCACGCCCGCCCTTGTCCTGCTTGGCGCCGCCTTCCATGGCCTTGGCGACCTCGGACATCGACAGATAGACCTTGCCGTGATCCGGATCGTAGGCAATGCCTTCCATCTTGCGGAACTCGGTGGTGGCGCCCAGCATCGAGGCATAGCGGCGCGTCTCGAGCCGCGAAGCCACGGCCTCCATCCCGGGTTTCACCTTCAGGCATTCGGCGCGGTCCTCGGCGTTCGAAGACAGGAACCCGTCGGGGCAGCTGCCGTCATCGGCCATCGGCGCGGTCTCGAAGATATCCGAGAATTTCGTATCGGCCTCGATCGCGGCCTGGATGCTGGCGTCGTCGGCATGGCCGAGATCGATCCATTCCAGATCGGCCGCACCCGCGCCGTCGTCCGAGGTCTGCACCCATTTCGCCGCATAAAGCGTGCCGGCCGACAGATCGCCCTCGGTATCGGCCACGAACATGAAGAGGCCGACATTGGTGCCGTCATCCGAGATATAGGCGGTCTTCTGGTCGGGCATCACCTTGGCCAGCTCGACCGCGACGCGGCCCATGGCGAAATGCTTGGCCGCGGTCGCGGTGCCGTCCTCGGTCACGGTGACCTCGGTCGGGAAGCCATAGCGATAGGGCTTGTAGGCCGCCTTGAACTCGTCAAGCGTCATGGTCGCGGGATCGACGCCCTCGTAGCGCACCATCGGGAAATCGTAGTCGTCGATCTGGTCGAGCGCGGTCGCCTCTTCGATCTCGCGCGCGTCGGCGGGATATTCTTCCGAGCCGAGATGGGTTTCCCAGGGCGTCACCGAGCCCGCGCAAGGGACCCAGAGGCCGCCGAATTTCGAGAAGTCCACCGGCTTCGTCGACACGGGCGTCAGATTGCCTTCGGTGTCTTGCGTGAGTTCGCTGACATACATCGCGCCGGGCCGCGATTCGAAATGCGTGACCGAAAAGATCTTGCCGCCGATATGCAGCAGCGAGGTGAAATCGGCATCGACCGAGATATGTTCCGAACCGTCTTCGGATCTCACCACATTTCCGGCGCGATCGGTGAGCGCGGCAAAAACCGTTCCGCCGATCAGATCGCCAGACCGGGCCAGCGTGCTGTAGCCGACGGAGTACTCTTTGCCGTCGATGGTGACATGCTCGGACGCCAGAACCGCGCGCTTGGCGGCATCGTCGGCGGCAAAGGGCACGGGGGCAAAGGCGATCTCGCCGGCATGGGCAAGCATCGGCACGGCGATCAGCGCGCTGGCGGCGAAAAGCTGGCTGCGCAGGGTCATGGAGGTCTCCTGGTCTCGGTTAACTCGGACCCGTACCTGAACCCGTTTTGCGACAGCGATGTGACAGCGGCGGTCCTCCTGCCCAGGTTTCAGCCGGGCCAGAAGGCACCGACGCCAAGACGCGCGGGCCCCAAAACAAGACGGAAGGCTGCGAGACTTTGGAGGACTCAGAACAGAGTGATATCGGTATCCGGCTTCGGCTTGGGCGCAGGAACGCGACGCTCGGGCGGCGCCTCGGTGGGCGGAAGCAGAACGAGACGGGCAGCGCCGGTCACCGGGCGAAAATGCAAGCGCCGCGCTTGCGTGCCGCCCAGGCTTTCGGACACGACCTCAAATCCCTCTCTCCGGATGTAGGACCGTGCGAAATCGACATTCCGCGCCCCGATATCCCGGAAGGCGCTACTGACACGCGCGCCTCCGAACAGCTTCACCTTGAGATCGGAGCGCCGGGCCCCAGCCTTGAGAAGCTCGTTGATAAGCAGTTCCATGGCCATGGCGCCATATTTCAGCTCGGTCGACCCGGATTCGGTATCCCCCGGCAGAAGGAAGTGGTTCATGCCCCCAATGCCGGCATTCATGTCGTAAACACAGGCCGCGACGCAGGAACCCAGGACTGTCGAAAGCACGATGTTCGCATCGCGCGAGACATGATATTCACCCTGGACTACAGCATGGACACGGGAGGGCCAGGCGTCCTTTTCGGATGCCCGAATAGGCGTTCTCTGGGTCATGCCGCGCTCCTCCGACTGCAGTTTTCAAGAACCGCCCGGCCAATGGCGTCAAGCGGCAGCCTTTCGCGGACTCCGCCAAGCTCGAAGGCCGCACGCGGCATCCCGTAGACCAGCGACGTCTTTTCGTCCTGTCCGATGGTGTAGGCACCGGCGCGGTGCAGGGCGAGCATACCCTCGGCACCGTCGCGACCCATTCCCGTCAGAATCGCCGCGCAGACCCGAGAGGCAACCGGGACCGCAGACATGAAGAGCGCATCCACCGAGGGACGGTGCCCCGCCTGAAGCGGCCCCTCTCTCAGGCGGCATCGTAGAGCACCGCTTGCGGCCACCTCCAGGTGATGCGTTTTGCCAGGGGCAAGAAGAACGCGGCCCGGCACCAGCGGTTCTTGGTCTTGGGCCTCGACCACCGTAGCGGCACAATTCCGATCGAGCAACCGCGCCAGCCCCGAACTGAAGGACTCGCTGGTGTGCTGCACAATGAGGGTCGGGGGACAATTCGGCGGAAAGGCCTCAAGGACCTTGACCAGAGCATCTACCCCGCCCGTCGACGCACCGAGGAGGATCAGGCGTCCGTGCTGGAACGACATCGTGGATTCCGCCTGCGGCGCAGGAACATTCCTTGCGGTTCTGCCAAGGTGAACCCGCAGGAGGCACTGCCGCAGGTCCTCGACCGACGCGTCGCTATGGGTCACCGCCACACCCTCACGGATCAGGGAAGACGGCAGGCGCGCGATATTCGCTTCAGTCTCGGCGACGACCACACAGCGGATGCCGAGAGCCTTGAAGAGCATCAGCAGAACTTCGAATTCCGCGAGCCGCGCCAAAGCTTCCGCCACGATCACCGCCTGCGGTGGCCGGCTTTCCGCGATGTGGTAGGTTTCGCTAAGGTTCGAGACGCACGCGCCAAGAGAAACGGCCCGCATCTGCTGAACCGCCGCGGCAAGCCTGTTCCTGGTTTCCGTCCGTTCGTCCGCGATCATTACACGCATGGACCTAATCCTTAACTCATGTTTCCAGAGGTCGACCTAGCGCTGATCAAGACCCGACGCTTTGCCACCTCGGAAACGAAAAGCGCTGCGAGCCTTTACTTTCCTGCGGAACAAGCGGAATTCCACAAAAGCCGCTTTTCGCGGCCAGATAGAGACCGAAAACCGAAACTCGCCAGGCTGGAATGCAGTCGGAAGATCTCGATCATCGACCCAATCCTCATTCTCATCCAAGCAACCTGAAACCGAGTGAAATTTCCGTGCCTGACGCGGGCAGGTTCGACACGCGCCGAATTTTACTCGATTTGCAGTGGCCGGGGCCGAAATCTGTCCGAAGACCTTCGCCCCCGGCCCCACCGAATTTACATCACGACGCTCCCATTTCGCCAACCTTCGCGCGGATGGATTGACATAGCATTACGCTCTCCCACGCAAGCGGGTGTCCTAGAACACATCTATATCTCCACCCGCATGCGGCGCATCGCGTTTTTCGGCTGTCGACATGACAGCGCGCAACTGGTCCAGTCGAAGCTGCTCGATCAGGCTGCCGGGAACCTGCACGTCCTCGGGCATGAGCCTGGCCAATTCCTGACCGAACGGCGCCATATCTTCGAGAATCTGGATGACCAGGTCCACCAACTGCAATTCACTTGCACTTCCCACTCGTGCGGGGTGCGCCGCACGTCTTTCGAGCACCGCCTTTTCGTACCGCCGGAGAAGCTCTGCGGCGTGCAGAAGCTCATGGCCAAACGTGGTCATCACCCGTTGAAGCCCGGGGCCATCTGCAACCATCTGAAGGTCGTGATGCGTCAAAGGCGCCCCACCACCGCTTCGATGGCCTTCTTCATGGTCGCCGTGGTGAAGGGTTTGCGCACCATGTTGTTAAGCCCCAACTGTTGACCCTTCTGGATGAGTTCGGGGGTGGGCGTACCGGTGACCAGGATATAGCCGATCCGCTGTGTGGAGCGATTGCGGCGCAGACCTTCGAGCAACTGCAGCCCGTCCATGCCAGGCATGTTGTAGTCGGCAAGCACGAGATGGACCGGATCCGCCGCCAACCGCGAAAGCGCAGCGCGGCCGCTCGCTTCTGTTGCAACATGGAAAATGCCGAGTTCCTCGAGCGCCTGGGTCACGAGGCCACGACTGACCGTCATGTCGTCGACGACCATGATCCGAAGACTGTCTTTGAGTGACATCCGTTGTTCCTTTCCTAATGCCGCTTCGCAGTTACGAAGCGGAGCGTTTTCTGTAGGCCGTCACCCCGGCCGCCTCGAGCATTGCCGTCGCGGGTCCGGAAACCCGTTCGGAGTGACCGATGAAGAGCATCCCGCCTGGAACGAGCTGTTCCGCAAGTCTGCGCCAAAGCGTCTGTTGTGTTTGGCTATCGAAGTAGATCGCCATATTCCGGCACATTATCACGTCGAAAAGGCCAGACATTGGCCAAGGTCCGTTGATGTTCAGTTGTCGGAAGGACACGAGGGATCGAACGTCCGCGCGCACCCGGAATTCGGCTTTCGCGCTCCCGGATTTCTCGAACACCTGGTTCGCCCATGGCCCGGGCGGGATTTTAGCTTCCTCGTCGCTATAGACCGCCGCCTCAGCCCGTCGCAGGACAAACGGATCGATATCGGTCGCGAGAATCCTGACATTGAGCTTGGGCGCCTCGGGACAAAGAAGGATCACGCTGCCGGAAAGAGAATAAGGTTCGGGCCCAGACGAGCAGCCGGCCGACCAGAGCCGTACCCGTCCACCGGATCGGGCCCGTTCAACAAGCCGCGGCAGAACTTCTGACTGTAGCTGTTCGAAGTGATGCTTTTCCCGGTAGAAGTTCGTGACGTTGGTCGTCAGTGCCGATATGAAGTGATCGCTTTCAGTCTCGAGATTGGCGCGCAGATATTTGTCATAGTCGGTGAAGTCGTCGAGATTCAGCGCGACGATCCGCTTCCCGAGACGGGAATGGATCATTGCTTTCTTCGAAGGCTCAAGATGAAGTCCATATTCGGATTTCGCGAATGCAGCAATGCGCTGAAAATCGCTTTCTCCGAACGCGATTTCGGAGCGGCGCCGCGGCGTCAGGGATGGTGTTGGAGCGTTCATGCCGCATCCGTCAGACCACGGGGCACCAGAATTTCGGGTGCCAGAATACGCGACATCCCTTCCTCGATTGAAATGAGGCCCAGGATGCTGTTGGGAATGTCACCGCCTCCCATAGTTGGCGCCTCGCAAATCTGACTTCCTTCGACCGTGAGGATTTCGGACACAGAATCCACCAGAAGGCCGATCGTCTTTGAGCCGATCGCGACGACGATGATGACATGCCGAGGAGACGCCTCGCATTCGCCGAGCCCCAGGCGCGCCGCAAGATCGATGATCGGAATGACCGCCCCCCGGAGGTTCATCACGCCCAGCACAGCCTCCTCCGCATGCGGGAGCGCCGTGACCGGGGTCCATCTGCGGATTTCCCGGATCTGGGTGATCTCGATGCAGAAGCTCTGTCCTGCGGCCTTGAGAGTGACGAATTCCAGGACGTCGTCATCACCCCATTGTTGCGGTCTGGGCATAGTCCATCTCCTCTCTGGAGGCCATTTCCCTGCCGTAGTGGCCGGCAAGGGACAGGATGGCGTCGGTGTCGATAATCAGAGCGATGCGGCCATCGCCGAGAATGGTTGCGGCGGAAATCCCTTCGATCGCGCCGTAGTTGCCTTCGAGACTTTTGATCACCACCTGCCGCTGGTCCGAGATGTCGTCGACGGCGAGAGCGACCAGGCCGGATTGCTCGGACCGGATCAGGATCAGTATGTTGTCGGAGGTGATTTCCGCTTCTGTCGGGAAGCCGAGGAGCCTGGCCAGATTGACGATGGGCACATAGGTGCCGCGGATCGACAGAAGCCGACCGTCCCGACCGAAGGGAAGGATATCCTTGGGCTTGGGGCGGATCGTTTCCACCACGCTGGAAAGCGGGGCAACCAGAGTCTCGCCGGCGGCATGGATCACCATGCCGTCCATCACCGCCAGCGTAAGGGGAAGGGCAATCGAGAACTTGGTCCCCATCCCCTGGCGGCTGCTGATAGAAATCCGGCCACCGAGCGAGGTGATCGCGGTTTTGACCACATCCATGCCGACGCCACGTCCGGACAGATTGGTTACCTTTTCGGCCGTGGAGAACCCCGCCATGAAGAGCAGGTTGTCGATCTCGGAGTCGGCCATCTTCGCATCGGCCGCGACCATGCCCTGGCTGACAGCTTTCTCGAGGATTCGTTTCCGGTTGAGACCAGCCCCGTCGTCGGAGATCTCGATCAGCACATCACCCGAACAATGCGCGGCCGAAAGCTTGATTGTGCCTTGCGCCGGCTTTCCGGCAGCCGCACGCTTCTCGGGACCCTCGATACCGTGATCGACCGCGTTCCGGATCATGTGGGTCAGCGGTTCGGCGAGGCGTTCGACAAGAGTCTTGTCGATCTCGGTGGCTTCACCCTCGGTGACCAGGGCGACGTCTTTTCCGAGACTGTAGGCCGCCTCGCGGACAATCCGCTGCATGCGCTGGAAGAGCGGTTTGACCGGTTGCGCGCGGATCGCCATCACGCCTTCCTGCAACTCGCGGGCAAGGTATTGATAGTCGTCGAGATCGCTCATGATGTCGGAATTCGACGCCATGCCGGAGGCCACGAGCTTCTGCGTGATGACCGCCTGGTTGATGATAAGTTCGCCCACCGTGTTGATCAGCCGGTCGACCCGTTCCGGGTCGACGCGAAGCGTGGTCTGGGGGATCGACGCGGCGGGCTTTGCCGCCTTGGATTTCTCGGCCGCAGCCGGCTCGGACGTCGAGGACGTCGCGGCGGCCGGTTCTGCCGCAGCTTCTTCAGCTGCGACCTGCGGCATGGAAGGGTTTGAGGGTTCGGCAATGGTCATCGGACTGTCCTCGGTTTCGATCCCAGGAAGGTCGAGCACCGGACCGGCCGATCCGCCGGAGACCTGTTCGATCTCGCAGATGTCATCGAGGAAGACGAAGGCGTCGCGGATGCTGACCTCTGTCATCGAGCCGGTAAGCGTCAGTTCCCAGGACAGGTAGCAGCGGTTCGGGTCGAACTCGTCCGACACAGGCAACGCGGAGGCGTCGCAAGAGACATCGAGCTGTCCGAGGCCGACCAGTTCGGCGAACAGCAGGAAGGGATCGTGGCCATTCCGGAAAAGATCCGCGATCGCGGGCACGCGGATCTTGTACACATCTTCCGCGTCCTCGCCCGGTTCGTCAAACGACAGTGGCATGAAGGAGACGGCCGTGAATTCGAAGGCTTCGTCAGGCTCGGGCGCCCCCGGCCCGTCTTCTTCGGACCCGGAAAGGCCGACCAGCAGGTCGATCAGTTCGGCCATCTGCGACGGTTCCTCGTCGCTTTCGGCCTGGGCCAGTTCGACCAGTTCGGCCAGCATGTCGCCCGAGCGCAGGATCGTCTGCAGGGCATCGGGGTCGAGCACCAGCGAGCCCGAGCGCAGACGGTCGAGAACGGTCTCGAACCGGTGTGCGAATTTCACAAGCGTGTCGAGCGCGAAGGCACCCGCCGCCCCTTTGATCGAATGGACAGCCCGGAAGATGGCGTGAACCGTCTCCTCGGTGGCGGTGCCTGCTTCCAGCTCGCCGGTGCCTTCCGAGAGCTGGTCCAGCAGGTCTTCGCACTCGGCGAAGAATGTGGCTTTAAGATCGTCGCGCGACATGGCTCAGCGCGCCCCCGTGACGCGGCGGATCACGCTGATCAGGCCTTCGTCCTGGAACGGCTTGACGATCCAGCCGGTCGCACCGGCGGCGCGGGCGCGTTCCTTCATCGCGGCACCGCTTTCGGTTGTCAGCACCAGAATCGGCACACGGGCGTTGGTGCCGCCGCCGCGGATGTGCTCGATCACGCCGAACCCGTCCATCTTGGGCATGTTGATATCGGTGATGACCGCGTCGTAGCGGTCCTTCACGAACTCGTCGACACCGGCCTGCCCGTCATTCGCCGTGGTGACAGCGAAGCCCGCCGAACTCAGCGTCTCCCGTACCATCTCGCGGATCGTGAGCGAGTCGTCGATGGCAAGGATATTGATCATTGCTGGACCTCCGCTGTGCCAAGGATCAAGTCATGCAGGCCGAGAAGGCTCAGTCCTTCGGAAAAGGCCGGCGAGGCGTCGGCGACCGAGAAGGTCCCGCCACCGGATTCGACATGTCGTCTGAGAAAAAGAAGAAGCTGGGCCGAAAGCGCGCTCTGGGCCGGGGCCTCGGCCGCCTGAACCCGGATTTCCTTCGGGGCCGCCTCAAGGACGGATTTCACGACACCACCGGCATCTTCGGACCAGGCCGGGTCGGTGATGTCGAGGTCATACTGGCATTCGGGTTCCATTCCGATCCCTCGAGTTCCTGCAACGTACGCTCTGCTCAAGATTGAATAACCCTGCGGAGCCTAAGAAGTGGTGAATGGCAGACGTCAGGATTGAGTGGCCTGTCGTCGCGAACGCCCTGCCGTCGGCTCGGGCCGACAGACAGGCGGCACTGGCCGGATTTCTTCCGGAGCGCGTCGACGCCCGCGTATGGCGAGTAGAATCGTCGAAAATTGGCCGTAACGGCGGCGGGTTTGGGCAAGGCTTCGGGCGACGGGTCGCGACGAACCCGGAGTCGGTCCCGTCTGGTCCCGGATCAGAGCGGGATCACATCCACCCGGTGTTCGGTGCGGTGCGACCCCGAGGTGCGCGACGAGCCCTTGACCGGCGCCACATCGGCATAATCGCGCCCGACCGCGATTGCGATGTGATCGGCGCCGACGAGCATGTCGTTGGTCGGATCGATCTCGACCCAGCCGGTCTCCATCCCGCACCAGGCACGCACCCAGGCATGCATCGCATCGGCCCCTTCCAGACGCGGCTGACCGGGTGGCGGCACGGTCCGGAGAAACCCGCTGACATAGCCTGCGGGAATGCCGACGGAACGCAGCGCCGCGATGGTGACCTGACTGATGTCCTGACAGACGCCACGCCGGTTCTGGAACGCCTCGATCGGCGTGGTCGAGACCTCGGTCGCCCCCGGATCGAAGTCGAACCGGTCATGAATCGCATGGGATACCGCCTGCAGGGCCGCCATGACCGACATGCCGGGCGCGGTCACCTCTTCGGCGAAGGCGGCGATTTCGGGCTCATGCCGGATGCGTTCGGACTCGCCCAGAAAGTGATGAGGCGACATCGGGGTGATGCTCTGGATCCCCTGTATCTCGGCCCGAAGCGCCGCCAGCCCGCAAGAGAGATCCAGCGTCGTGCCGCGTGGAATGCGCCGAACCCGGCCCGAAAAGCGGAACAGGAACTCGGTCTTGCCCGCGTCATGGGCAATCTCGGTCGTGGCATTGCCGAAGAAATCGACCCCGTCGCGGCGGAAATCCGGAACCGGGTCGGTCGAGACCTGCCCCGTGATCAGCGTCTGCTCGCCATTGGTCAGCGGCAGCATGCGCAAGAGCGTCCGCGTCGAGGCGGCCGGGCTGTCGTAGAGATAGCCGATTTCGAGGCGGATGTCGTATTCGATCGACACGCGGGGGCCCTCCCGGAGCTCAGCTCAGATAGCGCTGGGTCAGCAGCGTCGAGATTTCGCGGATTTCGCCCTGCAGCCCGAAAAGCCGTTCGGTTGTAATATCTTCGGGCACCGCCACCGACAGTTCGGTATGCAGAAGCAGGATCGCGCGGGCGAGGTCGGACATCGGATCGGCGGCAGCATTCTGCGTCAGCAGCCGGTCCTGGTCGCGCAGCATGTCGATCTGGAAGAAGATCGACCGCGGATTGCCCACGTCGAGTGCCAGAAGGTCGATCACGCTGCTGCGGCTGGTATGCACGGAATACCGGCGGCGATGGGTCATCACGCTGTCGCCGACCTCGATCGCCACGTCGAATCCGCCGCCGGGCTGGGCGGGATCGGCGAAGGCCGCCAAAAGCGAAATGGTCTGGTCGGCCCGCTCCAGCGCGCGCCCCATGGTCAGGAACCGCCAGCCGGACGAGCGGTACATGTTCTCATGCACGAGCCCCGAGAACCCGGCCAGCTTGCGCAACAGTTCTCCCATCGCCTTGACCGCCTGATCGCCCGGATGCACCCGGCTGAAATGCCCCCGCGCGGTGAAGGCCAGATCGGTCAGCGCTTGCCAGCCATCGGTCGAAAACCGGTCGCGGACCTTCCCGGCGCAGCCCTGGGCGGCATCGAAAAGCTCCAGCACCACGGCAGGCACCGGTTCGTCGATATCGACGCCGAATCCTTCGATGAAAGCGCCCAGACGTGCCACCAGCGGCAGAGACGGGTCGCCGCTTTCCGACAGCCGCAGGTGATAGGCGCGCAGTTCGCGCACCCGCGCCTCGGCCCGTTCGACATAGCGCCCGAGCCAGAAAAGGTTGTCGGCGGCACGGCTTGGCAGCAGCCCAGGCCCGCGCCGGATGAACGGCCCCTCGGGCTCGCCGGTCAGCGTTTCGGGCTCGACCGGTCGGTCTCCGACCACCCAGACATCGGCGACCGAGCCGCCGTTCTTCATCGACAGCGCGGTCGGATCTCCCGACCGCCCGATCCTTGCATAGCCGCCGGGCATCACTGTCCAGCCCCGCGGCGTGCGGGTGGCGAAGACCCGGATCAGCGCCGGCCGCGGCAGAAGCTGGCCGTCGATCATCGCGGGCGTGGTCGACAGCGTCACCGCCTCCTGCCCCACCAGATTGGGGCCGTCGCGGTCCAGCCATTCGCCGATCGGGTGCCGCGCGGTCCCGCGGAAATCGCCGCCAAGCGCGGTCAGGGCATCGACCTCGAAGGGCAGGTCCGACGACAGCGCCCGGCCGATCATCATCCGGTGCAAGTTCTCGTAGACATAGTCCCTTTCCAGATCCTGCCCGCACCACCAGGTGGCGATGTTGGGCAGCTTCAGCGGCTCGCCCATCAGTTTTTCGCAGATCCTCGGCAGGAAGGCCATCAGCGCCCGGGCCTCCAGCACGCCCGAGCCCAGACAGTTCAGCATGGTGACATCCTGCGCGCGCAGCGCCGCCACCATGCCCGGCGTGCCCAGCGCCGAGTTCTCGTCGAGTTCCAGCGGGTCGGCAAAGCGCGAATCGAGCCGCCGCCACAACACGCTGACCGGCTGCGGGCCATGGATCGTGCGCACCATCAGCCGCCCGCGCTCGACCTTCAGATCCTCGCATTCCAGCAACAGCAAGCCCAGATAACGCGCGATATAGGCATGTTCGAAATAGGTGTCGGAATGATGTCCGGGCGTCAGGATCGCGACCTTGCCATCCCCGCCCGCATTCAGCGCGGTCATCGCGCCGCGATGGGCGCGGAAGAACCCGGCCAGCCGTTCGACATTGGACGTGGGGAAGAGGTCCTGGAACACCCGGCTGGTCGCCATCCGGTTTTCCAGCGCGAAGCCCGAACCCGAGGGCGCCTGGGTGCGGTCGCCCAGCACCAGCCAGGACCCGTCCGGCGACCGCCCGACCTCGAAGGCCAGGAAATGCAGGAAATGCCCCGAGCGCGGCCGGATCCCCACCATCGGGCGCAGCCATTCGGGATTGCGCGCGATCAGCTCGGCCGGCAAGAGCCCGTTCGCCACCAGATCGCCCATCCCGTAGAGATCGGCCATCACCTTTTCCAGAAGCTCGGCCCGCTGCACGATGCCCTCGGCCAGCTCGCGCCATTCCTCCTCGGCGATGACCACCGGCACATGCGACAGCGGCCAGTCGCGCAGCGCTGACCCGCTCTGGGTGTGCTGTCGGTAATAGACGCCCGCGTCATGCAGGTACTGATCGCCCCGCGCGAAACGCTCGGCCATCTCTTCGGGGCTTTGCCGCGCCAGAAGGTCGATCAGCGGCTGCCAGACCGGGCGCAGGCTGCCGTCGGGGCGCAGCAACTCGTCGGCCACGCCGCTGGGCGGGCTGTAGCCCTGCAAAAGCGCATGAACCGGATCCTCGGCGATGTCGTCGGGCGAAGTCATATCATATCCCGGGTGGGCGGCGCAGATCGAGGGTCATCGGAAATTCGGGATGCGGGACCTCGAGCGGGGGCCGGTAGGCGCCGGCATGATGCCCCATCTTCTCGAACCGCGCGAGCCGTCGTGCCTCGGCCTCGTTGGCATTGACCGGGAAGGTCTCGTAGTTGCGCCCGCCCGGATGGGCCACGTGATAGGTGCAGCCGCCCAGCGCCCGGCCCGACCAGGTGTCGTAGATGTCGAAGGTCAGCGGCGCGTTGACCGGCAGCACCGGGTGCAGCGCCTCGGCCGGTTGCCAGGCCTTGAAGCGCACGCCCCCGACCCGCACACCACTGGTCCCGGTCTCGGTCAGGGGCACGGTGCGGCTGTTGCAGGTGACCGCATAGCGGCCCGGATTCAGCGTGGTCAGCTTGACCTGCATCCGCTCGACCGAGCTGTCGGTATAGCGCACCGTGCCGCCGATGGCGCCGCGTTCGCCCAGAACATGCCACGGCTCCAGCGCCTGACGCAGTTCCAGATGCACGCCCTCGTACTCGACCTCGCCGCAGAACGGAAAGCGGAACTCGGCCTGGGCCTCGTACCAGTCGGGGCGGAAGGCAAAGCCATGGTCCTGCAGGTCGCGCAAAACGTCCATGAAATCGGTCCAGACGAAATGCGGCAGCATGAAACGGTCATGCAGCGCGGTGCCCCAGCGCACCGGATTGCCCTTGACGGGATCGGCCCAGAGCCGCGACAGGATCGCCCGGATCAGCACCTGCTGGGCAAGGCTCATGCGCGCGTCGGGCGGCATCTCGAAGCCGCGGAATTCCACCAGCCCCAGCCGTCCGGTCGGCCCGTCGGGCGAGAAAAGCTTGTCGATGCAGATCTCGGAGCGGTGGGTGTTGCCTGTCACGTCGATCAGGATGTTGCGCAGCAGCCGGTCCACCAGCCAGGGCGGCGGCGCGGCGCCTTCGCCCGGATCGGGAAACTGGCTCAGCGCGATTTCCAGCTCGTAAAGGCTGTCATGGCGGGCCTCGTCGATCCGGGGCGCCTGACTGGTCGGACCGATGAAAAGCCCCGAAAAGAGGTAGGACAGGCTGGGATGCCGCTGCCAGTAGAGGATCAGCGAACGCATCAGATCGGGCCGCCTGAGGAAGGGCGACTCCATCGGCGTGGCGCCGCCCACGACGACGTGGTTGCCGCCGCCCGTGCCGCAATGCTTGCCGTCGATCATGAACTTGTCGGCGCCCAGCCGGGTCTGCCGCGCCTCTTCATAGACCCCGAAGGTGATGTCCTTGCAGTCCTCCCAGCTTTGCGCGGGATGGACGTTGACCTCAAGCACGCCCGGATCGGGCGCGACCCGGATCACGTTCAGCCGGGAATCGTGGGGCGGCGTGTAGCCCTCGACATGGATCGGCAGGCCCAGCGCCTCGGCGGTCTCTTCGGCGGCAGACAGCAGGTCGAGATAATCCTCGAGCCGCTCGACTGGCGGCATGAAGAGGCAAAGCCGCCCGTCACGCGGCTCGACCGCGATGGCGGTGCGCACCGCGCTGCCCGCCGGATCGACGCCCTGTTCCATCACCCGCTGGCGCGGCCCCGCGTCTTTCGGCTCGGACACCGGCTGCGACCGCCCCGGCGTGGTCTCGGGCATCTCGCGCGCCTCGTCCTCGGCGGCGATGCGTTCGAATTCCTCCATCAGCGCGCGGCGGCGATCCTCGCGGGCGGCGTGGAAATCGGGCAGCGGCCCGACCGCGACCGAGGTATCGGCCGGGTAGACATAAGGGTAGGCCGAGGGCGGCACGAAGGGCAGCGCCCCCAGCGGCAGGCGAAAGCCCACGGGGCTGTCGCCGGGCACGAGGAACAGATGCCCGCGACGGGTCTTCCAGTGTTCCGACCGCCAGCGCGCCCCGGCCGCCTTCGACTGCCAGCGCTGAACCGGCAGGATGAAGCCCGCGGGCCTGTCGAGCCCGCGATTGAAGACCCGCGCGATACGGGCGCGCGTCTCGGGGTCTTTCAGCTTGGAATCCTCGGGCGTGACATTGACCGGCAGGTCGGCCTCCTTGAGGATCCATTCCACCGGGTCCTCATAGGCGGCATGGACATAGTCCGCGCCCACGCCGATGGCATCGGCAAAGCCCGACAGGAACCGGTCGGCATCCTCGGCGGTCGCCCCGGTCTGCCCCTCTTCGGCGATCAATTCGGGGTTCTTCCAGACAGGCCGCCCGTCGCGGCGCCAGTACAGCGAGAAGGTCCAGCGCGGCAGGGTCTCGCCCGGATACCACTTGCCCTGGCCGTAATGCAGAAATCCCCCGGGCGCGAAGCGGTCCCGCAGCCGCCGGATCAACCGGTCCGCAAGCCCACGCTTCATCGGGCCGACGGCGCCGGTGTTCCATTCGTCGGCCTCGAAATCGTCGATCGAGACGAAGGTCGGCTCGCCGCCCATGGTCAGCCGCATGTCCTGCGCCGCGATCTGCGCATCGACCTTGTGGCCGAGCGCATCCAGAGCCGACCAGGCCTCTTCGGGGAAGGGCTTGGTGATGCGGGGATGCTCGGCGGTGCGGTGCACCTCCATATGGAAGTGGAAATCGACCTCGGCCGGGCTGGCCATGCCGCTGATCGGCGCGGCGTTGCGATAGTGCGGGGTCGCGGCCAGCGGGATGTGGCTTTCGCCGGTCAGCAGCCCGCTGGTCGGGTCGAGCCCGATCCAGCCCGCGCCGGGCAGGAACACCTCGCACCAGGCGTGCAGGTCGGTAAAGTCGTGATCGGTGCCCGCAGGCCCATCGAGCGCCACCAGATCGGGTTTCAGCTGGATCAGGTAGCCCGAGACGAAGCGCGCGGCAAAGCCCAGATGGCGCAGCACCTGCACCAGAAGCCAGCTTGTGTCGCGGCAGGACCCCGAATGCAGCCGCAGAGTGTCATCGGGGGTCTGCACCCCGGGCTCCATCCGGATCAGGTAGTCGATCTCGCGTTCGAGCCGGGCGTTCAGCCCGACCAGGAAATCGACCGTGCGGGTCGCATCGCGCGGGATCGTCGCGAGGAAGGCCGCCAGGGCCTCGCCCGCGGGCTCGGGTCGGCGGTAGATCGACAGATCTTCGGTCAGCTCGGCCGGATAGTCGAAGGGCCAGTTTTCGGCGGTCTCGTCGACGAAGAAGTCGAACGGGTTGTAGACCGTCATGTCGGCGACCAGATCGACCTCGATCTTCAGCTCGCGCACCGGCTCGGGAAAGACGAAGCGCGACAGCCAGTTGCCGTAAGGATCCTGCTGGTGGTTCACGAAATGCCCGCCGGGCGAGACCTTCAGCGAATGCGAGATGACCCGGGTCCGGCTGTGCGGCGCGGGGCGCAGGCGGATCACCTGCGGGCCGAGGCTGACAGGGCGGTCATAGCGGTAATGGGTCAGGTGCCGGATGGTCGCGGTGATCGCCATGAAGGATCCAAACGTTAACGGTACTGTCCGGCAGCAAAGACGGTTTTATCCGTCCTGTAAACACAGGCGCTCGCCCCGGGGGTCTCGGGGGACCGCCCCGCAGTACCCTTCGGGGGCGGCGCCGTCTTGCCAAGCTGTCTTTTCGGACGGGGAGCGGCCTATCTGCCCAAGTCTTCATCCCCTCCGGGAAGCGTCACGCCGCGTTTCTCCATGTAGGGCCGGAAATACTCGCGGAAAGCCGAAAAGCCCTCGGCCAGCATCAGGAACTCCTCGCGGTTCATCACCAGGACCTTGCAATCCTCCCGGGCGCGCACGGTCGTCTTGCGACGGGTGGCCCCGAGGATCAGCCGCTCGCCGAAATGCCCGCCCGGGCCGATGACGCGGAGCGCCGTCTCGCCGGTCTCCGGATCGGGCCGCTCCATCTCGACCGAACCCGAGATCACCGTATAGAAGCCGTCCGACCGGTCGCCCGCGTTGTAGATCCGGTCGCCCGCGCGGTAATAGACATAGCGCAGCGGCGGTTTTTCGTAGAATTTCAGCTGGACCAGGCTGCGCGCCCCCAGCATGTCGAGCGACCAGTTGATCATCACCCGGATGCGGGTGCCGATCCCGGGCAAGAGCGCCAGATAATAGGACCGCCAGATGAACCAGGCGGGAAAGCCGGTGATGTTGTGGCCGAAGACAGTGGCCACGCCCCGCTTGGCGCCCAGAGAGGCCAGCGCCCCGCGCGAGGCATAGGCGAAGGGCTTCAGCTCGCGCCCCCGGACGGCGGCAGAAATGTTCGCGGCGATCCGCTTGGCCTCGCGCACCGCGAATTGCGCGGTCGGCGGGGCGAAGTCGGTCCGCTCGGAGGCGCCCTCCTTCAGCGGGATCAGCGCGCAATCGCCCAGCGCCCAGACGTTTTCGTGGCCCGCGACCCGCAAGGTCCGGTCGACCGGGATCCGCCCCTTGTCAAGCGGCAGGCCCATCCGCTGCACGACCGGCAGGGGCGCGTTGCCGATGGTGGCGACGATGGTGCGGGTGTCGATCACCTCGCCATCCGAGGTCACAAGCTGGCGGTGGGTCGCGCTCTTGACGCCGGTCCTCAGCTTGATCTCGATGCCGTGGCGTTCCAGATGCTTGACCGCGTAATCGGCCAGCGGCTCGGGCATCTCGTTGAGGATGCGCGGCGCGAACTCGATCAGCTGCACCCGTACCTCTGACGGGTCGATCTTGGGATAGAAGCGCAGCGAGCGGTCGATCATCTCCTTCATCTCGCCGACCGTCTCGACCCCCGAGAACCCGCCGCCGACCACGGTGAAGGTCAGCGCGCCGCGCTTGGTGTCGGGGAGTTCGGTGACCTGCGCATGTTCGAGCTGCTCGATGATATGGCCGCGCAGCCGCCGCGCGTCTTCGAGCGTCTTCATCTTCAGCGCGTGTTCCTCGAGCCCCGGCATGCGCGAGAAATCGGTGCCTTGCCCCAGCGCGATCACCAGATGGTCATAGGGCACCTCGGTCGGACGGCGCTGGATGCCCTGGAAGACGGTCACCACCTTGCGCTCGAAATCGACGCTGTCGACGACGGCCTTGCGCACGAACACCCCATCGAGCACGAAGCGCAGCGGCGAGACCGCATGCGCGGGCGTGATCGAGCCCCCCGCCACCTCGGGCAGAAGCGGTTGGAAGACAAAATAGTTCTGGGCGTTGATGACCTCGATCTCGGCCTTGCGCCCGAACCGGCGGCGCAGCGCGCGGGCCGTGTACATGCCCCCGAAACCGCCCCCAAGAACCACTATCCTGGTCGCCATCGCGCTCTCCTGTGCTGCTCGGTCCTGCCTGGCTTGTGCGGCGATGCAGCATAGCGCATCGACTGTCCGCCGCCAGACGGTATATTGTCCCGGCGTGCAGATCCCGGGGCAGGATCGCGGGCACATGGGGACAGTTCGGGGCCGTTCGGGGGCGGCCCGGGGGCGGCCGGGGGGCAACCTCTTGTCCAGATGTCCAATTGCGGATCGGGCCGGACTGTGGCAATGCCCCTGACCAATGACACGCGCCGGCCCCATATCCGCCTATCTCAAGTTCTGCCACTGGCTCGACAGGGCCGCGCTGGCCTATTGCGTCGCGGCGGCGCTGTTTCTGACCGGGGCGACGCTGGCCATCGTGATCCTGCGCTACGGCTTCGGCACCGGGTCGATCCAGTTTCAGAACGCGGCCGACTATGCCTTTGCCAGCCTTCTGGTCTTCGCCATTCCGGTCACCCTGGCGCGCGGTGGCCATGTCCGGGTCGAGGTCATTTCCGAACGGCTTTCGCCCCGCTACATCCGCATCGCCGACATCCTCGCCGTGCTGGTCTTCCTGATCCCGGTCTTCGGGCTGATGATCCGGGCGTTCTGGCCGGACCTGTCCTATTCCTGGTCGATCCGCGAAGGTGCCGTGGAAACCGGAGGACTTGGCGGCGTCTATATCGTCAAGACCGCTCTGCCGCTGGCTTCGGCGCTGATGATCCTGCAGGGCCTCGCCATGATCCTGAAACCGGCCGACCACCGCAAAGACGTGCAGGAAACCCTATGACCGGTGAAGAGGGCGCCCTGCTGGTCCTGCTGCTGGGGCTGTTCGGCGGCATTCTCAGCGGCATCCCGGCGATGCTGGCCATCGCGGGCGTGCCGCTGATCACCGCGCTGATCGCCTCGGTTTTCGGGCTGTTCGATCTGAGTTTCCTCAACTTCTTCCCGGGCCGCGTCTGGGGAGTGATGTCGAACCGGCTGCTGATGGCGGTGCCGCTGTTCGTGCTGATGGGGGTGCTGCTGGAACGCGCCCAGCTGGCCGAGCGGATGCTGGGCGTGCTGGGCAAACTGACCCGGGGCTCGCCGCGCGGCATGGGGCTGAGCGTGCTGGCCTTCTCGACGCTGATCGCGGCCTCGACGGGCATCATCGGCGCGACGGTGGTGATGCTGGTGCTGATCTCGCTGCCCGCGATGCGCCAGGCCGGCATCGACAAGCGGCTGGCGGCGGGGCTGATCTGCGCCTCCGGCACGCTCGGGCAGGTGATCCCCCCCTCGATCATCCTGGTGCTGCTGGGCGACCAGATCGGCAATGTCTATCTCGAGGCGCAGCAGGCCGCAGGCAATTTCGCGCCCGATCCGGTGTCGGTCGGCGATCTCTTCGCAGGCGCGCTGATCCCCGGGCTGATGCTGGTCGCGATCTATGCCGTCTATGTCGCCCTGCGGCTTGGCCCAGCGCCCGAGCCGCGCGCTCCGCGCGAACCGGTCGCTGCCTCCGAGATCCTGTTCACCTTCCTGCCGCCGATCCTGCTGATCCTGGCGGTTCTGGGCTCGATCCTCGCGGGCGTCGCCACCACAACCGAGGCCGCGGGGCTTGGCGCCGTCGGCGCACTGCTGATGGCCGCACAAGCCGCCAAGGGCAGCCGCGTCGGGCGCTGGCTGATCGCCTCGGCGGGGTTGGCCGCGCTGGTGCTGGTCGGCATGGGCATGGCCGGGCTCGGCCGCGCCGCGCTGGGCACCCTGCCCGGCCTGCTGGCGCTGGCCGCGGCCGCGCTGATCGCGGCGGGCACGCTGATGGCAGCGCTGCGAACCTGGCGGGCGGGCCTCTTGCAGGGAGCGCTGACCGACACCGTGCGCATCTCGGGCATGGTCTTCGGCATCGTGGTCGCGGCCTCGCTGCTGTCGCTGGTGTTCCGCGGCTTCGGCGGCGATCATCTGGTCGAGGAGCTGATGGCCAGCCTGCCCGGCGGCGGCATGACCGCGATCTTCCTGGTGATGGCGGTGATCTTCCTGCTGGGCTTCATCCTCGAGGCGGTCGAGATCATCTACATCGTGGTCCCGCTGCTGGGCCCGCCGATCCTCGGCTCCGACATCTCTCCGGTCTGGTTCGCGATCCTGATCGCCATGAACCTGCAGACCTCGTTCCTCACCCCGCCCTTCGGCTTCGCGCTGTTCTATTTCCGCTCGGTCGCGCCGCCCGACATCACCACGCTCGACACCTATCGCGGCGTGGTGCCCTTCGTGCTGCTGCAACTGGTGGCGCTGGGCGTTCTGGTCGCGCTGCCCGAGCTTGCGACCTGGCTGCCGCAGGCGATATTCCGGTAAGCGCAACGCAAGAGGACATCATGCACCGCAGAACCTTCCTGAAGACCGGCGCCGGGGTCGCGGCGGCAGGCACGCTGGCCAGCCCGGCGCTTGCCTCCGGCAAGATCCACTGGAAACTGCCCACCGCCTTTCCCAAGATGGCACCGGGTGTCGGCACCAACGTCACCAATTTCGCCGAGCGCGTCGCCGCGATGTCGGACGGACGGCTGAGCTTTACCGTCTATGGCGCGGGCGAACTGGTTCCGGCCTTCGGCGTCGAGGATGCGGTTCAGGCGGGGAATGCCCCGGTCGGCCATGGCCCCACCTATTACGCCGCGGGCAAGAACCCCGCGCTGCACTGGTTCACCGGCGTGCCCTTCGGCATGACCTCGACCGAGCAGATGGCCTGGCTGCGCTGGGGCGGCGGGCAGGAGGTCTGGGACGAGATCTATGCCCAGCGCAACCTCAAGCCGATCTATTCGGGCAACTCGAACACCCAGTCGGCCGGCTGGTTCAAGAAACCCATCGACAGCGTCGAGGACCTGAAGGGTCTGAACATGCGCGTCGCGGGCCTGGCGGGCGAGGTCTACCGCAAGCTCGGCGTGAACGCCGTGCTGATGCCCCCGCCCGAGATCTTCCAGGCGCTGCAATCGGGCGCCATCGACGCTGCGGAATGGGTGGCCCCCTATCTCGATCAGGCGTTCGGGCTGCAGAAGATCGCCGATATCTGCTACCTGCCCGCCTTCACCGAACCAGGCGCCGGGCTGTCGGTGGTGTTCAACAAGGATGCCTGGGCCGAACTGCCCCCCGACCTGCAGGCGATCTGCGAAAGCGCGGCGCTGACCGCAGCCTACGAGGTGCAGGCGCAGTTCGACCATTTCAACGCCAAGTCGATGGCCGAACTGAAAGCCCAGGGCGTCGAGTTCCGCAGCTTCTCCGACGACGTGGTCGCGGCCCAGCGCGCCGCCTGGACCGAAGTGCAGGACGAACTGACCGCCGCCAATCCCGATGTGGCCAAGGTGCGCGAAACCTATGACATCGCGCTGGCCGAGGCGCGCAACTATTCCCGCGCGATGGCGCTGCCGCTGCTGGCCGGCCGGGTCTGAGCCGCAACACCGCGCCATCGGCGCATGGGAAAACGAAAAAGGGGCCGCCTGTCCGGGCGGCCCCTTTTTTCTCGATCCGATGGCTCGGGGGTTATTCGGCCGCGATCGGCAGCGCCGCCTCGGCCCGCCACTCGGCCAGCACCTCGGCATAGTCCGGATCGCGGCTGGCCACCGCAAGCGTCGCCTCCAGCATCCCCGCCTTCGACCCGCAATCGTAGCGACGCCCCGAAAAGGCAAAGCCCGCCAGCCCCAGACGTTCGGTGTCGCGGGCAATGGCATCGGTCAGCTGGATCTCGTCATGGGCGCCGGGGCCTTGGCTTGCCAGTGTTTCAAAGATCGCCGGATCGAGGATATAGCGCCCGACCACCGCCTTCAGCGAGGGCGCCTCCTCGGCGGCGGGCTTCTCGACCATGCCGCGGGCGCGGGTGATCGCCCCCTCCTGCCCCACCGGGTCGAGCACGCCATAGCGCGACACGGTTTCCGGCGTCACATCCATAGCCGCCACCATATGCCCTGCGCCGGTACGCCCGTAGGCCTCGACCATCTGGGCCAGGCAGCCCGGCTTGGACAGGATCAGATCGTCGGGCAGCAGAACCGCGACCGGTCCGGGCAGCACCAGATCGCGCGCGCATAGCACCGCATGGCCCAAGCCGCGCTGTTCGTGCTGCATGGTGAATTCGACCTCATGTTCTTCCTCGTCCAGCGCCGCCGCCTCCAGCGCCTCGGCGATCCGCGCCTTGCCGCGCGCCCGCAGCGTCTCGATCAGGTCGGCATCGGCCCGCACGTGACGCTCGATCGCCGTTTTCGAGGGATGGCTGACGAACACCATGCGTTCCACCCCGGCCTCGCGCGCCTCGTCGATGGCAAACTGGATCAGCGGGGTGTCGATCACCGGCAACAATTCCTTGGGCGTCGCCTTGGTGGCGGGAAGAAAGCGGGTTCCAAGCCCGGCCACGGGAAAAATGGCTGTCCGCACGGGCGATGGGATCATATCTGGCTCCTGAAAATGACGAATGCACTTGCAGCATAACCGCATCAGGAGCGGAAAGTTTCATCCAATGTCGAAATTTCGGTCATCCCCGGTGACACCCTCCCCGCGCGACTGCTCCAAAGACCCCGGCGGCGGGTTCTGAAGACCCGCCCTTGTCGCGCTTGCAGAAGGAAAAGGGTCAGTCGGCCGAGGCGATCTCGCGGCCGCCAAGCTCGGACAGCACGCGCCGGAAGGTTTCGCCCATGGGCGTCGGCTGCATCCAATCGTCGACAAGATTGATCTTCGGAACCGTGCCCTGCCAGGGATAGGGATTGGCGGCAAACCAGGCGTGCCGTTCGACGAAGGGCAGACCGTCCATCATCTTCGCCGCCCGTTCGAAGAAGGCCGCACTTTGCCCGTAGCTGACGGCGCCGGGCCGGTCCCAGTCGACAAGGGCGTATTCGGTGACCCAGATCGGACGGCGGTATTCGCGGTGGACCGCCTGCAGCCAGCGCCGGAAGGCCGCGACATCGCCGTCGGTGGAATAGTAATGCACCGCCATGAAGTCGATGCGATAGCCGCGCCGCTCGGCCTCGGTCATGAACCGGCGCTGCCACGAGCCCGGCCCGAGCGTTTCGGCCTGGGTGGTCGCCGGGCTGCCAATCCGCAGGCCGCGCCCCTTGGCCTCGACGCGCGGCCAGAGCGCCAGCGCGCGCTCGACCGACAGCCCGCCCTGATGCGGCCCCTTGCCGTCGGGTTCGTTGAATGCCATCAGCGCCCGCACCGGGCGGTCCGACGTGATCGGCTTGGCGAGATCGCTTTCGGAATGGATCATCGGCACGAATTCGACGGTGCGCGAGATGCGCCCGTCGGTCCAAAGCTGGTCGGTCCGCCAGGTGTAGTACCAGCCCAGCGCGGGCTGATCCTCGACCCAGTGGATCGTGGTGTAGCGGCTGTTCTCCCAGGCGCCGACCCCGGCCTTCTGGGCCAGGGCGGTCTGCGCCAGAGACAACAGAAATACCCACAGGAAAAACAAGGTTTTCCCGACCATTGGCGCTCCCCTCGCAGGACGCTGTCTGTGCGATATCCTCAGTCTAGGGCCGGCCGTGGATCAGAATGTGGCCGGGTTCGTGATTTATTAAGGAATTGGTCGGGCCATTGGTTCCCGAGGCAGGAACGATCCACAGTGCCTCGCCCGGATTGTTTGCCAGACGCCTCGAAACGACCCGCAAAAGGCGCCCTGAAGCGCTGTCAGGTCCGACCCACCTGCCACAATTCGGCCCCTCGCCGAAACCGCGACGGAGGTCCGCCGGACAGTACGCACGGGACAAGACGCTGGAATAGGCGCGGCACAGGACTATGCTCTGACATCGATTCAAAGGCCGCGACGTGACTGCATGAGCGATACACCCTCAGACCCGAGGGCCTCAGCCCCCGGCGCGGGGTCAGGCCTCGCTTCCACGCGTGTCGAGGGCCGAGCCGAGGCCTGTGTCGCGGGCAGTGTCCCGGACGCCGACCTTGCCTCGCTGATTGCCTGCCCCCAGTGCGACGCGGTCTACCGGGCCGTACAGCCCGCCCCCCGCGCGCGGGCGGTCTGTGCGCGCTGTCACACGGTGCTGATCGCCCCGCACCGACAGGCCGGACAACGGTTGATCGCGGTGGCGCTGGCGGTGGTGGTGCTGATCGGGGCCGCGACGCTGACGCCCTTTCTCAGGGTCGAGGCGGGCGGCATGAGCAACGCGACCTCGGTTCTGGGCGCGGCCCTGGCCTTCAGCGCCCGGCCGATGCTGATGGCGCTGACGCTGGCGGTGGCCGCGCTGATCGTCTTCGTGCCGGTGCTGCGGGCATTGCTGATCCTGTACGTGCTGACGCCCATCGTGCTTGACCGGCCCCCCGCGCGCCATGCCCGCGCCGCCTTCCGGCTGTCCGAGGCGTTGCGCCCCTGGTCGATGGCCGAGGTCTTCGCCATCGGCTGCGCGGTTGCGCTGGTCAAGATCTCGGACCTGGCCCAGGTCGAATTCGGCCCGGCCTTCTGGATGTTCTCGGCCCTTGTCATCCTGATCGTGGTGCAGGACACCTTCATGTGCAGGTATTCGGTATGGACGTCTCTGGAGAAGTGAAAAGCGCGCGCGACATGGGCCTTGTGGCCTGCACCCGCTGCACCCGGGTCTGGCCTGCGGGCACCCGAAGCTGCGCGCGCTGCGGCCAGTGGCTGCACCCGCGCGAACCGCTGTCGCTGCAGCGGGTCTGGGCCTGGTGGAGCCTCGGGCTGATCGCCTATGTGCCGGCGAACCTCTACCCGATGCTGGAAACCCGGACCCTCGTCAGCACCCAGGACAACACCATCGTCGGCGGCGCGGTCGAGATCGCCGGCCACGGCAGCTGGGGCATCGCCGCGGTGATCCTGACGGCCTCGGTGCTGATCCCGATCGGCAAGTTCCTCGCGGTGGCGGGGCTCGCGCTCAGCGTCGCGCATGGCAGCCACGTCAGCCGCACCCGGCGCCAGCAGCTTTACGAGGTGGTGGAATATATCGGCCGCTGGTCGATGATCGACGTGTTCGTCGTCGCCATTCTCTCGGCGCTGGTGCAGCTCGGCGCCGTGGTCTCGATCAGTCCCGGCCCCGCCAGCCTGTTCTTCGCGGTCTCGGTGATCGCCACCATGCTGTCGGCGCAAAGCTTCGACAGTCGCCTGCTTTGGGACGGCCCCGATCCGTCCCCCGCCCCCCGGAGCCGCCTGGCATGACCGATCTTCCTCCCGAAACCCCGGTCGAACCGGCCGGCCGCAGCCTGCTGGACCGCATTTCCATCGTCTGGGTGATCCCGGCGGCGGCCTTGGCCATCGCGCTGGGCGTGGCCTGGCACAGCTATGCCGAACGCGGGCCGCTGCTGGAGCTGACCTTCGAAACCGCCTCGGGCATCAAGGCGGGCGAGACCGAGCTGCATTACCGCGACGTGACCGTGGGTGTCGTCGAGAAGGTCGGCTTTACCGACAGTCTCGGCGAGGTGCTGGTCTCGGTCCGGCTCGACAAGGCTGTTGCGCCCTATGTCGATGACAGTGCCGATTTCTGGGTGGTCCAGCCCGAGGTCAGCGCGCGCGGCGTGACCGGGCTGTCGACCGTGCTGTCGGGGGTCTTCATTCAAGGCATCTGGGACGACCGGCCCGACGGCTTTGTCGAACGCCACCAGGGCAAGAACGCGGCCCCCCTGAACCGCGAGGGCCGCCCGGGCCTCAGGCTGCGGCTGCGCGCCGCCAGCGATGCCGGGCTGACCGAAGAGGCGCCGATCCTCTATCGCGGCATCGAGGTCGGCCGGATCGGCAAGGCCGAGGTCAGCCAGGACGGCTCGACCGTCGAGGCCGATGCCATCGTCTTCGCCCCGCATGACCGGCTGATCTCGACCTCGACCCGGTTCTGGGACAGTTCGGGCTTTTCCTTCTCGCTCGGGCCCGGCGGCGCGCGGGTCGATTTCTCGTCCGTCGCCGCGCTGGTCTCGGGCGGCGTCACCTTCCAGAGCGTGGTGTCGGGCGGGCGCGAGGTCGAGCCCGAGACCCGGTTCGAGGTCTATCCTGACGAATCCAGCGCCCGGGCCAGCGTCTTTGCCGCCGACGAGGGCACCGCGCTGACCCTGACCGCCTATTTCGAGGAGAATGTCGAAGGGCTTTCGGTCGATGCACCGGTGACGCTGGGCGGGCTCAGGATCGGCCGCGTCACGTCGCTGAACGGCATCGTCGATGCCGCGCGCTTCGGTGACGACCGGGTGCGGCTGTCGGCGACGCTGGCGATCCAGCCCTCGCGACTGGGCATCGCCCAAAGCGCCACGCCCGAGGACGCGCTCGACTATCTCGCGGGCCGGGTGCGCGAGGGGCTGCGGGCACGGCTGGTGACCGCCTCGATCCTGACCGGCGGGCTCAAGGTGGAACTGGTCGAGACCGCCGAAAACGCACCGGCCGAGATCGACCGCGACGCCGATCCGAACCCGGTGATCCCGACTACCGCGAGCGACATTTCCGACGTCTCCGCCACCGCCGAGGGGCTTTACAACCGCATCAACGACCTGCCCATCGAGGACCTGATGCAAAGCGCCATCGACGCGCTGAACAGCGTCAGCACCCTGGCCGGCAGCGACGAGATCCGCGCCGTGCCGGGCGAGGTCAAGGCGCTGGTCGGCGAGGCGCGCGGCATCGTCGGCTCGGACGAGATGCAGGCCCTGCCCGGCCGCATCGACGGGGCCGTCGCCGCCATCGAGACGCTGACCCGTCAGCTGGCCGAGGCCGATGCCGCGACCCGCCTGACCGGCGCGCTCGACGCGGCCGCCGGGGCGGCGCAAAGCATCGACACCGCCGCCGCCGGGCTGCCCGATCTGGTGGCGCGGCTGAACGCGGTGGCCGATCAGGCCGCGACCCTGCCGCTGAATGAGCTGGCCGACCGGATCTCGGCGCTGCTCGACAGCACCGACCGGCTGATCGACACCGATCAGGCGCGCGATCTGCCGGCCGATCTTTCCGCCGCCCTGCGCGAACTGGCCGCGATGCTGGCCGAGCTGCGCGAGGGCGGCATCGTCGGCAATGCCAATGCCACGCTCGCCTCGGCGCGGTCGGCCGCCGACGACATCTCGACAGCCGCGCGCGATCTGCCCGACCTGCTGGACCGCGCCCAGCGCATTCTGGGTCAGGCCTCGGCCACCATCGAGGGCTATGACGCCTCGCGCGGGATGGGCCGCGAGATCGACGCCGCACTCCGCGAGATCCAGCGCGCCGCCCAGGCCGTGACGACGCTGTCGCGGGCGCTGGAACGCAACCCCAACTCGATCCTGTTCGGACGCTGACATGAAACCGCACCTGCTTCTTGCCGCCCTCGTTCCCTCCGCCCTGGCGCTGGCCGCCTGCAGCGGCAGCCCCGACCGCTATACCGTGCCGGACACGGCCGTCGCCGGGCCGCACCTGCCCGTCGCCTGGCGCAGCGTTGCGATCCGCGAGGTGTCATTGCCGACCTATGCCGCGTCCGAGGAAATCTACAGCCGCAGCGCCAGCGGCGCGCTGACCTCGTCCTCGGACGTGCTTTGGGCCGACGACCCGACCCGCGCCATCACCCAGGATCTGGCGCGCCTGCTGGCGCAGATGACCGGCGCCCAGGTCGCGGCAGAGCCCTGGCCCTTCTTCGACCGTGCCCAGGCCACGCTCGAGATCCGCGTGGCCGACATGCTGGCCGAGCCCGACGGGACCTTCCGCCTGACCGGCCAGTTCTTCGTGGCCCCCGATGCCGGCGGGCGGAACCGGGCCGCACCCTTCGCGATCGCCGTTCCGATCGCCGCCCCCGCCGGTCCCGCCGAAATCGCGGCGGCGCGCGGCGCGGCGCTGCGCGAGCTTGCGACCCAGATCGCCCGGACCGGGCTGCGCTGAGCCGCCCCGCGCCAAAGCCCGATTGCACCCGGACCGGCGCGGCGCTAGCCTCTGCCCGCCACCGCCCCAAGGAGCCCAAGATGCCCGATACCGCCCCGAACAGCTGGGAAGCCCGCGCCGAATCGTCCAGTTTCTACGGCTTTACCGATCTGCCCTCGATCAAGGCGCGCGGCACGGTGGTGCTGACCCATGGCGAAGGGCCTTATGTGATCGACACCGAAGGCCGGCGCTATCTCGACAGCAATTCGGGGCTCTGGAACATGGTCGCGGGCTTCGATCATGCCGGGCTCGCCGCCGCCGCCAAGGCGCAATACGACCGCTTCCCGGGCTATCACGCCTTCTTCGGGCGGATGTCCGACCAGACCGTGATGCTGAGCGAGAAACTGATCGAGGTCTCGCCCTATGATCGCGGCCGGGTCTTCTACACCAACTCCGGGTCCGAGGCGAACGATACGCTGGTCAAGATGCTGTGGTTCCTGGCCCGCGCCGAGGACCAGCCCCAGCGCCGCAAGATCCTGACCCGCAAGAACGCCTATCACGGCGTGACGGCGGTCTCGGCCTCGATGACCGGCAAGCCCTATAATGAACTGTTCGGCCTGCCGCTGCCCGATTTCATCCACCTGACCTGCCCGCATTACTGGCGCGAGGGCCAGCCCGGCGAGACCGAGGCCCAGTTCACCGCCCGCATGGCGGCCGAACTGGAAGAGGTCATCGCGCGCGAGGGCGCCGAGACCATCGCCGGGTTCTTCGCCGAGCCCGTCATGGGCGCGGGCGGCGTGATCCCACCCTCGGCGGGCTATTTCCAGGCGATCCAGCCGATCCTGAAGAAACACGGCATCCCGCTGATCTCGGACGAGGTGATCTGCGGCTTCGGGCGCACCGGCGCCGTCTGGGGCTGCGAGACCTACGACTTCGTGCCCGACGCCATCATCTCGTCGAAGGCGCTGACGGCGGGCTATTTCCCGATGGGCGCCGTGATCCTCGGCCCCGAGCTGGCGGACCGGCTGCACGCGGCCTCCGAGGCGGTCGAGGAATTTCCGCACGGCTTTACTGCCTCGGGCCACCCGGTCGGCTGCGCCATCGCGCTGAAGGCCATCGACGTCATCCTGAACGAGGGTCTGCTGGACAATGTCCGCCGCCTGACGCCGCGGTTCGAAGAGGGCATGACGCGGCTGGCCGAGAACCCCAATATTGGCGAGTTTCGCGGCAAGGGGCTGATGGGCGCGCTCGAAGCCGTCGCCGACAAGCCGACCAGGACGCCCTTCCCCTCCAACCTCTCGGTCAGCGAGCGGATCGCCAATACCTGCACCGATCACGGGCTGATCTGCCGGCCGCTGGGCCAGTCCATCGTGCTGTGCCCGCCCTTCATCCTGACCGAGCCGCAGATGGACGAGATGTTCGAAAAGCTCGAGGCCGCGCTGACCGAGGTCTTTGCCGGGTTGAAGGCGGGGGCGTGAGCACCGCCACCCCCGCGACGCAGGCGCTGAAACGCGCGGGCGTCGCGTTCCGACCCATCGAATACGACTATGTCGCCGGGCAGGACCGGATCGGGCTGCACGCGGCCGAAGCCATCGGCGCCGAGCCGGGCCGTGTGCTCAAGACCCTGATGGTCGAGATCGACGGCAAGCCCGCCTGCGCGGTGATCCCGTCGGACCGCACGCTGTCGATGAAGAAGGTGGCCGCGGCCTTCGGCGCCAAATCGGCCCAGATGATGCCGCCCGACAAGGCCGAACGGCTGACCGGCTTTCATACCGGCGGCATCAGCCCCTTCGGCCAGAAGCGCCGCGCGCCGCTGGCCTTCGAGGCAGGCGCGCTGAATGTGCCCGAAATCGTGCTGAACGGCGGCCGCCGCGGGCTGATGGTGGCGCTGGCCCCGGCCGATGCGCTGGCTGTCGCCGGGGCGCAGGCGGCCGATCTCTGCGCCGAGCGGGGCTGAAGGGGGGCGCGGCACCGCTGCGGATTGACCCGGACCGCGAAGCCGTCAGGATGGAGGGGCCCCGAAACGCGCGCGCAAGAGGACTCGAGAATGCCGATCTACAATTACCGCTGCACCGCCTGCGAGGCCGAATTCGAGCTTCTGCGCAGCCTCAGCGACGACAGCGCCCCCGCCTGCCCCGATTGCGGCAGCCCCGAGGTCAAACGCCTGCTGTCGCGCGTGGCCGCTTCGGGCGAAAGCGCAAAGCTCCTGAAGGGGGCTAGAAGCCTCGCCAAGAAGGAAGGCCATTTCAGCAATTATTCGAAAAGCGAGCGCAAGAAGAGCGGCGTCTGACCGCCCGCCCGGGCTCCCGCCTTCTGCTCAGTCCTTTTCCCGGCGCCGCTTCTCGCGGAACTCGATCCCGAAGATCGCGCTCTGCGCCGCCAGAAAGCCGAAGAAGACCGCCGCCGCGATCGAGCTCACGGTATGGACCGGGCCCGCCGTGAGATAGCCCCAGTCGGTCATGAGAAGGGTGACCAGCGTCACCGCGATGCCCACGCCCCAGGCGATCCGCCCTGTCGAAGGCTGTTTGCTGTCCTTGTCCATGCGCCGGAAAGTGGCACCGCGCGCGGGTACAGGCAAGCGCGGCTTGGGGTCGCGCCCATGCGCCCGCCCCCGGGCAAAGCTCAGCGCGATGCCTTCTCGGCGATCCCGCTGACGCCCTCGCGCCGCGCCAGCTCGGCCGCGACATCGGCCAGGCTCACGTCGCGGGCCGCCAGCATCACCAGCAGGTGATAGACCACATCCGCCGCCTCGGCGGTCAGCCGGGCACGGTCGCCCCGGACCGCCTCGATGATCGCCTCGACCGCCTCCTCGCCGAATTTCTCGGCGCATTTCTCGGGCCCCTTCGAGAACAATTTGGCGGTCCAGGACGTGTCGGGATCGGCGCCCTTGCGCGCCTCGACGGTGGTGGCAAGGCGCGCCAGCGCCTCGAGCTCGGATCCGGTCATGTCAGCCTCACGGGGATGCCGGCGGCGGCCATATGGGCCTTGGCCTCGCCGATGGTGAATTCGCCGAAATGGAAGATCGAGGCGGCCAGAACCGCGCTTGCCCCGCCTTCGGTGACCCCTTCGACCAGATGATCAAGCGTGCCGACTCCGCCCGAAGCGATGACCGGCACATCCACCGCATCGGAAATCGCGCGGGTCAGCGGCAGGTTGAAGCCCGCCCGCGTCCCGTCCCGGTCCATGCTGGTCAGCAGGATCTCGCCCGCGCCCTTGGCGACCACGGTCCTTGCGAAGTCGACCGCGTCGATGCCGGTGGGCTTGCGCCCGCCATGGGTGAAGATCTCCCACTTGCCGGGGCTCACGGTCTTGGCGTCGATGGCGACCACGATGCACTGGCTGCCGAACTGGTCTGCCGCCTGATGCACCACGTCGGGGTCGGCCACCGCCGCCGAATTGAAGCTAACCTTGTCGGCCCCCGCCAGCAGCAGCGCCCGCACATCATCGACCGTCCGCACCCCGCCGCCGACGGTCAGCGGCATGAAACACTGCTCGGCCGTCCGGCGCACGACATCGAACATGGTGCCGCGATTCTCGTGGGTGGCATGGATGTCGAGGAAACAAAGCTCGTCCGCCCCGGCCGCGTCATAGGCCTTGGCGGCCTCGACCGGATCGCCCGCATCGACGAGATTGACGAAATTGACCCCCTTGACCACGCGCCCCTCGGCCACGTCGAGACAGGGGATGATACGGATCTTCAGCATGGCGGCTCCTTTCGCGCTCTCTTAGCGCGGGCGGGCGCCCGAGGAAAGACGCCCGAGAACAGCCAGCGGAAGGCCCCGAGCCGCGCCCCCGAAGGGGCACCGATGCCGGGGCCTTCGGACTGGAGTCGCCGACGACGTGCCGGGCCCGCGGAAGACGATGCTCCCGCTGCTCCCCGACACGCCGCCGGACGACGGCAGGGACGGCCTAGAGCGGCCGCGCCTGTTCGTAGCCGCGCGCAGAGACGCCGCGCGGCGTTGTCAGCAGGTGATCGGGGGTCAGACGCAGGGTGTCCATCGCGATCATCCGCTCTTCGTCGGTGGGCACGACAAGGGTCGCGACCGACGCATCGGCAGCGCTGATGTTCGGATAGCCGTCGCGCGCCACCTCGTTCGTGGCCTCGTCGATCCGGACGCCCAGGAAGCCCAGCCCCGAACAGATCCGGGTCCGGATCTCGGCGCTGTTCTCGCCGATGCCTGCTGTGAAGACCAGCGCGTCGAGCCCGTTCATCGCGGCCGCATAGGCGCCGATGGTCTTCTTGATCTGATAGACGAAGATCTCGACCGCCAGCCTGCACCGCTCGTCGCCGTCAGCCGCCCGCGTGGTCACCTCGCGCATGTCGTTGCTGACGCCCGAGACGCCCAGAAGCCCGCTCTTGTGATAGCAAAGCGTCTCGACGTCCTTCAGGCTCATCCCCAGCTGATTGACCAGATGGAAGATGATCGACGGATCGAAATCGCCCGACCGGGTGCCCATGGGAACGCCCCCGAAGGTGCCGAACCCGATCGAGGTATCGACCGACCTGCCGCCATCGACCGCGGTCAGCGTCACGCCGTTGCCCAGATGGCAGATCACCATCTTCATGTCCTCGATGGGCCAGTTCAGCAGATCGGCCGTGGCCTGGCTGACATATCGGCAGGACGTGCCGTGAAAGCCGTATTTCCGGATGCCGCTCTTGGCATAAAGCGCGTAGGGCAGCGCATAGACATGCGCCTCGGGCGGCACGGTCTGATGGAACGCGGTATCGAACACCACGATGTTCGGGACGCCCGGGAACAGACGCATCGCGGCCTCGATACCCGCGATGTTGCAGGGATTGTGCAGCGGCGCAAAGCCGACGCAGGCCCGCAGCTGGGCCATGACCGCGTCATCGACCACGACCGAGTCGACGAAAACGTCGCCGCCATGGACCGCGCGATGGCCGATGGCCGTGATGGCCGCCGGGCAGTCGATCACGCCATAGTCGGCATGCATCAGGCTGGCCAGCATCAGTTCAAGCGCGGTCTTGTGATCGGGCACCGGAAGCTCGACCTTCTCGCCGCGGCCTCCGGCCTTGTGATCCGAATAGGAGCCGTCTTCGCCGATCCGGGCGATCAGACCCTTCGCCACGACTTCGGACAGATCGGTCGTGTAAAGCTGATACTTCAGGCTGGAACTGCCGCAGTTGATGGTCAGGATCATGGTGTCGTCCTTTCTTTGAAACAGCAAGGACGGGCGGCGCGACGGGGGGGAGGGTGGGAGGAGGGTGTCGCGCCGCCCGTTCGGGGTGCAGGGTGTCGGTCTGCCCCCGGATCACACCGGCAGTGGGAGGAGAGCCCAGAAGCCGATGGAAGTCAGTACGTTGAAGACCAGCGTCATGGCCGCGATAGTGCAGGCCGGCGGGTCGATATGGGTGTCGCCGCGGTCGAGGAAGACCCGGGCGAAGAATTCGCCCACGAAGGCGCAGACCAAGCCTGCGATGCCGGCCCAGAGGATGCTGCCCGAGGCCACGCCGACGATGGCGGCCGGCAGGGCGATGTGGTGGGTCACCGGGGTCAGAACGCCGACCGTCAGGAACAGCAGGCTCGCGGCGGCGATGCCGAAGGCCAGCAGCGCGCCAGCGGTGCCGTAGGTCACGCCCAGCCAGCCGCCCAGCAGTCCGACGCCGATGCCGATCACGGCGATCTGGCCAAAGCTGCTCTGGAACACCAGCCATTTGGTGGCATCGGTCGGGTGGAAGAACCGCTCGCCCTCGGGCGTTTTCCCGCACAGGCCGCAGGTGCCCCAGAGAAAGCGCACGATGAAGGCCGAGATCACGACGCTCATGCCGGGATAATCGGTCCAGGGCAGGCCCGGACCCACATCGGGCACCATCGCGACGCCCCAGCAGATCACGTAGCCGACGATCCCGAAGATACCGCCGACCAGCAGCACGTCGGGGCTGTTCAACCCCATGCCCGCCGTCACGATGTTGCGGCCGCTGTCAAGCTTGCCCTTCGAGGCCGCATAGGCCGCGGCGGCGACGCCCGAGGCGAACCCGCCCACATGCGGGCCGAAGACGCCGAACGGGATCCCGAAGAAGTCGGTGGCCGCGGGTGCGACCGCCAGCTGGATCGCGACGCCCGCGATCGTCAGGATGCCCACGAAGGCGAAGGCCGGCAATGCGCCGATCGCCGCCCCGAAGATGCCGCCTCCGAAGGCGACCAGTAAACCGAGTGCAGTCATTTATTCCTCCTTGCAACGCAATCGACATTCCTCACGCGAAATCCTCGAAGGAGATTTACGCGTTCGCCTCGATTCCGCTTCCAAGTTCGCATGTCGATTTTTTCGGTTTCCACTTGCTTCGCACCCGCGCCCGTTTTTCGAAACGCAGGTTGCCGACTCCGGAAAAGCCAAAAGCCCTCCGGTTGGTTCAAACTGCATCCCCCGATATGTTGATATCGAAAGCGAGTCCCGAATTCGGGTGCGTCGTCGAAAATAATGTTGATCGAATTGACTCGGCCGGTCAACGCGGGGAACTTGGCCTCCGGTGGTAATTTCTTGCCGGAGCCGGAGGAGGCCCGAAATTCGCCCTCCGGGGTCCCCGGAATCGGCCTGCCGCAGCAGCATCGCGCCGATTTTATTTTTCAATTACGTAATCTTATGAAGAACGCGCGAGTCCCCCGGCACCTCCCGAAGGCCCTGTCCGACACGCCCCTGCCCGGTTCCGACCGAGGTTACCTTGTCCTCCCGATGACAAGAATTTACCGGTCCGCGTAATTTCTTGTCCTCCCGGCCGATTGCACGCCGCGGCCGGCCGGCGCCAAACCCCTTGTTTTCAAGAGCGATGCGTCCGATTTGCTGCCGCCGTCAAAGGATTACCCGTCATTGTCAAACCCTTCGCGTTGCTGACGGCCCCTGCAAAACCCTATTCTCTCTTCAACGACGCGGCCAATCGCGAAGGAAATGGAAATGCCCGGCTCCTCGAAAAAGAAAATCCTCATGATCGTCGGCGACTATTCCGAAGATTATGAAGTGATGGTTCCCTTTCAGGCGCTTGGAATGGTCGGTTTCCAGGTCGACGCGGCCTGCCCGGGAAAACGCGCGGGCGACACCATAAGGACCGCGATCCACGATTTCGAGGGCGACCAGACCTATAGCGAAAAACCCGGTCACCTGTTTCATCTGAACGCCGCCTTCGGGCTGATCGAGGCGGACGCCTATGACGGCCTCTACCTCGCCGGAGGCCGGGCCTGCGAATACCTGCGGCTCGACGAGGACGTGCTGGCGCTGACCCGCACCGTCATGGAGGCGGACAGGCCGGTCGCGGCGATCTGCCATGGCCCGCAAATTCTGGCCGCCGCCGGCGTTCTCGCCGGTCGCCGCCTGACGGCCTACCCGGCCGTCGCCCCCGAGATCCGCGCCGTCGGCGGCACCTATGTCGCCGTCGCGCCGGAAAACACCGTGATCGACGGAAACCTCGCGACGTCTCCGGCTTGGCCCGGACATCCGGGACTGCTGCGCGCCTTCGCGCGCCAGGTGGCCCCCGACCTCGCGATCTGAAGCAATCGGCGCCGGCGGGCCGCGAGGGCTCGGCGGGGCATCACAGCCTGGAGGAAATCATGATTGAGAAGGGCTTTACGAAACCGACGGACCGCGTGATGCGGCTCAAGTCCCAGATCATCCACGCCCGGCCCTATGTCGAGTCCGAGCGTGCGGTTCTGGCGACCGAAGCCTACAAGGCAACCGAAGGGCTGCCTGCGATCCTGCGGCGCGCCAAGGTGGCCGAGAAGATCTTCAACGAGCTTCCCGTGACCATCCGCGACGACGAGCTGATCGTCGGCGCGATCACCAAGAACCCGCGCTCGACCGAAATCTGCCCCGAATTCTCGTTCGACTGGGTGGAAGCCGAGTTCGACACCATGGCGACCCGCGTCGCCGACCCCTTCGAGATCCCGAAGGAAACCGCCGCCGAGCTGCATGAGGCCTTCAAGTACTGGCCGGGCAAGACGACCCAGGCGCTTGCCGCGTCCTACATGTCGAAAAAGGCCCATGATTGCATGGCCAACGGCGTGTTCACCGTCGGCAACTACTACTTCGGCGGCGTCGGCCATGTCTGCGTGGACTACGGCAAGATCCTCAAGATCGGTTTCCGCGGTGTCATCGAACAGGCGATCAAGCTGCTTGAATGCCTCGACGAGAAAGACCCGGGCTTCATCAAGAAGAAACAGTTCTACAACGCGGTCGTGATCTCCTACAACGCCGCGATCAACTTCGCCCACCGCTATGCGGCGAAGGCGGAAGAGCTGGCCAGGCAGGAATCGAACCCGAGCCGCAAGGCCGAGCTGGAACAGATCGCCAAGAACTGCCGCCGCGTGCCTGAAAACCCGGCCACGACGTTCTGGGAAGCCTGCCAGACCATGTGGTTCGTCCAGTGCATGCTGCAGATCGAATCCTCGGGCCACTCGATCTCGCCGGGCCGGTTCGACCAGTACATGGACCCCTACCTGCAAGCCGACAAATCCATCAGCCGCGAATTCGCGCAGGAACTGGTCGACTGCATCTGGATCAAGCTCAACGACGTCAACAAGACCCGCGACGAGGTGTCGGCCCAGGCCTTTGCCGGTTACGCGGTGTTCCAGAACCTCTGCGTCGGCGGCCAGACCGAAGACGGTCTCGATGCGACCAATGACATGTCCTACATGTGCATGGAAGCGGTCGCCCATGTGAAACTGCCCGCGCCGTCCTTCTCGATCCGCGTCTGGCAGGGCACGCCCGACGAGTTCCTGTTCCGGGCCGCCGAGGTCGTGCGCCTCGGGCTGGGAGTGCCCGCGGTCTACAACGACGAGGTGATCATCCCCGCGCTGCAGAACCGCGGTGTCTCGCTGGCCGATGCCCGCGACTACGGCATCGTCGGCTGCGTCGAACCGCAGGCGATCCACCGCACCGAAGGCTGGCACGACGCGGCGTTCTTCAACGTGGCCAAGGTTCTGGAAATCACCATGAACAACGGCCGCGTGGGCGACACGCAGCTGGGGCCGAAGACCGGCGAGATGACCGACTGGAAATCGCTTGACGACTTCTATGCGGCGTTCCAGGCGCAGATGACTTTCTTCGTCAAGTACCTGGCCGAAGCCGACAACTGCGTCGACCTCGCCCATGCCGAACGGGCGCCCCTGCCCTTCCTGTCGGCCATGGTCGACGACTGCATGGGTCGCGGCAAGTCGGTCCAGGAAGGCGGCGCGATCTACAACTTCACCGGTCCGCAGGCCTTCGGCGTCGCCGATACCGGCGACTCGGTCTACGCCATGAAGAAATTCGTCTTCGACGAAAAGAAAGTGTCGATGGCGGATCTGAAGGACGCACTGGACGCCAACTTCGGGGTCGCGCTGGGCGAGAGCGCCCAGACGTCGGGCGGCGGCACGCCGAGCGAAGAGGAAGTCTACGCCGCGGTGCGCAAGGTGCTCTCCACCAACAGCTCGGTCGATGTGGCCACGCTGAAGGACGAGGTCTACCGCACGCTGGCCGCCAAGGACACGCCGCAGTCGGGTTCGTCCAAATATGACGGCATCCGCCGCCTGATGGACTCGGCCGAGTGCTTCGGGAACGATGACGACGAGGTCGACCTGATCGCCCGGAAATGCGCCCGGATCTACTGCCTCGAGGTTGAAAAGTACACCAACCCGCGCGGTGGCCAGTTCCAGGCCGGGATCTACCCGGTGTCCGCGAACGTGCTCTTCGGCAAGGACGTGGGCGCGCTGCCCGACGGCCGTCTCGCCAAGAAACCGCTCTCGGACGGCGTGTCGCCCCGGCAAGGCAAGGATGCGAAGGGCCCGACGGCCGCGGCGAACTCGGTGGCCAAGCTCGACCACTTCATCGCCTCGAACGGCACCCTCTACAACCAGAAGTTCCTGCCTGCGGCGCTGGCCGGTGACCAGGGTCTGCAGAACTTCGCCTCGCTGGTGCGGTCGTACTTCGATCACAAGGGCATGCACGTGCAGTTCAACGTGATCGACCGCCAGACCCTTCTGGACGCGCAGAAAAACCCGGATGCCCACAAGGACCTCGTGGTCCGCGTGGCCGGCTACAGCGCCCAGTTCGTCGTCCTCGCGAAAGAGGTGCAGGACGACATCATCAGCCGGACGGAACAGACGTTCTGATCCAGCGATTGGCCGGTCCCCGCATCGCAGCACGCGGGGGCCGACCGGGGAGAGGCGCGGGCGGCGGCCCCTGACATCCAGCCGCCCGTGTCCGCCCCACCCGACCGACCCGCGAAGAAACAGGTGACCCGAATGACCCGCTATCAAAGCTTCCATCCCAGGACCGAGATCGTCTTCGGCCCCGGACTGCTGGACCGCCTGCATGCCTATCGCGGTCAGAAAGTCGGTATCGTGACCGACGCCTTCATGGCCCAGTCGGGCGCGCTCGACCGGGTGAAAGCCTCGCTGAAGGGCTGCGACGTGCTGGTCTTCGACGAAGCGATCCCCGAGCCGCCGCTCGACACCGTCTCCAGGGGCGCCCGCCTGCTGGCCGATTTCGGCCCGGACGTGATCCTGGCACTGGGTGGCGGCTCGCCGATCGACGCCGGCAAGGCGATCCTTGCCATCGTCCGCCAGATGTCCGAAGGCCGCTATATCCCGTTCGTCGCGATCCCGACGACCAGCGGCACCGGGTCCGAAGTGACCTCGTTCGCGGTGATCTCGGACCCCGCCAACGGCCGCAAGTTTCCCCTGATCTCGGAAGAGCTCGTCCCCGACGTGGCGCTTCTGGACCCCGAATTCGTGCGCACCGCGCCGCCGAAGGTGACCGCCGATACCGGCATGGACGTCATCACCCACGCCATCGAGGCCGTGGTCGCGACCGGTGCCAACCACTTCACCGACGCCTTCGCCGAAAAGGCGCTGGCGCTGGCCTTCGCCTCCCTGCCCCGCTGTTTCGCCAATGGCGACGACATCGAGGCGCGGGACGCGATGCACCAGGCGTCCTGCCTGGCCGGGCTGGCGTTCAGCGCGGCGGGGCTCGGCATCAACCACAGCCTCGCCCATGCCCTCGGCGGGCGGCTCCATGTCGTGCACGGCCGCGTCAACGCGGTGCTGATGCCGCTGGTGATCGCCTGGAACGCCGAAGAGCCCGAGGCCGCCGAACGCTACGCCCGGATCGCCCGTCTGATCGGGCTCGACGTGCCCAGTACGCGCGCCGGGGTCGGCACCCTGATCCACGCAATCCAGGGCCTCAATGCCAGGTTCGGCATCCCGTCATCCCTCCGGGGTCTCGGGACGGACATGGAGGAATTCAGCCATGCCCGATCCCAGATCGCGGCGGCAGCGCTGGCCGATGCCTGCACGACCAGCAACCCACGCAAACCGTCCCAGGCAGACCTGGACGCCCTGCTGATGCAGGTCGGCGGTTAGGAGACGAGGGAGGATGCAGCAGAGCAAGAAGCGCGAAGACCCTAAGGCAAACTTCATCAACGAAACATCGTGAGCAAGGAGAGAGCGATGCAACAGGAAGCACTGGGAATGGTCGAAACCAAAGGTCTGGTCGGCGCCATCGAGGCCGCTGACGCCATGGTCAAATCGGCCAACGTGACGATGATCGGCTACGAGAAAATCGGGTCGGGCCTCGTCACCGTGATGGTGCGTGGCGATGTCGGCGCGGTCAAGGCCGCCACCGATGCGGGCGCCGTGGCGGCCGGCAAGGTCGGCACCGTGGCCTCTGTCCACGTGATCCCGCGGCCGCATACCGAGGTGGAACGCATTCTGCCCCATCCCGCCCCGGCCGCCGAATAACCCCTGATTAAGGACAAGGAGGATCGGTCATGAAAGACGATCTTGTCGAACAACTGATGGGGGAAGTGATCCGGAAAATGGGGGGGAGCGACAGCTCCTCCTCCTCCGAACCCCAACCCCAGGCCAAGGCGGCTCCCGCCAAAGCCCCCAAGGCGTGCCAGCTGACCGAATTCGTCGGCACCGCGATCGGCAACACGATCGGCATGGTCATCGCCAACGTCGATCCGGCGCTGCATGACGCGATGAAGATCGACAAGAAGTACCGCTCGATCGGCATCGTCGGCGCGCGGACCGGGGCCGGTCCCCACATCTTCGCGGCCGATGAGGCGGTGAAGGCGACCAACAGCGAAGTGCTGGTGATCGAACTGCCGCGGGATACCGAAGGCGGCGCTGGCCACGGGTCGTTGATCATCTTCGGCGCCGCGGACGTTTCCGACGCCCGCCGTGCGGTCGAAGTCATGCTGAGCGAACTGGACCGGACCTTCGGGGACGTCTACGGCAACGCCGCGGGCCACCTGGAATTCCAGTACACCGCCCGGGCCAGCTTTGCGCTGAACAAGGCTTTTGGCGCCCCGATCGGCCAGGCCTTCGGCATCACCGTCGGCGCCCCTGCGGCGATCGGCGTGCTGATGGCCGATACCGCGGCCAAGGCGGCGACGGTCGATACCGTCGGCTACGCGTCGCCGGGCAACGGCGGCACCAGCTACTCGAACGAGGTGATCTACATGTTCAGCGGCGACTCCGGCGCGGTGCGCCAGTCGATCCACGCTGCGCGCGACGTCGGCAAGCAGCTTCTGGGCACGCTTGATCCGACCACCGAGCTCAAGTCGACCACCACTCCGTACATCTGAGCTTGAAAGAGGATGACCGTCATGACCGAGCAAAGCCTTGGATTGATCGAAACCATCGGCCTGGCCGCTGCCGTTGAAGCCGCCGACGCTGCGGTGAAATCGGCCAACGTCCAGCTGGTGGGCTACGAGCTGACCAACGGCGACGGCATGACGGTCGTCAAGCTTCGCGGAGAAGTGGGCGCCATCAAGGCCGCGGTCGCGGCCGGCGCCGTGGCGGCCGAACGCGTGAACCGCGTCGTGTCGACCCAGGTTATCGCGCGCCCGGCGCGGGATGTGTCCTTGCTGGTGGACAGTCCCGCGACCGTGGGCGTGGTCCCGGCGGAACCGGTTCCTGAACCGGCCGCCGGAACGGCCGCGGCGTCCGAGCCTGCGGCCGAGGCCGAGGCGGAGCTCTCCAGCGCGGCTGAAGCCGCGTCGGAGGTCTCTGCCCCGGTCGAGGCCGTCTCACATACGGACGAGGACGCCGAAGCCTCGTCGGACGCCGCTGGGACACCGGCGTCCGACGAAACCCCCGCCCCGGCTGAACCGGCGGACCCGGAAAGAGCTGCGGCAGCCACGCACCAAGCCGAACCCGAACCCAGCGACGAGACACAAGACACAGAAACACCCTCCGAGGCGGCGGCGGCTCCCGCGCCTTCGGAGGCTGCCGCCGGACCCTCCGGTGAGACGGCGGCGACCGGAGCCGGGGCGTCTGGCGCAGGACGGCGAAATCGCCGGCGCCCCGGCCCGGCCGGAAAGCCGGGCGGTAAAGGGCGCTGAAACGAACCGCCCCGGCCGAACCGGCGGGGCAAGCACGGGAAACGGCCGGAGCCCGGGCACGACATGTGCCCGGAACCGGGATCCCACCGGCGCCGGAACGGCGCGGCGGGGCGGGCCGAGAAGAACAGGACAAGGCGATGCAGGTGACTGGGAACATGATTGATCGGATCGTAGCCGAGGTGCTGGCCCAAGGCCGCGCCGCGGCGAAGGAGGCGGCGGCCCCGACGGCGGCTGCCGGCCCCGAGGCCGATCCCGCTCTGGTGCCGATCGGCGTGTCGAACCGGCATATCCACCTGTCGCGTCAGGACATGGACGCCCTCTTCGGCCCCGGCGCCATGCTGACCCGCAAGAAAGCGATGAAACAGCCCGGCCAGTACGCGGCCGAGGAAACCGTCATCATTCGCGGCGCCAAGGGCGAGATCGGCAAGGTCCGCGTGCTCGGGCCGTTGCGCAAGGACACCCAGGTCGAGATTTCCATCGCCGACGGCTTCGTGCTGGGCGTCAAGCCGCCGCTCCGGATGTCCGGCAAGCTGGGCGACACGCCCGGCATCGAGATCGTCGGGCCGCAGGGCACGGTCCGCAAGGACTCGGGCGTCATCGCCGCGATGCGCCACATCCACATGCTGCCCGAAACCGCGGCCCGGCTGGGTCTGGCCAATGGCGACGAGGTCAGCGTGCTGGTCGGCGGTCCGCGCGGCGGGATCATGCATCACGTCGTGATCCGCGCGGCCGAAGCCTCGGCCACCGAAATGCATATCGACGTCGAGGAAGCGAACGCCTTCGGGCTGAAGAACGACGACCTCGTGCGGATCCTCAGGGACTGATCCGGACGGGCGGCGAGACGGAGAGAGAACGATGAGCACCGACAGGACATTGCGCGACTTCGCCGAGCTGATCCGCTCGGGGTCTGTGGTGCCCGCCGACGCCTGGGCCAAGGGTCCGCTGAAGGTCGGCGTCGACCTCGGCACGGCGAACCTGGTGCTGGCCGTGCTCGATGCGTCGAACCGCCCGGTTGCGGGCATCACCCATCATTCGACGGTGGTCCGCGACGGCATCGTCGTCGACTATATCGGCGCGGTCAGCGCGGTGACCGCGATGAAGGCCGAGCTTGAAAAGCGGATCGGCCGGCCGCTGCTGAAAGCCGCAGCCGCGATCCCGCCCGGCGTCCATCCCGGCAGCACCAAGGCCATCGGCAATGTGGTCGAGGCCGCCGATTTCGAACTGGCCGAGATCGTCGACGAACCCGCCGCCGCGGCCCGCTTCCTGGGCGTCTCGGACGGGGCGGTGGTCGATGTCGGCGGCGGCACCACCGGCATCAGCGTGCTGAAGGACGGCAAGGTTCTCGCCTCCTTCGACGAGGCCACCGGCGGCACCCACATGACCCTGGTCCTGGCCGGGGCGCGCGGCCTGCCCTTCGACGAGGCCGAGGCCGAAAAGCTCGATCCCGCGAATGAACGCATGGTTTTCGCGGTCGTCCGCCCGGTGGTCGAGAAGATGGCCAGCATCGTCGAACGCTTCCTGCAGGCCCATCCCGATGTGGACACGGTCCATGTGGTGGGCGGCGCCTGCACCTTCAGCGAGTTCGAAGGCGTCTTCGCCAAGCAGACCGGCCGCCGGATCGTCAAACCGGCCGAGCCTTTGCTGGTGACCCCGCTCGGCATTGCCATGTTCCCGCAGGTGACAGGAGACAAGTGATGGACCGCTCCGCGCTCGACACCCTTCTGAACCGGGCCCTGCTGGACCTTCTGTCGGACCGCATCGTCGCCCGGCTGAAGGCGCGCGAACGCTCGGCGCTCCTGCTCTTTTCGGGCACCGATCTGGGGCTCGATCCGGCGCTGAAATCGCTGTCGAAACTGACCGATGCGGGCTGGAGCTTCGAGATCCGCCGCACCCCCGACGCGGCCGGGCTTCTGACCCCGGAACGGCTGCGGCTGCTGGGCGGCGCGCGGGCGATCCCGCCGATGGCGGCGCCCGGGGAAACCGATATCGACGGCGCGCTGAGCCGCAACGGCCTGGTGGTGGTGCCCGCGCTCAGCGTGGCGCTGGCCGCGCGCGCCTCGCTCGGCATGGCCGAGGACGAGGTCTCGTCGCTGCTGACCGGCGCGCTCGAACGCGGCCGCCGGGTGGTGGTGGCGCGCGACGGCGTCTGCCCCGCGGGCCGCGAGCGCAACGCACGCGGGCTGACCGGAAACGAGGCCTTCCGCGAGATGCTGGCCGGACATCTGGTCCGCCTGCAAAGCTATGGGGTCGAACTGGCCTGGGCCGCGAAGCTGGGCGATGCCATCGCGTCCCCGCGGCCGGGCGACCGGGGGCCGGGCCCGGGCCGGAGGACTGCGACACCCTCCGTGCCCGGGTCGCGGGTCTTCGGCCGGAGCGAGGCCCAGACGCTGGACTCGGCCGAATTGCGGATCGGGTCGGACGTGCTGATCACGCCGCTGGCGGCGGAAGAATTGCGGGCCCGGCACGTCCGGGTCGTGCGAGTGTAAGGAGAAGGGCGATGCATCTGGGACGCGTGATCGGAACCGTCGTCTCGACCAGCAAGGACCCAAGCCTTGTGGGCTCCAAGCTGCTGATCGTGGCGCGGCTTTCCCCGCAGCTGGACCCGACCGGGTTCACCGAAATCGCCGTCGACACGGTCGGCGCGGGCTATGGCGAGACGGTGATCGTCTCGAAGGGCAGCGGCGCGCGCATGGCGGGCACGCTGGGCAAGTCGGTCTCGGATGCCTCGATCGTCGGCATCGTAGACACCGTCGAGACCCATTGAGGGAGACCCGGACATGCACTGCGATATCGACGCCCAACTGATCGAACGGCTGGTCACGGCCGCGCTGGAACGGCGCGCCCTGCCCGCCGCCCCGACCCCGTCGCTGACCCTGGCCGAGGCCGAGGCCATCGCGGCCCGCGCGCAGGCCGCCTCGGCGGCAATGGGCGTGCCGATGGTGATCGCGGTGGCCGACGCGACCGGCGCCCAGATCCTGTTTCACCGGATGGAGGGCAGCCTGCCCGCCAGCGCGACGCTGGCCCCCGGCAAAGCCTGGACCGCCGCCGCGTTTCGCATGGGCACCGACGAGCTGGGCCGGCAGGCCCAGCCGGGCGGGATGCTCTTCGGGGTCGAAAGCACCCATGACGGCCGCGTCGTGGCCTTCGGCGGCGGGCTTCCGGTCCGCCGCGACGGCACCGTGATCGGCGCCGTCGGGATCAGCGGCGGCACCGTCGACGAGGACATGGCCATCGCGCGCCAGGCCCTGAACGGAATTTGAACGGATTGGGGCGCGGCCCCGAAGAAGGAGCGGAAAGATGAACGACAAGGATATCAGCGACGCCGTGGCCCAGGTGCTCAGCGGTTATGGCAGCGCGGCGGCCGACACCGGCGCCGGCGCGCCTCCGGCCAATCCGAAGAGCGGTCAGCCCATGTCCGACCTCGTGGCGCAGATCCTGGCCGAAACCGGCTCGTCTCCGGCGGCCGGCGACGCGGCGCAACCCGCCTACGTGCCCGGCTCGAAACGCTGCTGCTGGTCCAAGGCGCATCCCTCGGACGATCCGCTGGACGATATCGTCAACGGGCTGGTCGCGCATGCGCTGGGCGACAAGCAACCCTGCACCGTCTGCCCGCATTCGGCCAGCTCGGAAGAGGTCGCCGTGTCCGACGACGAGGCCACCACCCTTGGCGACGGCGTCTTCGCGTCCATGGACGAGGCCGTCGCGGCGGCCGAACTGGCCCAGCGGCAGTACCTGTTCTGCACCATGGCCGCGCGCAAGCGCTTCACCGACGGCATCCGCGAGGTGATCCTGTCGAACGGCACGCTCGAGCGGATCTCGCACATGGCGGCCAACGATACCGGCATGGGCAATGCCGCCCACAAGATCATCAAGAACCGGCTGGCCTGCGAAAAGACCCCGGGCATCGAGGATCTGACGACCGACGCTCTCAGCGGCGACGAGGGGCTGACGCTGGTCGAATATTCGCCCTTCGGCGTGATCGGCGCGATCTGCCCGACCACCAACCCGACCGAGACGATCATCTGCAACGCGATCGGCATGCTGGCCGCGGGCAACGCCGCCGTCTTCAGCCCCCACCCGCGCGCCAAGAAGGTCTCGCTTCTGGTGGTCAAGCTGATCAACCGCAAGCTGGCCACGCTGGGCGCGCCCGCGAACCTCGTGGTGACGGTGCAGGAGCCCTCGATCGACAACACCAACGCGATGATGAACCATCCCAAAGTGCGGATGCTGGTCGCGACCGGCGGCCCGGGCATCGTCAAGACGGTGATGTCGACCGGCAAGAAAGCCATCGGCGCGGGCGCGGGCAACCCGCCGGTCGTGGTCGACGAGACCGCCGACATCGAGAAGGCCGCACGCGACATCGTCAACGGCTGCAGCTTCGACAACAACCTGCCCTGCATCGCCGAGAAAGAGCTGATCGCGGTCAACCAGATCGCCGACTACCTGATCGCGGAAATGCAGAAATGCGGCGCCTACCTGATCAAGGACCCGGCGCTGGTGAAAAAGCTCGAGGCGCTGGTCATCAACGACAAGGGCGGTCCGCAGACCTCCTGCGTCGGCAAGAGCGCGACCTACCTGCTCGACAAGATCGGTGTGAAGGCGGGCAATGACGTCAAGATCATCCTGATCGAGACCGACAAGGACCATGTCTTCGTGCAGGAAGAGCTGATGATGCCGATCCTGCCGCTGGTCCGCGCGCCCGGCGTCGACGATGCCATCGACCTGGCGGTCGAGCTGGAACACGGCAACCGCCACACCGCGATGATGCACTCGACCAACGTGCGCAAGCTGACCAAGATGGCGAAGCTCATCCAGACCACGATCTTCGTCAAGAACGGCCCGTCCTATGCGGGGCTCGGCGTCGGCGGCGAGGGCTACACGACCTTCACCATCGCGGGACCGACCGGCGAGGGTCTGACCTCGGCCAAGTCCTTCGCCCGCAAGCGCAAATGCGTGATGGTCGAGGCGCTGAACGTCCGCTGAGGCGGGCGTCGGCAGAAACTTGAAGCAAGAGATCAGGGGATACGGGACCATGAACACGAGGATCATCAACGCGCCGCAGGAAAATATCCTGGACATGCTCACCCGGCGCATCGCCCCGCATACCCGGAAATGGATCGAGGCGAATCCGATCTCGGCGATCGGGTTCGTCCAGACCAGCGTCCCCGATCTCTTCTTCTTCGCTGACGTGGCCGGCAAGGCGGCCAACGTCTACACGGTCGAGCTTTTCGGGTCCTGCCCCCAGACCACCACGACGCTGGCGGTGATGGGCGAGACCTCGGCCGTGCGGGCGGCGATGGCGGCAATCGAGGCGGCGCAGAGCCCCGCCTTCTGACCAGCCGCTCAGCCTGTGGCGGCAAGACAAACGGAAGGGACAAAGAGATGTCCGACATCGATTTCGACAAAGAAGGCACGGTCTTCGACATCCAGCGCTATTCGATCCATGACGGCCCGGGCGTGCGCACCATCGTGTTTCTCAAGGGCTGCCCGCTGCGCTGCCGCTGGTGCTCGAACCCCGAAAGCCAGAACCCGGAGCCGGAACTGTTCTTCCGCGCCTCCAGCTGCATCAAGTGCGGCCAGTGCATCCCGGTCTGTCCGACCCAGGCGCTGGCGGTCACGAATCCGGGGTTCGTCGATCGGCAGAAATGCGTGAAATGCGGCACCTGCGCCGGGGTCTGCCCGACCCAGGCGCTGACCATCTCGGGCAAGAAGATGACGGTGGCCCAGGTCATGCAGGAACTGCGCAAGGACGCGATCCATTATCGCCGCTCGGGCGGCGGCGTGACGCTGTCGGGCGGCGAGCCGCTCTTCCAGCACGACTTCGCCAAGCAGCTTCTGATGGCCTGCCATGAACAGGGCTGGAACACCGCGATGGAGACCACGGGCTACACCACCCGCGAGATCGTGCGCGACGTGATCCCCCATGTCGACCATGTGCTGCTGGACATGAAGGCGGTCGATCCCGACGTGCATGTCGCCAATACCGGCGTCGACAACCGCATCATCCTGGAAAACGCCCTTTGCATGGCATCGCTGACCCATACGGTGGTCCGCGTGCCGGTGGTTCCGGGCGTCAACGACACCGTCGAGGCGGCGCAGGCCGTGGCCCGTTTCGCCAGGCTGATGCCCGGCGTCGATACCGTGCACCTGCTGCCCTATCACACCTATGGCGAGAACAAGTACGCCCTGCTCGGGCGGGCCTATCCGATGGGCGACACCCCCAACATCAAACCCGAGGATGTCGGGCATCTGGTCGCGGCCATCGAGGATCTGGGACTGACCTGCGTGGTCGGGGGCTGACCCCCGGCCGCGCGCCAAACCGAAGGAGGCGCCGGACATGTCGTATACAAGCTCTGAATCGGTCACCGAAGGCCACCCGGACAAGGTCTGCGACCAGATCTCCGACGCGATCCTCGATGCCTACCTGACCCGGGACCCGATGGCGCGCGTCGCCGCCGAGGTTCTGGCCTCGGGCAATACCCTGCACATCGCGGGCGAGATCACCTCGACCGCCCATGTCGACGTGTCCGCCGTGGCGCGCGGCGTGCTGCGCCGGATCGGCTATACCGATCCCGCGCTCGGCTTCGACGCCGAGGGCTGCTTCATCCTGACCGACCTGCACGAACAGTCGCCCGACATCGCCATGGGCGTGTCGCGCGACGCCGAACTGGGCGCCGGCGATCAGGGCATCTTCTACGGCTTCGCCTGCGACGAGACCCCGGTTCTGATGCCCGCCGCCATCCATTATGCCCACCGCCTGACCGAGGCGCTGGCGCGGGTGCGCCATACCGGCCGGCTGCCCTGGCTGCGGCCCGACGGCAAGGCTCAGGTCACCTTCGAGAACGGCCCCGACGGCCGCCCGGCGGTGCTGCGCAGCCTCGTGCTGTCGGCCCAGCATGCGCCAGAGATCGAGCGCGAGGAGATGCTGCGCGGCCTGATCGAAGAGGTGATCGCGCCGGTAATGGGCCATTGGCTGCGGGCCGAGACGCGGGTGCTGATCAACCCGACGGGCCGCTTCGTGCTGGGCGGGCCCGCCGCCGATACCGGGCTGACCGGCCGCAAGCTGATGGTCGACACCTATGGCGGCATCGGCCGACATGGCGGCGGAGCCTTCTCGGGCAAGGATTCGACCAAGGTCGACCGCACGGCCGCCTATATGTGCCGCTACATCGCAAAGAACGTCGTGGCGGCCGGGATCGCACAAAGTTGTGAAGTCTCGCTCGCATTTGCGATAGGTCAGTTTCATCCCGAGATGGTCGGGATTACCTTACCTCGTGGGTGCGAGGTGACCCCGGACAGGCTCGAAAAAGCCGTCCGGGAGGTTTTTCCTCTGTCCGTGGCGGGCATGATCGACACCCTGCACCTGCGTCGGCCGATCTTCGAGAGAACGGCGGCCTACGGGCATTTCGGACGGGGCACAGAGGGGTTCCCATGGGAGCAGACGGATCGGACGGTCGCCTTGCAGAAGGCCTGCAACTGACATCCGAAGCGCCTCCAAATTCATACATCAAGAATACATCATTTCCACGCGGCGGCAGCGAGACCGTCGAGGCCAAAGCCGCCCGCCGCCAGCGCCTTGCCGACCTCATGAGCGTCGACATGCTGCAGAAAGTGCAGGACAACTTCAGCGCGGCGGTGGGCGTGGCGATGGTGATCGTCGACCCCGAAGGCGAGCCGGTCACCCGGCCAAGCGGGTTCAGTTCCTTCTGCGACACCATCCGGCACCATCCGAAATGGCGCGAGCGGTGCTATCACTGCGACGCGGTGGGCGGGCGCACGGCGCTGTCGACCGGCGATCCTTCGATCTACAAGTGCCATGCGGGCCTCGTCGACTTCGCCGCGCCGATCATCATGCGGGGCGAATATCTGGGCGCGGTGATCTGCGGCCAGGTCAAGATGCGGCCCGGCGAGATGGCGCCCGACCTGGTGGACCTGTCGGGCCTCTTCCCGGTCGAGGCGTCGTGGCGCGAGGACCCGCGCCTGATGGCGCTTTACCATGACATCGGCGAGATTTCCTACGGGCGGCTCCGCTCGGCGGCCTATTCGCTGTTCTACATCGCCTCGCATATCGTCGAGGAAAGCTATTCCAGCAGCGTCACCCAGGAGCTTTACGCCAAGAACCTGCGGCTGATGGAGGAATCCAAGCGCCGGGCCGAGCTGGAACGTTCGCTCCGCGAGGCGGAACTGCAGGCCCTGTCCTATCAGGTGAACCCGCATTTCCTGTTCAACGTGCTCAACACCATCGGCCGGCTCGCGCTGATCGAGGAGGCCTCGCAGACCGAAAACACGGTCCATGCCTTCGCCGACATGATGCGCTACATCCTCAAGAAAAGCGGCACCCAGTTCGTGCCGCTCGCGACCGAGGTCGATCACGTCAAGAACTACCTGTTCCTGCTGCGGCTGCGGCTGGGCGACCGCTTCACCTTCTCGATCGACCTGCCCGCCGATCTGGCCGAGGTGACCTGCCCCTTCATGGTGCTGCAGCCGATCGTGGAAAACTGCATGAACTACGCGATAGAACCCCGCGAAAGCGGCGGTCTGATCGACATCACGGCCTATCGGGATGGCCATGACGTGATCGTGGACGTCGTCGACAACGGCGATGGCATCCCGACCGAACGGCGGATCGAGGTTCTGACCGGCGTCGCCGACCGTGGCGGACGCAAGAGCATCGGGCTGCACAACGTCGACAGCCGGATGCGGCACTATTTCGGCGACGGCCACGGGCTGGAGATCGTCAGCCCGTTCCGCGGTGGCCGCGGCACGCTGGTGCGGCTGCGCCTGCCCACCAATTTCGACGAGGCAGCGGTCTAGGCCCCGGAACGACAAGGAAGCGAGAAGATGTTCGATATCGCGATCATCGAAGACGAAGAGCTGGAACGCCGTGCCCTGCGCAGCATTCTGGAAAAGAACCTCGACGGCGCCCGGATCGTGGGCGAGGCCCGCAACGGCACCGAGGCCATGGCCCTGATCGACGGCCAGCATATCGATCTGATGCTGATCGACATCAAGATCCCGCGCCCCAACGGGCTGGAGATCATCCAGTCGGTGCGCGACCGCGGCCTGGCGACCAAGGTCATCATCCTGACCGCCTACGATTACTTCGAGATCATGCAGACCGCGATCCACCTCAAGGCGGACAATTTCCTGCTGAAGCCGATCCGCACCGAAGACCTGCTGAAGGCGGTTCACGAATGCCTCGCCACGCACGAGCCGATGGCGGCCCGTGCTGCGGGGGCCTGGACCGTGACCGCCCCTGCCCCCGATGCGATCCGCGTGCCCGAACCGCCGGTCGCCGACCGTATTGCCGGTCTCGTGGATCACAGCGCCTATCGCGAATGCCTGGCGCTGGTGCGCCGTCATCTCGAAGCCATCTACGCCCAGCGCGAGGCCTCGCCGCGCCGCGCGGTGCTGGAATTCCTGCGCATCATGCTGCAGGTGGTCGAGGTGCGCGGTCTTGCCCTGCCGCCGGCGCTGGCCCGTCATGTCGAGGCGCTCGAGTCGCAGCGGCTCGACATGCACAGCCATTTCCAGGTGCAGGAAGTCCTGTGCCAGATCACCGACGTGCTGTTCGAGGCCAGCGAATCCGGCGGTGCCCATGCCTCGGGCCGGATCCAGGACGTTCTGAACTACATCGAACGGAACCTGCACAAGGGCGTCACGCTGGAGGATGCCGCGGATTTCGCCCAGATCAGCCCCTGCTATCTCAGCCGGCTGTTCCGCAAGGAGATGGACGTGACCTTCATCTCCTACCTCAAGACCCAGCGGATCGAGCGCGCCAAGGAACTGTTGCAGGACAGCGACCTGCCGATCACCAACGTCTCGCTCGACCTCTCCTTCCAGGACGCCAACTATTTCTGCAAGGCGTTCAAGAAAGAGGTCGGCCTGTCGCCTTCGGAATACCGCCGCCGCTTCCGCTGAGCGGCACCGTTCCGTCGCGGATAAGGACGGAAAGTCCGGGTGCCGCAAGGGCAGCCGGACCGCCGTGCCGCAGCGCCGCGGCAGACCTCATGCTATTGATTAAAAATGTCATGATCCTGTGACCCGCGCGGCTTAACCGACACGGGGCCCGCACCCCCGCGGGCACGATCTGCGCCCACTTCGCAATCAGGAAGGACATCATGAAGCTCGTTTCGAACGGCGCCCTTGTCGGTGCGCTGCTGACTGCGCTTTGCCCGCTGCTGGCGCCCCCGGCCGCCCAGGCCGCCACGCTCGACTGGCAGACCCTGTCCGGCCAGGCCCCGAAGGTGATCGGTCATCGCGGAGCGCCCAACTATCTGGCCGAGAACAGCCTGCCCGGCTACGAACTGGCAGGCGATCTTGGCGCCGACATGGTCGAGACCGACGTTCAGGTTACCAGGGACGGCGAGTTAATCGTCATGCATGACGGCACGCTCGAACGCACCACCAACATCGCCGCCAGGTTCCCGCCCCGGAACGGCGGCTACAGCGTCGCCGATTTCACCCTGGCCGAGATCAAGCAGCTGACGCTTCTGCCGACGGGGTCGGCCTCCTACAGCCATCCGGGCTTCACCCCCACCACCGATTTCAGCGTGCCGACGCTGGGCGAGTTCCTCGACACCGTGAATGCCTACAATGCCACCCATGGCACCGATCTGGGCGTGCTGACCGAGCTGAAATCGAGCTACACTCCCGAGGTCAACGCCAAGGTCGTGGCCGAGATGCTGGACAAGGGCTTCGGCGAAACCGGCTCGAACGGCGCGGTGCAATCCTTCAGCGTGGCCAACGTGCGCGAGATGTCGGCGCTGTTCGAGGCGGCGGGGGCCGATGTCTATGTCGACCTGCTGGGCTATGGCGGCGTGCAGACCGCCGAGGGCTGGGCGCTGAGCCTGAACGGGTCGGGCACCAGCTACGAGTTGCTGAGCGAACTGGCCGGCTACGCCGATGCCGTGGCCAGCAGCTACACCTACATCACCGAGGATTTCGTTGCGGCGGTGCATGCGGCCGGGCTGGAAATCTATGCCTGGACCCTGCGCCCGACCGACGAGGCCTCGGCGGCGGCGCTGCTGGCCGATTTTCTGGCCTGGGGTGTCGACGGCTTCATCACCGACAACGCCGATTATGTGAACGCCGCCCTGGCCAACAGCGGTTATGACGTGGCGCCCGCCCCGGTGCCGCTTCCGGCCGCGCTGCCGATGCTGCTGGCAGGCATGGCCGCGCTTGGCGGCCTCGCCCGCCGCCGCCGTCCGGCCCTCGCGGCCTGAGCCGCTGTCTTTTGCGGCCGGTATCCCCGGCCGCCCTTTCCCTGTTCCATGAGGACTCCCATGTTCACCGCCCTGTTCCGCTCTCTCTTCCGGCCCGTCCTGCGCCGCGCGCTGCCCGCCGTTCTTCTGGGTGCCCTGGCCTCGCCGGTCGCGGCCGCCAGCCTGATCGTCAACGGCACCTTCGACAACACGACCGACGGCTGGGAAGGTACCTACCGGCTGCGCTCGACCGATCCCTGGATCGACACCGGGTCCTATTTCTTTGCCGGGCCCGGCACCTTCACCGCGATCTCGCAGACCTACAGCCTGAACGCGGACGACCTCTCGCGGCTCGGCACGACCGGGCTCGACTACACCATGTCGGCCGATCTCTTCGGCTGGCACACCCAGGAGGACCGTGGCGTGATGTCGGTCTTCTTCTTCGGAGCCGACGACACCCAGCTGGGCAGCGACGCGCTGATGTCGAGCACGCTTTACAGCGGGTCCTGGGACACCCAGATCACTGCGGGCGGCAAATACTATCAGGAAACCTCGGGCGCCGTTCCCGTCGGCACCGCCTATCTGACCTTCGTGCTCAGCTCGACCCGGATCAGCGGCGGCACGAACAATGACGGCTATATCGACAACGCCTATTTCGCCTTCGCCGATCCGGTCGCGCCCGCGCCGGTGCCACTGCCGGCCTCGGCGCTGATGCTGGTCTCGGGCCTGGCCGGGGTGGCCGGGCTGCGGCGCCGCAGCGCGAAAAAACCGGCCTGAGGAGGCCGAACCAAACCCGGGGGGCGGCACTCCCGCCCCCCGGAGCCGGTCCTCACAGACCGTATTGCTCGCGCGCGTAATCGCCAAGCCCGACCGCATCCAGCCGGTCGAGCGGCGCGAGGAAGGTGACCTGGATCACCCCCGGCGCCCGGCCGATCTCGATGGCGCCATTGATCGTGGCGCGGTTGCGGATCTCGGCGACCGACAGATCCAGAAGCGTCGCCGCCCGCTCCAGCCCGTTCTCGATCGCGATGTTCAGGTTGGCCCCGGTGCCGATGACCGAAACCGGCGCCACCTCTTCCAGCGCCGCCACGTCCCAGCGCCGCGCTAGCCGCTCGCCGCGCGCCTTTTCCTCGGCGGTGAATGGACGCGCCATGGGCGGCAGGTCCTCTGCCAGCGGGAAAAGCACCGGCCCGTCGATGGGATAGTCCTTCACCACCTCGACCTGCAGCGTCACGCTGCCCGCCACGTCCATCGTGTGGCCCGCGATCTCGCCATCGCCCTGACCGGCATGCATGTCGCCCATGTAAAGCCCCGCGCCCTTCACCTTGACCGGGCAGACCAGAATGGCGCCGGGACGGACCGCGTCGATATCCATGTGGCCATCGGTCTTGTGCTGGGCCAGTTCCTCGGGGCTCAGCGCATAGGGATGCGGCGCGCCGACCAGAAAGGCGCCGAAATCGCCCGCATTGTGGCTGTCGGGCATGGCCTTCGACGGACAGGTGCCCAGCTGGCCGAGAAAGGGGCGCATCCGGACCAGTGCGCCCGGCATGTCCGAGGGCGCATAGACCAGGATCGAGTGCTGGTGGCTGGCATCGGGCAGCGCGGCGTAATGGTTCGCGTCATGGGCGATGGTCTCGGCCGCGGCCTTGGGCAGGGTCAGGCCGACGCTGCGGGTGTCGTCGAAGGTGACGGTATAGCCATGGACGATGGCGAAGGGCGTCACCGCATTGCCGCAGACATTGCAGCGCACGGCCTCCTGGCCGATCCCCTCGACATGGGTTTCGGGCCAGAGCGCGTCGCAGGTCGGGCAGCGCGCCGCGACATAAGGATCGCCGAGGCAGAACCCCTCGGGCGAGCTGTCATGACCCGAAGCGGTCGCGACCGAGGTCACGGTGATGTCGCGGATGCGGATGGCGATGGCGTCGCCCGGCTCGGCGCCCTCGACCGCGACCGGGCGGGTGACCTCGTGGCCGCCGCGCAGGCTGGGCGTGATCATCGGCCCCCAGCAACCCGGCGCGGTATTGGCGATCACCGTTCCGCCATTCTCGACCGGCCCCAGCATCGGCGCATCGGGGTCGAGCACGCTGTTGGTGAACCCGTTGACGACGAGGCTTCGGCACGCGCCGCCCGTCCTGCTTCCATCGGCCATCTCGGCTGTCTCCTTGTTGTTCGCCCCCGATACCTAGCCGCGCGCCCGCCCGTGTCGAGACCGCCGCGCCGCGGTCCGTCCCCCGACAGCCCGGCCTAGCCGCCGCGCCGTCGCCGGAGCAGCGGGGTCAGGTACATCGGCACCTGGTAGCAGGCGATGAACAGCAGCAGCGGGTCGGTCGTCCCGGGTGGCAGCGCCACCAGGAAAAGCGCGATGTTGCGGTTCCCCGCAGCAACCGACAGCGGAAGGCGCTGGTCCCTCAGCGGCCCCCGCGCCAGCACCCGGTCGGCCACGATCTGCAGCCCCAGATTAGCCGCCAGCGCCACCGCCAGCCACCCCGCAAGCTCGGCCGGACGGGACAGAAGGGTCGGCCCGGCCTCGGCCATCAGCCCGATCACGACAACGGCCATGGCCAGCGCCGAAAGCCCGTCCAGCGCCGAGATCGTCTCGGGTCGCGGCGCCCTCAGCCAGGTCGCGCGCAGCAGGAAGGCCGCGCCCGCCGCCAACAGGATCACCGCCAGAAGCCGCCCCGCCGCGGCCAGGACCGCCGCAGGACTGCCGAGCCCCTCGGCCAGCAGAAAGACCGGCAGCACGGTCACGGGCAGAAGCGCGGTCGCCACGATCAGCAGTCGCAGCGCAGGGGCGGGATCGCCGCCGCTCAGGACCGTCAGGTTGGGCGCGCCCGAAATCGGCGAGGCCGCCGCCATCAGGATCAGCGCGGTCGCAACGGCGGTGCCGCCCAGGCCCAGCGCCGCCGCCCCGCCCGCCACCGCCAGCGGCAGGGCCAGTTGCAAGAGCAGGACCAGTGCCAGCACCCCCGGCAGGTCGCGCGCCGCACCCAGCGCCTGACGCGGCCCGATCCGCAGCGCCGCCAGAAACATCAGCCCCGCCACCATCTCGGGCAGCCAGGGCCGCATCGCCTGCGCCAGCGGCGGCAACAGAACGCCCGTCGCAAGCCCCGCAACCAGCAAATAGCGCCCCTGCGCGGCCAAAGCGCCCAGAAATCGGATCATGCCGCACCCTGAAGACGTGTAAAGCTCATGCCCGCCTCAGCCACCCGGCCTCTGCCGCAGGCTGTCGGGCAGCCAGGTCGCCAGCCCGGGCACCGCGATCAGCACGAAGACCATGACCACCATGATCAGGAACATCGGCAGCGCCGCGCGCGCGATGAACCCCATGCCATGCCCGGTCATGCCCTGCAGCACGAAGAGGTTGAAGCCGATGGGCGGCGTGATCTGGGCCATCTCGACCACCACGACGATGAAGATGCCGAACCAGATCAGGTCGATCCCGGCGGCACGGATCATCGGCTCGACCACCGCCATGGTCAGCACCACCGACGAGATCCCGTCGAGAAAACAGCCGAGCACGATATAGAAGACCAGCAGCGCCAGGATCAGCTGGACCCGCGACAGATCGAACCCGGCGATCAGGTCGGCCAGCCCGCGCGGAATGCCGGTGAACCCCATCGACAGCGACAGGAAGGCCGCCCCCGCGAGGATGAGCGCGATCATCGCCGAGGTCCGGACCGCGCCCATCAGGCTTGCGCCGAAGCTGGCCGCCGACAGCGAGCCCTGCGCCGCCGCCAGCGCCAGCGCGCCCAGCACGCCGAAGGCCGCGGCCTCGGTCGCGGTGGCATAGCCCAGATACATCGACCCGATCACCACCACGATCAGGCACAGCACCGGCAGCAGGTGGCGCGCCGCCTTCAGCCGCTCGATCAGCGACAGGGCGGGCTCGGGCGTGGGGGCAAAGCTCTTCGACAGCCGCGAAGCCAGCGCGACATAGGCCATGAACAGCGCCGCCAGCACCAGCCCCGGCACCACCCCGGCCATGAAAAGGCGCGTGATCGACTCGTTGATGGTGACGCCATAGACGATCAGCGTCAGCGAGGGCGGGATCATAAGTCCCAGCGTTGCCGCCCCGGCCAGCGTGCCGATCACCATCGGTTCGGGATAGCCGCGGCGGCGCAGCTCGGGGATCGACATCCGCCCGACAGTGGTCAGCGTTGCCGCCGACGAGCCCGAGACCGCCGCGAAGACGGTGCAGCCCACGATATTGGTATGGATCAGCCCGCCCGGCAGCCGCGCCATCCAGGGCGCGAGGCCCCGGAACATGTCTTCGGACAACCGCGTCCTGTAAAGGATCTCGCCCATCCAGATGAACAGCGGCAGCGCGGTCAGCGTCCAGGAGGACGAGGCCGACCAGATCCGGGTGATCATCGCATCGCCCGCCGGGCGCAGGGTGAACAGCTCCATCCCCACATAGGCCACGCCCATCAGCGCCAGCCCGACCCAGACGCCGGACCCGAGCAGCAGGAAAAGGACGAACAGGAAGATCGCGATCGGGGCCAGCTGCTCCATCAGCGCGGCCCCGCCGGGCGGTCTTCGGCCTGCTCGGTGCGGATGCCGTCATCGCCGGTCGCGATCAGCCGGATCAGATGGTCCCAGAAGCAGATCGCCAGAAGCACCGTGCCCGCCGCCATCGACAGCTGCGGGACCCACAGCGGCGTGCGGTCGAGACCCTGGCTGACATCGCCCAGTTTCCAGGACCAGTAAGTGCCCTTGACCGCATAGCGCGCAAAGAAGGTGGCGGTCACGGCGCCGACCGCCATCGCCCAGATCTCGGCCCAGCGCCGGTGCCGCCCCAGCGCCGTCAGCAAAAGCCCCACCCGGATATGCGCGCCCCGGTCCAGCGCATGGGCAAAGGCGAAGAACGAGGCCGCGGCCATGCAATAGCCCGCATAGTCCGACGCCCCCGGCACCACATGCCCGGTCCAGCGCGCCACCATCTGCGCCACGATCAGTCCGAGGATCGCCAGCAGGAAACCCGCCGCGATCACCCCGCCCGCCAGATAAAGGGCATCGAGGAGGCGCCGAAGCGCCCTCAGCCCTGCTGCTGCCCTTGCCATCCGAGGCCCCCGCCGGTTCGCGCCGGACCCGCGTGCCAGGCGCGGAGCCGACCTGATTGTCTGCCTTGCCTCACTGGCCCTGACGATAAGCCTCGACGATGGCGCGGCCCTCGTCGCCCGCCCGGTCGAGCCATTCCCCGGTCATCGTCTCGCCGATGGCCTTCAGCCCCACGACCAGCCCCTCGGGCGCGCGGCCGACGGTCATGCCGCCTTCCTTCAGCCCCTCGACGGTGAAGGCGGTATAGGCTTTCGAACGCTCCAGCCCCTCGGCCTGGGCCTTGGCGGCACAATCGCCGACCGCCGACCGGGTCGCCTCGTCGAGCCCGGTCCAGGCGTCGAGATTGGCAAAGACCGCATTGCGCGGCAGCCAGGCATCGACCTCGTAGAAATGGCTCAGATGTTCCCAGACCTTGCGGTCATAGCCGGTCGCGCCCGACGAGATGAAGCTTTCGGCAACGCCCGTGGCCAGCGCCTGGCTCAGTTCGGCCGCCTCGACCTGCACCGGGACCATGCGGGTCAGTTCGGCCATCCGCGCCGTCGCCGCCGAATAGGACCGGAACTTGACGCCCTTCAGATCCTCGACCGTCTCGACCGGCTTGTTGACGTAAAGCCCCTGCGGCGGCCAGGGCACCGAATAGAGGTAATGCAGGTTGTCCTCTTCCAGAGCGGCGGCGACATGGGGCTCGGCGATGGCCCAAAGCCGTTCATGCTCGTCGAAGGACGACACCAGGAAGGGGATCGAATCCACCCCGAACAGCGGGTTCTCGTTCTCATGCGCCGACAGCAGCCGTTCGCCGATATTGGCCTGCCCGGTCTGCACCGCGCGCTTGATCTCTGCGCCGCCGAACAGGGCGCCCGAGGGATGGGTCACGATCTCCAGCGCACCGCCCGTGGCCTCGCCCACGCATCGGGCGAACTCCGCGCCGACCTCGGAATGGAAGTTCGAGGCCGCATAGGCCATCGGCATGTCCCAGGTCTCGGCCCTTGTTCCGGTCGACACGGCGCAAAGCGCGGCCGCGGCCAGGGCGGTCGTCAGCATCTTCATGGATTGTCACTCCCCGTTTTGCGGCCCGCGCGGGACGGGCCTTTTCTTGTCCCGCCATGGAACCGTCCGGGCGCCGGGGAGGCAAGCGTTAACTGTCGCGACACGGTCCCCGCCTGTCCGCGGGGACCAGTCCGACCAGCAAGCGGGTAAAGCCCGCGCGCCGGGGCCTAGCGGCGCCGCGCCCGCTCGGGCGCTGGGTCGCCGACCAGTTCGCTGCGGATCTGGGCATAGGTCAGCAGCGTGAAGAAGACGGTGCCGCCGAGGATGTTGCCCACCAGCGCGGGCAGAACGAAGCCTCCCAACGCGGCCGCGACACTCATGCCGCCCGAATAGACCATCACGGCGGCCTCGGTGGTGCCCGCGACCACATGCGAGAAATCCGCAAGCGCGATCAGGTAGGTCACCAGCACGATCAGGAACAGCTCGGAATTGCGCGCGTTCGGCTTGACCCAGACCAGGGCTGCGATCAGCCATCCCGCGCCGATGCCCCGCACCGCCGTCTCCCACCAGCCGTAAGAGGTCGCGTGATCTGACAGGGCGACCACGGCGGCGCGCAGTTCTGGCTCGTAGATCGTCCCCGCATGCAGCACCCAGCCGAAGGCGGCCGCGCCGATCAGGTTGGTGACCAGAACCAGCGACCAAAGCCGCGCCAGGCTGGCAAAAACCCGCGGCCGGGGCTCGTCGAGAACCGGGCAGACGGCGGTAATGGTGTTTTCGGTAAACAGCTGAAGCTGCCCCAGGATCACCAGCACGAAGCCCACGGAATAGCCCAGATTCTCGATCAAGGGGCGCCAGGGCGCGTCGGGCAGATGGGTCCGCAAAAGCGCCTCGGACAACACCGAGAACCCGATCGCCAGCCCCGCCGTCAGCCCCGACAGCGCCAGCGCCGAAGCCGGACGGTTCAGCTCATGCGCGCCCTCGCGGCGGATCGACTCGAACAAGGCGAGTGCCCGGATCGGCGCCTTGGACTCCATGGCCTCGCGCTGATGCTCCGGGATGCGGTCTTCGTATTTCTTCTGCGTGGTCGCGGCCATCGGCTCTCCTGTCCTTGGGGGCGGCGCGGCCCCACATCCTTGATCTAGCCGCCGGACGGGCCGGGCCAAGGGCAGCGCCGCTTCCGGGCGCATCTGTCCCCTGTTCGGACCGAAAACCGATGGCTAGGCTTGGCCCGGAGGAGAGCGCCCATGATCCTGGACGACCAGAGCGAGGTCACAGACTTCCTGCGCAGCCAGCCCTGTGGGCCCGCGCCGGACGGCGAAACCGTGCGCGAGATCGAGACCCATATCTCGCGCATCTTCCTGGCCGGGGACCGCGCCTTCAAGCTCAAGCGCGCGGTGCGCCTGCCCTATGCCGATTTCTCGACCCCCCAGATCCGGCTTGAGACCTGCGAAAAGGAATTTGCGCTGAACCGCCCGACCGCGCCCGGCATCTATCTGGGCGTGCGGCGGATCACCCGGCAGGCCGGGGGGCTTGCCTTCGACGGCGACGGGCCGCTGGTCGATGCGGTGGTCGAGATGACGCGCTTTGCCCAGGACGACATTCTCGACCGGGTGGCTGCGGCGGGCGGGCTGACCGAGGCCCATGCCGAAAGCCTGGCGCGCACGGTCGCCGCGATGCATGCCCGCGCGCCCGTCGTGCGCCGCCCCGGCGGCGGCGCGCTGATGGAGGGCGTGCTCGACATCAACCGCTCAGGCTTCGCCACCAGCCGGGTCTTCGCGCCCGAAAGGGTCGCGACGCTGGACGAACGCTTCCGCCGGGCCTTCCGGCGCCATCGCGGGCAGCTTGATCGGCGTAGCGCGCGGGGACTCGTGCGGCTTTGCCATGGCGATCTGCATCTGGCCAATATCGTGCTGCACGAGGGCCGCCCCGAGGTCTTCGACGCCATCGATTTCAACGATGCGCTGGCCACGGTCGATGTCGCCTACGATCTGGCATTCCTGCTGATGGACCTCTGGCATCGCGGGCTGCCCGAGCTCGCGAACCGGGTGGCGAACCGCTATTTCGACACGGCGGGCGCCGAGGACGCACAGGGGCTTCTGCCCTTCCTGATGGCGGTCCGGGCCGAGGTCCGCGCCCATGTGACCGCCACCGCCGCGAAGGACGACCCGGACCGCGCCGCCGCCGCGCAAGGCTATTTCGACCTGGCCCGCGACCTGCTGGCGCCCGAGCCCGGCCGGGTGGTGGTTCTGGGCGGGCTGTCGGGCAGCGGCAAGACCACGCTGGCCGAACGGATCGCGCCACATCTGGGGCCTGCGCCCGGTGCCCGGATCGTGGAAAGCGACCGCACCCGAAAGGCCATGTTCGGCGTCGAGGCGACCGAGCATCTGCCCGAGGCAGCCTATTCTCCGGGCGTCTCGGACGAGGTCTATGCCCGGATTGCCGCGCGCGCCCGAAAGCTTGCCGAAGGCGGCGCCACGGTGGTCGTCGGCGCGGTCTTCGACAGCGCCGCGCACCGTTCCCAGCTGGAACACCGGCTCGCGGGCCTCCGGTTCGACGCGGTCTGGCTCGAGGCCGCGCCGGACCGGCTGCGCGACCGGATCGCAACCCGGGGCGCAAGCGCCTCGGACGCCACGCTCGACGTGCTGGAAACCCAGCTCTCGCACGGGCCGGGCCGGATCGGCTGGACCAGGATCGACGCCAACGGCACGCTCGAGGCCACGCTGGCGCGGCTGCGCGCGCGCCTCAGCTAGGCGCCAGGCCCGGCAGAAGCGCCGCGACCAGCGCGTCGGCGGCGCTGGGGCTCAGCGCCAGCGGGGTGTCGTGCAGGATCGCCAGCCGGGTCAGAGCCTGCAGATCGACATCGCCCGGATGGCTCAGCGGATCGGCGAAGAAGATCACCGCGTCCAGTTCGCCCGTCGCGATCAGGGCGCCCAGTTGCTGGTCGCCGCCCCGCGCGCCGCGCTGAAGCCGCTGCACCGAAAGCCCCGGCACCGACGCGGCGACCATCGCTCCGGTCCCCCCGGTGCAGATCAGCCGGTGGCCCGCCAGCGCCCGGGCATGGCGCCCGATCCAGGCCCGAAGCTGCGCCTTGCGCGCGTCATGGGCGACCAGCGCCAGCCGCCTCGGCGCGGTCGATTGCGCCCTCGCCCGTGCCGCCAGCGCCAGGATCGCGCGGACCTGACCGGCAAAGCCTGCCGCCTCGGCCGGAAAGGCCCCCGCCAGCGCCGCCGTGCCCACGGTAAAGCCCGCCGTCCCGGCCTCGGCCGCCGCCTCGATCCGGGCGGCGCGATCGATGCTGCCCGCCACGATCACCGGCTTGGCGACCGCCGCGCAGACCGCCGCCATCAGCCCGGGCACATCGCCCGCGAAGCGATAGGCCAGCAGGTCGAGCCCGTGCACATGTTCCAGATCGGCAATTGCCCGGGCCGAGTCGACAATGGCCGTCGCCGGGCCTTCCAGCACGCTCGGATGGCCGGTGACCGCGCCCGGGAACGGGTAATAGCGCAGCGGATGGTCGCGGGTCACCGCCGTCACCTCGGCCGCCCGGGTGCCGCCCAGCAGGCAGTCGACATCAAGCGCGACCGCCGCCCGGGCCGAGGCCAGTTCGCTGTCGCGGTCAAGGCTGACCACCTCCAGATAGGACCGCGCCCCCGCCGCGCGGATCGCGGCCGCGAGGCCGCAGAGATCGGCGACCGGCAACCCCACATCCTTGAAGCCGATATGCCGCACCCCGCCCTCCAGCGCCTCGTCCAGCCGGGCCCGGGCGTCGGGGATGGTCCGGTCGTTCTCGGTCAGCATCAGGATGAAGTCGAAGGCCATGGCGTTGCCTTTCAGACCTGCGAGTCAGGGCCGATCGCCGGGGCCGCGACCCAGCGCGGCGCGGCGGTCGCAATTGCCAGATGCGGAGCACCAATGCTGCACAGCACCAGCGCGTCGAGCCGGCCCAGCGCCTCGCCCGGCGCCATGCCGGCCGCGACCATCGCGGCAAAGGCATCGCCCACGCCATGCGGCACGCCGCCCCGCCGCAGGGTGCGGAACAGCGCGCTCCGCCGTCCGCGCACCGCCAGCAGTCCGGTGGCCTCGGCCCCCAGCGGCGGCGACGTGACCAGCACCTCGGGCGCGAGCGGCCCCGCTGCCTGGAGCGTTGCGGTCAGATCGGGCAACGCCCGGCCGGTCAGCCAGCCCAGCTCGAAATGGTTGGGTGTCAGCGTGTCGGCCAGCGGCACGAGCCGCTCGCGCACCGCCCGGGCGACCGCCTCGGGCACGTAAAGCCCGCCCGGCGCATCGCCGAGGATCGGGTCGACCACGATCCGGGGCGCCGGGTCCATGGCGCGCATCTCGGCCACCAGATCGGCCGCGAAGGCGACGTGATCGGGACTGGGCAGATAGCCGATCAGCACCGCGTCATGGCCCTCGAGAAGTCCATTCGCCCGAAGCGCCCGGGCCATGTCGCGCAGCTGGTCCACCGGCAAAGGCCCGCCCGCCGCCTGCGGCCAGCCCAGGTGATTCGACAGAACCACCGTCGGCAGCCCGGTGACGTCATGGCCCAGCGCCTGCAGCACCGCGCCCGAGGCCGAAAGGCCGACATGGCCCGAGGCCACAAAGCTTGAAACGATCAGGACGCGCGCCATCCCCTGCCCCTGTCTTGCTCCGCCCGAACGGCGGGTTCTTCTTCTATAGACCGGCCCGCAGGGCATGTCGAAACCCGCGTCGCGCGCCCGCCCGCAGCGGCCCCGAGCATGGCAGCCGAAGGGCCGTCGCCGGGCAGACCCGAGACCGCCGGACGGCCGGGGCCCACCGGGTGTTTCGCCAGAGGCACCGGTTCGGCCGTTCCGCGGGGTTTGACCTAGCGTTCAGGGGAAAAGACCGGCGGATGCCCGGGGAGACGACCGGCACATTGCCTCGAATTTGCCAGAATGCGGCGGTCAACATCCATGTTTTGGTCCAAGTTTTCCGTGACAGTCTAGCCCGAGCCGCCCCGCAATCCGCCGGGCCTCGGCTGGCCGCATGGGCTGCCTGCCGCGGGTCCGGCCCGAAGGGCGGCTGACCGCCGCACGAGACCGCCACCCGAAACCGCAGACCGCAACCGCCTCCGGAAGCCACGGACCGACCGCATGACAGCCGCTCTCGACATGCACAGCCCGACGCCCGCCGAGGGCCAGATGGAAGAGTTGCGTCCGGGCACAGACCTGCTGCGCGGCCAGTACCGGATCGACCGGTTCCTGAATTCCGGCGGGTTCGGGCTGACCTATCTGGCCCGCGACAGCCTGGGTCGCCGGGTGGTCATCAAGGAGTGCTTTCCCGATACGCTCTGCACCCGGTCGGGGCTCGACGTGCAGGCCCGCAGCCGCGCCCACGGCCCTGAATTCGACGCCATCGTCGAACTTTTCATCGACGAGGCGCACCGTCTGGCCTGGCTCGACCATCCCAACATCGTCGGCGTGCATCAGGTCTTCACCGACAACTCGACCGCCTACATGGCGCTCGACTTCGTCGACGGGAAGACCCTGCTCGAGATCATCGAGGATGCGCGCGAACGGCCGAGCCCGGCGCAGATCGAGGACATGCTGCGCAAGCTGCTCGACGCGGTCGCCTTCGTCCATGACCGCAGCCTGCTGCATCGGGACATCTCGCCCGACAACATCCTGATCGAACGCGACGGAAATCCGGTGCTGATCGATTTCGGCGCGGCCCGCGAACGCGCGACCCGTACCAGCCGCGTGCTGTCGCGCATGCAGGTGGTCAAGGACGGCTACTCGCCGCAGGAATTCTACGTGGCCGGGATCCGTCAGGGGCCCGCCTCGGATCTTTACGGCCTCGCGGCAAGCTTTCATCATCTGATCGCGGGCGCGGCCCCGCCCAACAGCCAGATCCGGACCGCCGCGCTGGCCGCGGGCGATCCCGACCCCTATCAGCCGCTCGCGGGCCGGATCGACGGACTGCCCCGGACCCTGCTGGCCTCGATCGACCTGGCGCTGAACGTGATCCCGCGCGACCGTCCGCAATCGGCGCGGGACTGGCTGGCCCTGCTGGACGCCGCGCCGCCGCGGCCCGCCGCCGGTCCCGCGCCCGCCGAGGCCCCCGACCCCGTCCTCGACAGCGCGACGCGCAGCGTCATCTCGCGGCTGGTCGACGAAACCAACCGCGCCGTCGCCGAGGCGCGCCGCCTCGCCGAGGAAGAGGCCCGGTCCCGCGGCCCGGCCGAGCCGCCGCGCCCGCCCGCGCGCCGCCGCCCCTTCGCCTGGCGCACCCTCGACGACGAGGACGAGGTAACCGCCACAGCCCCCGGCCCGGCCACGCCCAACCCCGACCGGGCCCCCGATCCCCTGCCCGCCGAGCCGGACACCAGCCTTGGCACCGCCCCGGCGGTCCGGCCGGTCAGGCGCCTTGCGGCGGCAGCGCCGCAGGCGGCGCCCCAGACTGCCGCAGCCGACACACTGGCCGGGGCCGGCCCCGCCCCGCCGGGCGCGCCGCCCCGGCCGGGCTGCGGGTTGTTCGGACGGTTCGCGTCCGGCGCCCTGAGCCGCCGCAGCAGGACGCGCCCGTAACCGGCCCGCGATGGGCCTCCACACCGCCGCACGGAGAAGGCACGCGATGGACTTCCTGAGACCCAAGCCCGAGGCCGAGCACGGCCCCGCCGTCCGGCGCGAGGTCGGGCCCCTCGACGCTCCCGATCCCTGGGGAAGCGATCTCGGCACCGATGCGCCGATCTTCGGCAGCATCATCCGCGAAAACGACACCGGGAGCGTTCCCAGCCTGTCCGCCGCCCGGACGGCCGGGGTCCCGGCTGCGCGCGTTCCGACCGACCTTGACGCCCCGATGGCGGACATCCCGCATCGGGGCAGCGAGCGGCCGATGACCCGCCTGCACAGCATGGTCGAGCCCCTCACTCCCGAAACCGCGCAGGACGCGCAGCCCCGATCCCTGCCGCAAACCGAAGCGGCCGGCCGGGCACCGCCGCCCCCCGCAGGGCAGCACGACGACCTCTCTGCGCTGGCCATCGCCGCCCCCGCCGCGCGGCAGAGCCTCCGCGCCAGGACCCGGTTCCTGGGCTTCGGCGCGCCGGAGGCAGAGACGGCCGATCCCTTCGCCGGGCATCGCCCTGCCCCGGCCGAGGCCGAAGCCGAGACGCCCGCCGACCGCCCCGATCTTCGGCGGTTTCCGGTCGGCTGGCTGGTGGTGACCGCCGGGCCGGGCCGCGGCGCCCATTTCGCGCTTTTTTCCGGTGTCTCGCAGATCGGGCGCGGCCCCGATCAGGCGGTGCGGCTCGATTTCGGCGATACCGCCATCTCGCGCTCTGGCCATGCGCTGCTGGCCTATGACGACGAACAGGGCCTGTTTTACCTCGGCAGCGGCGGCAAGGCGAACATCGTGCGCCTGAACGGCCGTCCGCTGCTGTCGACCGAAGAACTTTCCCATGAGGACGAGATCCGGCTCGGCGAGACGCGCCTGCGATTCATCGCCCTCTGCGGTCCGGGTTTCGCCTGGAACGCCCCTCAGACCGGACCCGACACCGATGACCGCACACGCTGATCTCAAGCTCGACACCGCCTCGGGCATCGCCCAGGGGCGGCGCGCGCATCAGGAAGACACCATCGTGTCGGACTTCCCCATCGGCGGGCGGGTCGGGCTGGTGGTGCTGGCCGACGGCATGGGCGGGCACGCGGCGGGCGATGTCGCCAGCCAGATCGCCGTGACCGAGGTGTTCAGCGCGCTGAAATGCGGTGCGGGCGACCCCGATAGGGTGCTGGCCCACGCGCCCCGGCTTCTGCGCCGCGCCGCGGATACCGCCAATACCTCGATCGCCGTCCATGTCCGGCGCCATGCCGAAACCCGCGGCATGGGCACCACGCTGATTGCGGCCATCGTCGCCGGAGACCGGCTGTTCTGGCTGTCGGTCGGCGACTCGCCTCTGCTGCTGTTGCGCGACGGCGCCTTGCAGCGGATCAACAAGGACCATTCGCTGGCGCCGCAGATCGACGGCATGGCCCGGATCGGCCTGCTGACCCCGGAAGAGGCGCGCCGCCACCCCGACCGCAACTGCCTGACCTCGGCGATCTGCGGCACCGAGATCACCCAGATCGACTGTCCCGAAGACCCGCTGGAGCTTGCAGAGGGCGACATCCTGGTCGCCGCCAGCGACGGGCTGGCCTATATCGGCCTCGACCGGATCCGCACCATTCTTGAAGAGAACCGGACCCGGTCCAGCACCGAGATTGCCGATGCGCTGTTCCGGGCGATCGAGGACATCGCCGATCCCGAACAGGACAATGTCTGCTTCAGCGTGATCCGCGTGCTTTGCGCGGCCGGTCAGCCAACGGTGCAGGCGCATCCGCCGCTGCGCCTGCTCGACGCTCCCCCGAAGACCGGGCCGCGCCCGGACTGTCCCTGTGCCACGGCCCCGCGCTCGCGGTTCGGCGCTCTGGCGGCCCGCTGGCTTCCGGGCCATCGGGGGGAGCTGTCGTGACCGACGCCCCCGAAGACGACCTGATCGCCCGAATCGACGCGGTGCTGGCGGCGGGGACCCTGCCCGACCCCGGGCGGCGCCAGGGCATGCGGCTGCGCCAGCGCCTGTCGCAGCCGGTGCGGGTGGCGGTCGCGGGTCCTGCTCAGACCGGCAAGTCGTCGCTGATCGCGCTGCTGGCCGGATGGGATGCCGATGCCGGCCCGGTCGCGAACGCGCCCCCTGCGGGCATTCCCTCGGATCTTTTCGATCGGATGCTGCTGCTGGAATGCCCTCTGGCGCCCGACGAGACGCTGCCCTGTGGCGCGGGGATGCCCGATATCGTGCTCTGGACCAGCCAGAGTTTCGAGGCGCCCGAAAGCGCCGCCTGGGCGCGGGTACCCGAGAGCCTGAAGGACCATTCCTTTCTGGTGCTGACCAAAGCCGACCTGCTGATCCGGGAAGGCGTGCTGTACGACCGGCTGGACCGGCTGCGCCAGCTTGTGGGCGTCGAATTCCATGCGCTTTTTCCGCTGGCCACCACCGAGGCGCTGGCCGCCGACCGTGGCCGCGCGCCCTGCATGCCCGCCGAACACGGGCCAAGCGGCGCCAAGGCGCTGTTCGCCGCACTCGAGCGGATGGTGCGGCAGGGCTTCGATGCCGACCGCGACCTGGCCGAGACCTTCCTGCACCGCTATGGCAGCCATGGCCGGTTCTCGGGCCCTGGCCCGCGCCGCGGGCACCCCGGCGCGGGTGCCCCGATGCCAAGCCCCGGGCCCAAGCCGCCGTCCCCCTCCGCGCCGCCCGATGCGGTGCAGAAGCGCCTTCGCCCCCGCGCCGGCGCGGACGACCGGAACCTCTGCGAACGCGGGCTTGCGGTTCTTGCCCAGGCGGCCTTCGCGCTTCCCGAACGGGTCGACCGTGACGACGCCGTCGCCGGGGTTCTGGGGATCTGCGCCGACACCGCGCTGAGCCTTGCCGACCTTCTGGGCGAGGTCCGGGATGTCTGCCCCGATCTCGACGAGGACATCCTCGATGCCTCCGAGATGCTGCAGCTTCTGGCGGTCGAGGACGATCCGGCCGCAGCCGCCGATGCCGTCACGCTTCTGCTGCAACTGCGGCGCGGGTTCGAGACCCGGCTGAGCGCCTGAGGAACGCCGCAACGACGCCATGCAATGGCCATTTTCGAGCGCATAATTGTTTCAGATGTCACAACAAAACGCCTGCTTCCGCCGGGCTGGCGCAGTCTCGGGCGAGTCGCAGGCCAGAAAATGGGGATTGGACCCGTGATGCAGGATGCATCTGCCTCCGCGCGCCCCGAAGCCGCCCGGCCCGATGCCCGTCACCCGGATCTGCTGGGCGATGGGCTCGACGGGTTTGCGCCGGTCGCCGAGCGTCTGGCCACCCTGCGCGCGGCGCTGGCCGATCTCGGCCGGGTCGGCGACGCAACCGCCGCGCGCGGCGCGCTCCGGCTGTCCGCACAGCTTGACGCGCTCGAACCCAGCGTGACCTTCGTCGGCCAGGTCAAGGCGGGCAAGACCTCGCTGATCAACGCGATGCTGGGCTGGCCCGACCTGTTGCCCGCCGACGTGAACCCCTGGACCTCGGTCGTGACCTCGCTCCATCTGGCGCCCGCCCCTCAGACCCTCGCGGGCGAGGCCCGGTTCCGCTTCTTCGACCGCGAGGAATGGGCGCGGCTGGTCGAAAAGGGCGGACGTCTCGGCGAACTGGCCAGCCGGGCCGGGGCCGAAGACGACCTTGACAAGGTCCGCCGCCAGGTCGAGCGGATGCGCGAGAAATCCCAGGGCCGCCTCGGTCGGCGGTTCGAGCTGCTGCTGGGCCAGGAGCACCGCTATTCCGCCTTCGATCTGGGGCTCGTCGAACGCTATGTCTGTCTCGGCGACGATTTCGAGGACGAAGAGGATGGCGCCGACGCCCGGTTCGAGGCCGCGGGCCGCTTCGCCGACATCACCAAATCGGCCGATCTGCAGGTCGATCATGCGGCGATGCCCATGCGCCTGTGCCTGCGCGACACGCCCGGCGTCAACGATACTTTCCTGATGCGCGAACAGATCACCATCGGCGCAATCCGCGACAGCCGGCTTTGCGTGTTGGTGCTGTCGGCGCATCAGGCGCTGTCCAGCGTCGACATGGCGCTGATCCGGCTGATCGCCACGGTCAAGGCACGCGACGTGGTGATCTTCGTCAACCGCATCGACGAGCTTTCCGATCCGGTCCCGCAAGTGGCCGAGATCCGCGCCTCGATCCGCGCCACGCTGAAGGCGCAGAACGGCCCGGTGGACGCGCCGATCCTGTTCGGCAGCGCGGTCTGGGCCGCCCATGCGCTGAGCGGCACGCTGCCGGGCCTGCCCGAAGGCAGCCGCCGCGCGCTGCAGCGCCTGGCCCGGGAACGCTTTCAGGGCGGCGAGGACCCGCAGACCCAGCTGCGCGGGGTCTGGGACATGTCCGGCCTGCCCGCGCTGTACCGCACGATTGCCGAGCGCCTCAACGACGGCGCTGGCCGCGAGGTGCTGGACCGCATCGCCCGCAGCACCGCCAATCTTGCCCGCAGCATCGGCGCCGCGCAGGGCACGGCCCTTCCCGCAGGCGCGCGGCCGACAGTCGACCGGGCCACGCTCGAGGCCCAGATCGCGGCCATCGCGCATCGCGCCGAAGAGGCCCTGGCCCGTGTCATCGACCGCGAACAGACCGAGTTCCGGACCCGGCTGGAGCGGTCGCATCGCAGTTTTCTCGACCGCGCCACGGCGGCCCTGATCGCCCATCTGGAAACCGAGAGCGAAGGCACCGTCTGGACCTACGAACCGACCGGGCTCCGGATGCTGCTGCGCTCGGCTTGCCAGCTTTTCGGCACGCGGATGCAGGCCGCGGCGCGGGGCGTGCTGGACGAGCTCGCGCGCGATATCGCCGCTGTCTACCACAATGCGCTTGGGATTGACGGAGCGTTCACGGTCGAGGCCCCCGACCCGCCCCGGATCGGGCCACCGGTCGACATCGCGCGCACCATCGCGCTGGACGTCAAGGGCAGCTGGTGGCGCCGCTGGTGGACCCGCCGCCGCGGCCATGGCGCCTTCGCCGCCGATTTCCACGCGATGATCCGGGACGAAACCCTGCCGATCCTCGATGCCCTGCGCCACGACCATGCCGAACGGGTCCGCGCCGATCTGATGGCGACATTGGCCGGTTTTGTCGACGACCAGCGCGAAATCGTCGAGGCCCTGACCCGCAAGGACGAGGTCGCGCCCGACGCTCTGGACGTGGCGCTGCGGAGGCAGGCCCGGCAGGATCGCCTGCAGGCCATCGAAAGCGCGATGACGACGATGCTGAAAGAGGCGGCCTGAGACCCGCCGACGCCCGAGACCTGCGGAAGAGACTGTCAGATGAGCGATCCCTACGACCTTGATATCCGGGCGATGCTGGAACGCGCCCAGGCGATGGACGCGGCACCGGCCCGGCCGCGCCCGGCCGAAAGCGGTGCGAGCCGTCCGGCGCTGGCCCCCGAAGAGGCCGTGCGCGCGCAATTCGGTGGCCGGGACCGGTCCGACGCTCTGGAGACCACGCCCGACGCCGACACCAGCTCTGACCGTCCCGCAGCAGATCCGGACAACGCGGTCGAGACGGGCGCGGACCAGATCCCGCACGGGAGCACGGAACCGCCTCAGACGGATACCTCTGCCCCCCCGGCCGAGGCCACACCGCCCAAGGCCGACCCTGAATTTGCACCTGCACCTGAACCTGACAAGGATGCCCTTGCAGCCGGCACCGATCCGGCCCGCCCAGCCGATCCGGTCGAAGTCGAGGTTCGCCCGCATCTGCCCGCCTTCGCCGCACACCCGAACCCTGCCGATCTGCCCCCCGGGGCACGGCCCTGCCTCGCGCTGATGGGCGAATTCAGCGCGGGCAAAAGCACGCTGATCCATCTGTTGATCGGCCAGTCGCCGCTGCCGGTGAAGGTGACCGCGACCCAGCTGCCGCCGGTACGGCTCTCCTACGGCTCTGCCCCCGCCTGGCGCGAGGATCGTTTCGGCCACACCGAACCCGTCGAGATGGCCGACCTGCACCGTCTGTCGCCCGCCGAAACCCGGCTGATCCAGATCCATGCCGAAGCCGAGATCCTCAAGCTTTGCGACCTGATCGACATGCCGGGCATTTCGGACCCGAACATGGGCTCGGAGGTCTGGGAAAACGCCATCGGCCTCGCGGACGGGGTGATCTGGTGCAGCCATGCGACCCAGGCCTGGCGCCAGTCCGAAGCCGCGGTCTGGGACATGTTCGCCGACCGGCTGGGCGAAACGAGCCTTTTGCTGCTGACCCGGTTCGACAAGCTGGTGACCGACCGCGACCGCACCCGGGTGTTGCGCCGGGTGCGGCGCGAAACCGAAGGGCTTTTTGCCGACATCTGCCCGATCGCCCTGACCGATGCGCTGGATGCGCAGGACGATCCGGCGCGCTGGGCTGCCAGCGGCGCCGACGGGTTTGGCCATGCGCTGCGGCAGGTGCTGCGGCTGCTGGGCGCAACGGCGAACGACCGGGACGCGCCGGTCCTGCTGGACCCGGACTGGCGCGTCGGCGGGGCTGGCATGCCCGTGCGTCCGCGGCGGGTGCAGATCGACGAAAGCCGCACTCGGAGCCCGCGGCCCCTGCGCGCGCAACGGCCCGGCGCAGCCCCCCCGCCGGCCTGACGCCGGCCTGACCACACGTCCGGTCCATAGCAAGGCGTGTAAGCCCGCGAAGGTCCATTCCGTTGCACCCCCTTGGCACGCGACGCCCGCTTGCGCGCTATTGCCAGTGGCCGCCGCCGGAAATTCGGATAAACTCGGGCACGATGCCGCTGACCATCACCATTCAGGCGCTGCGACGGGCGATTCCCGATTGCCGGGTGATCGCATTCGTCGACTTGTCGGCGCGGCTGGTGCTGCGGGCCGAGGCCGAGCATCCTCAGCCCCAGGAATTCTACGATGCGCTTTGTCTTCGCGGCGCCCTGCTTCTGGGCGGGCAGGCCGCTGCGGCCTCGACAGAAGTGTTCGGGACCGATCAGGCGCCCCCCGAGGCGGTATTGCTGCACGGGGGCGGGTTCGAGCTTTTCGTGCGGGCGCCGCGCGACCCGGACGAGGCACTTTGCGCGGTGATCGGAGGCGAGGCCGATATCGCGGCCGCGCTTGCCGCCATGCGCGCCACCATGGCCGAAATCGTCGAGATCGTCGATGCCGCGCCCCCGGCCACCGCGGCTGGCGGGTCGCAGGAGCGGGGCCGCTGAGATGGCCGGGCTCGAGCGTCTCAACGCCGCGCTGGCCAAGCTGAGGGGCGCCGAGGCCGCCGCCGAACGCACGGTGCCCGGGGGCGTGGACGGGATCGTCGAGGTGCTGCTGACCGAGATTTCGGAAACGATCCTGCCGCGCGAAATGACCATAGGCGACGGGGCGGGACAGGAAATCCGGCTGCTGGCTGCCCGTCGGCGCCTGTTGCGGGTGGGCCGCACGGCGCCGGTGACACCGGACGCGACGCCGATCCCGGCCGAGCCGCCAGAGGCCACCGGCGATCCCGCCGAGCCGCTGATTGCCGCCTTTCACGGCCGGGTTCGCCCCTTCGTCGCCAAGGCGGCCGAGCTGTCGGTCGCCGCGAGCCGCCCTCCCTACCGGGTCGATCCGACCGAAGCGGGGTGTTCGGTCGAGGCGCTGCGCGCGGCCGCAGACCGCGACTGGACCGCGCCTGCGGCCAGCGCCCCCACGCCCGAGACCCGTCCTGACCTGGCCGGAGAGACCGCAACCCCGCCGCCCGATCCGGTCGGCACCTGTCTCGCCCGGGCAACGGCCGGGCTGCGGCTGCGCGAGGGCCAGATCGTCGCGATGCAGGGCGATGCCGAATTTGCCCACCGGCTGACCGGCTTCACCGGGCTCGGGTTCGGCGCGATGACCAAGGCCGCCGGAGACGGCCCCGGGACCACCTGCGCGATCCTGCGCGCCCCCGCGCCGCTGAACCTTCTGCTGGTGCGGGTCGCCCACGGCCGGGACGCCGCGCTTTTCCTGACCCCGACCGACGAGCTTCCCGCGATCCTCGCCCTCTGCCGCGCGACCGGACCTGCCGCAAGGAGTGCGCCGCTTGACAGGGCCGGGAGCCCGGATTAACGGACAATTGTCTTGGTTCGCCTGGAAACGGGCGATGAAAAGGGAACGCGGTGCGGCCTTCGTCGGCTCAATTCCGCGGCTGCCCCCGCAACTGTAAGCGGCGAGCGCGGCTGATCGTGCCACTGGGGTCCGCCCCGGGAAGGCCAGCCAAGCGAGGACCCGCAAGCCAGGAGACCTGCCAGGGCGATCACCCAGCCTGTCCGCGGGGCGCGGCGCAGGCGGCGGTCCATCCGCAGTGGTGACGCATCACCGTCTGCGGAAGGCATGTCTTTCCAAGGACCCCACGACAGGACGGACCGCCCGCCGCGGCGGTTCCCGAGACCGGAACGGAACCGACATGACCAGACCCACCCTTTGCCTCACGCTCGGCCTCGCCGCGCTGAGTCCCTTGCCCGCCCTGGCGCAGGAGGTCCAGTCCAGCCTGATGCTGGACGAGATCACCGCCAGCGCCAGCCTCACGCCCATCGCCACCAACCGGACCGGCGCGACGGTCGAGACGCTCGAGAGCAGCGAGATCGCCGCAGGCGGTCAGAATCTGGGCCAGACCCTTGCCACCCTGCCGGGCGTGTCGATCACGCAGAATGGCGGGCTCGGGCAGACCGCCACGCTTCGGATTCGCGGGCTTGGAAACGGCTATATCGCGACCCGGATCGACGGGATGGGCTTTGCCGATCCCTCGGGCACCCCCGCCGCGCTCGACTTCGGCACCCTGACCGCCGGACTGCTCTCCAGGATCGAAGTGCTGAAGGGCTCGCAATCCGCGCTTTTCGGCGCGAATGCCATCGCGGGCGTTGTCGACATCACCACATGGAGACCGGAAAAACTGGGCTTTTCGGGGCGCGCCACGGTCGAAACTGGCACCTATGGCAGCTACTCTGCCGGTCTGAGCCTTGGCCAGAAGACCGAACGCGGCGAAATCTCGGCCACGATCTCGCATGTCGAAACCGACGGCTTCTCGACCCTGTCGGGCAATGACGAAGCGGACGGCTTTGACGAAGATTCGGTCTCGCTCAATGCCGCCTACGATCTGACCGACACCCTTCGGCTGGGCTTCTCGGGATTCTATTCCGACGGAAACTCGGACTATGACAGCGACGTTACCGACACTAACCCGATCACCCGATCGGAGGCGACGCGAAAAGGCCTGCGCGCCTTCGCCCAATTCGCGATCGGAGCGGTCGACAACGAACTGTCGCTGGCGCGCACGCAGACCGAGCGCAGCTACCGTTCGAGTTTCGGAACGTCCCTTTATGATGGCACCAGCCGGGCCGCCAGCTACCTCGGAACGGCCTCTCTGGCGGCCGGGACCGACCTGTCCTTCGGCGCCGACTGGAAGCAGGACGAAGCCACGCTTGACGGCGAGACCTATTCGGTCATCAACCGCGCGCTCTTTGCAGAGCTTCGCCAGGCCGCGACCGACGACATCGATCTGTCGCTTTCGCTGCGCTACGATGATTATTCAAGCTTTGACGATCAGGTGACCGGCCGCGCCGCGCTGGCCTGGCGGCTCCAGCCCGACCTGATCTTCCGCACCTCTCTGGGCACCGGCTATCGCGTCCCCGCGCTTTACGAACTTTACGGCACCATTACCGGCGACACGGTCGGCAACCCGGACCTCAACCCCGAAACCAGCACCAGCTTCGACATCGGGCTTGAAAAACGGCTGTCGGGCGACGGGTTCCTGAAAGCCACCGCCTTCTTTGCGGAAATCGATGACAAGATCGACTATGGCGCGGCCGACCCCGCCATCTGCAGCTATGCCTGGGGCTGCTACCGCCAGCTTGACGGAACCACCCGCAGCCAGGGCCTGGAACTGTCCGGCCGCTACGACATGACCCCTGCGACCGCGCTTTACGGCAGCTACACCTATACCGACGTGCGCTGGAAAGGCGACCGGCTCGACCGCGTCCCGCTCCACGATCTTCTGCTGGGCGTCAGCAGCGAGGTGACGTCGCGGCTCACGGCCGATGTCTCGTACCAATATGTGGCCGGGCGCCTCGACCCTTACGGTTCTCTGCCCGATGCCGGGCTTGCCGCAGCCCAGGTCACCTACGCGCTGGGCAACGGCACCGAGGCCTATGCAAGGATCGAAAACCTCTTCGACGAGGAGTTCTACTCGGCCGTCGCCTATGGCGGCACCTATCACTACAACACCACGGGCCGGGCGCTCTATGTGGGTCTGCGTGCCTCCTTCTAGCGCGATCCGGCTCGCCGCGGCCCTCGCCCTTGCCGGGGCCGCGGTGCTGGCCGACCCGCCCGCGCGGGTCGTGTCGATGAACCTCTGCACCGACCAGCTTGCCATGCTGGTCGCGGCCCCGGGGCAGCTCGTCTCGATCAGCGATCTTGCCTCGAACCCGATGAATTCGGCCATGCCCGAGGCCGCCCGCGCCTACCCCGCCAATACCGGCGGCGCCGAGGAAATCTTCCTGATGCGCCCCGATCTGGTGCTGGCCGGCACCTATTCGAACCCCGCGACCCTCGCCATGCTGGAACGTCTCGGCATCCGCGTCGCGCGGATCGGCCTGACGACGCGGCTTGCCGAGGTCCCCGAGCGGTTGCGCCAGACCGGCCGACTCCTGGGCCGCGAGGCCCGGGCCGAGGCGCTTGCCCGCACCTTCGAGCGGGACCTCGCCCGGCTCTCGCGCGGCGGCCCGCCCCGGCCGCTGGCCGCCTTCTTCTATGCCAACGGCTATACCCAGGGCAAAGGCACGCTGTCGGACGATATCCTGACCCATGCGGGCTTCGCCAATCTCGCAGGCTCCGGCGAGGCGGCGCGCGGTCGCAGCGGCGGCTTCGATCTCGCGCTCGAAGAGCTGGTGATGGCCGATCCCGATCTCCTGATCCTGTCGCGCCCCTATCCGAAAACCTCCCGCGCCGAGGAAATCCTCGCCCATCCCGCGCTCCGCGCCCTGCCCGCCACCGCCGCCCCGGCGCTGTCCGGCCCCGACTGGGTCTGCGGCACCCCCCTCGTGCTGGATGCCCTGGCCGAGATGACCCGCCGCCGCGATGCCCTCGCCGCCTCCCCCGACCGGAACTGACATCCCATGCGCTTGCAGCTTCTTCTTGGCCCAAATACCCAGGACGCAACGCCCGCAACGGGCCCAAGCTCCGAGGAAAGGCCCCCCCGATGACACGCGCGCTCATGCTGCAAGGCACCGGCTCGAACGTGGGCAAATCGCTTCTGGTGGCCGGGCTCTGCCGCGCGGCGCTCCGGCGCGGGCTGACCGTCGCGCCCTTCAAGCCGCAGAACATGTCGAACAATGCCGCCGTGACCGCCGATGGCGGCGAGATCGGCCGGGCGCAGGCGCTGCAGGCGCTGGCCTCGGGCCTCGAGCCGCTGGCCGACATGAACCCGGTTCTGCTGAAGCCCGAAACCGACACCGGTGCGCAGGTGGTGGTGCAGGGCCGCGCCCGGGGCGCGCTTCGCGCCCGCGCCTTCGCTGCCGAGAAACCGAAACTGATGGCGCCGGTGCTGGAAAGCTTCCACCGCCTCGCCGCCGGGCGCGATCTCGTCATCGTCGAGGGCGCCGGCAGCCCGGCCGAGGTCAACCTGCGCGCAGGCGACATCGCCAACATGGGCTTTGCCCGGGCCGCGAACGTGCCGGTCGTGCTGATCGGCGATATCGACCGGGGCGGCGTGATCGCCCAGATCGTCGGCACCCAGACGGTGCTCGATCCCGGCGATCTGGCCATGGTCCGGGGATTTGCCATCAACAAGTTCCGCGGCGATCCGCGGCTCTTCGACGACGGCTACCGGCTGATCGGGAACCGGACCGGCTGGCCCGGCTTCGGCGTCATCCCGTGGTTCGCCGGGGCCTGTCGCCTGCCCGCCGAGGATGCGGTCGATCTGGGCGGCGCGGGCCGGGGCGGCTTTCACGTCGTCTGCCCGATGCTCTCGCGGATCGCCAATTTCGACGATCTCGACCCGCTCAAGCTCGAACCTGGCATCCGGCTGACCATGGTCCCGCCGGGCCGCGCCCTGCCGGGCGATGCAGATCTGGTGATCCTGCCCGGCACCAAATCGACCCGGGGCGATCTGGCTTTCCTGCGCGCCCAGGGCTGGGACATTGACCTTGCCGCGCATCTGCGCCGGGGCGGGCGGGTGCTGGGGCTTTGCGGCGGCTACCAGATGCTCGGCCGACGCATCGCCGACCCGGACGGGCTGGAAGGCCCGCCGGGCGTGACCGAGGGCCTCGGCCTTCTCGAGGTCGAGACGGTGATGCGGGCGGACAAGACCCTGACCCGGGTCGCGGCCACCCATGCCGCGACCGGCGCCGCGTTTTCCGGCTACGAGATCCATATCGGCGCGACCGAGGGCCCCGACCGCGCCCGCCCCTTCGCCCATGTCGCAGGCCGGCCCGAAGGCGCGGTCTCGGCCGACGGGCGGGTCGCGGGCAGCTATCTGCACGGGCTTTTCGCCGAAGACGGCTTCCGACGAGCCTGGCTGGACCGGCTGGGGGTCGAGACCGGCACCGAGGGCTACGGCCAGGCGGTCGAGGATACGCTGGATGCGCTTGCCGCCCATCTCGAGGCCCATCTCGACATTGACGCGCTGTTTACCCTCGCCGGTGTAGTCCCCGGAAGATAGCCCCCGACGGGGGGCCAGGCTGCAAGAAGGCCCGCCGGTGCGCGCGCGCGTCCTGATCGTCACGACGGCCCGGAACGAGGGCCCCTATCTGCCGGACTGGCTCGCCCATCATCTGGGCGCGGGCGCGGACGGCATCATCGTCGTGACCAACGATTGCGAGGACGGCACCGACCGCATGCTCGACCTGCTCGATGCCGCCGGTCTGGTCACCCATCTGCAGAACCCCGCCCTCCCCGGCAAAAGCCTGCAATGGCAGGCGTTGAAGACCGCCGCCCGCCATCCGCGCGCGGCCGGGGCCGACTGGATCCTCGGTATCGACCTCGACGAATATCTCAACATCCATGTCCCCGGCCACGATCTGGCGGCGCTGGTCGCGGCCCTGCCCCCCGGCACCGATGCCGTGGCCCTGCCCTGGCGGCTCTTCGGCGACAATGGCCTGACCGGGCTTCCCGACCGGCCGGTAACCGAGCTTTTCACCGCCGCGATGCCCGCCGATACTGCCTTCCCGGTCGCGGCAAGCTTCTTCAAGACGCTCTACCGTCCCGAGGCCTTCGGCCGGATCGGCATCCACCGTCCGCGCCCGGCACCGGGCCGGGCCCCGCCCCGCTGGGTCGATGGCAGCGGCACGCCCCTGCCAGAACGCTTCGCGGCAAGCCCCGGGCGGCTCTCGCTCTGGGGGTTTCCGGCCGGGCGGGCGCTGGCCGAAATCAACCATTACGCCGTGAAGACGCCCGAGGCCTTCCTGATCAAGCGCGCCCGCGGCCTGCCGAACCGGACGGCCCGCGCGGTCGATCTGGGCTATTGGGTCGAACGGAATTTCAACACCGTCGACGACCGCTCGATCGCCGCGATGGCCCCGGCGACAGCGGCGATGCGCGCGCGCCTCGCCGCCCTGCCCGGGCTGGCCGATCTGCACGCCGCCGCGATGGCCTGGCACCGGGCCGAGGCCGCGCGGCAGATCGCGACGCCCGAAGGCCATGCCTTCTACAGCCAGCTGGTGCTGGCCGGGGGCAGCCGGGCGCTGCCCCCTGACCGCGCCGCCGTCCTGTACGGGCTTTATCCGCGCGGAACCGCCTCCGCGGCGAGGCCCTGAGCAGATGGCCGCCGGCCCCGAGATCCTGCGCGTCGCGCTGACGGCCCGGCCGCTTGGCCGCGCGCTCTGCCTCGACGCGGTCGCCACGCCCGCAGGCAGCGGCCGAGAGGTCACGGCGATTCTGGCCAGCGCCGCGCCGCCGGGCGCCGTCGGTCCGGCGGGCGAGACGACGGCCGCGACGCTGCGCACGGTCGCGGGCGCGCCGCTTCTGACGCTGACCTGCGGCAGCGACGAGGGCCCGGTTCCGCTGACGCTCGACGGCGCGGCCGTCACGCTTGACCCGCGCCCAGCCCGGACCGACCTTTTCGCCGGGCTCGACGTCATGGTCGCGCTTCGGAACGGCGAAACGGCCGGGGAGGCCGCCGACTGGCTGGCCTTTCACCGCCGGACCCAGAAGCTTCAGGCCGCGCTGATCGTCGACCGCGCTCCGCCCGGCCCCGAGGCCGATGGCTTTGCCAAGGCGCTGTGTGCCCTTCGGTCCCGGCTTGAGGGGCTGACCCGGGTGCTGCTGGTCGGTCTCGACCACCCGCTGGGCCGCCCCGGCGCGGCCCCCGAAAGCCACCCGATCAATGCCCCCGAGGCCCCGGGCAAGGACCGCATGGCCCCGCCCGCCCCCGATCCCTGGCAGGCCCCGCTGGGCGAGGGACACCTTTACGAATGGCTGCGCCGGGCATGGCTGGCCGAGGCACACGCGGTCGCCGCGCTCGACCTTTGCGACCTGCTGAGGCCAGATCCCTCCGGCGCCACGGTCTTCGAGACGGCGGGGACCTCGGGCGCGCTGGCGTTGCTGGGCCGCCATGTCTTTCCGTGGAAATCCCGCGACCCGTCCCGGCCGGGCTTTGCCGATCACGGCTGCGTCCAGTTCGACCGTCCGCGCGGGGTGCGCCGCTGGTGCGTGCTGCCGTCCCGGACGCCCGACGATCAGCCCTGGCGCGCGCACCGGACAGGCGAGGCCACGGCCAAGGCGGTCTTTTACCGCTGCATGGGCATGCGCCATCGCGGCCATCCGGTCGGCCGGATCGTGCCCAAGACAAGCCTTGTGGCCGACCCCGAGCTGGCCGATCTGGTTGCCAGCGAGTTCGGCCGCGGACCCGCGCGTCCCGGCCCGACCCCGGCCCGCCTCGCTCCAAGCCAAGGCAAAGACCAGGGCTCCGGCAAAGGCTCCAGCCAAAGCCCCGGGCGCGTGGCCATCGTCACCACCATGAAGAACGAAGGCCCCTTCATCCTCGAATGGCTGGCCCATCACCGCGCCATCGGCGTCGATGACATTCTGGTCTACACTAACGACTGCAGCGACGGCACCGACCGTCTGCTGGCGCTTCTCGACCGGAAAGGGCTGGTCCGCCATCGCACGAACCCCTACCGCGCCACCGGGCTGAAGCCCCAGCATGCCGCGTTGCAGGCAGCAGGGAACGAGCCCGCGATCCGCGACGCGGACTGGATCGTCTGCATGGATGTCGACGAGTTCATCAACATCAAGACCGGCGATGGCACGCTGGCCGCGCTGTTCGCGGCGACCCGGGGCGCCAACCTGATCTCGATGACCTGGCGGCTGTTCGGCAACGCCGATATCGACGACTACGAGGACCGCCCGGTGATGGCGCAATTCACGCTTTGCGCGCCCGAGATCACGCGCAAGCCGCATCAGGCCTGGGGCTTCAAGACGCTGTTTCGCAATCAGGGCCTGTTCCGCAAGCTGGGCGTCCACCGCCCCAAGGGGCTGGAACCCGGGCGGCTGGACGAGATCCGCTGGGTCGACGGCTCCGGTCGGCCGCTGCCGCCGCAGATGTACCGCACCGCCTGGCGCTCGACCCCGGGAACGGCGGGCTACGATCTGGTTCAGCTGAACCATTACGCGCTGCGCTCGGCGCAGAGCTTTCTGGTGAAGCGCGACCGGGGGCGGGTCAACCATGTCGACCGCGACCAGGGGCTTGGCTATTGGTTCCGCATGAACCACAACGCCGAAGAGGACCTGTCGATCCGGCGCCGCCTGCCGGCGATGGAGGCCGAGCGCGCCCGGCTGATGGCCGACCCCGAGATCGCCGCCGCCCACGCCGCCTGCGTCGCCGCCCATCGCGCGCGCATCACGGAACTGATGGCCGCGCCCGACCCCGCCGCGCTTCATGCCGAGTTGACCGGCGACCGGCTGCGGCGGCTGTCGCGGATGCTGTCCCATTTCGGCTCGAACGTCTTTCTGGCCGGGCCGGGGGCGATCCCCGACAGCGTGCTGCGGGCCGATCCGCCCGCCGATTTCTTCTTTACCGTCCCGAAGGGCGAAACCCGGCATTAACCCTGCCTCGGCTAGCCATGGGCCGATGGCCCCTTGCGGGCCGCCTCAGGGAGACGGCCGCGATGCCGCCTGCACGGATCGGCACGCTCTGGATCGGCCCGGCACTCGGCTGGCTCGAACGGCTGTGCCTGACCTCCTTCGTCGATCAGGGGCACGAGGTCACCGTCTTCGGCTATGCGCCCGTCGAGGGCTTGCCGCCCGGGGTCCGGTTCGAACGGGCCGAACAGGTCCTTGCCACCGACCGCATCCTCTTCCATGCCAGATCCGGCAGTCCCGCGCTTTTGTCGGACCGGTTCCGCTATCGCCTGCTGGCCGGTTGCCCGGGCATGATCTGGGCCGACACGGATGCCTATTGCCTGCGCCCGTTCGAGACCGAAACCGGCTATTTCCTGGGCTGGCAGACGCACCGCCACATCAACGGCGGCGTTCTGGGGCTGCCGCCCGACAGCCCGGCACTGGCCGCGCTGCTGGCCTTTACCGAGGACGACCACCCGATCCCGCCCTTCTATCCGCCCGCGCGCCGGGCCGACCTGAAGGCCCGGGCCGAGGCCGGCGCCCCCGTTCATGTCCGCGACCTGCCCTGGGGGGTCTGGGGGCCGGACGCCCTGACCCATTTCCTGACCGAAACCGGCGAGGCCGACCGGGCCTTCCCGCCCCCGGTTCTGTACCCGATCCCATTTTCCCGCGCCGCGCTGCCGCTTCGCGCCACCCGCCGCGCCGAGGCCGAGGCGCTGCTGGGTCCCGAGACCCGCTCGATCCATTTCTGGGGGCGGCGGTTTCGCAATGCACTGGACAAGATTGGCGGACAGCCGCCCCCGGGAAGCCTTGCCGCCGCTCTTCTGGACCGTCACGGGATCGCCACGGCCCCTTTGGCGCCACGTCGCGCGGATCGGCCCGATTTTTCGATGTTCGACGAGACCGATGTCACAAACCTGATCCTCCAGCGCAGCGCCAACGCCGAGGCCGGGCCCGAGATCCGCGCCTGGAAGGCGGGCGACGACGCCCCCTTGCAGGCGCTGGCCCGTGCGCGACGGGACGAGATCCTCGAGCGTGCCCTGACCGAAGCCGAGGCGGCCGCACGGCTTCTGGGCGACGCCCTCGCCGAAGCCCCGCCCGGGCGGCTTGCAGATATCGGCTGCGGCTCGGGGCTGGTCGATCTTTTCCTTCACCGCCGCTTCGGCTGTGCGCTCGAGCTGATCGACATCGAGACGACCGAGGCGCGGCATTTCGGGTTTCGCGACACCGGCGCGGGCTTTGCCGATCTTGCCCGCGCCCGCGCTTTTCTGATCGCCAATGGCGTGCCCGAGGGGATGATCGCGACCGTCAACCCGCGCCACGACGATCTGACGGACCTCGCGCCCGACGCGGCGATCAGTCTGCTCTCCTGCGGCTATCACTATCCGGTCTCGACCTACGCCCCGCTGTTCCGCCGGGTGGTGGCGGCGGGCGGCAGGCTGATCGTCGACATCCGCAACGGCTCGGGCGGGCTGGCCGAACTGCGCCGAATGGGGCAGACCCGCGTGCTGGCCACCGGGCCGAAGCACCGGACCGTTGCGCTGCGCCCCGCCTCCAATGCCGTGGCCGAGCCCTCCCCTGCGCCCGCGGGCGCGTCCGCCGATCGCTGGGCGGGCGTCGCCCGCGACCTGGCCGGGCCTCAGGGCAGCTTTACCGATTGCGGCGCCCATTCCTTCCTCTACGTGCCGCGGGGGCCGACCCTTGTGGTGACCTTCGACAATCTCGAACTGGCGCTGGAAAAGCGCGAAGGCCGCCGCCCCTGGGGCTTCGACTTCATCGCCCGGAACGGCTGGTCGATGCTGGGGGTGATGGCCGCCGGCTGGACCTGGTTCCGCGACCCGGCTGTCGCAGAGCAATTCGACCGGCTGGCCGCCTCGGGCTTCTTCGCCCGGTTCGAGAGGGTGGTGTTCTACGGCGCCTCGATGGGCGGCTACGGGGCTGCCGCCTATTCGGCCGCTGTGCCGGGCGCCACGGTGGTCGCGATCAGCCCGCAATCGACGCTGGATCCGCGCCTCGTGCCCTGGGAAACCCGCTATGGCCGCGCCGCGCGGACCCGCGATTTCACCGGCCGCTATGGCGATGCCGCCGAGGCCAGCCGCGCCGCCGCCGCCGTGCATCTTTTCTTCGATCCCCATGTCGGCCCCGATGCCGCCCATGCCGCGCGCTTCGACGCGCCCAATGTGCGCGCCCGGCGCTGCCCGCTTCTGGGCCACCGGCTGGGGTCGTCGCTGCAGCAGATGGGCATCCTGCAGGAGATCGCCACCGCCGCCATCGAGGACCGGCTCGACCCGGCGCGGCTTTCGGCGCTGCTGCGCCGCCGCCAGAGCTTTCCGCGCTATCTGCGCGAACTCGCCCGCCAAGCCCTAGCGCGCGGGCATCCCGAGATGGCCGCCCGGGTGGTCGAGATTGCCCGCATCGGGTCCGACAGCCGCGCTCTGCGCAAGCTGAAGGCCGAGATCGACACAATTCGCGCCGCCTCCTGAGACGCCCTTGACGCAGGGACCGCTCCGCCTCGGGCGGCCAATCGCCGCTTGCCGCAGGACGCAGGCCCGGCTTAGCATGCCCGCCAACCGGCCGGGACCAGGGGGCCCAGAAGCCGGGCAGAGAACGGGGAAGATGACAATGACATTCAAGGCAACGCTTCTGGCGGCCGGGGCCGCACTTGCGCTGGCGGGGTCAGCCGCCGCCGATCCGGTGAAGGTCGGCATGATCACCACGCTGTCGGGCGGCGGCGCGAGCCTCGGGATCGACACCCGCGACGGGTTCATGCTGGCGGTCGAGGCCGCCGCCAATCCCGACCTGACGGTGGTGATCGAGGACGACCAGCAGAAGCCCGAGATCGCCGTGCAACTGGCCGACAAGCTGATCCAGTCCGACAAGGTCGATGTGCTGACCGGCATCGTCTGGTCGAACCTCGCCATGGCCGTGGTTCCGGCCGCGACCGCGCAGGGCAAGACCTATCTTTCGACCAATGCCGCGCCTTCGCAACTGGCGGGCAAGGGCTGCAACCCGGGCTATTTCTCGGTCAGCTACCAGAACGACAACCTGCACGAGGCAGCCGGGGCCTATGCCGCCACTGCAGGCATAAAACGCGCCTTCATCATGGCGCCGAACTACCCGGCCGGGAAGGATTCCCTTAGCGGGTTCAAGCGGTTCTACGAGGGCGAGGTGGTGTCCGAGGTCTATACCCAACTCGGCCAGACCGATTATGCCAGCGAGATCGCGCAGATCCGCGCCTCGGATGCCGACGGGGTCTTCATCTTCCTGCCGGGCGGTATGGGGATTTCCTTCGTCAAGCAATATGCCGAGTCCGGCGTCGGCCTGCCGCTGATCGGCCCGGCCTTCAGCTTTGATCAGTCGATCCTTCAGGCGATGGGCGATGCCGCCGTGGGCGTGCTGAACGGCGCGAACTGGTCGCCCGATCTCGACACTGCCGCGAACGCGACCTTCGTCGAGGGCTTCCGCGCCGCATACGGGCGCCTGCCCTCGGTCTATGCCGCCTATGGCTATGACACCGCGAACCTGCTGCTGTCGGCCATGGCCAAGGCGCCGGTTTCGGATACCGAGGCCTTCCGCGCCGCGCTGAAAGAGGCCGACTTCGCCTCGGTTCGCGGCAAGTTCAGCTTCGCCCCGTCGAACCACCCGATCCAGGACCTGTACGTCCGCGAGGTGGTGAAAGAGGGCGACATCTACACCAACAAGATCGTCGGCACCGCGATGACCGATCGCGGCAATCCCTACGAAGACGCGTGCAAGATGTGACCCCATGGCGGGCGGCCCGGCGCCGCCCGCCCCGCCGGAGACCCGCCCCTTGTCCGCGATGCTTCTGATCGAGCAGGCCCTGAACGGCCTGCAATACGGGATCATGCTGTTCCTGATGGCCGCCGGGCTGACACTGGTCTTCGGGGTCATGGGGTTGATCAACCTCGCGCATGGGTCGCTTTACATGCTGGGCGCCTTCGCCTGCGCGGCGGTCGCCGCCGCGACCGGCAGCTTCTGGCTGGGCCTTGCCGCAAGCCTTGCCGCCGCCGCCGCCGCGGGTGCGCTGATCGAGCTGTCGGTGATCCGCAGGCTTTACGCGCGCGATCATCTCGACCAGGTGCTGGCGACCTTCGCGCTGATCCTGATCCTGTCCGAGGGCACGCGCTGGCTTTTCGGGTCCTTTCCGCTGTATCTCGACATCCCGGCCGCGCTGTCGGGGCCGGTGCGGCTGCCGGGGGGCATCGACTATCCTCTGTATCGCCTTGCGCTGATCGGCTTCGGGCTGGCGGTGGCGGCGGGGCTGTTCCTGCTGATCGGCAGGACGCGGCTGGGTATCCGCATCCGCGCGGGCGAGGCCGACCGCGAGATGATCGCGGCCCTCGGCGTCGACATCTCGCGGCTTTACACGCTGGTCTTCGCGCTGGGCGCCGCGCTGGCGGGGCTGGCGGGCGCGTTGGTCGGCGCGCTGCAATCGGTGCAGGTCGGCATGGGCGAGCCGGTGCTGATCCTTGCTTTCGTGGTGATCGTGATCGGCGGCATCGGGTCGATCAACGGGGCGCTGGTCGGCGCGCTGCTGGTCGGGATGACCGACACGCTGGGCCGGGCGCTTTTGCCGGTTGCCTTCGCGACGGTGCTGCCCCCGGCCGAGGCCGGATCGGTCGGCGCGGCGCTGGCCTCGATGCTGATCTACATCGTCATGGCGGGCGTGCTGGTGATGCGGCCCGGCGGCCTTTTCGGGCGGGCCTGAGCGATGCGGCGCGAACCCGTTCTCAACACCCTGATCCTGCTCGCGCTCCTGGCGGTGCCGCTGGCGGCGCAGGCGCTGGACGAACCATTTCTGGTGACACTGGCGACCAAGGCCGCGATCCTCGCGTTGGCGGGCGTCGGGCTGAACCTCGCGCTGGGGTTGGGGGGCATGGTGTCGTTCGGCCATGCCGCCTTCTTCGGGATCGGCGGATACGCCATGGCGGTGCTGGCCGCGCCCGTGCAGGCCTATGAGCCGCTGATGACCTGGCCGATGGACTTGCCGGGCACCAAGTCGATGCCCGCGATCTGGCTGGCGGCGATGGCGGCGGGAGCGCTGGCCGCGCTGGTCATCGGGGCGCTCAGCCTGCGCACCGGCGGGGTCTATTTCATCATGATCACGCTGGCCTTTGCCCAGATGCTTTACTATTTCGCGGTCTCCTGGCCCGCCTATGGCGGCGAGGACGGGATCTCGATCTATGTGCGGAACGGCTTTCCCGGGCTCGACACGCTCAATCCGCTGCAGTTCTTCGGGCTCTGCCTCGGCGTCCTGCTGCTGGCGCTGGGGGCGATGCATCTGATCGCGCGCTCGCGCTTCGGTCTGGCGCTGGACGGCGCGCGGCAGAACCCCGACCGGGTGGCGGCGCTGGGGCTGCGGCCCGCCCGGCTGAAGCTGATCGCCTTCGTGATCTCGGGCGCGGTCACGGCGCTGGCGGGGGCGCTTTTCGCCGATCTGAACCGCTTCGTCAGCCCCTCGATGCTGCATTGGCAGACCTCGGGCGAGATCATGGTTTTCGTCATTCTGGGCGGCGCGGGGCGGCTGTTCGGCCCGGTGGCAGGCGCCGCGATCTTTGTGCTTCTCGAACATCTGCTGGGCGGGGTCAGCGAGTACTGGAAGCTTTTCCTTGGGCTTGCGCTTCTCGGGATTGTGCTTTTCGCACGCGGCGGGCTGATCGGCGCGCTGGCGGGACGGGCGGTGGCGCATGACTGACGAGATACTGGAGGTTCAGGACCTTCAGCTCGCCTTCGGCGCGCTGAAGGCCACCGATGGCGTGTCGCTGACCCTCAGGCGCGGCGAGATCCATGCCCTGATCGGGCCGAACGGCGCGGGCAAGTCGACGCTGATCGGGCTGATCGCGGGCACCCTTCGCCCCGATGCGGGCTGCATCCGGCTGAACGGGCGCGACGTGACCGGGTGTGACGCCGCCGCGCGCGCCCGGGCGGGGCTGGCCCGCACTTTTCAGATCACGACGCTGGCGCCCGAACTGACCGTGCTGCAGAACGTGATGCTGGCCGTGGCGGGCGCCAGCGGCGCGCCCTACCGCTTTCTGCGACCCGCGCTTTCGGACCCGGCATTGGTCGAACGGGCGGGCGGCTTTATCGCCCGGGTCGGGCTGGCCGGGCGCCGTGCGGTACGGGCGGGCGATCTCGCGCATGGCGAACGGCGGCGGCTCGATCTGGCGATGGCGCTGGCGCTGGCGCCCCGCGCCTTCGTGCTGGACGAGCCGATGGCGGGGATGGGGCCGGACGGTGCGCGCGAGATGACCGCGCTGCTCGATCTGCTGCGCCGCGAGGCGCCGATCCTGCTGGTCGAACATGACATGGATGCCGTCTTCCGGCTGGCCGACCGGATCAGCGTGCTGGTCTCGGGCCGGATCATCGCCAGTGGCCCGGTCGAGGCGGTGCGGGCCGACCGGGAGGTGCAGCGCGCCTATCTGGGCGAGGAGCGTCTGGCGTGAGCTTGCTGCAGCTTGAGGGCGTGACGGCCTTTTACGGCCCGGCGCAGGCGCTTTTCGGGGTCGATCTGCGTCTGGCCGAGGGCGAGGTCATGGCGCTGATGGGCCGGAACGGCATGGGCAAGTCGACCACGATCCGCAGCATCTGCCGGCTTTTGCCGCATCGGGGCGGCACGATCCGGTTCGCGGGTCAGGATCTGGCCGGGATGCCCGCCCATCGCGCGGCCCGGCTGGGGCTGGGGCTTGTGCCCGAGGGGCGGCGGGTCTTTCGCGGCCTCAGCGTCGAGGAAAACCTGATCGCCGCGGCCCGGCCGGGGATCTGGGACCTGCCCCGGATCGCGGGATTGTTTCCGCGGCTCGCGGAACGGCGGCGGCAGGAGGCCGGGTCGCTGTCGGGCGGCGAACAGCAGATGCTGGCCATCGGCCGCGCGTTGATGACCAATCCGCGATTGCTGTTGCTAGACGAGGCGACCGAGGGGCTGGCGCCGCTGATCCGGGCCGAGATCTGGGCGGCGATCCGGCAGCTGAAGACCGAAACAGGGCTGGCGATCCTGGTGGTCGACAAGTCGCTGACCGAACTGGTCCGCATCGCCGACCGCGCGGTCATCCTGGAAAAGGGCACCAGTGTCTGGACCGGGCCCGCGGACGGGCTGACGCCCGCGCTGGTCGACCGCTATCTGGGGATCTGACCCGGCTCAGGCCGGACGACGGCGCACGAAGCGCCCGTCGGGGCCAAGATGGATGCCGCATTCGGTCTTTTCGGGGTTGTCGGCCCAGCGCCCGGCCCGCGCATCCTCGCCCGGCCGAACCGCGCGGGTGCAGGGCTCGCAGCCGATAGACCGGAAGCCCGCCGCCTCCAGCGGGTGGCGCGGCAGCCGGTGGGCGGTGAAATAGGCGTCGATATCGGCCCGGGTCCAGAAGGCCAGCGGGTTGACCTTGAGATGGGCGCCGTCGCGCTCGATCGCGGGAAGGGCCGCGCGGGTCGAGGCCTGAAACCGCTTGCGCCCGGAAATCCAGGTATCGAACCCGTCCAGCGCATCGGCCAGCGGGAAGGTCTTGCGCAAGAGGCAGCACATGTTCGGGTCTTCATGGGCCAGCCTGTGATGCGGGTCCTCGGCCGCGACGGTCGCCGGGTCGGGTCGCACATCGACCAGATTGAGGTCGAGCCGCCCGGCCAGCTGGTCGCGATAGGCGAGCGTCTCGGCGAAATGCCGCCCCGTCTCGATGAACAGCACCGGAATGCGCGGAAAGATCCGGGTCACGTAATGCAGCAGCACCGCGCTTTCGGTGCCGAAGGACGACACCAGCGCGCGCTTGCCCAGCCGCGGGTCAAGCAACAGCCCCACCATGTCGACATGGCCCAGATCGGGCATGTGGTCGGCCTGCAGAGCCTCCAGCAGCCGGTCCGCACCGCCCGGGGGCCAGGCGCTTTCGGAGGCGCGTTTCGCATCGGAGACGGGATCGGACATTCTGACATTCCCTTGCGCGGCAATGGTCCAGAAGTATCACCCTAAAAGAGTCGGGAAAACCCGCGGCGCAGGGACCGAAGGCCGCGCGACACCGCTGCGTGATTTTTCGCCACTCTCTGACATGTGCCTGTCACATTGGCATGTCTGGGCGGGCGGTTCCGCGACCCGGCTCTGGCCATGGGCGCGCGGGCCGCGTATCCCGGTGCCAAGCGTTCCCACGTCTTGTCCTCGAAGGATGCCGATGCCCCGCCCAGTCCTGCTGATCTTCACCGACCTCGACGGCACGCTGCTCGACCACGAGACCTATTCGCACGAGGCCGCCGCCCCGGCGCTGGAGGCGCTGCGCGGGGCCGGGGTGCCGGTGATCCTCGCCTCGTCGAAGACCGCCGCCGAAATCGCGCCGCTTCGGGCCGACCTGGGCCTGGCCGCGCATCCGGCCATCGTCGAGAACGGCGCGGGCATTCTGGAACCGGGCGCCGAGGCCCCCCGGACGGGCAGCCGCTACCGGGCGCTGCGTACCGCGCTCGATCAGGTGCCCGCCCCGCTGCGCCAGCGGTTCCGGGGGTTTGGCGATGGCGGCGCACACTGGATCGCCGATGCGACGGGGCTGGCGCCCGAGGCCGCCGCGCTGGCCGCGCAACGGCTTTATTCCGAACCCGGCATCTGGTCGGGCAGCGAGGCAGAGAAGACCGAGTTTCTGGCAGCCCTCCGGGCGCAGGGCGTCAGCGGACGCGAGGGCGGGCGCTTCCTGACCCTGTCGTTCGGGGCCAGCAAGGCCGGGCAGATGGCCGAGATCGCGGCGCGTTACTCGACGCCCTATATGGTGGCGCTGGGCGATGCGCCGAACGACCGCGAGATGCTGGAACAGGCCGATCAGGGCTTCATCATTGCCAATCCGCATCGCGCGCCGATGCCGCCTCTCGATGGCGAGGAAACCGGCCGCATCCAGCGGATCGCCGCAGCCGGGCCGAAAGGTTGGAACCAGGCTGTGCTGCGGGTTATTGCTGATTTCGGGATCTGACGGTCCCGACCCTGACTGTCCCCGGGGCGCCCCCGCCCCGGCCCTGTCTTTCTTCGGGACGGTCCCTGTCCCGGCAAGGAGCCGCGCCCATGGCCGATTTTCACCAGAACGGCAATGTCGCCACCCTGCACAACCTGCGTTCGGCCCCGGCCGAGCTTCTGGTGCACGAGCTGACGACCTTTGCCCAGACCCGCAAGATCAGCCTGATCCTGCCCTCGCTGTTTTCCGAGCTTGAAGGCGACGCGCTGCCCAAGATCCTTGACGAACTGGCCGAGGTGCCGTTCCTGCACCGGATCGTCATCGGGCTCGACCAGGCCGACGAGGCGCAGTTCGCGCATGCGCTGCGCTTTTTCGGCCGGTTGCCGCAGAACCATGTGGTGATCTGGCAGGACAGCCCGCGGATGCAGGCGATCCATGCCCGGCTCGACGTGCACAACCTGACACCGGGCGAACCCGGCAAGGGGCGCAATGTGTGGTTCTGCATGGGCTATCTGATGGCCTGCAAGGACAGCGCGGTGATGGCCCTGCATGATTGCGATATCGTCACCTACACGCGCGAGATGCTGGCGCGGCTGGTCTATCCGGTCGCGAACCCCAATTTTCCCTATCAGCTGGCCAAGGGCTTCTATCCCCGGATCGGCGAGGGCAAGCTGAACGGCCGGGTCAGCCGCCTGCTGGTCAGCCCGATCCTGCTGGCGCTGAAGAAGACCATCGGCGACCGCGATTACCTCGACTACCTCAGATCCTTCCGCTACCCGCTGTCGGGCGAATTCGCGCTCAGGACGGCGCCCCTGCCCGACCTGCGCATCCCCTCGGACTGGGGGCTGGAAATCGGGGTCCTGTCCGAGGCCTGGCGCAATCTCGCGCCGCGGTCTGTCTGTCAGGTCGAGATCTCGGACGCCTATGACCACAAGCACCAGCCGGTCTCGCCCGAGGATGCCTCGCGCGGGCTGTCGCGAATGTCGGTCGATATCTGCAAGTCGATCTTCCGCAAGCTGGCGGCCGACGGCACGGTCTTTTCCGAAGAGATCTTCCGCACGCTGAAGGCCACCTATTACCGCGAGGCGCTGGATCTTCTGGACTGCTATTACAACGACGCGCGGATGAACGGGCTGAGCCTCGACCGCCATGCCGAGGAGAACATCATCGAGATGTTCGCCCAGAACATTACCGAGGCCGGGCGGGTGTTTCTGGACAACCCCGCCGAGACCCCCTTCATCCCGACCTGGAACCGGGTGCATTCGGCCGACCCGACGCTGATGGACGACATGCTGGCGGCGGTGGCGGCGGACGCGGCCGATTTCGGGCCCTCGGCCGACTGAAGGCTCATCCGGCGGCGAGCCGCGCCACCCGGGTGACATCGGCGCTTTGCGGCGCCAGCGCCTCGAGATCGTCAAGCGCGACCCAGCGCGCCTCGAGCGCGTCGTCGGCCGCGACCGGCGCACCCGACTGCCAGAGGCAGCGGACCGCGACAAGAACGAAATGCCCCAGCACCTGCCCGTCAGGCCCGCGGTCGAGCGCGTCGAGCGCGGTCAGCACCGCCTGCGGCTCGGCCCGTATGCCGGTCTCCTCGAACAGCTCGCGGGCCGCGGCGGCCAGCAACGGCTCGGCGAAGTCGACCTTGCCGCCGGGAAAGCCCCAGAAGCCCGCATCGGGCGGGTTGGCGCGGCGCACCAGCAAAACCTGGCCCGCGCGGATCACTACGGCCAGCACCGCGACCAGCGGCCTTTGCCCCTCCGCCGTCATCGCCGCCTAGCCCGCGCCCGGCCCGGCGACGTCGCGGTTCGAGATCCAGCGGCACTGATAGGGCGCGAACGGGATTTCCGTGCCGGTGGGCGAGATCCGTTCGCCCGACAGAAGGTCGATCCAGTCCTCGCCGCCGATGAGGTTGATCGACAGAGGCGAGACCGACAGATCCTCTGCGCTGACATTGTGCAGCGCGAAGACCGACTGGTCGCGGTCGAGGCTCTGGCGCCAGAGGCCGAACAGCCGGTGATCGAGATGCAGCGTGAACTGGGTCGCGTTCGGATGAAAGGCGGGCTGGCGGCGGCGAATGCCGATCCGCCGCTTCATCTGCCGCAGCACCAGCGCCTGCAGGCTGGACGGATCGTCCAGCAGGGCCAGCAAGGCCGGGTAATCCCAGCGGTGCCGGTTGATCGCGCGCTTGATGCCGGTCTTCTCGACCCCGGCATGATCGTTGGGCGTCGCCAGCAGCGCATGCACATAGAAGGCCGGGATCCCTTCCAGCGCCATGACGATGGTCTGCGAACAGAGGAACCGGTCGACCTGCCACTGGTCCTCGCCCGCGAAGGTGCCCTTCATCGCGTCGAACCAGGTGATGTTCAGTTCGTAGGCGGACTCGCCGCCGCCGACGGTGGAGCGCATCGACACCTCGCCGCCGAAGGACCGGATCGCGCCGATGATGTCGCCGATCTGCTCTTCGGGCAAAAGCCCCTCGACCGGGCGCATGCCGATGCCGTCATGGGAGGCGGTGAAGTTCAGGTAGGCACAGCCCAGCTGCGCGGGCGGCATCGTCGCCTGCCAGCGGTGCAGGTATTCGGCCGTGCCCGACAGCAGCGCATGAAGGATCAGCGGCGGCAGCGAGAAGTTGTAGACCGCATGGGCTTCGTTCCGGTTGCCGAAATAACTGAGATTCTCGTGGTTCGGCACGTTGGTTTCGGTCAGCAGAACGATCGGCTCGACCGCGAAATCGCACAAGACCCGCATCAGCTGGACGATGGCATGGGTCTGGGGCATGTGGATCGAAGGCGTGCCGGGTTCCTTCCACAGGAAGGCCACCGCATCCAGCCGGACGATGCGCACGCCATTGTCCACATGCAGCCGCATGATCCGCAGGAATTCCAGCAGCACCTCGGGATTGCGGAAGTCGAGGTCCACCTGATCGTGGCTGAAGGTGCACCAGACATGGCGGGGGCCGTTCGCCGTCTCGACCGCGCGCAGCAGCGGGCTGGTGCGCGGGCGGACCACCGGCGCCAGATCGTCCTCGGGCGAGGCCTCGAAGAAGAACCGGTCATAGGGCTCGTGGCCCTGCAGGTAGTCGTGAAACCAGTTCGACTGGCTCGACACATGGTTCAACACCAGATCCGACATCACCCGGAAGCTGCCCGCGATGCGCTGGATGTCCTCCCAGTCGCCGAGGTTGGAATTGACCGACCGGTAATCGGTCACCGCAAACCCGTCATCCGAGGTGAACGGAAAGAAGGGCAGGATATGCACCCCCCCGACCGTGCCCTCCAGATGGCGGTGCAGAAAATCGTTCAGCAGGTCGAGCGGCTTGTGCTGGCCATCGGTGAAGCTGTTGCCATAGGTGATGACCATCGAGTCCTCGCAGGACCACAGCCGGTTCGACGGCATTCGGGCGCGGCGGCGGGGGCGCGCGCCCTCGGGCCAGAACGCCTCGACAATCCGGTCGATCAGAAGCTCGCGGTCCTGATCCGGATAGATCAGGCCAACGAGGCCGGCCAGCTTGATGCGCAGGGTCTGCGTCGTGTCGGTCATGGCGTCCAAGCGTTTCCCGATCCCATTTCTTGCCCGCAGGTGCGTGGCTTGCAAGTCCGCGCCGCGCGGAACATGCGACCGGCAACGCCGTTGCCCAGGATTTGGGCGCGCGTCACGGCCGCGGACGGATCAGGATGGCGCGGAAGTCGTTCACATTGGTCAGGGTCGGGCCCGGCGCCACCTGCGCGCCCAGCGCCCCGAAGAAGCCATGGCTGTCATTGGTCGCCAGCGCCGCCGCCGGGTCGAGCCCCAGCGCCGCCGCCTCGGCCAGCGTGTCGGGGCCGATCACCGCGCCCGCCACCTCGTCCGCGCCGTCGACCCCGTCGGTGTCGCAGGCGATGGCGTCGATCCCGGGCGCGCCCTCCAGTGCAACCGCCAAGGCCAGCGCATATTCGGCATTGGGCCCGCCGATCCCGTCGCCCCGCCGCGTCACCGTGCATTCGCCGCCCGACAGCAACAAAAGCGGCGGATCGCCAGGCGCCATCGCGGCCTGCCGCGCCAAGGCCAGCGCCGCATGGGCTTCGGCCAGCTCGCGGGCCTCGCCTTCCAGCGCATCGCCCAGGATCTCGACCGCACAGCCCGCGTCGTGCGCGGCCTCGGCGGCGGCCTCCAGAGACCGGGCGGGCGCCGCGATCACCAGATTCTCGACCCGGCCGAGACGCGGGTCGTCGGGGCGGACCGGATCGCCGCCCGCCTCGAGAAAAGCCTGCACCGAGGGCGGCGGCACCACCCCCCAGCGCGTCAGCGCCGCCAGAGCCCGGGCCGCGTCGCCCCGATAGCCCACGGTGGGCCCGCTGGCGATATCGGCCGGATTGTCGCCCGGCACGTCGGAAATCAGCAGGCCCAGCACGCGCGCCGGAAAGGCTGCGGCGGCCAGCCGCCCGCCCTTGACCGCCGATATTTCCTTGCGGATGCCGTTGATCTCGCCGATCGGCGCGCCCGAGGCCAGAAGCCCCGAGGTCACCAGCCGCTTTTCCTCCAGCGTGATCTGCCCGGCGGGCTGCACCAGCAGGGCCGAGCCCCCGCCCGAGATCAGTGCCAGCACCAGATCGTCCTCGCCCAGACCGTCCAGCAGGCGCATCACCCGCCGGGTCGCGACCTCGCCTGCGGCATCGGGCACCGGATGCGCGGCCTCGACGATCTCGACGCCCGCGCAGGGACGGCCATGGCCATAGCGGGTGATCACCAGCCCCTCGCACGGGCCCCAGGCGGTCTCGACCGCCTCGGCCATCCGCGCCGAGGCCTTGCCGGCCCCCACCACCACCACCCGTCCCGCGGGACGGGGTGGCAGCGCGGGCGGGACGATCCGCATCGGATCTGCCGCCGCGACGGCCAGGTCGAAAAGCGCCCTGAGAAAGCCGGAGGGCTCGGTTGGGTCGACGGAAAGCGAAACAACTGTCATGTCGAAAAGGATGGGGCGTCCTCGGCCTCTGGCAAGAGCCCCGCACGGGCGTGACCCTACGGCATGGGCCGCGATCTCAGGACGCCAGTGCCAGCGCCTCTTCCAGATCGCGGTTGCCCGCCACCAGATCGGCCAGGGTGACGCCGTCGAGCGTGGCGTAGAATTCGGCCAGTGCCCGCTGCAGCGCGCCCTTCAGCAGGCAGCAGCAGGAAATCGGGCAGGTATTCGTCACCGGATCGAAGCATTCGGCAAAGGGCACCCCCGATTCGAGATGGCGGAAAACCTCGCCCACGGTGATGTCCTCGGGCGTGCGCTTGAGGGTCAGACCGCCGTTCCGGCCGCGCGTCGTCTTCACCAGCCCGTGATGCGCCAGCGTGTTGATGACCTGCGCCATGTGGTTCTCGGAGGTGTTGCAGGCGGAGGCGATGTCCGACTTGCGCACCGTGCGCCCGCCATTCACAGCGCAATACATCAGCGCCCGCATCGCGATATTGGTCCGGGTGGTCAGACGCATCGGGGTTCTCTTTTCCAGTCCTGGGGGATAATGATCTATCTCACATACGGGTTCAAACGAGAATAGAGCCTGTTAAAGATCACGCAAGCCCTTCGCCGATCCCGGATGCGGGGCGCTTCAGAAACGGGTGACGGGGCGGGACTTGAGCCGTAGACACGCGAAGAAGGACGATCCGGCCGCCAGGCGGCTTTCCCAGATGACGGCCCCGGTGATGAGCCTGCTGGAGAGGGCGGGGGCGATGGCCACCGCAGCCTCGCTGCTGTGGCTGATCCAGGCCGCGGCGGTGGCACTGGCCCTGGGCCAGATGTTGCAGCCAGACACGGCCTGGGGGCCCACCTGGGCCTTTGCCCTCGTTTTCGTGGCGGTGGGTGTCGGGCGCGCGATGCTCGACCATCAGGCGGGCGCGCTGTCGTTCCGCGCAGCCGACATCGTTCTGGCGCTGGAACGCGCGCGGCTGGTCACGCGGGAATCGCGCCGCGCCACCGACGACCCGGCCCGCCCGCCCGCGGCCGTCACGGCGACGCTGGCCGCCGAAAAGCTGGCCGCGCTGACGCCCTTCCTCACCCGCTATGCCCCGGCCAAGCGCCGCTCGACCTTCGTGCCGCTGGTGATCCTGGCGGTCACTTTCTACTTTTCCTGGGCGATCGGGCTGGTTCTGCTGTTCGCCGGGCCGCTGATCCCGATCTTCATGGCGCTGGTCGGCATCGCCGCCAAGAAGGCCAGCGAGCGGCAGATGGAAGAGCTGTCGAACATGAACGTGCTGCTGCTGGAACGGCTGACGGCGCTGGTCGACATCCGCCTGCTGGACGCGACCGAGCGCACGGTCGACAGTTTCCGGTCGGCCGCCGACCGGCTGCGCGGGCGCACCATGGAGGTGCTTCGCGTGGCCTTCCTGTCCTCGACCGTGCTTGAACTTTTCTCGGCCATCGGCATCGCCATGGTCGCGGTCTATGTCGGCTTCTCGCTGCTGGGCGAGCTGACCTTCGGCGCCTGGGGCACCCCGCTGACCGCCACTGAGGGGATCTTCCTGCTGCTGCTGGCCCCCGATTATTTCCAGCCGCTGCGCGATCTGGCCGCCGCCTGGCATGACAAGGCCGACGCCAATGCCGTGGCGCGCGAACTGGCCGAACTGGAGGCGCAGGAGGAAACCACCTTCCTCGGGCTCGGCGCCTCGGCACGGCCGCTCGAAACCGCCGACGCGCTGTCGGTCAGAGGCCTCGCCTATCGCCCGCCGGGCGGGCGGCTGATCAGGTTCCCGGATTTCGATCTGGGCGCGGGCGAGACGCTGGCGATCACCGGACCCTCGGGCATCGGCAAGTCCTCGCTCTTGCGGCTGATCGCGGGCATGGCCATTCCTGCCGAGGGCGAGATCCGGATCGGTGAGACGGTCCTGTCCCCCGAGACCGCCGATGCCTGGCGCGCGCGGCTGGGCTGGTTACCGCAACAGCCGCGCTTCGTGTCGGGCTCGCTGCGCAAGAACCTGACGCTGGCGCTGCGGCCCGGGCATGAGCTGCCGCTGGACACCGCCCTGGAACTTGCGGCGGCCGACGGCGTGGTGGCGCAGCTGCCGCGCGGACTGAACACACGGTTGGGCGAGACAGGGGTCGGCGTCTCGGGCGGCGAGGCGCGGCGGCTGATCGTGGCGCGCGCGGCGCACGCCCATCCCGACCTGCTGCTGGCCGACGAGCCGACCGCCGATCTGGACGAAGAGACCGCGACGCTGGTCACCGAGGGGCTGCTGGGCCTCGCGGCGGGCGGCGTCGCGCTGATCGTGGCGACCCATGACCCGGCGCTTGCCGCGCGGATGGACCGCCAGATCGCCATCAGACCGGAGCATGCGGCATGAGGGACATCCTGCAGATCCTGCGCCTGACCTGGCGCGCCCAGCGCGGCCCGCTGATCCGGGGCACCGCGCTTGCCGTGATCGTGGTGGCGATGGGGGTGGCGCTGCTGGGCCTTGCGGGCTGGTTCATCACCGCCGCGGCGGCGGCCGGGCTTGCGGGCATCGGCATCGCCTTCAACGTCTTCCAGCCCTCGGCCTCGGTGCGCTTTCTGGCGCTTGGCCGCACCGCCGCGCGCTATGGCGAACGGCTGCTGACCCATGACGCGACGCTGAAGGCGCTGACCGACATCCGCGTGGCGCTTTTGCGGGGCGTGCTGGCCCTGCCGTTCCAGACGCTGTCGCGGCTTCGGGGCGCCGAGACCATGAACCGGCTGGTGGCCGATGTGGATGCACTTGACGGGGTGGTGCTGCGGCTCTTCATTCCGGCGGTCACCGGGGTCATTCTTTACGTCGCCGCCTTCCCGCTTTTGTGGTGGATGACCGATTTCACGCTGGCGATCTGGATCCTCGCCAGTTTCACGCTGGGCTGCGGGCTGGTGCTGGTCTGGGCCGGGCGCCATGCGCTGGCCCCCTCGCGCCGGGCCGAGAAGGCGCTGCAGGCCTTCCGCATCCGGCTGATCGACCTGCTGCGCGCCCGCGACGATCTGGTGGTCTATGGCCGCCTGCCCGAACAGACCGAGGCGGTGCAGCTGGCCGAGGCCCGGATGCGCGAGAACCTCGGCGCCATCGACCGGCTGGAACGCCGGGCGGGGCTGGCGCTGTCCTTGACCACCACGCTGGCCACCGGCACGGCGCTGGCGCTGGGAGGCGTGCTCGTCGCCCGTGGCGCGATCACGCCCGCACAGGCCGCTCTGGGCTTTTTCGTGGCGCTGGCGCTTTCGGAGACGGTGCAGCCGCTGCGCCGGGGTCTGGCCGATCTGGGCCGGATGCTCGACGCCGCCCGGCGCGTGACCCGGCTCTTGCCCGACGAGGCCGCGGCCGGTGTGCCCGCCCGTCCGGCTCCTGCCAGCGCACCTGAGGCGGCGAGTCCGGCTCTGGAGATGACCGGCATCGCCTACCGCCATCCGGGTGCCGAGGCGCCGGTGCTGCAGGGCTTTTCGCTGACGCTCGCCCCCGGCGCCTGCGTCGCGCTGACCGGGGCGTCGGGCAGCGGCAAAAGCACCGTTCTGGCGCTGGCCGCCGGTCTGGTCCAGCCCGAGTCGGGCACCATCCGGCTGGCGGGCCGCCCGATCGAAGCGCTGTCCGAGGCCCGGCTGCGGGCCGAAATGACCTACCTGCCCCAGCGCAGCATGCTTCTGGGCCAGAGCTTCTTCGACATGCTGGCGCTGGCCGATCCCGATCTCGACGAACGCGAGGCGCTGGACCTGCTCGAGGCGGTGGCTCTGTCCTCGACGGTCGCCGCGCGCGGCGGGCTGCACGCGCCCCTGAAGGAAAACGGCGCCGGGCTTTCGGGCGGCGAACAGCGCCGTCTGGCGCTGGCGCGCGCGCTGCTGCGCCGGCCGCGGCTCTTGCTGCTGGACGAACCGACCGAAGGGCTCGATCGGCCGACCGCGACCCGGGTGCTGGGCGCGATCCGCGAGATCCTGCCCGAGGCCGCAATCCTGACCGCCTCGCACCGCAAGGCCGAACGCGACTGGGCCGACCGGCTGATCGCCATGACCTGACCGTCCCGCCGCCATCGCGGGGGCCGGGGCCGTCGCACGCCCGAGACGCATCGCAGTTATGCCGTATTGGCATGCCGCACCGCTGCATACAAAGGTATATCTGGAACACGTCTAATATGCCGCCCTCCACCGTTAACACCAACGGCTTGGAATCCCGGCATATTATGTAATGAGGGGAAAGGGCCAAAGGAGGCCATCAATGGAACTCGACATCGTCGAGCTGTCCCGGCTGCAGTTTGCCATGACAGCCATGTATCACTTCCTCTTCGTGCCGCTCACGCTTGGTCTGTCGATCATCGTGGCGATCATGGAGACGGTCTATGTGATGACCAACCGCCCCGTCTGGCGCCAGATGACGAAATTCTGGGCCACGCTCTTCGGCATCAACTTCGTGCTGGGGGTCGCGACGGGCATCACCATGGAATTCCAGTTCGGGATGAACTGGAGCTATTACAGCCACTATGTCGGCGACATCTTCGGCGCTCCGCTGGCGATCGAGGGCCTGATGGCCTTCTTCCTTGAGGCGACCTTCGTGGGGCTGATGTTCTTCGGCTGGGACAAGCTCTCCAAGGTGGGGCATTGCGTGGTCACGTGGCTGGTGGCGATCGGGTCGAACTTCTCGGCGCTCTGGATCCTGATCGCGAACGGATGGATGCAGAACCCGGTGGGGGCCGAGTTCAATCCGATGACCATGCGGATGGAAATGACCTCGTTCTTCGAGGTGATGTTCAACGAGGTGGCGCAGGCCAAGTTCGTGCATACCGTCTCGGCGGGCTATGTGACGGCCTCGATCTTCGTGCTGGGCGTTTCGGCCTGGTATCTGCTGAAGGGCCGCCATGTGGAGCTGGCGCGCCGGTCGATCGCGGTCGCGGCCAGTTTCGGGCTTGCAGGCGCGCTGTCGGCGGTGGTCCTCGGCGACGAGTCGGGCTATAACGCCACCCATACCCAGAAGATGAAGCTCGCCGCCATCGAGGGCATGTGGGAAACCCATGAGGCGCCCGCGCCCTTCAACCTCTTCGGCATTCCCGACCAGGCCGACCGCGAGACCAAATACGCGATCCAGGTGCCGGTGGTGATGGGCCTGATCGGCTCGCGCTCGCTGACCGAGGAACTGCCGGGCATCAACCAGCTGGTGGACGAGGCCGAGGCCCGCATCCGCAACGGGCTGATCGCCTATGACGCGCTGATGCAGATCCGTGCCGACCGGGGCGCGGCAGCGCCCGAGCTGACCGCGCAGTTCGAGCAGCACAGCGCCGATCTGGGCTTTGCCTTCCTGCTCAAGCGCTATCTCGACGATCCGCGCCTGGCGACCGATGACCAGATCGCCATGGCGGCGCAGGACACGGTGCCGGGGGTGCTGCCGCTGTTCTGGGCGTTCCGGGTGATGGTGATCCTGGGCTTCGGCTTCATCGCACTGATGCTGTTCTTCTTCATCCGCGCCAACTTCTACGGCATGCGCTTTCCGCGCTGGGCATTGCGCGCCGCGGTGGTGGCGATCCCGACGCCCTGGATCGCGGCCGAGATGGGCTGGTTCGTGGCCGAGTTCGGCCGCCAGCCCTGGACCGTCGACGGCGTGCTGCCGACCGCGCTGTCGGTCAGCCAGCTCAGCGTGGCCCAGGTCGCCTTCACGCTTGCGGGCTTCATCACCTTCTATTCGGTCCTCTTCGTGATCGAGATCGGGCTGATGCGGAAATACATCCTCAAGGGGCCCTATATGGACGTCGCCGAAACCGACGACTGGACCCGGCGCCATACCGACCGCCTGACCGGCGGCCGCGGCCTCGAACCGGCGGAGTAAAGACCCATGATCCTGCATGAATTCGTGGATTTCGAGATCCTTCGGGTGATCTGGTGGGGGCTTCTGGGCGTCCTGCTGATCGGCTTTGCGCTGACGGACGGCTTCGATCTGGGCGTCGGCACGCTGCTGCCCTTCGTCGCCCGGACCGATATCGAGCGGCGGGTGGCGATCAACACCGTCGGCCCGGTCTGGGAAGGCAACCAGGTGTGGTTCATCCTGGGCGGCGGCGCCATCTTCGCCGCCTGGCCGCCGCTTTACGCGGTCAGCTTCTCGGGCTTCTACATCGCAATGTTCCTGATCCTCGCGGCGCTGATCCTGCGCCCGGTGGGCTTCAAGTACCGCTCGAAGCGCGAGGACGAACGCTGGCGCGCGGCCTGGGACTGGGCGCTGTTCGTGGGCGGCTTCGTGCCCGCGCTGGTCTTCGGCGTCGCGGTGGGCAACGTCCTGCAAGGGGTGCCGTTCCGGCTGACCGAGGATCTCATGTCGATCTACGAGGGGTCGTTCTTCGGGCTGCTGAACCCCTATGCGCTGCTGGCGGGGCTGGTGTCGGTCTCGATGCTGGTGATGCATGGCGCGGCCTGGCTCCAGCTCAAGACCGAGGGCATGGTGGCCGACCGCGCCCGGACCTTCGGCGCCTGGGCGGCCATTGCCACCATCGTCACCTATGCGCTGGCGGGCCTCTGGCTTGCGGGCGGGATCGACGCCTACAGCTTTGCGGGCCCGGTCGCGACCGACGGACCGTCGAACCCGTTGATGAACGCGGTCGTCAAGGGCGGGTCCTGGATGGCGGCCTATGAGGCGCGGCCCTGGATCGTCATCGCCCCGGCGCTGGGCTTCCTTGGCGCGGCGCTGGCCTTCCTCGGCTTCAGGACCGACAAGGAGGGCTGGACCATGCTGGCCTCGAAACTGTCGATCCTCGGCATCATCGCCTCGGTCGGGCTGACCATGTTCCCGTTCATCCTGCCGTCCAGCATCGACCCGAATTCGTCGCTGACGGTCTGGGACAGCTCGTCCTCGCATCTGACGCTGTTCGTGATGCTGGTCTCGGCGGTGATCTTCGTGCCGCTGATCCTGGCCTACACCGCTTGGGTCTACAAGGTGCTCTGGGGCAAGGTCACGGCCTCGGACGTCGTCGACAAAAGCGACTCGGTCTACTGAGAAAGGAACCCGAAGATGTGGTATTTCGCCTGGATCCTCGGCCTGCCGCTGGCCGCGCTTTTCGCCGTCGTCAACGCGATGTGGCTGGAGCTGAACGCGGATCGCACCATGATGGACGGCAAGCCGCGCCACGACCGCTAGGCCGGTCGCCGTCCTGAACCGGGGCCATGCCCCGCACCCATAAGGCCCGTGCCGCTGGCGCGGGCCTTTTTTCGTGCCCGCAAGGTCCGGCCGGAAATGTTGCGGCCCCAAAAGATGATTCTTTGACATTTCATTTGAGTCGACCCTATATGGGCACGACACATGCAATTTCTTGCATGCTTGGAACCAGAGCCCTACAGGAGGCGCAACCGACATGAGCACGACCGCAGAGACCGAGCACGGCAGCCGCGAAGGCCGGCTGGCGCATTTTCCCGTCACCTTCTTCGCCACGGTGATGGGAATGATGGGTCTGACGCTGGCCTGGCATGTGGGCGAACAGGCGCTGGGGCTGACCCTCCCCGTCTCACATTACCTGCTCTTTGCCTCTTCGGCACTCTTGGCCGCGGTCGCGGCGCTTTATGCGACAAAGCTTCTGACGCGCCTGCCGATGGCCGCGGCCGAATGGCGCCACCCGGTGCGGCTGGCCTTCTTTCCCACCGCCTCGATCTCGCTGATCCTGCTGTCCGTGGCACTGCTCGGCCAGTATCCCGCGCTGGCCGAGCCGGTCTGGATCGCAGGGACCGCGCTTCAGGGGATCCTGTCGCTTCTGGTGATCGCCGACTGGATCGGGCACCGCCCCTTCCAGCCGATCCACCTGAACGCCGCCTGGTTCATCCCGCCGGTCGGCAATATCCTGGTGCCCGTCGCGGGCGTGCCGCTCGGCCACCCGGATATTTCCTGGCTGTTCTTCTCGGGCGGGGCGCTATTCTGGATCGTGCTGCTGACGCTGGTGATGAACCGGCTGACCTTTCACGATCCGCTCCCCAGCCGACTGCAGCCGACGCTGGTGATCCTGATCGCGCCCCCCGCCGTCGGCTTCATCTCGTGGATGCGGCTGAATGGCGGGCTCGACTCGCTGGCGATGTTCTTTCTCAATGCCGCCTATGTCTTCGCGCTGATCGTGGCGACCCAGCTGCCGCGCATCCTGCGCCTGCCCTTCGCGCTGTCTTTCTGGGCGCTCTCGTTCCCGCTGGCCGCGCTGACCATCGCGACGTTCCTATATGCCACCACCACAGGCTCGGCCGTCCATCTGTGGCTGGGCGGCGGGCTTCTGGCCTTTCTCAGCGTGGTGATCGCGGGGCTGGTCGGGCGCACGCTGCTGGCGATTGCCCGGAACGAGATCTGCCAGCCGGAATAAGAGCCTTAGCCCCGCCGGGGCGCGGCGAGGCCAATGGCGAAGGCACAGCTTGCCGCGACCACGATGCTGGGTCCGGCGGGCGTGTCGAACTGGTAGGATCCCCAAAGCCCGGCCAGGGCCGCGGCCGCGCCGATGCCCGAGGCGATCAGCGCCATCGCCTCGGGCGTGCGCGCCCAGGGCCGGGCCGCGGCAGCCGGAACGATCAGCATTGCCACGATCAGAAGCGCGCCCACCACCTGGATCGCCACCGCGACCACCAGCGCCAGCGCCACCGTCAGTATTAGCCGCTCGCGCCCCGGGTCGATCCCCGAGGCCGCGGCCAGGTCCTCGCTGACCGTGACCGTCAAAAGCGCCGTCCAGCGCCAGCCGATCAGCGCCAGCACCGCCAGCGCACCGGCCCAGATCACCGCCAGATCGGTGCGGCCGACCGCGAGGATGTCGCCAAAGAGATAGGCCGACAGATCGACCCGCACCCCGCTGAGAAACGAGACCGAGACCAGACCGACCGCCAGCGCCGCATGGGCGGCGACGCCCAGCGCGGTGTCCATCGCCAGCCCCCGCCCCGACAGCGAGGTCACCGCCAGCGCCATGGCAAGGGCAGCCCCCAGCGTGCCCGCGAAGATCGAGATCGAAAAGCCCAGCGCGATGGCCACGCCCAGGATTGCAGCATGGGCCGTGGCCTCGCCGAAATAGGCCATCCGCCGCCAGACCACGAAAGCGCCCAGCGGCCCGGCCGCCAGCGCGACCGCGATGCCCGCCAACGCCGCGCGCACCAGAAAATCGTCAAGCATCGGCGGCCTCCGGTTTTGCACCATGGGCGTGGGGATGTGCCTCGGACCCGGCCGCCGCGCCGTGTCCGCAACCTTCATGGGCATGATCGTGTTCGTGCTGATAAAGCGCCATCGTCCCATGGGTGCCATGGCCGAACAGCGCCCGGTATTCGGGTGCGGCGGTCACGACATGGGGCTGGCCCTGACAGCAGACATGGCCGTTGAGGCAGAGCACCCGGTCGGTCGCGCTCATCACCACATGCAGGTCGTGGCTGACCATCAGCACCGCGGCGCCGGTCTCGCGCCGCAGGTCGGCAATCAGCTGATAGAAGGCCGCGGTTCCGGGCTGGTCGAGCCCCTGCGTTGCCTCGTCGAGGATCAGAAGTTCGGGCGCGCCCAGAAGCGCGCGCGCCAGCAGCACCCGCTGGAACTGCCCGCCCGACAGCGCGATCAGCTGCCGGGTCTCGAGCCCGGCCGCGCCCACCCGGCCGAGCATCGCCGCGACCTCGGTCGTCCCGTGCCGGTCGGGCAGCGACAGGAAGCGGCGCACCGTCAGCGGCATCCGGTCGTCGATGGCCAGCTTTTGCGGCACATAGCCGATCCGGAGCCCCGGGCGCCGGGTGACGACGCCCGCCGTCGGCCGGACCGCGCCCAGCACCGCCCGCAGAAGCGTCGACTTGCCCGACCCGTTTGGCCCGACAAGCGTGACGATCTCGCCCGCGCCGATCTCGAAATCGACCCCGGTCAGCGCGGCGACCCCGCCATAGCGCACCGTCAGGCCGCGCGCGGCAACAAGCGTCATGCCCGCGCCTCGCGGCAGGCGGGGCAGCGGCCGACAGCCTCGAGGCTCATCCGCTCGATCTCGAACCCGACCGCGCCGGCCGCGGCCAGCATCGCGTCGGCAACGGCGGTGCCCGGCGCCTCGGCCACCGCCTGGCAGGTGTCGCAGATCAGGAAAGCCGGGCGGTGCGGCTCGCCCGGGCGCATGCAGGCGGCAAAGGCATTGAGCCGCCGGATGCGGTGTGCGAGCCCGTGATCGACGAGAAAATCGAGTGCCCGGTAGGCCACCGGCGGCTGGCGGGCGAAGCCCGACGCAACCAGCCGGTCGAGCACCTCGTAGGCGCCCAGCGCCTGATGCGATTCAAGCAGGATCTCAAGCGTGCGGCGGCGCACCGGTGTCAGGCGCAGCCCTTCGACCGCGACGATTTCCTCGGCCCGCTCCAGCGTCGCCTGGCGGCAGGCGGCGTGGTCATGGGCGGAAAACACCCGCTCGGCATCGATTCTCATCCGGACCCTCTTGACTTGTTATTTTATAACATATTCATTCCGGGGCACCTTCCGCAAGCGCCATTTCGAAGGAGTCGGTCCATGCGCCCCCTGTTTTTCCCTGTTTTTCTGGCCCTCGCCGCGCCCGCGGCCGCCCAGCCGCCGCGTGTGGTGACCGACATTCCCCCGGTCCAGTCGCTGGTGGCCGAGGTGATGGGCGATCTGGGCCGCCCCGAGATCCTGCTGGATCAGGGCGGCGACCCGCATCATTTCCAGCTGAAGCCCTCGCAAGCCCGCGCGATCAGCGAGGCCGGTCTGGTGTTCTGGGTCGGCCCGCAACTCACGCCCTGGCTCGACCGCGCGCTGAAGGGGCTTGGCCCCGACGCGCAGGCCGTCGCGCTGATCGAGGCCCCGGGCACGTATCGGCGCAGCTACGGCACACCGGTCGGGCACGATCATGACCACGAGCATGTGGGCGAGGCCGATGCCGAAGATCAGCATCACGGGGCCGCCGGGCCGGACGCGGATCACGATGCCGACGATCACGCCGCCGAGGAAGAGCATCACCATCACGAAGGCACCGATCCGCATGCCTGGCTCGATCCGGAGAACGCCCGGGTCTGGGTGCTGCGGATCAGCGGTGCCCTGGCCGAGGCCGATCCCGAAAATACCGCCATCTACCAGGCGAATGCGCGGTCTGCGCTCGACCGGATCGCGGCGGCCGAAACCGAAGCACGGCAAGTGCTGGCCCCGGTCGGCGACCGGCCGATCATGGTCTTCCACGACGCTTACGGCTATTTCGCCGAGCATTTCGGACTGACCGTGGCCGGGTCCATCGCCATGGGCGATGCCGCCGATCCGGGGGCTGCCCGGCTGACCGGGCTGCGGGACGAGCTGCGCGCCGAGGGCGTTGCCTGTCTCTTCCCCGAGGCCCAGCACGACCCGGCCTATGCCGAGGCGATCGCCGAGGGCACCGAGGTGCGGGTCGGCGCGCCGCTCGATCCCTCGGGCAGCACGCTCGCCTACGGCCCCGACCTCTACCCGGCGCTGCTGACGGGCCTCGCCCGGACCATCGCCGACTGCGTCACCGGCTCGGACGGCTGAGTCTCGACCGGGTTGGGGCGCTGCTCAAAGATCGACTTCGACCGCCACCCCCTTGGCCCGGGCCGCTGCGACCGCCCGGGCCGCCACTGCCAGATCCTGCAACCCCACGCCGGTGCCGTCGAAAAGCGTGATGTCGTCCTCGGACTGGCGCCCCGGCACGGTGCCGTTGATGACCGCGCCGATCTGGACGATGTCGCCCGCGCCGATCAGCCCGGCCGCGACCGCATGCTGGGCCTCCCCGATCTCGACCGACTGCGCGACCTCGTCGGTGAAGACCCTCGCCCGGGCGAAGATCGCCGCGTCGATTTCCTGCTTGCCCCTGGTATCGGTGCCCATGCAGGCCAGATGCGTTCCGGGCCGGACATGGGCATCGAGGAGCTGCGCGGCGACGGACGACGAGATGGTCACGATGACATCGGCCTGCGCGCCAAGGTCCTCCAGCGAGACCGCCTCGAAGGGCAGGCCAAGCTCGACGGCAGTTTCGGCCAGCCGGGGCAGCATCTCGGGATGATAGTTCCAGCCGATCACCTTCTCGAAGGGACGCTCGGCGACGGCGGCGCGCATCTGGAAGGCTGACTGATGGCCTGCGCCCAGGAGGCCCAGCACGCGCGAGTCGCAGCGTGCCAGATGCCGGATCGATACCGCCGACGCCGCCGCCGTGCGAAGCGCGGTCAGCAGGTTGCCGCCCACCAGAGCCGCGGGCCGGCCGGTGTCGGGGTCGAACAGCACCACGGTCGACTGATGGTTGGTCAGCCCCTTTTCAACATTGCCAGGCCAGTAGCCGCCCGACTTGAGACCCAGCACCTTTCCGGCACGGTCGAAGCCTGACTTGAAGCCGTAAAGCGCGTCGGCATGGCCGATCGCCTCGCGGATCACCGGGAAATTATAGGCCTCATCGCGGGCCATGGCGGAAAAGACGGCTTCGACCGCCTCGAAACACTGCGCGGGCGACACGAGCCCTGCAATTTCGCTTTCCGGAACGACAAACATCTTACCCCTGCACGATTTTTCGCAGAAAAATCGGGGCCCGAAGGCCCCGTCCCGTCGATCAGTAGGCCTTTCCGCGCGCGGAAACCGGCCAGAGGCATTCAACGGTGCCGTTGCGCACGCCGACATACCAGTCATGGACATTGCAGGTCGGGTCGCAATGGCCGGGCACAAGCTTCAGCTTGTCGCCGACCTTCAGCACGCCCTCGGGATCCGCGATCACCCCGTGTTCGTCCGAGCATTTCACATAGCTCACATCCTCGCGCCCGAACACGACCGGCAGGCCGCTATCGACCGATTGCGCCTTCAGCCCCGCATCGCAGATCGCCTTGTCGGCCTTGGAATGGCTCATCACCGAGGTCAGCAGGAAAAGCGCGTTCTCCCACTCGCCGCGGTCGATCCGGTTGCCGTCCGCATCGAGGATGCGTCCGTAATCGGCATCCATGAAGGCGTAGGACCCGCATTGCAGCTCGTTATAGACGCCCGAGCTGCCCTCGAAGTAATAGGACCCGGTCCCGCCGCCGCCGACAATGTCGCAGGAAAGCCCTTCGGCCTTCAGCGCCTCGACGGCCTCGGTCACCATCGCCACGGCGAGGTCGATCTTGGCCTTGCGGTCCGCATAGGCGTCGAGGTGCTGCATCGCGCCCTGATAGGCCTGCAGCCCGGCAAAGCGCAGACCGGGGGCCGCATCGATGGCCCTGGCGATGGCGACCACCTCGGGCGTCGCGGTCACGCCGCAGCGCCCGGCGCCGCAGTCGATCTCGACCAGGCATTCGATCTCGGTGCCGTGCCGCACCGCCGCCTCGGACAGATCGGCCACATTCGCAAGATCGTCGACGCAGACCAGCGTCCGGGCGCCCAGCTTGGGCAGCCGCGCCAGCCGGTCGATCTTGGACGGATCGCGCACCTGGTTCGAGACCAGCACGTCCTTGATCCCGCCGCGCGCAAAGACCTCGGCCTCGGACACCTTCTGGCAACAGACCCCGCAGGCCCCGCCCAGCCGTTCCTGCAGCCTGGCCACATCGACCGACTTGTGCATCTTGCCATGCACCCGATGGCGCACCCCATGCGCCTTGGCCCAGTCGCCCATCTTCGTGATGTTGCGCTCGAGCGCGTCGAGATCCAGCACCAGGCAGGGGGTCTGGATCTCGGCTTCGGCCATCCCCGGCAGGGCCGGGATGTCATAGCCCACCTCGAGCCCGTCGAAATCGGTCACGTCTTTCATTGCATCTCTCCCAGGTTCCCAAGCGCACTGGACGCGCGCGACATTTCCTTCGGCCCGCGGCAGGCTTGAGGGTGTCCGCATCCCGCCGGGGTCATGTTTCACCATTGCCGCGGGACCGCGGCGGATCTCAGGCCGTCATCCAGGGCAGGCGGTCGAGATCGACATTGCCGCCGGTCACGATCACGCCCACGCGCTTGCCCGCGAAGACCTCGCGGTTCTTCAGCACCGCCGCCAGCGGCACCGCCGAGCTCGGCTCCATCACGATCTTCATCCGCTTCCAGATCAGCTTCATCGCCTCGACGATCTCGGCTTCCGAGACGGTCAGGATGTCGGTCACGTTCGACGAGACGAAATGCCAGGTCAGATCCTTCAGCGGCACCTTCAGCCCGTCGGCCACCGTGTCGGGCGCATCGTCGGCGATGATATGCCCGGCCTTGAAGCTGCGATAGGCGTCATCGGCCTGATCGGGTTCGGCGGCGTAGATCTCGACATGCGGCGCGAGGCTCGACAGGGTCAGGCAGGTGCCCGAGACCATCCCGCCGCCGCCGATGGGCGCGATCACCGCGTCGAGATCGCGGATCTGGTCGTTCAGCTCGCGCGCGCAGGTGCCCTGCCCGGCGATCACCCGCCAGTCATTGTAGGGATGGACGAATTCGGCCCCGGTCCGGGCCTCGACGTCGGCAAAGACCGCCTCGCGCGAACTGGTCGAGGGGTCGCATTCGGTGATCTCGCCGCCATAGCCGCGCACCGCGTCCTTCTTGGCCTGCGGTGCCGTGCGCGGCATCACCACATGACAGGGAATGCCCCGGCGACCGGCCGCATAGGACAGCGACAGCGCATGATTGCCCGAGGAATGGGTGGCAACGCCCGTCGCGGCCTTCTCGTCATCGAGCCCAAAGACCGCGTTGCAGGCGCCGCGCACCTTGAAGGCGCCCGCCTTCTGGAAATTCTCGCATTTGAAGAAGAGCGAGGCCCCCGCCATGCCGTCGATGAAGGACGAGGTCAGGACCGGCGTGCGGTGGATATGGGGGGCGATCCGCTCATGGGCGCGGATGACGTCGTCATAGGTCGGAATGTAGAGGGGTGCGTGGTCCTTCATGACGTCCTCACGCCGCCGCCCGCACGGGCGCGGTCCTGCTGTTGCGATAATGCTCCTGCGCCGCGGCGACACCGCTTCCAAGCCGGACGGGCAGGCCGAGATCGGTCATGGCCATCTCGGCCGTGGCAATGCCCGACAGCGCCATCACGTCGCTCATCAGACCCAGATGGCCGATCCGGAAGACCTTGTCCGCGACCTCGCCCAGGCCCCCGCCGAAGGCAACGCCATAGGCCTCGGCCGCATGGCGCACGATCCGGCCCGCATCGACCCCGTCGGGCGTGACGATGGCCGTCACCGTGTCCGAGCAAAGCTCCGGCCGGGCCGCGCAGGTCGTCATGCCCCAGGCGGCGACCGCACGCCGCACGCCCTCGGCGATGCGGTGGTGGCGGGCGCGGACGGCCTCCATGCCTTCCTCAAGCAGCAGACCGGTCGAGACCGCCAGTCCGTTGATCAGCCCGACCGGCGGGGTGTAGGGATAGTTGCCGCCCAGCATGTCGCGGATATCGAAGAAACAGCGCGGCAGCCCGGAGGTTTCCATCGCCGCCAGGGCCTTCGGGCCGATCCCGACGATGGCAAGCCCCGCGGGCAGCATGAAACCCTTCTGCGAACCGGTCACCGCCAGATCCACGCCCCAGGCGTCCATCCGGAAGTCGATCGACCCGATCGAGCTGACGCCATCGACCATCAGAAGCGCCGGATGCCCGGCCGCGGTCATGGCCGCGCGCACGGCCGCGACATCAGAGGTGACACCGGTCGCGGTCTCGTTATGGGTGACAAGGACGGCCCGGATCCGGTGGCCGGTATCGGCCGCCAGTGCCGCGGCGAAGGCCTCGACCGGCACGCCCTCGCCCCAGGGCCGCTCGACGATCTCGACGTCGAGCCCGTGGCGCTGGCAGAGGTCGATCCACTTCCGCGAGAACATGCCGTGGCGGGCGGCCAGAACCTTGTCACCGGGCCGGAGCGTGTTGGTCACGGCGGCTTCCCAGCCCCCGGTCCCGGTCGCAGGAAAGATCGCGACCTCGCCCTCGGACAGGCCCAGAACCTGCTTCACCCCGGCCATGGCGGAGGCGAGGATCGGCCCGAAAGCGGCCGAGCGGTGATCCATCGTGGGAATGTCGCAGGCCCGGCGCAGGGCCTCGGGCAGGTTGGTCGGGCCGGGCAGAAAAATCGGATTCAAGGCGTGCATCGGGCGGTCCTTCATCTGGCTTTCCAAGGGATAGCGCCCGGTTGCGCTGCGGCGCAATTTTTTCTGAAAGGCTTTTCCGCATGGCGAAAAACGTGATAAAGTATATATTTATCAATGGGTTTATCGTACCTATTTCTTTGAAAAAACATTTCACTTTCAACGCCAAGGATCGATTCGGATGACTCAACCCCGCCTGCGCGGCCGCCCGCGCGCCTTTCACGACAAGACCGAGCAGAACACGGTCCGCGCGCTCGATCGGGCGATGGGACTGCTGTCGGCACTGAGCGAGACGAAGGGGCTGACCCTCTCGGAACTGGCCACGCTCACGGGCCAGAGCCCCGCCACCGTCTACCGGGTTCTGATCACGTTGCAGGGCCACGACATCGTGGAACTGGAAGACGAGGCGCAGCGCTGGCATGTGGGGCCGGGCGCGTTCCGGATCGGATCGGGCTTTCTGCGGCGCACCAATGTCGCCGAACGCTCGCGTGGAGCGATGCAGACGCTGATGCGGGCCACGGGCGAAACCGCCAATCTGGGGGTCGAGGATCGCGACGAGGTGCTGTTCCTGACCCAGGTCGAAACCCATGAGGCGATCCGGGCCTTCTTTCCCCCCGGCACACGCGGGCCGATGCATACCTCGGGGATCGGCAAGGCGCTTCTGGCGCACCTACCGCCGGCCCGGGTCGCGGCGATCCTGAAATCGAAGGGACTTCCGGGCTTCACGCCGCTGTCGATCACCGACGAGGCGGCGCTGGGCGAGGATCTGGCCCGGACCCGGGCACGGGGCTATGCCATAGACGATCAGGAACGCGCCGAGGGCATGCGCTGTATCGCGGCACCGATCTTCAACGCCCATGGCGAACCGGTGGCGGGGCTGTCGGTTTCGGGCCCCGCGTTCCGGATCCCGCTGGAGGCCGCGGCGCGGATCGGGACCGAAGTCCGCGCGGCGGCGGATCGGGTCACGGCCGCAATCGGCGGGACAGTGGGTCTTGCGGGAGCGGCGGAAAAATCCGCGTAGCGGATTTTTCGGGTCCGGGGGAGAACGAGTTTTCTGCGAAAACTCGGGGTCGGGCGGTCAGGGACCTCCCCAGCCCCCGCCGCCGGGGGTGCGGATCTCGAAGAGCGCCCCGGCCTCGAGCGCGACCTCGTCATTGCCCGCCCGCCGCTCGCGCCGGCCATCGGCCCATTCGACCCAGTTCTCGCCGACCGCCCCATCGCCGCCCCCGGCCGCGCCAAAGGGCGGAATGCGGCGGTGGGAACAGAGCGTCGTCACCGTCACCGGTTCGAGAAATCTCAACCGCCGGATCGCCCCCTCACCGCCCGCCCAGCGGCCTGCCCCGCCCGAGCCCTTGCGGATCGAGAAGGACTCGAGCCGCACCGGGAAGCGCCGTTCCAGCACTTCGGGGTCGGTCATCCGGGTATTGGTCATGTGGCTTTGCACAGCGTCGCACCCGGCAAAGCCCGGCCCCGCCCCCGTGCCGCCCGCGATGGTTTCATAGTTCTGGAACCGGTCATTTCCCCAGACGAAATTGTTCATCGTCGCCTGGCTGCCCGCGACCACGCCCAGCGCGCCGTAAAGCGCGTTGCAGGCGGCCTGGCTGACCTCGGTATTGCCCGCGATCACCGCGGCCGGATAGGCCGGGTTGAGCAGGCAGCCCTCGGGCGCGATGATCCGCAACGGCTTGAGACAGCCTTCGTTCAGCGGAATGTCGGCCCCGACCATCGTCCGGAAGACATACAGCACCACCGCGCGGCAAACCGCGAAGGGGGCGTTGTAATTGCCCTCGTGCTGGGGGCTCGTCCCGGTGAAGTCGATCACCGCCTCGCGCGCCCCGCGGTCCACTCGCACCGCGACCTCGATCACGGCGCCATGGTCCATCGGATAGTGGAACCGCCCGTCCTTCAGCGTGCCGATCACCCGCCGCACGCTTTCCTCGGCATTGTCCTGGACATGGCCCATATAGGCGACCACTACGTCCCGGCCGTAGCGGTCGACCACCTCCAGCAGCGCGCGCCGCCCGGTTTCGTTGGCCGCGACCTGGGCCTTCAGATCGGCCATGTTCTGCCTGACGTTCCGGCAGGGCCAGGGTCCCGAACGCAACACCGCCTCGGCCTCGGCCTCCAGAAGCCGCCCGCCATCGACCAGACGCAGGTTATCGATCAGCACGCCTTCTTCCTCGATCCGCCGCGAGTCGGGCGGCGAAGACCCCGGCGTGCGCCCGCCGATATCGGCATGGTGCCCGCGCGAGCCCAGCCAGAACAGGATCTCGCCCTCCAGAAAGACCGGCGTCACCACGGTCACGTCGGGCAGGTGGGTGCCGCCGTTATAGGGCGAGTTCAGCATGAAGGCGTCGCCCGGCCGGATCGCGCCCGCATGGCCGCGCATCACCGTGCGGATCGAGTCGGACATCGAGCCCAGATGCACCGGCACATGCGGCGCATTGGCAACCAGATCGCCCTGCGCATCGAAGATCGCACAGGAAAAGTCTAGCCGTTCCTTGATGTTGACCGACCATGAGGTATTGGCGAGCGTGGCCCCCATCTGATCGGCCACCGACATGAAGAGGTTCGACATCACCTCAAGGAGCACCGGATCGGCCTCGGTCCCCAGGGCGGGCGCGCGCAGGGCTGTGGCGCAGCGGGTCAGGATCAGGTTGCCCAAATCATCGACCTCGGCGGCCCAGCCCGGTTCGACCATATCGGTGCCGGTCGGTTCCGAGATGATGGCGGGGCCTTCGATCCGGGTGCCCGCCCCCAGCGAGGCGCGGGCATAAAGCGGCACCTCGACGGTTTCGCCGCCCAGATGCACCGACACCCGGTCTGCGATTTCGGCACGGGCCTCAGGCGCCATGGCGGCAGGCGCCGCCCCCGTCTCGCCGATGGCCTCGACATCCAGCATGTCGACGATCAGCGCACGGTCGGGCGAGGCAAAGCCAAAGCGTGCCCGGTGGAACTCTTCGAAATCAGCCTGCATCGCGGCAGCGGGGCCGAAGGGCACCTCCAGCGTCTGGTGCGAGCCCTCATAGCGCAGATGCGCGCGGGCCAGTCGGCGGATAGCCTGCCGGGCCACCCCCTGACGTGCGACGGCCTCCTCGGCCCGGGCGGCCAGATCGGCCAGAGCCGCCTCGGCCCCGGCCGTGTCGGACAGCGGCAGGTCGAGCTGGCCTTCCTCCATCGCCCGGATCTCGGCCAGCCCCATGCCATAGGCGGACAGGACCCCGGCGAAGGGATGCAGGAAGACCCGGCGCATGCCCAGCGCATCGGCCACCAGACAGGCATGCTGCCCCCCCGCCCCGCCGAAGCATTGCAGCGTATAACCGGTCACGTCATGGCCGCGCTGGACGCTGATCTTTCGGATCGCATTGGCCATGTTGTCGACGGCGATGCGCAGGAAGCCCTCGGCCATGTCCTCGGGGCTACGTTCGGGCGTGCCGGTCGCGGCCGCGACCTCGCGGGCGAGGGCCTCGAATTTCTCGCGAACCACCGCAACATCAAGCGGCTGATCGCCCCCGGGGCCGAAGACGGCCGGAAAATGCGCGGGCGTCAGCTTGCCCAGCATGACATTACAGTCGGTCACCGTCAGCGGCCCGCCCCTGCGGTAGCAGGCCGGACCGGGATCGGCGCCGGCGCTTTCGGGGCCGACCTGGAACCGGCCATCCTCGAACTTGCAGATCGACCCACCGCCCGCCGCGACGGTGTGGATGTCCATCATCGGCGCACGCATCCGGACGCCCGCGACCTCGGTCTCGAAGCTGCGCTCGAAGCTGCCCGCATAGTGGCTGACATCGGTCGAGGTGCCGCCCATGTCGAAGCCGATCAGCCGGTCGAACCCCGCAGCCTCGGCGGTCTTGACCATGCCGACGATGCCGCCCGCGGGCCCCGAGAGGATCGCATCCTTGCCCTGAAAGAGCGCGGCATCGGTCAGCCCGCCATTCGACTGCATGAACAAAAGCCGCTCGCAGCCGCCCTGCCCCAGATCGAGCGCATCCGCCACCCGGTCGACATAGCGGCGCAGGATCGGCGAGAGATAGGCATCGACGACAGTGGTATCGCCCCGCCCCACCAGCTTGATCAGCCGCGAGGCGCGATGGCTGACGGAAATCTGGGTGAACCCGATGTCGCGGGCGATTTCTGCCAGGCGATCCTCGTGGACCGGGTTCAGATAGCCGTGCATCAGCGCGATGGCGACGGCACGAATACCCTTGCCATGGGCCGCCGCCAACGCCGTGCGGGCAGCCTCTTCGTCAAGCGGCACCAGCACGTCGCCCTCGGCATCGAGCCGCTCGCGGATTTCGGCCACCTCTTCGTAAAGCAGCTCGGGACGCCGGATATCGAGATCGAAAAGCCGGGGCCGCGCCTGATAGCCGATCCGCAGAAGATCGCCGAAACCCTCGGTGATCAACAGCAGCACCCGTTCGCCCTTGCGTTCCAGCAGCGCGTTGGTGGCGACCGTGGTGCCCATCCGGACAGCCCCGATGGCGCCTCGCGGCAGCGGGTCGTCCGGGCCAAGGCCCAGCAGGTCGCGGATGCCCTGCACCGCGGCATCGGCATAGCGTTCGGGGTTTTCCGACAAGAGCTTGTGGGTCAGCAGCCGACCGTCGGGCGTCCGCGCCACCAGATCGGTGAAGGTGCCGCCCCGGTCGATCCAGAAATCCCACATGCCTGCCGCCATACCGTCCCCCGCTGGCCCGTTCCCCGATCGCGGCACCTTGTCCGGGCCGCCCGGCCGAGGTCAAGACCGCATCCCATCGCGGGCGTTTTTCCTGAATCTTCCGAAATTTACCTTGCGTTTCCGGGAAAATGTTCCGATCCTTGGCGTTCAGATTGCAGGAGTCCCCGATGGCGCATGACCAGACCCAGCACAGGCTCGACGCGCTCGACCGGCGCATCCTGGGCGAGTTGCAGGCCGATTCCGGCCAGTCGCTGGACGAGATCGCCCGCAAGGTCGGGTCGTCGAAGACGCCGGTCTGGAACCGCATCCGCAAGATGCGCGAGGCGGGCGTGATCCGGCAACAGACGGTGATCGTCGATCCGAAGGCGCTGGACCGGGGGACCTGCTTCTTCGTGCTGATCCGCACCTCGGAACACGAGGCCGACTGGCAAAGGCGGTTCCTGCAGGCGCTGCTGAAGCGCCCCGAGGTGCTGGAGGCGCACCGGCTGGCGGGCGAGATCGACTATATCCTGAAGGTCCGCGTGGCCGATGCCGCCGCCTATGACGTCTTCTATCAGGCGCTGATCTCGGACGTGCGGATCTTCAACGTGACGGCCCTGCTGTCGATGGAAGAGATCAAGGCGACGACGGTGCTGCCGGTCTGAACCTCAGGTCTGAGCCTCAGCCCAACCTGCGCCCGGTCGCCGGGTCGAAGAGATGCAGGTCGGCCGGGTCGGTAGCCAGCGCCATCCGCTCGGCAACCGGGGCCTCGACCGCGGTCTGGGCGACCATCGCCTGCCCGCCGATCCGGCCGTGCAGCAGCCGCGCGCCCCCCAGCTCCTCGACATAGTCGAGATGGAAAGCGCCACCGGCATCGGGGGAAAGCCGCAGCGCCTCGGGTCGGAGCCCCGCCGTGACCCGCCCTCCGGGATGCGCCACCGCCGAGGCCAGCACCGCATCGCCGACCCGAAGCGCGCCCGCCTCGACCGCCGCGTCGAAGAGGTTCATCGCCGGCGCGCCCAGAAAGCCCGCGACGAAAGTCGTCGCCGGATGCCGGTACAGATCGAGCGGCGCGCCCTGCTGTTCGATCCGGCCGCCATTGACCACCACCAGCCTGTCGGCCAGCGTCATCGCCTCGAGCTGATCATGGGTGACATAGACCGAGGTCGTGCCCAGCCGCCGGTGCAACTGCTTGATCTCGCCCCGCATGTGGATGCGCAGCTTGGCGTCGAGGTTCGACAGCGGCTCGTCGAACAGGAACGCGGCCGGTTCGCGCACGATGGCCCGGCCCATTGCGACCCGCTGGCGCTGGCCGCCAGAAAGCGCGCGCGGCTTGCGGTCGAGCAGGTCCGACAGTTGCAGGATGCGGGCGGCGGTCGCGATCCGCCGGGCGATCTCGGCCTTCGGCATCCGCCGGTTCCGGAGCCCGTAAGCCAGGTTCTGCCGGACGCTCATATGCGGATAAAGCGCATAGGTCTGGAACACCATCGCGATGTCGCGCTCGGCCGGCTCGCGCTCGTTCACGCGGGCGCCGCCGATGCGGATCTCGCCATGGGTGACCCGTTCGAGCCCCGCGATCATCCGCAGGATCGTCGACTTGCCGCAACCCGACGGCCCCACCAGCACCACGAACTCGCCGTCACCGATTGCCAGATCGACCCCCTTCACCGCCTCGACGCCGCCGGGATAGACCTTGCCGAGGGTTTCAAGCTCGATTGCCGCCATGGTCTATTTCTCCTGCTCGATCAGGCCCTTCACGAAGAGCCTCTGCATTGCGACCACGACCAGCACCGGCGGCAGCATCGCCAGTGTCGCGGTCGCCATCACGTAGTTCCACTGGGGTTCGGCATCGGCCACGTCGACCATGCGCTTGATGCCCATGACGACGGTGTAAAGGCGTTCGTCCGTGGTCACGATCAGCGGCCAGATGTACTGGTTCCAGCCATAGATGAAGAGGATCACGAAAAGCGCCGCCATGTTGGTGCGCGAGAGCGGCAGCAGGATGTCGCGAAAGAACTTCAGCGGCCCCGCGCCGTCGATCCGGGCGGCCTCGACCAGCTCGTCGGGGATCGTCAGGAAGAACTGGCGGAACAGGAACGTCGCCGTCGCCGAGGCGATCAGCGGCACCGCAAGCCCGGCATAGCTGTTCAGCATGCCGAGATCGGCCACCACCTTGAAGGTCGGTACGATCCGCACCTCGACCGGCAGCATCAGCGTGACGAAGATCAGCCAGAAGGCCAGATGCCGGAACGGGAAGCGGAAGAAGACGATGGCGAAGGCCGAGAGGATCGAGATCGCGATCTTTCCCAGGGCGATGGACAGCGCCATGATCAGGCTGTTGCCCATCATCAGCCCCAAGGGCGGCGCGCCCGAGGTCGAGATGCCTGTCCCGAACATCTGCCCGTAGGTCTCGCGCCAGTGATCGCCGGGCCAAAGCGGCACCAGCCCCGACAGGAAGGTGGTCGAGGGATGGGTGGAGGCAACGAAGGCCAGCCAGACCGGAAAGGCCACGGCCAGCACGCCGAGGATCAGGACGGCATGGGCCAGCGCGGTCAGGACGGGACGGTGTTCGACCATGGCGGGCCTTTCAATACTGGACGCGCCGCTCGATGAAGCGGAACTGGATGAAGGTCAGGGCCATCACGATGCCCATCAGCACCACCGACTGCGCCGCCGAGGACCCGAGGTTCAGCCCGATGAACCCGTCCTGATAGACCTTGTAGACGAGGATGTTGGTGGCCTGCGCCGGGCCGCCTCCGGTGGTGGCGTCGATCACCGCGAAGGTCTCGAACATGGTGTAGGTGACGTTGACCACCAACAGGAAGAAGGTCGTGGGCGACAGCAGCGGAAAGACGATGGTGACGAAGCGCTTGACCGGCCCGGCCCCGTCGATGGCGGCGGCCTCGCGCAGGCTTTGCGGGATCGCCTGAAGGCCCGCGAGGAAGAACAGGAAGTTGTAGCTGACCTGCTTCCAGGCCGAGGCCAGCACCACGAGGATCATCGCGTCGCCCGCCTTCAGCCGGTCGTTCCAGTCATAGCCGAGCCCGTCCAACAGATAGGGCAGGATACCGATGGTCGGGTTGAACATGAACCACCACAGCACCCCCGCCACGGCCGGCGCGACCGCATAGGGCCAGACCAGAAGCGTGGTATAGCTTCGGTGGCCCCGGATCACCCGGTCGGCCGACACCGCCAGCAACAGCGCCAGCCCGATCGACAGCGCCGCAACAGAGACCGAGAAGACCAGCGTGACCTGGAAGGAATTCAGATAGCCGGGGTCCTGCAAGAGCCGCGTGTAGTTGTCGAGCCCGACGAACCGCGTCGAAAGCCCGAACGGGTCCTCGCGCAGGAAGGACTGCCGCACGGCCTGGCCCGCCGGCCAGAGGAAGAAGACGAAGGTCACCAGAAGTTGCGGCGCAAGAAGGACATAGGGCAGCCAGCGGCTGCGGAAGGTTGCGCGTCTGCTCTGCATCTTCGGGGCCTTGTTCGGGAGGACGGCGGGCCCGCAACCGTATCGGCGCGGGCCCGCCGCGGGACGATCAGCGGACGGTCTCGGCGAAATCGGCGATCAGCGCGTTGCCGCGCTCGACCACGGCCGACAGCGCCTCTTTGGCGGTCTTGGTGCCCGCCAGCAGCGACTGGAACTCCTCGTCGATCACGGTGCGGATCTGCACGTAGTTGCCGAAGCGCAGGCCCTTGGAATTCGGGGTCGGCGGGTTCAGCGTGATTTCACGGATACCCACATCGGCGCCCGGGTTCTGGTCGTAATAGCCCTGCGCCTTGCCCAGATCATAGGCCGCCTGGGTGATCGGCAGGTAGCCCGAGAACTGGTGCCAGTCGGCCTGCACCTCGGGCGAGGACAGATAGCTGAAGAAGTCGGCCACGCCCTTGTACTCTTCGTCGGGATGGCCCCGCAGCACCCACAGCGTCGCGCCGCCGATGATCGAGTTCTGCGGCGCGCCCTCGACATCGTCGTAATAGGGCAGCATGCCGAAGCCGACCGGGAATTGCGAATTGGCCATGACGCCCGCGCGCGAGGCCGACGAGTTCATGTACATCGCGCATTCGCCCGCATAGAAGGCCGGCGCCGCGTCGCTGCCGCCGCCCGGGCCGCCATACTTGAAGACGCCCTCTTTCTGCCAGCGGGCGAGGTTGTCCCAATGGCGCACCTGCACCGGACCGTCGACCGTCAGCTTGGCCTCGACCGAGCCGAACCCGTTCTCGTCGGTGCCGATCGGCTGATTGTGCCAGGCCGACAGGTTTTCCAGCTGGACCCAGCTGATCCAGCCGGTGGTAAAGCCGCATTTGGCCGCCCCGCTGGCCAGGATCGTCTTCGACATCGCCTCGAGATCGGACCAGGTCGCGGGCGCGGTCTCGGGGTCGAGCCCGGCGGCGGTGAAGATGTCCTTGTTGTAGTAAAGGATCGGGGTCGACGAGTTGAACGGCATCGACAGCATGTTGCCGTCGGTATCGGTGTAATAGCCCACGACGGCCGGCAGATAGGCCTTGGGATCGAAGCCGGCCCCGGCCTCCTGCATCAGCTGATAGACCGGGTAGATCGCGCCCTTGGCGGCCATCATCGTGCCGGTACCGACCTCGAAGACCTGCACGATATCGGGCTGCTCGCCCGCGCGGAAGGCGGCGATGGCCGCGGTCATGGTCTCGGTATAGTCGCCCTTGTAGACCGGCACGACCTCATAGGTGTCCTGGCTGGCATTGTAGCCCGCGACGATCTGTTCGAGCTTGCTGCCAAGCTCGCCGCCCATCGCATGCCACCAGGTCACCTGGGTCTTGGCGGCGGCCGCCGTGGCGGTCAGGGCAAGCGCCGCGGCGCCGGTAAGAAGAATGCGCGTCATGGAGTGGTCCTCCCGCTGTTCTGGTTGCGACCCGCGCAGCCCTAATGGTCGAATGTAACGGTTTCTCTTCAAAGCGTCGCAAAGCTGTGCAAACCGGTCAACACCCGGCCCGCAGCGCGGCGCGGTCCGCCACCCGCCCCGGCTTCAACGCTGCAAGGACATGTTTCCGATATAAAAAAGTCAGGGATCCGTGACACCAAGCACGTCAGCACGCAGACGCCGGCCCGGGCAGAGATGCCCCGGCACGGATCGTACTTGTGTCGAATACAGCGCAAACAGGGCGGCATGACCGCGAAACCGACCGCGCCGCGTCACGAACAATTAAAGAACACTCCCTTAGGTAAGGGGGAACCCAGAGGACACCCGGACACACCATGCGATTCTCAACTTCGATCCGCACGGCCATCCTGGCCATCGTCACTCTCGCCTCGGCCGTGATGCTGGGGCTGATCGGCGTGTCCCTGCACGTCGACCGCCTCAGGGACGCCACCGAAGAGCATACCTTCCTGATCGTTCAGGAAGACAGGACCCTTGCGGAGGTCGAGATCGGCTTGCTTCACGCCCGCCGTGCAGAGAAGGACTTCCTGCTCCGGCACGAAGACAGCTTTGCCGACCGCCACAAGGCGGCGCTGGACGGGATCGCCCGGAACACCGAGACGGCGCGTGACCTGAGCCGGCGCGTCGGAGGCCTTGAGGCGTCCGAGCCCGACTTTTCGGCCCTGACGACCGCGATCCGGGCCTATGGGGAAGATTTCGACCGGCTGGTCGAAATCCATCGCCGGCTTGGCTACGATGAAGAAAGCGGTCTTCAGGGCGAATTGCGCAATGCCGTTCATGGCATCGAGGCCCGGCTGGAGGAAATCGGCAACCCCGAGATGCAGGTCAAGATGCTGATGATGCGCCGCCACGAGAAGGATTTCATCCTGCGTGGCGACCCCAAGTATCTGGACCGCCTGAATGCGCGCGTCGACGAATTTCACGCCTTCCCTGACAGCTTTTTCGCCGACGCGGCGCAGCGCCAGGAAATCGACCGGCTTCTTGCGACCTATCAGGCGGCCTTCACCGCCTTCGTTCAGGAAAACCTTGCCGAACAGGCCCTGCGCACGTCCCTGTCTGCCCGCTTTGCCGAGGCCGAACCGATCCTTGAACGTCTGGTCTCCACGGTCCGCAGTCGCGCCGATGAGGTCGCCTCGTCCGCCGCGGCCGCAAACGCGCGCGCCGAACGCTTGTCGAATGCGATCGGGGCGGCGGGGCTGTTCGTCTTCGTGGTGCTTGCGATCTGGCTGTCGGTCGCGATCTCGCGTCCGCTGCGCAGGATCGATGTCGCCCTTCGACAGATGATGAAAGGGGATTACACCCCGCATATTGGCACATCGCGCATCTCGGAAACGGCGGCCATCGCTGCGGCCGTCGACAGTTTCCGCCATGACCTGGAACAGAAAGACCGCCTCGACCGCGACATCTCCGAAGTGATCGACGCCTGTGCTGCCGGAGATTTCTCCAAGCGGCTGCCCGATCCGGGCGAAGACAGCAATTCGGCGGTGCTCGTGCGGGGCGTCAACGCCATCGGCGAAGCCGCTCAGAAAGGCCTTGGCGACGTTCTGGTCGTGCTCAACACGCTCAGCAAGGGCGATCTCACGGTGCACATGCCGTCCGGGCACCATGGCGTGTTCAGCGAAATCTCGGCCTCCATCGATACGCTGGTTTCGAGCCTGTCGAGCATCCTTCGCCAGCTGTCCGCCAGCAGCGATCTGCTCAACAGCACCGCACGCAAGATTGCCTCGGCCTCGGACGAGGCCTCGCATCGCGGCCAGAACTCTGCCGCGTCCCTCGAGGAAACCGCTGCCGCGCTGCAGACGCTTGCCAACAACGTGCGCGGGGCAGCCGACAGCGCCAGGAGCGCCGAACAATTCGTCGAGGCCGCCCGGGACCGGGCCGAGAACACGCGAACCGTGGCCGACAAGACGGTGGGCGCGATCCGCCGGATCGAGGAATCCTCCGGGGCCATCGGCCGGATTACCGGCATGATCGAGGATGTGGCCTTCCAGACCAACCTGCTGGCGCTGAATGCGGGCGTCGAGGCCGCCCGGGCGGGCGAAGCCGGCCGCGGCTTCGCCGTCGTGGCCTCGGAGGTTCGCGCTCTGGCCCAACGTGCAACCGAAGCGGCGCGCGAAATCACCGCGCTGATCCGCAGCAGCGAGACGCATGTGGGCGATGGGGTGAAGCTCGTTTCGGATACGGTGGCCGCGCTCGCCGCGATTCAGGACTCGGTGACCAGCGTTTGCGATCAGGTCGCGGCCATCGCCGCCAATACCATCGAACAGTCGACCAGCATCACTGAAATCAACACCGCGGTCGGTGCGCTGGACCGCGATGTGCAGCAAAACGCGGCCATTCTCGACGAGACGGCGACGGCGGGCCAGATGCTTCGCAGCGAGGCCGATTCCCTGGTCGAACTCGTCAAGCAGTTCCGCCTGCCCGACGAGTCGGAAGCGCTGCCGCACCGCATCGCCGCCGAGTAAGCGCAACGCGCGATACGGGGTTCCGGCCTCTGCCCTGAACGTTGCGGACGCGTTTGGGCCGGGTGTCACGGTTGTCCGTCTCACCGATAAGACGAAACTCACGGTCCCCGCCGAACGGCAAAATTGGCCCGAGAGCCAAGCTCAGGGTTTGATCGGGTATGCCTCTGGATTTTCGCGCGGCGCGCCGGGGAATGCTGCCATGGCTGGTGCCGGCGCCCTTTCAAGCGTCCTGTCGCCCGCCCCATCCGGATCTTGCAGTGCGCCCATGCGCCCGGCTTGCACATTCGGACCGACCGGAGGACGACCGCTTCCTCCTGCTCGCGGACACCGCCAGTGAAAGACCTTCCCGGTCAGACGGTCCCCTTATTGCAAATTAGTGTCCGAGGACGTGGTGTAATTTCTGCGCCGTTGCCGGTGTGCCCCCGGCGGATCACCGAGGTGTATGATCGAGGTGGAGTTTGGCGGCTTCAACCAGGGTTCACATGGAACCCCCGATAACCACGACCAAAATGGATCGGTCCGGGCTTCTGGCCAAGCACGGCCAAGGCGATTTCCTTCGCACCATGGCCAGGGCCGGTCTGCAGTTGATCATGGAGGTCGACGTCGACGGCCTGATCGGTGCCGGGCGGGACGAACGCTGCGGGGAACGTACGACTTGGCGGAACGGGTATCGAAAACGCGCTCTCGATACTCGTTTGGGCACGCTGAACCCGAGAGTGCCGAAGCTGCGGCAGGGCAGCTATTTCCCGAGCGCCCTCAAGGCCCGCAAGGCGTCGGAGCAGGCCTTGGTCGCGGTTCTTCAGGCGGCCTGGATCAGCGGCGTCTCGACCCGCCGCGTGGACGAGCTGGTGCACGCCATGGGGCTGTCCGGCATCTCCAAGAGCACCGCCCCCAAGCTGTGCAAGGACATGGACGAGCGGGTCGGCGAGTTCCTGAACCGCCCGCTGACCGGCGAGCGGCCTTACGTCTGGCTCGAAGCGACATGCCTGAAAGTCCGTCAGGACGGGCGCATCGCGCCGGTCGCAGCCATAATCGCCGTGGCCGCCGACACCGAACGCCGCCGCGAGATCATCGGGTCGGGCATCGGCCCCTTCGAGGCAGAGACGTTCTGGTCCGAGGTCCTGAGGTCCCAGAAGGCCCGGGCCTTGGTGGCGTTCGGCGCGTGATCGGCGCGCGCATGCCGGCCTAAGGGCTGCCATTTCGCGGGCCTGCGAGGCCACATGGCAAAGGGGCCGGGTTCACTGGATGCGCCCCTCTGGCGCACCTGTCCCACGGCCAGCACACCGTCATCGCCGCCGCGATCCGCCAGGCCTTCGACCAACCCGACCGCCCCCAAATTGACGAGAACGAGCCATTGTCCGCCATCGGTCCGAGGACAATGGCGAATGCGCAAGGTGGCCGAGCAACTGCGCCCGCGCTGACGTCTTGGGGGCTCGTCGGGCAAACAGCGGCCCACGCTGTTTACCGTTCCTCCGCACTCCCAAACGAGGCCTCCATCATACGCCCGACCGGCGCCGTGCTGCTCGAGCAGAACGACGAATGGCAGACGGCCAGCCGCGACACGCGGCTCAAAGCCTTCGCCCAGGTCGACAAGGAGGAGATCGACCCCATTCTCGGCATCCCAAGGAAAGCTGCCCGATCTTGACCTAACGCCACCCGAAAATTTCAATGCCCGGACGCACGTGATCCTGTTCCAAGCCTCAGCACGTCGCGGCATCTTCGAGGACCGAAGACTCGAAACAGGTCATCTGTCCTGGCCCCGAGTTTTCCGAAATCCTGCCCTGCCAGCCTTCTGACGAAGCAGCCGGTCCGCCTCTTCCGGGCCAGAGCCGTCGGCACGGTTCAGCGCTTTGGGAGATTCAGTGGGCCGCGTGCCCATCCCGATTGGGAGCGGCCTCGCTCTCAGTTCCGGGTTCGGCCTCACCCGAGTGGTCCGGGCTGACGTTGGCCGCACCGGAGGTCGGCGCCCCACCGATCCGGGTCATGAAATGGCGGATGATCAGCGCATAAAGCGCGGCGCACATGGCCAGCGTTGCGAAAAGCTGCAAGATGACGAGGATGGCCGCATGCGAGAGTCCGGTCAGCACAATGAGGTTCAACAGGATGCCGACCCCGAAGATCATCAGGAAGAATGGCGGGATTTGGCGAATAGCCTTCATAAGTCGCGAGCCCTTTTATTCAGTCTTTCCAGAGCTTAGGGTGAAGATCCATGCGGGCCAAGGGGGCGTGACATGCGCCTGACTGCGACCTTCTGGGTGCAGGCCTATCTGGCGCGGCTGAGGCTGGAGGGCATTCCGGCCTTCGTCGTGGCGCATGGCGACGACACGGCAGGGGCGGTTCTGGTCAAGCTCAACACGCTGGACGGGCAAGCTTGCGCCTTCCAGCGCGCTTTCGATCTGACATCGGGCGAGCGGCGCTGGATGGTGCTGGCCGAAGGGGACGAGGCCGAGGTCGACCGCGCGGTCGGGCGCCAGCGCGGGTTTGACCCGGATCTCTGGGTGATCGAGGTCGAGGATCGGGGCGGCCGCCACCTGCTGGACGCCCCCGGCCTTGCGTGACGGCGCCGTCGCGTCATGGGTATTTCTGCCAAGAAGAAGACCGAAGCGGGGGTAAGGCGGTGATCGAGTGGCGTGACGAGGGCGTAGTTCTTTCCGTGCGTCCGCATGGCGAGAGCTCGGCCATCGTCGAGCTTTTCACGCCTGTCCACGGCCGCCATCTGGGTGTCGTCCGGGGCGGTACGGGGCGCAGGCTGGCGCCGGTGCTGCAGCCCGGAACGCAGCTGGCGGCGGTGTGGAAGGCACGGCTTGAGGATCATCTTGGCGCCTATACGGTCGAGCCGCTGCGAAGCCGGCTTGGCCATGTGCTGGGCGATGCCACGGCCCTGGCCGGGCTGGATGCGGTGACAGGACTGCTGGCCTTCGCCTTGCCAGAACGGGCGCCGCATCCGGGGCTTTACGCGCGGTCGGTCGCACTGCTCGATCTTCTGGGCGATGCCGGACCCTGGCCGCTGGCCTATCTGCGCTGGGAACTGGCTCTGCTGGAGGAGACGGGGTTCGGTCTCGATCTGAGCCGCTGCGCGGTGACCGGGGATCGCGACGATCTGGTCTATGTCTCGCCCCGGACGGGACGGGCGGTCAGCACGGCGGGCGCGGGCGACTGGGCCGACCGGCTGTTGCCCCTGCCGCCCTGCCTCCTGGGGCAGGCGCCGGTCCGGGACGGCGATATTGCCGACGGCTTGCGGCTGACCGGCCATTTCCTTGGCACCTGGCTGGCGCCCGCGCTGGGCGACCGGCCGCTGCCGACCGCGCGGGCGCGGCTGGTGCGGCTCATGGCCCGCGCCGGCTGAGCGGTGCATTTGCTTTCCCGAGGGGCTGTGCTATCGACGCCGCCGAACGGATGTGAAGGGGCGGCCCGCATGGACGATCTCAGGCAGAAATATATCGGCGCGATTGCGGACGCGGCGGACGAGCCCGCGCTGGAAGAGCTGCGGCTGCAGGCCGTCGGCAAGAAGGGCGAGGTCAGTCTGATGATGCGCGAGCTGGGCAAGATGACTCCCGATGAGCGCCAGGAGATGGGCCCGAAGCTGAATGCGCTGAAGGACGAGATCAATTCGGCGCTGGCGGCCAAGAAAGCCGCGCTGGCCGATGCCGCGCTGAACGAACGGCTTCGGGCCGAGTGGCTGGATGTGACGCTGCCCGGGCGGCCCCGGCGGCAGGGCACGATCCATCCGGTGAGCCAGGTCACCGACGAGATCACCGCGATCTTCGCCGATATGGGCTTTTCGGTCGCCGAAGGGCCGCAGATCGAATCCGACTGGTTCAATTTCGACGCGCTGAACATCCCGCCGGAACACCCCGCCCGGCAGGAACATGACACCTTCTTCATGTCCCGCGCCGAGGGTGACGACCGTCCGCCCCATGTGCTGCGCACCCATACCTCGCCGGTGCAGATCCGCGCGATGCAGGAAACCGGTGCGCCGATCCGGGTGATCGCGCCGGGCCGGGTCTATCGCTGCGACTACGACCAGACCCACACGCCGATGTTCCATCAGGTCGAGGGGCTGGCCATCGGCCGCGACATCTCGATGGCCAACCTGAAATGGGTGCTGGAGGAATTCTGCCGCGCCTTCTTCGAGGTCGAGGGGGTCGAGCTGCGGTTTCGCGCCTCGCATTTCCCCTTCACCGAGCCCTCGGCCGAGGTCGATATCCGCTGTTCCTGGGCGGGCGGGTCGCTGAAGATCGGCGAGGGCGACGACTGGCTGGAAATCCTCGGGTCGGGCATGGTGCATCCGAAGGTCCTGAAGGCCGGGGGGATCGACCCGGATCAGTGGCAGGGCTTCGCCTTCGGCATGGGGATCGACCGGCTGGCGATGCTGAAATACGGCATTCCCGACCTGCGCGCCTTCTTCGACAGCGACCTGCGCTGGCTTCGCCATTACGGCTTCTCGGCGCTCGACGTGCCGACGCTGCAGGGCGGGCTCAGCGTCTGAGCCGGGCGGCGCGGCGCTAGCGCCGCGCTTCGGCGTCCTGCAGAAGCCGGGCGACCTCGGCCTCGTCGACCTGGGTGAAATCGGCGTAATGGGCGCCCACCGCGACGAAATCGCGGGGGGCTTCCAGAAAGATCAGCCGGTCGGTCAGGCCACGCATCTTCCAGACCGTTTCCTGCGGACCGACCGGGACCGCCAGCCAGACCTCGAGCGGGCCACGATTGTGCAGCGCCCGCAGCGCCGCGCGTGCCGTGGCCCCGGTCGCAAGCCCGTCATCGACGACGATGGCTGTCCGGCCCGAGACCTTTTCGGGCGTGCGGCCGCCCAGAATGCGGCGGCGCGCCTCGGCGATGTCGGCCAGCCGGGCCTCGACCTCGGGCGCGAGATCGGTCTGGGTCAGCCCCGCGGCGGCCAGGATCTCGGCGTTGAAGACGACCTCGCGCGCGGCGCCGTCGACCACCGCGCCCGCGGCCAGTTCCGGATTGCCGGGCATCCCGATCTTGCGCACGAAAGTCAGATCGAGAGGACAGCCCAGAGCCGCCGCCACAGGGGCCGCGACCGGCACGCCGCCGCGCGGCAGGGCCAGCACCACGGGGTTTTCCGGGGCCGCCGCCAGAACCTTTTCGGCCAGCAGCCGCCCGGCCGCCTCGCGGGACTGAAACATCGCCTCGTCCTCCCTTGCGCGTCCTAGCGCCGAAGCGTGCCGCCCGTCGCCTTCTCGACCTTGGCGACGATCTTCTGGCCGACCGCCTCGATGTCCTTTTCGGTCAGGGTCTTGTCGGTCGGTTGCAGCCGCACGGTGATCGCAAGCGACTTCTTGCCCTCGCCCAGCGCGCCGCCGACGAACTCGTCGAAGACCCGGACCTCTTCGATCAGCGCCTTGTCGGCGCCGGCCGCGGCATTGACCACGTTGATCGCCTCGACGCCCGCATCCAGCACGAAGGCGAAGTCGCGTTCGACCGCCTGCAGGTCAGAGACTGTCAGCGCGTCGCGCGTGGCCCCCTTGCGGCGCGGCATCGGCGGTTCCTCGACGAAGACGGTGAAGGCGACCGCGGGGCCCTTCACGTTCATCTCGGCCAGCACCTTCGGATGCAGCTCACCGAAGGTCGCGAGCACCTTCTTGGGCCCGAGGCAGATACGCCCCGAGCGGCCCGGATGCCACCAGCCCGGCGCCTCGCGCAGGATCTGCGCCTTGGCGGGGGCGCCGATGGCGGCCAGCACCGCCTCGCAATCGGCCTTGGCATCGTAAAGATCGACCGGCCGGCGCGAGCCATAGGGGTCGCGCGGGGCCGAGGCGCCGACCAGAAGGCCAGCGGCCTGGATATGCTGCTCGCCCGGCTCGGCGCCGTGGAAGGCGGGGCCGACCTCGAACAGCGCCAGATCGGCAAAGCCGCGTGCCTGGTTCCGCGCCGCGGCCTGCAACAACCCCGGCAGCAGGTCGGGCCGCATATGGCTCATTTCCGAGGAAATCGGGTTGTCCAGCGCCATCGCGTCGCTGCCGCCGCCGAACAGGGCTGCACTGACCCGGTCGACGAAGGAATAGGTGACGCATTCGTTGTAGCCCAGCGCCGCGCAGGTCCGCCGCGCGGCCGAGGCGCGGCGCTGCATCGGCGTCAGGATCGCGGTCGGCACGCCGGGCTGCGGCCGCGCCATCGGCTTGCCTTGCAGCTGCGTCAGCGAGGCGACGCGGGCCACCTCCTCGACCAGATCGGCCTCGCCCAGCACATCGGGGCGCCAGGACGGCACATGCGCCATGTCGCCCTTGATCCGAAAGCCAAGTGCGGTCAGCGTGGCGCGCTGGGTCTCGGCCGGGATTTCCATGCCGACAAGGCTTTCGACCCGGTGGGTATCGAGCCGGTAGGCGCGCGCCACGTCCGGCACGGCGCCCGCGGCCACCACATCGGAGGCCTCGCCGCCGCAAAGATCGAGGATCATCCGGGTCGCGGCCTCGATGCCAAGCGGCGTCCAGGCCGGGTCGATGCCCCGTTCGAAACGGTAGCGCGCATCCGAATTGATCTTGAGCGCACGGCCGGTCATGGCAGTGCGGATCGGGTCGAAATAGGCGGCCTCGAGGAAGACATCGACGGTTTCTTCGGTGCAGCCCGTCGCCTCGCCGCCCATCACGCCGCCGAGGCTCTCGACGCCGGTTGCGTCCGAGATCACGGTCATGCCGGGCTCCATGACATAGGTCTTGCCGTCGAGCGCGAGGAACTCCTCGCCGCCCTCTGCGGCATGAACGCGAAGCCCGCCCGTGAGCTTCGCGATGTCGAAGACGTGCAGCGGGCGGTTCATGTCATAGGTGAAGTAGTTGGTGATATCGACCAGCGCCGAGATCGGCCGCAGCCCGATCGCCTTCAGCCGCTGTTGCAGCCATTTCGGCGAAGGGCCGTTCTTTACGCCGCGGATCGCGCGGCCGTAAAAGACCGGGCAGGCGCGTTCCTGGGTTTCGGGGTCGATGGTCACGGAAACCGGACAGGGGAAGCTGCCCGCAACCGGCGTGACCTCGACCGGTTTCAGCCGCCCGACGCCGCGCGCGGCCAGATCGCGGGCGACACCATGGATGCCCAGCGCATCGGGCCGGTTGGGCGTGATCGCGATCTCGATCACCGGATCGACCTTCGCCGGATCGTTCGCCGCCAACCAGTCGACAAAGCCCTGCCCGACCTCGCCCGAGGGCAGTTCGATGATGCCGTCATGTTCGTCCGACAGCTCCATCTCGCGTTCCGAACACATCATGCCATGGCTTTCGACGCCGCGGATCTTGCCGATCTGGATGGTGGTGTCGATGCCCGGGATATACATGCCCGGATGGGCGATCACGACGGTGATGCCTTCGCGCGCATTGGGCGCGCCGCAGACGATCTGTTTCTCGCCCTGCCCGGTCGCGACCTGACAGACCCGAAGCCGGTCGGCATCGGGGTGCTGTTCGGCCTTCAGGACCTTGCCGATGGTAAAGTCCTGCAATGCCTTGGCCGGGTTCTCGACCCCCTCGACCTCGAGCCCGAGGTCGGTCAGCGCATAGAGGATCTCGTCGAGCGTGGCCTCGGTCTCGAGGTGCTCCTTCAGCCAGGACAGGGTGAATTTCATCGTGGATGAGCCTTCTGGGGTCGCGGGTCGGGCCTGTCTCTAGCCCAAAGGGCCGTGCGGCGAAAGGGGCTAGGCCCGGTGGTGTCAGGACCCGGAGCAGGTCAGCCTGGCATAGGCCACCGCCGGATCGCCGCGAAGCGTATCGGGCCGGATCGCGCAGCCGGTGCCGGTCTCGATCGCGCGGAACGCCCGGGTCATCGTGCCCGCGCGGTATTCGCGGTTGAGCCGAATCGCCTGCGCCTCGCCCCCCTTGCGGCGCACCGCGAAGGTCGAACCGTCGATCTCGACCCGCACAGGCGGAATGCCCGCGAACTCGGTCCCCGGCGAGTCGCAGGCCGAAACGGTCAGAATCAGGGCAAGGCAGTGGAGGCGGACCATGTCCGAAGGTCTTCCGAACATGGTTTACGCAAGGTAAACGTGCGGTTGGCGCCACAGTTGGCAGGAGTCCTGCAGGTTGTGCGGGTCACTGCCCTCTGCCGCCTTGCGCGGACCGGGACCCGGCGCGAGCATGCCGAAAAAAGACCAAGGAGCAGGCAGATGAAAACCATCGGCATACTGGGCGGCATGTCGGCCGCCTCGACGGCACTTTATTACGATGTGCTGAACCGGGGCGCACGGGCGCGGCTGGGCGGATTGCACTCGGCGGATCTGCTGATCCGGTCGCTTGACTTTGCCGTGGTCGAGGAAATGCAGGCGGCGGGCGACTGGGACGCGGCGGGTCTGATGCTGAACCGCGAGGCGCGGGCGCTGGAGGCTGGCGGCGCCGATTTCCTGATGCTGGCGACCAACACCATGCACAAGCTGGTCGAGTCGATGCTGGACGGCGTGTCGATCCCGTTCCTGCATATCGCCGACGCGACCGCGCATCAAATCAGCGCGGCAGGGCTGAAACGGCCGGGGCTGATGGCGACCGCCTATACGATGGAGCAGAGCTTCTACACCGACCGGCTGCGCGCCGCCGGGCTGGAGCCGATGCTGCCCGGCCCCGAAGACCGGGCCGAGACCCATCGCATCATCTATGACGAGCTGTGCGTCGGCGTGGTGCGCGAGGAAAGCCGCCAGAGTTATGTCGAGATCGCCGGGCGGCTGGCCAAGCGCGGCGCCGATTGCGTGATCCTCGGCTGCACCGAAGTGGGCCTGCTGCTGAACCCCGCGAACGCGCCGCTGCCGGTCTTCGACACGACCGAAATCCATTGCGCCGCCGCGCTGGAGCTGGCTTTGGCGGCCTGACCGCTCAGCCAGTCTTCGCCGCCTCGCCCAGCGCCCGCGCCTCGGACAGGGTCAGCCCGGTGGCCAGGGCCTCGGGGTCCAGCCGCAGCTCGATCACGAAGGGGCGGTCGGCCGCCAGCGCCTGCGCCAGCGCCTCGGGGAAGGCCGCCTGATCGGTGACCGTCACCCCGTCGCCGCCATAGGCCCGGGCCAGCGCCGGGAAGTCGGGATTGGCCAGATCGGTGCCGCTGACCCGGCCCGGATATTTCCGCTCCTGATGCATGCGTATGGTGCCGTAGCGGCCGTTATTGGCGACGATCACAACGATATTCGCGCCATGCTGCACGGCGGTCGACATCTCGTTCAGGGTCATCTGAAAACACCCGTCGCCCGCGAGGCAGACCACCGGCGCGTCGGGCCGCGCCAGCTTGGCCGCGATTGCCGCAGGAAAGCCGTAGCCCATCGAGCCCGAAGTCGGCGCCAGCTGGGTGCCGGGCCCCCGATAGCGGAAATAGCGGTGCAGGAAGGCCGCGTAATTGCCCGCGCCATTGGTCAGCACCGCAGTTTCCGGCAAGGTCTCCGACAGGTGGGTCACGACCTCTTCCATCCGCACCGCGCCCGGCGTCGGCTTCGGCGCGGTCCAGGCCTCGTAATCCGCGCGGGCGGCGCGGGTCCAGGCTGACCAGCGCGGCGGCGCCGAAGGCCCGCCCGCCCGCGCCAGCGCGGCGACCACATCCGGCGCGCTCAGCGCGATGCCCGGATCGGGGCGCCAGACCCGGCCAAGCTCGTCGGGGTCGGGATGGACATGCACGACGCGCTTGTCCTGCATCGCCGGGTCCATCAGCGAATAGCCCGCCGTCGCGGTATCGCCCAGCCGCGTGCCCAGCGCGATCACCAGATCGGCATCCCGCAGGCGCTGGCCCAGCACCGGGTTCATGCCGACGCCCAGATCGCCGACATAGTTCGGGTGGCGGTTGTCGAGCCGGTCCTGACGGCGGAAGCTGACCGCGACCGGCAGGTCGTGGCGTTCGGCAAAGATCGCCAGATCGGCCGCCGCCTGCGCCGACCAGTGCGGCCCGCCGACAACGACCAGCGGCCGCTGGGCCTCGTCCAGGGCGGCGAGAACCGCCGCGACCTGCGCCGGGGTCGGATCGGGCTCGGGCCAGACCCGGGCCGGAATGTCGGGCACCTCGGCAAAGCCGCTCAGCATGTCCTCGGGCAGGGCCAGCACCACCGGCCCCGGGCGCCCCGATTGTGCCGTATGGAAGGCGCGCGAGATGTATTCCGGCAGCCGCCGGGTCTCGTCGACCTCGGCCACCCACTTGACCAGCGGCCCGAAGAAGCGCCGGTAGTCGAGTTCCTGAAAGGCTTCGCGGTCGCGGTCGCTGCGCGCGATCTGGCCGACGAAAACCACCATCGGCGTCGAGTCCTGCCGCGCGACATGCAGCCCGCTGGCCGCGTTGCAGGACCCGGGCCCGCGCGTGACGAACAAGACGCCGGGCCGACCGGTCAGCTTGGCATGGGCCTCGGCCATCATCGCCGCGCCGCCCTCGTGGCGGCAGACCACATTGGGAATGCCCACATCGTAAAGCCCGTCGAGAGCCGCCAGAAAGCTTTCGCCCGGGACCGAGAACACCCGTTCCACCCCCTGGATCGCCAGCTGGTCGGCCAGGATCTTTCCGCCGTGACGCCGCATGTTTTTCCCTTTCCTCCGCTCCCCATCGGGCGCAGCCTGCGCCAAGCCTGCGCCAAGCCTGCGGCAAGAGCAAGGCGCGCCGCTGCGAGCGGAAACGAAATGGAGAGGACAAATGTCGGACCACAAGCTGCTTGGAATTGCCGGAGCGCTGCGCAAGGGGTCGTATAACCGGATGCTGCTGCGCGAGGCGGCGCGGATCTTCGATCCGGCCGAGTTCGTCGAGGCCGACCTGCGGCTGCCCCTCTTCGATCAGGATCTGCAGGACGAGGCGGGCATTCCGCCCGAGGTGCAGCGCCTTGCCGATCAGATCGCCGCGGCCGACGCGGTGGTGATCGCGGGCCCCGAATACAACAAGAGCATCAGCGGCGTTCTGAAGAACGCGCTCGACTGGGTCAGCCGGACCGAGGACAATCCCTGGGCCGACAAGCCCGTAGCCATCGTTTCGGCGACGGGCGGCCGAGCCGGGGGCGAGCGGACGCAATTCGCGCTCAGGCTGTGCCTGGTGCCGTTCCGGGCGCGGGTGCTGGCCGGTCCCGAGGTTCTGGTCGGTCAGGCCCCAGGCCAGTTCGACGCCGGGGGGCGGTTGACGAACGAGATCAACCTCAAGGCCCTCGAGGCCCTGATGCAGGCGTTGAAAACCGAAATTTCACCAGCTGTCGGGCATTAATCACGGGCGCGCATGCGCGTTGCGCGAAAACTGTTGAAAAGCTAGGGTCCCGCTTATGGAAGACGCCGTTGGAAAGTCGCAGGTCGCCACGGATGTGCTCGATCCGACCCGGATCGTGGCACTGTTCCTTGCCCTCGGCCTCGACGGCAAGCCACCGGGACATTACGACCCGCTGCCGCCCTATTTCCACCAGGTCTATTTCTGGGACGTGCACCGCCCCGAAGAGCTTGGGCGTGACGGTCATCCGCATATCGGCGGCGACGGGTTCATCCCCGATCTGGGCCTGCCGCGGCGGATGTGGGCCGGCGGGCGGCTGACCTTCTTCGGCCCGCTGCGCCAGGGCCTGCCGGCGCAGAAGACGTCGACCATCGAGAAGGTCCAGCTGAAGACCGGCCGGTCTGGTCCGCTGGCCTTCGTCACGCTGCGCCACGACATCGTCGAGGGGGGCATGCTGCGCGTCACCGAATACGAGGATCTGGTCTATCTGCCCGATCCCGACCCAGCGCGGCCGCGCCCGCCCGCCCCTGTGGCACCCGAGGTCTGGGATGACGCGATCGAACTGACCTTCACGCCCACCCTGCTGTTCCGTTATTCGGCGCTGACGCTGAACGGTCACCGCATCCATTACGACCGCGACTATTGCCAGCGGGTCGAAGGTTATCCGGGTCTTGTGGTTCATGGCCAGCTTCTGGCCCAGTTCCTGATGCTGAGGGCCAATGCCCATGGCACGATCCGGCATTTCAGCCTGCGCGCCTATGCGCCGGTCTTCGATTTCGAGACGGTGCAGCTGTGCCGCGCGGGCGACCGCTACTGGATCCGCGGCGAGGACGGGCGGCTGGCGGTGATGGGCGAGGCCGTCTTCGCGCCCAGCCCGCTCTGACCGGGACGCACGGCCGCCAAACGCCAGCAGGGCGGCATCCCCGCTAACGCCAGGAGGGCGCCATGCCCGACTAACGCTTGTAGGGGGCCATGCCCGCCCGGGCCAGTTCGTCGGCGCGCTCGTTCTCGGGATGGCCGGCATGGCCCTTGACCCAGGTCCAGGTCACCTTGTGGCGGGCCTGCGCCGCGTCGAGCCTTTGCCAAAGCTCGACATTCTTCACGGGTTTCTTCGCCGCCGTCTTCCAGCCGTTCTTCTTCCAGCCGTGAATCCAGCCGGTGACGCCGTTCTTCACATAGGCGCTGTCGGTGACGACGGTGATTTGCGACGGGCGGCTCAGGCTTTCCAGCGCGCTGATCGCGGCCAGAAGCTCCATCCGGTTGTTGGTGGTGGCCGCCTCGCCGCCCGAAAGCTCGCGCTGCTTGACCACGCTGTCGCCCTCGCGCGCCAGCAAAAGCACGCCCCAGCCGCCCGGTCCCGGGTTTCCGCTGCAGGCGCCGTCGGTATAGGCGAAAAGCTCGGCCATGATCCTGTCCTTCCTGGTCCGGCGGGTGTAGGGCGCGGCGCGCGCGGGGTCAATCGGCGCCCGTCGCGGACCCGAGATCAGGCGGCCCGGCGGGCCAGCAGATAAAGGCTGGCAAAAGGGCTGCCGTCGAAACCGGTGCCGGGCTCGGTCTCTTCGGCCTCGACCGTCAGGCCCGCCCGCGTCACCTCCCCGCGGAAGTCGGCCGGGGCGACATAGGTGTAAAGCCGCCCGATCCGGTCGCGCGCCTCGCCCTGCCCCTGTTTCATCGCGACCGCGAAAACCCCGCCCGGGCGCAGGGCGCGAGCAATGGCCGCCAGATGCGCCGGCAATGCCGCGCGCGGGGCGTGCAGCAGGCTGAAATGGGCCCAGATCCCGTCGAAGGCGGCCTCGGCCGCGAGGTCTGCAAAGCCCGCGACCTCGACCTTGATCCCGTAGCGGGCGCGCGCGGCGGCGGCCATTTCGGGGCAGGCGTCAAGGGCGGTGACACGAAGCCCCGCCGCCGCCATCTCGGCCGCCGCCCAGCCCGGCCCGCAGCCGAGATCGAGCGCGGCACCGCCCTTGGGCAGCCGAGCGATGAAGGCCGCCAGCCGGTCCTGCGCGACCTGGCCGTGATGGATCGCGGAATAGGCCTCGGCCCGGGCCGCGTAGACGGCCAGCGTCCGGGCGTCGGTCACAGCAGCAGAGGAAGCGCGAGGCAGCCCGCCGCGACCGCGACCAGCGGCAGGCGCAACCGCAGCCACCAGGCGGGCGCCAGCTCGAGCTTCCAGAAGAAGAAATCGAGCAGCAGGAGCCCCAGATAGCCCGCGATCAGCGCGACAAGGCTGCTTTCGGGGCCGCCGCCCACCATCAGGAAGGCCCAGACCGCGGGCAGGGCCGAAAGCCCGTAGGCCGGGCCTGCCACGGGACCGTCGGCCCGGCTGGCAAAGCCCCAGAGAATGCCCGACATGAAGACCAGCATCACCGTGCCGTAGAAGTTCAGCAGGTAGATCCCCATGAAGCGGGGTCCGACGGTCTGGATACCGATATCGAAAAGGCCCGGCACGGTCGCGCTGAGCGTGCCCCACAGAAGCGGCACGAGCCCGGCCAGGCCCAGCAGAAGCGGCGCGCGGGGAAGGTCGGTCATGCTTTCTCGAAGGCCAGTTTCAGGCCAAGCCCGGCGAAGACGGCGGCAAAGCCCCGGTTCATCCAGGCCATGGCGCGGGCGCTGGCCAGAAGCCGGTCGCGGGCGGCGGCGGCGAACAGCCCGTAGCCGAGGAAAACCGCCAGCGTCAGGCCCATGAAGACCCCGCCAAGGCTCAGCATCTCGGCGGTTGCCGTGGCCGGATTGCCCGACAGGAAGGGCGGCAACAGCGCGAGGAAGAAGATCGAGAGCTTGGGATTGAGGATGTTGATCAGCGCACCGCGCAGGGCGATCCGGAAAAAGCCGTCGCGCCCGGTCCGTTCGCCGATCTGCAGCGCGCCGCCCTGCCGGACGGCCTGCCAGGCCAGATACAACAGATAGGCGACGCCCGCGAACTTGACGATCTGAAAGAGAACCGCCGAGGAATGCAGAAGCGCCGCGAGGCCGAGCATGGCGGCCGCCAGATGCGGCACGATGCCGAAGGTACAGCCCAGCGCAGCGGGCAGCGTGGCGCGGCGTCCCTGCCCCAGCGACATCATCAGCGTGTAGACGACGCCGGTGCCCGGGGCCAGAACCACGACCAGCGCCGTCAGCAGGAACTGCGCCGAGAGCATCAGGCCAGCTCACGCACGATGCGGGGCAGGCGGAATTCGATGGTCTCGTCGGCGGTGACGACCTCCTCGACAGTTAGGTCGAAGCGGTCGCGGAAGGCCTGGACCACTTCCTCGATCAGCACGTCGGGGGCCGAGGCCCCGGCGGTCAGCCCGATGGACGACACGCCTTCCAGCGCGCGCCAGTCGATATCGGCGGCGCGCTGCACCAGTTGCGCATAATCGCAGCCCGCATTGGCGGCGACCTCGACCAGACGGCGCGAATTCGACGAGTTCGGTGCCCCGACCACCAGCAGGGCCTGCACCTTCGGCGCCACCGTCTTGACCGCGCCCTGGCGGTTGGTGGTGGCATAGCAGATGTCTTCCTTGTGCGGCCCCTCGATAGTCGGGAACCGCGCCTTCAGCGCCGCGACCACGCCCTGGGTGTCGTCGATCGAGAGCGTCGTCTGGGTGATGAAGGCCAATTGGTCGGGATCGCGCACCTCGAGACCCGCGACCTCGTCGGCGGTCTCGATCAGCAGGACCTCGCCCTCGGGCAGCTGGCCCATCGTGCCGATGGTCTCGGGATGGCCGCGATGGCCGATCATCACCATCTGCTTGCCGTTCTCGTGATGGCGCTGGGCCTCGAGATGAACCTTGGACACCAGCGGGCAGGTCGCGTCGACATAGACCATCGCGCGGCGCTCGGCCTCGGCGGGCACCGCCTTCGGCACGCCATGGGCCGAGAAGATTACCGGCCGGTCGGGCGGGCAGTCGTCCAGTTCCTCGACGAAGACAGCGCCCATGTCGCGAAGCCGGTCGACCACGAACTTGTTGTGGACGATCTCGTGGCGGACATAGACCGGAGCGCCCCATTTCTCGAGAGCGGCCTCGACGATCTTGATCGCGCGGTCGACACCGGCACAGAAACCTCGGGGGGCGGCAAGATAGAGAGTCAGCGGGGGCTTGGTCATGGGCTCTGTCTCCTGTTCGACTGTCAGAGGTAAACCCGGCAGGCGCGCACGTAAAGTCCGGGGCTCAGCCAGAGGCCGCCGCGGTGGCCCAGGCAAGCGCGGCATATCGCCCGGTCTTGGCCAGCGTGACCAGCAGAACGAACAGCCAGACCGGCGTGCGCATCATGCCCGCGACCACTGTGAAGGCATCGCCGAAGGGCGCCCAGCTCAGCAACAAAGTCCAGACGCCCCAGCGCCCGTACCAGCGTTGCGCACGGTCAAGCTGCGCCTCGCTGGCGGGAAACCAGCGGCGGTGGCGGAACCTCTCGATGCCACGGCCAAGCACGTAATTCACCACCGCGCCCAGCACGTTGCCGATGCTGGCCACCAGGATCAGCCAGCCGATGCCGATCTGCCCGGCCAGCTGCAGCCCGACAAAGACCACCTCGGACTGGAATGGCAGGATCGTCGCGGCCCCGAAGGCCGCGGCGAAAAGCGTGACAAGCTGAAGGGTGATGGTGGTGACGGGCATCGCCTCTTCAAATGAGACGCGACGCCCGTCTTTCAAGCACGCTGCGAGAACGGAACCGGGTCTCGAAGGGGGGGGGGGCGAGACCGGGGCTCCGCAAGCCGTCAGGGGTCAGTCGTTCTGGGCCAGTTCCGACCGGGGCTCGGGGCGGGGTTCGCGCGGCGGGCGACCGATCACCTCTTTCAGTTCGTCCAGCTCGATGAAGTTGTCCGCCTGGCGACGCAATTCGTCGGCGATCATCGGGGGCTGGCTGCGGATGGTCGAGACCACCGAGACCCGGACGCCCTGGCGTTGCAGGCTCTCGATCAGCGGCTTGAAGTCGCCATCGCCGGAAAACAGGACGATGTGATCGACCCGGGGGGCCAGCTCCATGGCATCGACGGTCAGTTCGATATCCATGTTGCCCTTGACCTTCCGGCGGCCCTGGCTGTCGGTGTATTCCTTCGCGGGCTTCGTCACCATGGTGAAGCCGTTGTAGTTCAGCCAGTCGACAAGCGGCCGGATCGGAGAGTAGTCGTCGTTCTCGAGCAGGGCGGTGTAGTAGAACGCCCGCAGCAATTTGCCGCGGCGCATGAATTCCTGTCTCAGGAGCTTGTAGTCGATGTCGAAGCCAAGTGCCTTTGCGGCCGCATAAAGGTTCGATCCATCAATGAATAGCGCCAAGCGCTCGTCTCTGTAAAACATCGTTGGTCCTTCTGGTCAGCGCCCGCCGGACGAACGCCGAGAGTGGAACGTAGTAAGGCGCGTGCTTGAAAAACGAAGTCCTGCGGGCTGCCGATGAACATGTAAGGATAGCATCCTATGCCGCAACCAGAAAAATCAACCCAGTCCCGGCCAAAAGGACTGGTTGCCCTCGGCGGCAATGTCGCTTTCGGCGGGGGTTCGCCCGAATCGACCCTGGCCGCGAGCCTCGTCGCGCTGGACTGCGAATCGGTGCACGTCGCAAGGATCAGCCAATTTTACCACACGCCCAGCGTGCCCGAAGGGTCCGGACCCGATTTCGTGAACGCAGTTGTAGAGATCGCGACCGATCTTGACGCGGAGGCCCTGCTGGCCCGGCTGCACGAGATCGAGGCCCGGTTCGGCCGCGAACGCCTTACCCGCTGGGCGCCGCGGACGCTCGATCTCGATCTGCTCGATCTGGGCGGCGCGGTGCGGCCCGATGCCGCCACCCAGGCGCACTGGATGGGGCTGGCGCCCGAGGCGCAGGCGCGCGAGGTGCCGGACCGGGCGATCCTGCCACATCCGAGGATTCAGGACCGCGGATTCGTGCTGGTGCCGCTCGCCGAAATCGCGCCGGACTGGCGTCACCCGATGCTGGACCGGACCGCGGCAGAGCTGCTGGCCGCCCTGCCCCAGGCCGAAATCGGACGGATTTCCCCGATTTCCGGGCCTTGGACAGGTGTATCCGCCCTTGTCAAGACCTATCCAACCCAATAGATAGGGGCTTCAACTTTCCAATGGAGCGGAGAGACCCATGGCCCGCGTGACGGTCGAAGATTGTGTCGACAAGGTACCGAACCGGTTCGAGCTGGTGATGCTTGCCGCCCATCGCGCCCGCGAAGTCGCTTCGGGTGCGAGCCTCACAGTCGACCGCGACAACGACAAGAACCCCGTGGTGGCGCTGCGCGAAATCGCCGAGGAAACCCAGTCGGCGGACGATCTGCGCGAGCGGATGATCGAGGCGCACCAGACCCAGATCGAGGTCGACGAACCCGAAGAGGATTCGATGGCGCTTCTGATGGGCAGCGGCGCGGTCAGCGAACCCGACCGCCCGTCGGACGACGACATGTCGGAAGAAAAGCTCCTGCGCGCGCTGATGGAAGCCCAGGGTCAAAGGTAGGACGGCCGGGGCGCGGACGGATTTGGCGATCCGGCGCGCCCCCCTTCAAGATGGCGACCAGATGATCGACGTCGAAGACCTGATCTCGCTGGTCCACAACTACAACCCCCGCACGGACGAAGACCTGATCCGCCGCGCCTATGCCTATGGGCGCGAGATGCATGCCGGCCAGCTGCGCCGGTCGGGCGAGGAATATTTCATGCATCCGGTCGCGGTCGCCGCGATCCTGACCGAACAGCGGCTGGACGATGCCGCCATCGTCACCGCGCTCCTGCATGACACCATCGAGGACACCAAGTCGACCTTCTCGGAGATCGAGCGCCTGTTCGGTCGCGAAGTGGCCGAGCTGGTCGACGGCGTGACCAAGCTGACCAACCTGCAACTGGCCTCGAACGAGACCAAGCAGGCCGAGAACTTCCGCAAGCTGTTCATGGCGATGTCGAAGGACCTGCGGGTCATCCTCGTCAAGCTGGCCGACCGGCTGCACAACATGCGCACGATCAAGTCGCTGCCGCCGGAAAAGCAGGTCCGCAAGAGCCACGAGACCATGGACATCTATGCGCCGCTCGCCGGCCGGATGGGCATGCAGTGGATGCGCGAGGAACTCGAAGACCTGGCCTTCCGGGTGCTGAACCCCGAGGCGCGCAACTCGATCATCCGCCGCTTCATCACGCTCCAGCGCGAATCCGGCGATGTGATCCAGCAGATCACCCAGGACATCCGCAAGGAGCTGGACCGCGAGGGGATCGAGGCCGATGTCTTCGGACGGGCCAAGAAGCCCTATTCGATCTGGCGCAAGATGGAAGAGAAGGGCCAGGGCTTCTCGCGGCTGTCGGACATCTACGGCTTTCGCGTCATTACCCAGACCGAGGGCGACTGCTACCGGGTGCTGGGCGCGATCCACCAGCGCTGGCGCGCGGTGCCGGGGCGGTTCAAGGACTATATCAGCCAGCCCAAGTCGAACGGCTACCGGTCGATCCAGACCACCGTGTCGGGGCGCGACGGCAAGCGGGTCGAGGTGCAGATCCGCACCCGGCAGATGCACGAGGTGGCCGAATCCGGTGTGGCCGCGCACTGGTCCTATCGCGATGGCGTCCGGGCCTCGAACCCCTTCGCGGTCGATCCGGCCAAGTGGCTCGCCTCGCTGACCGAGCGGTTCGAGACCGAGGACCATGACGAGTTTCTCGAGCATGTGAAGCTCGAGATGTATTCCGACCAGGTGTTCTGCTTCTCGCCCAAGGGCGATGTGGTCAAGCTGCCCCGGGGCGCGACACCGCTGGATTACGCCTATGCGATCCATACCCGGATCGGCGACAGCTGCGTCGGCGCCAAGGTCGATGGCATCCGGGTGCCGCTCTGGACCCGGCTGAAGAACGGCCAGTCGGTCGAGATCATCACCGCCGAGGGCCAGCGCCCGCAGGCGACCTGGATCGACATTGTCGTGACCGGCCGGGCCAAGGCCGCGATCCGCAAGTCGCTGCGCGAGGAAGACCGCGAACGGTATATCAAGCTGGGGCGCGAACTGGCGCGGGTCGCCTTCGAACATCTGGGCAAGAAGGCCACCGACAAGGCGCTTCGGACGGCGGCCAAGACCTTCGGGCTCTCCAGTTCGGCCGAGCTGCTGGCCCGGCTCGGATCGGCCGAGCTGCGCGCCCAGGACGTGGTCGAGGCGCTGTACCCCGAGCTGGCCAACACCACCGGCGACGAGATCGACGCAACCCGCGCGGTGATCGGCCTCAGCCCGGACGAATCCTTCACCCGCGCCCCCTGCTGCCAGCCGGTCCCAGGCGAAAGGATCGTCGGCATCACCTATCGCGGCCGGGGGGTGATCGTGCATGCGATCGACTGCCCGGTGCTGGAGAAGTTCGAGGAACAGCCCGACCGCTGGGTCGATCTGCACTGGCATTCGGGCAAGCACCCGGCGGTGCATAACGTGGGCTTCCTGCTGACGATCCGCAACGATGCCGGCGTGCTGGGCCGGATCTGCACCCTGATCGGCGAGCAGAAGGCCAATATTTCCGATCTCGAATTCGTCGACAAGAAGCCCGATTTTTACCGCTTGCTGGTTCAAGTGGATCTGCGGGACGTCGAACATCTTCACACCGTGATGACCGCCCTTGAGGCCGAAAGCGACGTGGCCGAGATAGAGAGATACAGAAACCCCGAACGCGCGATGTAAGGGGCCACCCGCCGGAAAGGACCCAAGGCTTGGTATTCAAGCGCCGCGACAGACGAAGCGTCGGCAAGATCCTGCTCGACAGCGTGTATCCGCGCGGCGGATGGGGGCGGGCGGCCTATTACATCTCGCACCGCCTGCGCCGCCTGCCCGACACGCCGAACAAGATCGGCCGCGGCATCTTTGCGGGCGTCTTCGCGACCTTCACCCCGTTCTACGGCCTGCACTTCGTGATCGCCGCCGTGCTGGCCAAGGCGATGCGGGGCAACATCCTGGCCAGCCTCCTGTCGACACTGGTCGGCAATCCGCTGACCTATGTGCCGATCGGGGTGGCGTCGCTGAAGCTGGGGCATTTCCTCTTGGGCACCCGCTTCGACGAGAATGTCGACGAGACACTGGTGGCCAAGTTCACCGGCGCCGCGCTCGATCTCAAAAGCAACCTGATCGCGCTTTTCACCGATGCGGTGCCGCACTGGGCGCGGCTGTCGACCTTCTATCACGAGGTGTTCCTGCCCTACATGGTGGGCGGCTGCATCCTCGGCGTGGTCGCAGGGCTGATCTCGTACTATGTGAGCGTTCCGGTGCTGACTGCCTATCAGAACCGCCGCCGCGGGCGGCTGAAGAAGAAACTGAGCGAGCTGCGCGCGGCCGCCGCGGTCAAGTCGGAAGACCGGGGCTGACGCTCCTGCCCGCGAGACCGCAGGCCAGCACGCGGCGCCCAGAAGAGAGGAACGATAATGGCAGCGACCGGCAACGCGCTTCGGCTAGGCGTCAACATCGACCATGTGGCCACGGTGCGAAACGCCCGCGGCTCGGCCTATCCCGACCCGGTCCGGGCGGCGCAACTGGCCGAGGCGGCCGGGGCGGACGGCATCACCGCGCATCTGCGCGAGGACCGGCGGCATATCTCGGACGCCGATATCGACGGCCTGATGGCGGCGCTGCGGGTGCCCCTGAACCTCGAGATGGCGGCCACCGACGAGATGCAGGCCATCGCGCTGAGGCACCGCCCGCATGCGGTCTGCCTGGTGCCCGAACGGCGCGAGGAACGCACCACCGAAGGCGGGCTCGACGTCGCCGGCGACGAGGCACGGCTGGCCCGATTCATCGCGCCGCTGGCCGAGGCGGGCTGCCGGGTGTCGCTGTTCATCGGCGCCGATGCCGCCCAGGTCGAGGCCGCGGCGCGGGTCGGCGCGGCGGTGGTCGAGCTGCATACCGGCGCCTATTGCGATCTGCATCACGAGGGCCGGTTCGAGGCCCGCGACACCGAACTGGCGCGTCTGGCGGCCATGGCGACCCATGCGCAGGCTCTGGGGCTCGAGGTCCATGCGGGCCACGGGCTGACCTATGATACGGTCGCTCCGATTGCCGCCCTGCCCGAGATCCGCGAGCTGAACATCGGGCATTTCCTGATCGGCGAGGCGATCTTCCTGGGCCTCGAGGCCTCGATTGCCGGAATGCGTGCGCGGATGCAGGCCGAACGGGGCTAAACTGTCGCGCCCGGCTCTGCGCAGGCCGGGCGGCGCTTTCGCTCTCGCGTCGGTTCGGACGCCGACGGGCCCGCGCCTCGCTAGTTTCCCAGGGTTTTCAACAGGGCCGAGGCGGCGGCCTGTTCGGCCTGGCGCTTGGCTCCGGCGGTGGCCCGGGCCTCTTCGCCGGTTTCAAGCCGTGCCGCGATGGTGAAGACCGGGGCATGGTCGGGGCCTTCGCGGGCGATCTCGACATAAAGCGGCGGTTGCAGCCCGCGCGCCTGCGCCCATTCCTGCAGCGCGGTCTTGGCATCGCGCGCATCCGGCTTGACCTGATCGATCCGCGCGCCCCAGAGCCGGAGCACCACGTCGCGCGCGATCTCGAACCCGGCGTCGCGATAGACTGCGGCGATCACCGCCTCCATCGCATCGGCCAGAAGCGCCTCCTTGCGCCGCCCGCCCGACATCATCTCGGACCGGCCGAGCTTCAGCACATCGCCCAGCCCGATTTCGCGGGCCACGTCGGCACAGGCCTCTCGGCGCACCAGCGCGTTGAAGCGCGGAGCCAGCTGGCCCTCCGAGGCGGCCCTGTCGGCCTTCAGCAGCGCCTCGGCCATCACCAGCCCCAGCACCCGGTCGCCCAGGAATTCCAGCCGCTGGTTGTCGGGGCGGGTCGGGCTCGACAGCGAGGAATGGGTGACGGCGCGCAGCAGAAGCTCGGGCCGGGCGAAGTCATGGCCCAGCCGCTTCGAGAAGGCGACCAGATCGGCGGCGAGTTTCACGGTCAGTCGATTGCCTTGAAGAACCGGTCGGGGCGCCAGGTCCAGATGAAGAACAGCGACCGCCCGGCCGACGAGAACATGATCCTGTCGGCCCGGCCGATCAGGTTTTCGGCGGGCACGAAGCCGACGCCCCCGTTGGCCTGGGCATAGCGGCTGTCGCGGCTGTTGTCGCGGTTGTCACCGAGGACGAAATATTCGCCTTCGGGGACGGTATAGACCGGCGTCGTGTCGCGCGCGCCGCGGTCGGTGATGTTCAGTATGTCATGGCTGACGCCATTCGGCAGGGTCTCGATCGAGCGGCCCTTCATGCAGGTGCCGCCGATGCCGACCGGCGCGTTCTCGCACTCCGGATAATAGCCCATCGGCCCCTGCTTTTCGTAGGGCTCCTTGAAGATCCCGGCGGGTTCGACCTTGACCGCCTCGCCGTTGATGTAAAGCACGCCCTCGCGCATCTGCACGGTATCGCCCGGCAGGCCGATCAGCCGCTTGATGTAATCCGAATTGCTGACCGGGTGGCGGAAGACGACCACGTCGCCGCGCTCGGGTTCGGAGCCCATGATGCGGCCCGAGAAGGGGCACAGCCCGAACGGGCAGGAATAGCGCGAATAGCCATAGGCCATCTTGTTGACGAAGAGGAAGTCGCCGATCAGCAGCGTGTCCTTCATGCTGCCCGACGGAATCCAGAATGGCTGGAAGAACAGCGTCCGGAAGATGCCCGCGATCAGCAGCGCCCAGAAGATCGTCTTGACCGTCTCCCAGAGACCGCCGCCCGCCTTTTCATCCGTCTTCGCCATTCGCCCGGTCCTGCCTTGTAGCCGCGCCGAGAGACGGCGCTGGAAATGCCCCCGCTTCATGGGCGCGCCCGCCCGGCCTGTCAAGGCGACCGACACCCTGCCCGCCGATCCGGGGAGGGGCAAAGGCCGCGCGGCCCGACTAGCCCTTGGGCCGCGCCTCGATCACCACGAAGGCCTGCGCCCAGGGGTGATCGTCGGTCAGCGAGACATGGACGATGGCCTCATGCCCGGGCGGGGTCATCTCGGCCAGCCGCTCGGCCGCCCAGCCGGTCAGCGCCATCACCGGCTGTCCGGTCTGCAGGTTCGTGACCGCCATGTCCTTCCAGGAAATCCCCATTCTCAGCCCGGTGCCCAGCGCCTTCGAACAGGCCTCCTTGGCGGCCCAGCGCTTGGCATAGGTGCCCGCGGCATCGGCCCGGCGCTCGGCCTTGGCCTGCTCGGCCTCGGTAAAGACGCGGGTCCGGAACCGATCGCCGAATCGCTCCAGCGTCGCGGCGATGCGCTCGATATTGGCCAGATCGGTGCCGATGCCGAGGATCATGCCACAGGCCTCCGCCCCGCGCGGGCGCAGCGCGGCGGCACGCCGCGCTGCCGGGCCCAACGGGAGGCGCCGCAGCAGTGGCGCCGACGGGCGGGAGCGCCCCCGCCCCCGGCGGGACGGACAATCGGAACGGGCAAAACGCTGCGCATCGGGGCCTCCGGATCGGTCGTTTCGCCCGGCTTTACGCCACCCGGCGCGGCCAGGCAAATCCCTCGCCGCCTCGGCGGTTGCGTTTCTGCGCGGATGGCGCTTGGCTTGGACCAGGCGAACCGGCACAGGAGAGCGCCATGCGGCTGGAAGACCGGGCAAGCGAGGCCTTCGCTCATCTCGCCAATGCCCCCGGGGCCAGATCCGACCCGGAGGGCACCGCCCGGGCGGTCGAGGCGGCGCTGGAAGCGGCCCCCGACGATCTCAATATCCGGCTCGGGGCCTACCGGTTCTATTTCTACGCCCACCGCTTCGCCGAGGCCATCCCCCAGGCCGAGGCGATCCTGGCCCAGACCGCGCGGCGGCTGAACATCCCCGCCGACTGGCGCGCGGTCGGCCCCGCCGACGCGGCCTTCAGCGCCCCCGAGACCGCGCCCGGGCTTTATCTGCAGGCGCTGATCGCCCTGGCCTATTGCCATATGCGGCTCGGCGACATGACGCGGGGATGGGCCTGTCTCGACAAGGCACTGACCCTCGATCCGACCGACCGCTTCGCGGCATACCGGCTGGTCCGCGCCGCCGATCCCCCCGCCGAGGAAGACGAGGACGACCCAGCGTGAGCTTCGGGCCAGCGCGCCTCCGGGCTGCGACAACCCGCGCAAATGAAATCTCTCCGATGCTTCTTACATCAGCCCCATGGCGGGACCCGGAACCGGAACCGGCAGCCCGCTTCGGAAAAATCCACAACAGGAGAGCACCCCATGTCCAATGACCAGACCATCAAGGACCTTCAGACCGCGCTCGAGATGGAGATGACTGCGGGCCATCAGTACCAGTTGCATGCGCAGGTGCTCGACGACTGGGGACTCGACCTGCTCGCCGCCAAGATGCGCGAGGAGATGCTTGAGGAAATCGGCCATTCCGACCTCTTCATGGAACGGATCATCTTCCTTGGCGGCACGCCCGAGATCCGCTTCCAGAAACAGCCGGTGCGCGCGGAAACCCTGCAGCAAATGTTCGAGATGGATGCCGCCGACGAACAGGAGGCGATCGACGTCTACAGCAAGGCCGCACAACGCGCCGCCGAGGTGGGCGATATCGGCAGCCGGACGCTTTTTGAAAAGATCGTGCTGGACGAGGAAGGCCACAAGGACTGGCTCGACACCCAGCTGGCGCTGCTCAAGCGTCTGGGCGAACAGGCCTACAGCGCCAAGCAGGTCTCGGGCCCGGGCGCCGGCGAGGACTGACGGACCCCCTTACCGCATCCGGGGCCCGCATCCGGCTGGCGCCGGGGATGCTTATCGCGTAAAGCCCGGGGCTGAACCGGAGGTCTACGCGCATGAGCACACGCAGCGGATTCGTCGCCCTGATCGGAGAGCCGAACGCGGGCAAGTCCACCCTGCTGAACCGGATGGTCGGGGCCAAGGTCTCGATCGTCACCCACAAGGTGCAGACCACCCGCGCCCGGATCCGGGGCGTGGCGATGGAGGGCGACGCGCAGATCGTCTTCGTCGACACGCCCGGTCTTTTCCGGCCCAGACGCCGGCTCGACCGGGCGATGGTGGCCGCCGCCTGGGGTGGCGCCGCCGATGCCGATATCGTCGTGCTGCTGATCGAGGCCCATCGCGGCCGGACCGACGGCGTCGACGGCATTCTCGAGGCGCTGCGCGAACGCGCCGCCGAAGGCCAGACCGTGGCGCTGGCCATCAACAAGATCGACCGGGTCAAGGCCGAGGCGCTGCTGGCGCTGTCGGCCGATCTGAACGAGGCCTATCCTTTCGCCCGCACCTTCATGATCTCGGCCGAAAAGGGCCACGGGGTCGACGACCTGCGCGCCTGGCTGGCCGAAACCCTGCCCGAGGGCCCCTGGCTTTATCCCGAGGACCAGATCGCCGATCTGCCGATGCGGATGATCGCGGCCGAGATGACCCGCGAAAAGCTGACGCTGCGGCTGCATCAGGAGCTGCCCTACGAACTGACCGTCGAGACCGAGAAATGGGAAGACCGCAAGGACGGCTCGACCCGGATCGACCAGGTGATCTATGTCGCCCGCGACGGCCACAAGGGGATCGTTCTCGGCCACAGGGGCGAGACCGCGAAGGCCATAGGCCAGGCCGCCCGGGCCGAGATCGCCGAATTTCTCGGCCGTCCCGTACATCTGTTCCTGCATGTGAAGGTGCGCCCGAACTGGCTGGAAGACTCCGAGCGCTATTCCGAAATGGGCCTCGATTTCCGCGACGGAGACTGACCCGCCCCTCTGCCGCGCCTCCAGCGCCGGGGGCCCGCGCCTGACACGCCCCCGTGCCCGGTACGCAACGTCGTGCCCCGCGCGGCGGCGTCTCGGGAGGCCGTTCAGCAAACGGTAACCACTTAACCTGATTGAGATAGTCGCGCGCCCGTCGGACGCGTAGGATGATCTTGGCGCGGACCGTCAACCGGGCGGCGGACGGTCGGTTGCGGCCGCAATCTGCGGGCGTCTCCTTTCGACGGAACTCTTGCGACGGAGTGGACGATGATTACGACGATAAGTCTCCTTGGCCTGATGGCGGCCGGCGCAACGGCCGATCTGGACGACAGCGTCGGATCTCACGCCCAGGGCGACGACGACACGGACGGCGCCCTGCCGGACGACGCCGCGCGGGACCTCGCGCCCGATAGCCTGATCGCCTTGCAGGACCTCGACGATGCGGTGCAGGGTCTGCCACAGGACACCGCCTCGGCGGGCGGCACCGAAGACCTGTCGCGCCCCGACGAACTTCTGTTTTCCTGGCTTTCGGGCGATGCGGACAGCGAGGATTCAAGCGACTCCGATTTTTCGGATGCCAATCTCTCGCCGCAGCAAGGCGAAGACCTGCTGGCCGAACTCGACCGACCCGCGGGTACCGGGATGGATGACGCTGCGGCATCTGACGACGTCCTCGACGACATGCTTCTGGCCGATGACGATCTGGCGGACGGCGAGGACGGCTTTTCCATCGAGGACCTTTTCGATGATGGCGAGGCCCTGCCGACGCTGATCGAGGATTACGACCAGACCGCCGACGCGCTTTTCGTGGTCTATGACAGCGCCGCCCATCCCGATCCGGTGCTGTCGATCGGCGCCTCGGACAGCGGAGCAGAAGATGCGCTGATCTCGATCGACGGGATGCCGCTGGCCATTGTCGCCGGGGCTGCGGCCACGCTGCGGCTCGGCCATCTGAGCCTGGTGCCCGACACGCTGCTGTCCGACGCTCTGGCCGCCGGGGCCTGACCCGGCCGGCCTGCGCAGCGGCGATTGCCAGACCCGGCCCCCCCGCGACCCGGTGGCGTTGTCCGGCGCGGCCGTCGGTCCCGGTCCATCCTGGCCTATTGTCCGCAAAAACGGACCAGATGGCCGTCAGGTCCACCTTGGCAAAGTCCACCCTGGCAAAGCCCGCCTTGGCAAGTTCCGCTTTCAAAATGCGCGCGAATCCCCTATACGCCCGCATCCGCTCCGCTCTGGGGCGGCACTCTCTCCAAGGGCCTGGCTGGACGACATCCCGGCTTGCGCCATCACCTTCAGACAAGGAGACCCCGATGTCGATCACTGCCGAAGAAAAGACCCGCCTGATCAAGGAATTCGGTGCCAAGGACGGCGATACCGGTTCGCCGGAAGTCCAGGTCGCGATCCTGACCAGCCGGATCACCACGCTGACCGAGCACTTCAAGACCCACAAGAAGGACAACCATTCCCGCCGGGGTCTGCTGAAGCTCGTCGCCCAGCGCCGGAAGCTTCTGGACTATCTCAAGGGCAACAGCGAGGACCGCTATCAGGACCTCATCAAGCGCCTCGGCATCCGCCGCTGAGCCAGGCCGCAGCGCCCGACACGAAAACCGCGTCCCGAGGGGCGCGGTTTTTTCTTGTGCAGCGCGCGTCCTGTCCGATGTCCCGGCCAGGCCTGATGCCCGGCGGGGATCAGGCCACGGTCAGCTGGCCAGCCCCATCTGGGTCAGCGTGCCGTCCAGCTGGAATTCGGCGGCGAAGGCATGGGGCATCGCCGTGTCGCGAAAGCCCAGATCCAGCACGACGGCGGTTTCGTCGCGGGTCCAGATCGAATTGACATCGAGCGCCAGCCACAATGTCTCGGCATCGACGGCGGCGGCATCCGGCGCGGCCGGGAACATCGCCGCGAAAATCTCGGGCTCGTTCTCGTAAAGCCAGGCCGGCACATCGGCGGCGACCCGGTCGTAATTGTCCAGAAAATGCTCGCGCGCCGCTTCGATATGGCGCGGCAGCCGGTCCAGGAACTCGGACAGCGCGGCCATGGTCTCGCGATCCTGCACCGTCGCCAGAACGTCGAGCCCGGCCGGACGGACAATCCCCGGCCCCACCGGCAATGTCGCCTGGCCATCTTCCAGCGGGATCGTCCCGAATGCGTTCGTTTCCATAAGGTTAACTCCTTTGAACCCGTTAAGGTGAGTCGACGCCCCCTGATTACCCGCAAACATCCAAGAAAATTTTACACTCACCAGACCGAACTGGGCATATCCGGTTTTCGGTCAGTGCAATTGCCGCGCATTGGCAGGGATACGCGACGCGACCGGGGCATTAACGACTTCGTCCTTTCCAAACGGCGCGATTTTCCTTATGTCGCACGCATCTGAGACGTTGTGCCCGGACCCCGGCACTCGAGAGGATAGGAGGGGTCGGCGGCAATGGGGCCGCCATTTCAACGGGAGACCCGGGAACGCCCGGGAGGGCTCCCTTACAGGATACGCTGAATGTTCAACGTGACGACCAAATCGATGCAGTGGGGGCAGGAAACCCTCACGCTGGAGACGGGCAAGGTTGCCCGTCAGGCCGACGGGTCCGTGATCGCCACCCTGGGCGAAACCTCGGTCATGGCCAACGTGACCTTCGCCAAGGAACAGAAGGAAGGGCAGGATTTCTTCCCGCTCACCGTCCACTACCAGGAAAAATACTATGCCGCGGGCAAGGTGCCCGGCGGCTTCTTCAAGCGCGAAGCGCGGCCGTCCGAAAAAGAGACGCTGACCGCCCGCCTGATCGACCGTCCGATCCGTCCGCTGTTCGTGCCGGGCTTCAAGAACGAAGTTCTGGTGATGTGCACCGTGCTGAGCCACGATCTTGTCAACGATCCCGACGTGGTGGCGATGATCGCCGCCTCGGCCGCGCTGACGATTTCGGGCGTGCCGTTCATGGGGCCGATCGCGGGCTGCCGCGTCGGCTTCGTCGATGGCGAATACGTGCTGAACCCCGATGTCGAGGACATGCAGGGACTGCGCAGCAATCCCGACCAGCGTCTGGACCTCGTGGTCGCGGGCACCCGCGACGCGGTGATGATGGTCGAATCCGAGGCCTACGAGCTGACCGAGGAAGAGATGCTGGGCGCGGTCACCTTCGCCCATGAAAACATCAAGCCGGTCTGCGACCTGATCGTCAGCCTGGCCGAAGCCGCCGCGAAGGAACCCTTCGACTTCACCCCGCCCGACTATTCCGAGCTTTACGCTGCGGTGAAATCGGTCGGCGAAGAGAAGATGCGCGCCGCCTATGGCCATACCGACAAGCTGCAGCGTCTGGCCGCCGTCTCGGCCGCCAAGACCGAGATCAAGGCCGCGCTGAGCGAAGAGCAGCTGGCCGACCCGAACCTCGGTTCGGCGATCAAGAAGCTGGAATCGACCGTGCTGCGGTCGGACGTGGTCAAGAACGGGCGCCGGGTCGACGGCCGCTCGCTGACCCAGGTTCGCCCGATCGTCAGCGAAGTGGGTCTGCTGCCGCGCACCCATGGCTCGTCGCTGTTCACCCGTGGCGAAACCCAGGCGCTGGTCGTGACCACGCTGGGCACCGGCGATGACGAACAGATCATCGACGCGCTGCACGGGAACTATCGGTCGAACTTCCTGCTGCACTACAACTTCCCGCCCTATTCGGTCGGCGAAGTGGGCCGCGTCGGCAGCCCGGGCCGTCGCGAGATCGGCCATGGCAAGCTGGCCTGGCGCGCGCTGCAGGCGGTTCTGCCGGCGCCGACCGACTTCCCCTACACCATCCGCGTGGTATCCGAGATCACCGAGTCGAACGGCTCGTCCTCGATGGCCACGGTCTGCGGCGGCTCGCTGTCGATGATGGATGCGGGCGTTCCGCTGAAAGCCCCGGTGGCCGGTGTGGCCATGGGTCTGGTGCTGGAAGACGACGGCTCCTTCGCGGTGCTGACCGACATCCTCGGCGACGAGGATCATCTCGGCGACATGGACTTCAAGGTCGCGGGCACCGAGAAGGGTATCACCTCGCTGCAGATGGACATCAAGGTGGCGGGCATCACGCCCGCGATCATGGAAAAAGCCCTGGCCCAGGCCAAGGACGGCCGGATGCACATCCTGGGCGAAATGTCCAAGGCGCTGACCGAAGCGGGCGAATTCTCGGCCTATGCGCCGCGGATCGAGACCATGACCATCCCCACCGACAAGATCCGCGAAGTGATCGGCTCGGGCGGCAAGGTCATCCGCGAGATCGTGGAAGTGTCGGGCGCCAAGGTCGACATCAACGACGATGGCGTGATCAAGATCGCCTCGGCCAATGGCGACGCGATCAAGAAGGCCTATGACATGATCTATTCGATCGTGGCCGAGCCGGAAGAAGGCAAGATCTACAAGGGCACGGTCGTCAAGATCGTCGATTTCGGCGCCTTCGTGAACTTCTTCGGCAAGCGCGATGGCCTCGTCCATGTCAGCCAGATCGAGAACCGCCGCCTGAACCATCCGTCGGATGTGCTGAAGGAAGGTCAGGAAGTCTGGGTCAAGCTGCTGGGCTTCGACGATCGCGGCAAGGTTCGCCTGTCGATGAAATGCGTCGATCAGGCGACCGGCGAAGAAGCCGCCAAGGACAAGGAAGACGAAGCCGAAGACTGAGGCTTCGGGCTTTCCCGGGAAGGGGGGCGCGGTCCGCGAGGGCCGCGCCCCTTTCCTTTTTCAGCGAACAGGCTCAGCCCTTCGCGATGCCGTCCGGGGTCCAGAAGACATCGCTTTTGCGCGCGGCGCGGATCAGCGCCTTGTGGCGGCGCATCTTCTCGGGGTCGGCATAGGCGCGCGGGTGGTCCAGATGGACAAGTGGCGCGGTATAGCGCAGATGCACGCCCTTCACGCCCGCATTGTTCAGCCGCACCCCCAGATGCTTGTCCTGCCCGCCATATTTGATGGTCTCGTCATAGCCGTTGATCTTCAGCAGATCCGCCCGCCAGACCGAGGCATTGGCGCCGCAAAGCGCCCGCGTGACCGGCGACAGGCGGTCGAGCACGGCCATGACCGGCACCGGAAACGGCCGGGTCTTGAGCCAGGTCGACAGCTTGCGGATCGCACGGTTTTCCGAAAGCCAGCGACGGTCGAAGACGGTGCCGTCCCGCACCAGTTCGGGGGTGACAGCGGCGGTCGCCTCGGCGTCAAGCCGGATCAGGCTGCCGGTCGCGAACCGCCCCGGCCGGGTCAGCGCCAGATGGCGGCCGACGAAATCGGGGTGGATCAGCACGTCGCCGTCGATGAAGACGATCACCTCGGCCTCGGACGAGGCGATGGCCTTGTTCAGGATCGCGCCCTTCTCGAAACCGCGATCCTCGTGCCAGAGATGGCGGACCGTCAGGTTGGGATGGGCGGCGGCGAAGGCGTCGATCACCGCCTTCGTCTCTGGACCCGAGCCGTCATCGGCGATGCAGATGCTGCCCGGCCGCACCCGCTGGCAGGCCACCGACTCGAGGCACAGCGCCAGCGAGCGCGGGTTGTTATAGGTCGAAAGGATCAGTTCGGATCGCATCGCTGGCCCCGGGGACATGACGTTCCCCAGATAGGCGCTCCTCCCGGCAAAGCCAAGCGGGAGGAGCGGCAGGGCTCAGCTGGCGCGTTTGACCTTGCGCAGGTAGGGGAAGATCTCCTCGATCTCGCCGAACTGCGCCCGCGCGTCCTCGGTCGAGACCGAGAGGCCGACGATCACGTCCTCGCCGGGACGCCAGTTGGCGGGGGTGGCGAAGGGGCCGGTCTTGTTGCCCTGGATCGCGTCGAGCACGCGCAGGATCTCGTCGAAATTGCGGCCCACGGTCATCGGATAGATCAGCATCAACTCGATCTTCTTGTCGGGGTTGATGATGAAGGTCGTTCGCACCGTGGCGGAATCGTTCGGCGTGCGGCCGTCGGGCAGATAGGCCTCGGCGGGCAGCATGTCGTAAAGCTTGGCGACCTTCAGCCCGTCATCGGCGATGATCGGAAAGGAGGCGTCGCAACCGGCATAGGTCTCGATATCGGCCTTCCATTTCAGGTGCTCTTCGACCGGATCGACCGACAGGCCGATGATCTTGGCGTTGCGCTTCGCGAACTCGCCTGACAGCCGGGCGGCGGCGCCGAATTCGGTGGTGCAGACCGGAGTGAAGTCCTTGGGATGCGAGAACAGCACCGCATAGCTGTCGCCGATCCAGTCATGAAAGTCGATCTGGCCTTCGGTCGTGTCGGCGGTGAAGTTCGGGGCAATATCGTTGATGCGCAGAGCCACGGGCAGAATCCTTTTCAGGCAATGAATCGCGTTCCGCTCCTTAGATAGGTTCCAGTTTCTGCACTTGCATCCCCTTTCTTGCCGCAACCGCAAAATGGGCGGGATCGGGGCCTGGCGGTTCAGAACGGCGCTTTCGCGGCGAAGTTCATGCCCGCGCCGCCATCGGGATGGCGCAACCGCAGCGCCTCGGCATGCAGCATCAGTCGGGGCGCGTCGCGGGCCGGGCCGTCGGCATAGAACGGATCACCGAGGATCGGATGGCCCAATGCCAGCATGTGGACCCGCAGCTGGTGGCTCCGCCCGGTCTTCGGGAACAACCGGACCCTTGTCGCCGTCTCCTCATAGCGGATGACGCGCCAGTCGGTGACCGCCGGACGGCCGTTTTCAGGATCGACCATCTGCCGGGGCCGGTTCGGCCAGTCGACGATCAGCGGCAGATCGACGGTGCCGGTCTTGGGCTCGAGCCGCCCCCAGACCCGGGCGACATAGATCTTCCTGGTCTGCCTCTTCTCGAATTGCAGGCCCAGATGGCGCTGGGCATGGGGCGTCAGCGCAAAGACCATGACACCCGACGTGTCGCGGTCGAGCCGGTGCACCAGCAGCGTTTCGGGAAAGACCGCCTGCAACCGCGACAGCAGGCAATCGGCCAGATCGGGCCCCTTGCCCGGCACCGACAGAAGCCCCGGCGGCTTGTTCGCCACCAGGATCTCGTGGTCGTGGTGCAGGATCTCGAGCGGCGTGTCGGGGGGCGCGTAGCTGTCCATGGGCCGCGCGGTAGCCGGTTCGGGCGGACGGTGCAAGCTCAGAGCGCCGAGGCGCCCAGCAGGACGCCGTACAGGATGAAGCAGGCCGCCAGCCCCTGCCGCAGCCGGGTATTCATCACCGCCCCAAGCGCAAGCCCTCCCAGCCAGGCGCCCAGCGCGGTATAGGTGCTGTAGGACAGCGCCGTCAGCGTCAGCGCGGTCGGCACGATGGCGATCATCTGCCGGGCGATGGGCACGCCCGGCTCGACGAATTGCGAGAAGGCGGCGAGGTACCCGGCCACGCTTTTCGCATTCACCGTGGCGATCAGCAGGGCGCGGGTATAGATCGAGGCGCCGGTCGCGGGCCGGGGCGCGACCGCGATGGTCGCGTTGCGCCAGCCCCGGACCCCCAGCCAGATCAGCACCGCCGCCCCCATAAGCTTGGCCCAGGCAAAGACCGTAGGGCTGGCCGCGATCAGCGCGGTGATGCCCGCCGCCGATAGCGTCAGGAACAGCGCCGCCTGGGTCAGGATGCCCGCCACGCCCCAAAGCGCGCGCGGCAGGCCATGGCTCATGCCGTTGGTGATGCAATTGACCGCGTTCGGCCCGGGCGTGGTGACAAAAAGCGCCCAGAAAACCGCAAAGACCGCCCAGCCCCCGAGACTCATCGCGCGAAGGTCTGGGCCAGCAGCCGCGCCAGCCCCTCGGCGTCGGTGGCATCGAAGGCGGCAGGCCGGTCGCTGTCGATGTCGAGCACGCCCAGAAGCGCCCCGGACGCGTCATGGACCGGCAGCACGATCTCGGACCGGGTGGTCGAGGAACAGGCGATATGCCCGGGGAAGGCCTCGACATCCTCGACGATCTGGGTCTCGCCGGTCCGGGCCGCCGCGCCGCAGACGCCCCGCGAGAACGGGATCGTCAGGCAGCCATGCCCGCCCTGATAGGGGCCGATCTTGAGCGTCTCATCCCCGACATGACGGTAGAAGCCCGTCCAGTCGAAGCGGTCGTCGGCATGGTGCAGCTCGCAGGCCATGGTTGCCATCAGCGCAACCGGATCGGTCTCGCCCTCGGTCAGGGCCGCCAGCGTCTTCGAGAGGGCGTCATAGTCGATGCGCAAGAGTGGGTCCTTTCCGTGCGAAGCATAGCGCTGCCCCGACCCTGGCCGATCCGCGCGCCGCTGTCACGGGCCTGCGGATCTCTGACTTTGGTCCCTGACGGTTTGCGACAGTCGACCGCGCTTGCCTTTTGCGACAGCGGTGCTTTCCTGGCGCCATGGGCAAGCTCGTTCTTCTTCACAAGGCGGACTCGATCTACGAGGATGAGCTCGACGTCGTCTACGATTTCCCGCGCCCCTATCTGAAGGCGATGCAGGCGGCCGTGGGCGACTGGATCGTCTACTATGAACCGGTCAAAGCCGGGCCGCGCGGGTATTTCGCGGTGGCGAAGATCGACCGGGTCATCCCAAATCCTAAGGTCGAGGGGCGGTTTCTGGCGCTGATCGCCCCGGACAGCTTTCTGGACTTCGACCGCGCGGTGCCGCGTCTTCTGGACGGGCGGCCGCTTGAATCGGCACTGGCCGGGCCGGACGGACGGCCAAAATCGGGCGGCGCCACCCAGCTTGCGGTCCGCCGTCTGCCCGAGGCCGAGTTTGCCCGGATCGTCGATCTGGGCTTGCCGCAGGATCTCGAGCATCTCGAAGAGACCCGCTACGGCGCGCCCGAGACGGGACCGGGGCTGGAAGACGCCGCCGCCGCTTTTGCGCGGCCGGTGCTGGAGCGCCTGACCCGCCGCCCCTATCGGGACGTGGCCTTCCGGCGCAAGGTGCGGGAGGCCTATGACTATCGCTGTGCGATGTCGGGGCTACGCCTGCGCAATGGCGGCGGCCGCCCCGAGGTTCAGGCCGCGCATATCCAGCCGGTCGAGCGGCAGGGCAGCGACTGGGTACGTAACGGACTGGCGCTGTCGGGCACGCTGCACTGGATGTTCGACCGCGGGTTGGTCTCCATCGCCGAGGATGGCGAGACGATTCTGGTCTCGCGCAACAAGGTTCCTGGCGATGTGGTGGCGCGGCTGATCCGCCCCGAGGGCCGGCTGATCCGCCCGGCCGACCCGCGGAACCGGCCCCATCCCGACAAACTGCGCTGGCATCGGGAGAATGTGTTCGGCCAGGTTCTGGCGGCGGGTCCGGCACCCTGGGACTGAGTTTTTTTGAGGGGGCGCTGCCCCCGCCACCCTGACGGGCGGCTCCCCCGGGGTATTTCGGCCAAGAAGAAGGATCAGGCGCGCTCTATGGCCATCGCCGTGCCTTCGCCGCCGCCGATGCAGATCGCAGCGACCCCGCGCCTGAGTCCGCGCGTTTCCAGCGCGTTCAGCAGAGTGACGAGGATACGCGCCCCCGAGGCGCCGATCGGATGGCCGAGCGCGCAGGCGCCGCCATTGACGTTCATCCGCTCGCGCGGGATGTCGAGTTCGCGCATGAAGGCCATCGGCACCACGGCGAAGGCCTCGTTCACCTCCCAGAGATCGACATCTTCGACCGACCAGCCGATGCGGTCCAGCAGCTTGCGTGCGGCCGGCACCGGAGCGGTGGTGAACCAGCCCGGTGCCTGGGCATGGCTGGCGTGGCCGAGGATCCTGGCCCGGACCGGCAGGCCGCGGGCCTCGGCCTCGGCACGGGTCGCGAGGATCAGCGCGGCCGCGCCGTCCGAGATCGAGGAGGCGTTGGCCGGGGTGACGGTGCCGTCCTTGCGGAAGGCGGGCTTCAGCTGCGGGATCTTTTCGGGGCGGGCGAGCCCGGGCTGTTCGTCCTCGCGCACCACCGTTTCTCCCTTGCGACCGGCGACCGCGACCGGAACGATCTCGGCCGCGAAGGCGCCCGAGGCCTGCGCCGCCAGCGCGTTCGAGAGCGAGCCCAGCGCATAGTCGTCCTGCGCCTCGCGGGTGAACTGGAAGGCCTCGGCGCAGTCCTCGGCGAAGGTGCCCATCAGGCGGCCCTTGTCATAGGCATCCTCGAGCCCGTCGAGAAACATGTGATCGACCGCGCGGCCATGGCCGATCCGGGCACCGCCGCGCATCGCGGGCAGCAGATAGGGGGCGTTGGTCATGCTTTCCATGCCGCCCGCGCAGATCACCCCGGCGCCCCCCAGCGCCAGCCGGTCATGGGCGATCATCGCCGTCATCATGCCCGAGCCGCACATCTTGTTCAGCGTGGTCGCGGGCACCTCCTCTCCCAGCCCCGCCCTGAACCCCGCCTGCCGCGCCGGGGCCTGGCCCTGGCCCGCCGGAAGCACGCAGCCCATCAGCAGCTCGTCCACCGTGTCGACCCCCGCGCCATCAAGCGCGGCCCGGATCGCGGCACCGCCCAGCGCCGGCGCGTCGAGCGGCGCGAAGGCGCCCTGGAACCCGCCCATCGGGGTGCGCGCGGCCCCACAAATTACCACCTCGTCCATGCCATCCTCCCGTCCATTTCCCGACGTACACTTACCGAATGGTAAGGAATGGCGTCTAGCCTCGGCAAGGTGTCAGCAGGAGTCAGGACGGCATGAAACTGCAATCCCAACTGCGCGGCGACGCTGTTCATGTTGTCGTCGACGAGGAAAGGATCGATTCCGCGGTCGCCATCCGCTTCAAGGAGGCGGTGCGCGAACAGGCGGCGGACGGACCCGCACGGGTCGTGCTGGACCTGCGCAATGTCGAATTCCTGGACAGTAGCGGCCTTGGCGCCGTCGTCGCGGTCATGAAGCTGATCGGCGCGGGCCGACAGCTGGAGCTGTGCAATCTCACCCCCAATGTCGACAAGGTGTTCCGCCTGACGCGCATGGACCGCGTCTTCACCATTCACGACACTTACGAAAGCGCCTTCCCCGAAAGGCAAACGATCGCATGACCCTGTCGCGCGCGCCCGATGGGGAAGCGGATGGATCCGACTCCGCTGAGGATGCGCCCGTCGGCGCCCCCGTCGAGACCCGTCCTCCCCTGATCATCGAGGCGACACCGCTGGGCGTGCGCGCGGCGCTGAAGGAAATGCGCGCGCGGTTCGGCTCTGCGATCACTGCCGACGGGACGCTCGGCATGGCCGAAACCGTGCTGGCAGAGGTCCTGAACAACATCGTCGAGCATGCCTATGCCCGTGACCGCGACGGCCCCATCGAGTTGCGGCTGGCCCGCGAGGGGGTCTGGTTGCAGGTCGACGTGCGCGACTATGGCCTCCCGATGCCCGGCGAGAGCCTGCCCGATGGCCGGATGCCGGGGCCGGATGTTCTGGCCGACGACGTCCCCGAAGGCGGGTTCGGCTGGTTCCTGATCCGGGCTTTTGCCCGCAACCTTGACTACACCAGAAAAGCGAACCAGAACCGGTTGACCTTTTCCGTGCCGCTGAGCGAAGAGCCCTAGGCCCGCGTGAGCCGCAAAAATACCCTGAAAGCTCCCTGAGCGCGCCCAGATCCGGGGCGATAACGTAAGGGTAGCTGCAAATGGCTTCCCTCGGCGTCACGCTCCATATCAGCCCCCACCCAGAGCGTGGCGCCGAGGCTTTCCTCCCCCAGAGACATTGTTGCCAGTTCGACGTCTGCGCCATCAGGATGGCGCCGACAAAAGCCGCGTTGCACGGCAACCGCCGGGGCGTCGGCTCGTATGCGCCCGAAAGGAACCTTCAGGCCGACCGGACGCACAAGCCGTCGCGGCGATCCGGAAAATTCACCGCAGGCGGCGCCGGCCGATAATCGCATCGAAAACTGCTCCCGAACAGCCTGGACCGGGCATGAATGCCTCGAATACCCGGATGCGATGGGCCCCCTCGGCAATGCGCGCCGAACATGACCCGCCATCGGCCCGCTCGACCCGATGGCCCGCCCGCCGTGCCAAGCCACAGGCGGCCGGAGCGACGGGACAGGCGCCCGCCACCGACCGGAGCAACACCCGAAGACCCCTGTGTGACAGCGAACGGTCGCCGCAGCGGCCCCGTCGATCTTCCGGCAGATCCGCCCTGGGCCGCCTTTGCTGGAACGGCAACGTGGGGTCTGCGGGAGGCGTCTTGCGTCCGAAACCGGCAAACCCCTTCGCCGCAAAGACAACCACCGGGACGCGCGGCGGCCGCGCGATGGTCCGGAGAGGCATCCGCATACCGTGGCAACCCGGACGACCCCGTCCCGCAAGACGGCCGCCGAAAGGCGCCCCCGCCAAGCCGCGCATCGCCCTCCGCATCGCCACGCCCGTCGGCCGGGCGATCGTCGCGCGCTTTCGCCATTGGAATTGCGGACGGCAGGTTCTACCCTGCCGCCGGTTCGGGATCGGTCGAAGGGGGTTTCATGCGCGATTTCCAGTTGCCGGGTCGCTCGACGGTGTTTGCCACCAACGGGATGTGCGCGACCTCCCATCCACTGGCTGCCAAGGTCGCAGTGCAGATGCTCGAGGCGGGCGGCAATGCGGTCGATGCCGCCATCGCGGGGGCGGTGCTGCTGGGGATCTGCGAGCCGCAGATGACCGGGATCGGCGGCGACTGCTTCGTGCTGATCAAGCCCGCGGGCGAAAACGGAATCGTCGCGCTGAACGGCTCGGGCCGGGCGCCGAAGGGGCTTGAGGCCGCCAATCTGCGCGACCGTGGCCTGAGCGTCATGCCCACCGATGCCGCCGACGCGGTCACAGTGCCGGGCGCCATCGACGCGTTCTGCCGGTTGTCGAAGGACTGGGGCCGGATCGGGCTGAAGGCCAGCCTCGCCCCCGCCATTCACTATGCCGAAGCGGGCGTGCCGGTCGCGCCCCGCACCGCCTTCGACTGGGGCCGCGCCGCCGATCATCTGAAGGGCGCCGCGCGCGACTTCTACCTGCTGGGCGGCGCCGCGCCGAAACCGGGTCAGGTCTTCCGCGCGCCGAAACAGGCCGAGGTGTTGCGCCGCATCGCGATGGACGGACGCGCGGGCTTCTATGAGGGCGAGGTGGCCGAGGACATGGTGGCCTCGCTGACCGCGCTGGGCGGCACCCACACTCTGGAGGATTTTGCCGCCACCGCCTGCGATTACGGCAGCCCGGTCAGCGGCAGCTACAAGGGCGTCGAGCTGGTCGAGCATCCGCCGAACGGTCAGGGTGCGACCGCGATCCTGATGGCGAATATTCTGGCGAATTTCGACCTGCCGTCCATGGACCCGCTCGGGGCCGAGCGCGCCCATCTCGAGGCCGAGGCCGCCAAGCTGGCCTATGACGCGCGGAACCGCTTTGTCGCGGACCCCGCTCACATGACCCGGCTCGACCACATGCTGTCCCCCTATACGGCGGCGCAGTTGGCCGCGCTTATCGACCCGGACCGGGCGATGGCGAACCCGACGGACCTGTCGGAATCGGTCCACAAGGAAACCATCTACATCACCGTGGTCGACCGCGACCGGATGGCGGTGTCGCTGATCTATTCGATCTTCCACAGCTTCGGCTCGGGGTTGGCCTCGACCAAATTCGGCATCAACTTCCAGAACCGGGGCGCGGGCTTCAGCCTGACCGAGGGCCATCCGAACGAGGCCGCGGGCGGCAAGCGACCGATGCACACGATCATCCCGGCGATGCTGAAGAAGAACGGCAAGGTCATCATGCCCTTCGGGGTGATGGGCGGGGCCTATCAGCCGAACGGCCATGCCCGGGTGCTGACCAATATCGTCGATTACGGCATGCATCCCCAGCAGGCGCTGGACGCACCACGCAGCTTTGCCGATCAGGGCGAGCTGCTGGTCGAACGGGGCTATGCCGAGGACGTGCGCGCGGCGCTGGCCGCCAAGGGTCATGCGGTGGTCACCCCGCCCTCGGCCATCGGCGGGGCGCAGGCGATCCTGATCGACGACGAAACCGGCGTACTGCAAGGCGCTTCCGACCCGCGCAAGGACGGTTGCGCCTTGGGCTACTGACGATGGAAAGGGGCGGTCAGTTCAGCTGGAACTGCAGCGGATACTGGCCGTCCTCGAACTCGCCGAACAGATCCGACAGGTCCGGGTGATCGACCGGCTCGCCCGTATCGTCGGCCATGAGGTTCTGCTCGGAAACGTAGGCCACGTAATAACTGTGGTCGTTTTCGGCCAGCAGGTGATAGAAGGGCTGGTCCTTCGAGGGGCGGCTTTCCTCGGGAATCGCGGCATACCAGTCTTCAGTATTCGAGAACATCGCATCCACGTCAAAGACAACGCCACGAAACGGATGTTTCCGGTGACGGACCACTTGACCCAGATGATATTTCGCGTGCGCTTTAAGCATGCCGATGCAACCCCCGACTTCGAACTCTAATCCCGGAGGCATACCCTTGTCCATGCGTCACCACGCTACCTGGGGAAACACTCTGTGAACCTTATACTTACGGTCCTTGAGATTGTCGCCCCGGTATTCCTTCTGGCCGGGGTTGGATTTCTGTGGGTCCGGCTCGGAAACGAATACCGGGTCCAGTTCGTCACCCAACTCGCGATGACGCTGTCGGTTCCCTGCCTGATCTTCACCGCGCTGATGAAGACCGAGATCGAGCCGCAGGCGCTGACCGCGCTGTCGCTGGCTGCGGCGGCGGCCTATGGCGGGGTGACGCTTCTGTGTTTCGGCACGGTGCGGCTGGCGCGGCTGGACCGGCGCACCTATCTGGCGCCGATCATCTTCGGCAATACCGGCAATATGGGGCTGCCGCTGGCTCTGTTCGCCTTCGGCGAGCGCGGCTTCGATTATGCGGTCGTCGTCTTCGCGGTGATGGCGATCTATTCCTTCACCTTCGGGGTCTGGCTGGTCTCGGGCGGCGGCTCGCCCTTGAAGGTGCTGAAAGAACCGCTGGTCTGGGCCACGGCCCTGGGCGGGCTGTTCCTGTGGCAGGGCTGGCAGACGCCCGCCTTCCTGACCAACGCGCTGAGCCTGATCGGGCAGATGGCGATCCCGCTCATGCTGATCACCATGGGCGTGGCCATCGGCCGGCTGCATCCCGGCCACCTGCCCCGCGCGGTCTGGCTGAGCCTCGTCAAGCTGGCGATCTGCCTGGGCGTCGCGGCGCTGGTGGGGCTCTGGTTCGGGCTCGACCGGGTGGCGCTGGCGGTGCTGGTGCTGCAGATCTCGACCCCGGTCGCGGTGACCTCCTACCTTCTGGCCGAGAAGTACGGCGCCGATGCCGAGGCGGTGGCGGGGCTGGTCGTCGTCTCGACCCTGATGTCGGTGGTGGCGCTGCCGCTGACGCTGGCTTTCCTGATCTAGGCGGCCCGCCGCGCGGGCGCAGCTTGGGCGTTCCACCCGGCGCCGATTTCGCCTATGATGGTTCCAAACAAGACAAAAACGGCAGTCGATACAGGTCAACGAGAGGCAGATGGGCAGGTTCCTTCTCATCGCCGCATGCCTTTTTCTGGCGGCATGCGGTGACAAATCTCCGCCGCGCAATCTGGAAGACGCCTGCGCCATCGCGCGCGAGCGGCCCCAATACATGCGCGCGATGGAACGCAGCGAACGCCGCTGGGGCGTTCCGGTGCCGGTCCAGATGGCGGTGATCCACCAGGAAAGCAAGTTCGTGGGCGATGCCCGGACCCCCCATCGCTTTGTACTGGGAATCATTCCCATGGGGCGGCAAAGCTCGGCCTACGGCTATGCCCAGGCCATCGATGGCACCTGGGACATGTACCGCACCAGCACCTCCAATCGCGGCGCGCGGCGCGACGACATCAACGACGCCACCGATTTCATGGGCTGGTACATGGCCGAGTCCCGCACGAAGCTTGGCATCCCGCTCAGCGATGCGCGCAACCAGTATCTGGCCTATCACGAGGGCCATGCCGGGTATGCCCGCAGCAGCTATCGCAGCAAGGCCTGGCTGATGGCGGTGGCGAACCGGGTCGAGGACCGGGCGCAGCTTTACTACGCGCAACTCATCACCTGCAGCCGCTGAGCCCCGCGCCGTGCCCGGGACCCGGACCGAGCCGGGCCCCGGACCGGCAGGGGGTCAGTGCCGCATGCGGTCGTTGGTTTCCTGGATGATGTTGAAAAGCCGGGCCCCCAGCGGCATCCCGGTCTTCAGCTCGCCCAGCACAACAGTGGTCTGGCTGCCGGTCTCGTCGGTGACGATCCATTGCCGCAGCTCGATCGGCTCGTTGGTGAAGACCAGCGTGATGGTGCCGTATTCGGGATGCTCCGGGTCCTGCGCGACGACGCGGGTCGAACTGCCGTCCTCTTCATGCCCCACCACCATCCGGGCGCGGCCCAGATCGACCTGACGCTCGAGGATCAGGTTCAAGGGCGTCCGCTTCAGCGGATACTGTTCGGGCGGCTGGTTCGATTTTTCGTCGAAGACCGCGACCTGCCCGCCGCCCGCCATCACCAGCGCCTTGTCAGGCGGGGCGTATTCGAACCTGGCCCGGCCCGGGCGCTTGATCGACAGCACACCGGTCGAGATCGAGCCGTCGGCGTTGATCTGGGTGAAATCGGCCTGCGCGGTCTCGAAGCTGTTCAGATAGGCCGAGAGCGACGACAGCGGGATCGGGTCTGCCAGAACGGGCGTCGCCGCCAGCAGGGCCGCAAGGGCCAGGGAAAGACGCAAGGGTTTCATGGCTGCCAATCTAGCGCCGGGGACCGGGCATTTCACCAGCCCGGCCGTCACGAATGGGCGACCCGCCGCTCACGCCTGCTCCGGCACAAGGATCTCGCGCTTGCCCACATGGTTCGCGGCACTGACCACGCCCTGATCCTCCATCTGCTCGACCAGACGCGCGGCCTTGTTGTAGCCGATGGCCAGCTTGCGCTGGATGTAGGAGGTCGAGCATTTGCGGTCCTTGATGACGATTGCCACGGCCTGATCGTAAAGCGCGTCCTCGCTGTCGGTATTGCCGCCGAGCCCCAGCACCAGATCGATATCGCTTTCCTTGTCCTCGTCCGGCCCCTCGACCACGCCGCCGACATAGTCGGGCGGGCCGAAGGTCTTGAGGTAGTTGACGATCTCTTCGACTTCCTCGTCGCTGACGAAGGGGCCGTGCACGCGCGAGATCCGCCCGCCGCCTGCCATGTACAGCATGTCGCCCATGCCCAGCAGCTGTTCGGCACCCTGCTCGCCCAGAATGGTGCGGCTGTCGATCTTGCCGGTCACCTGAAAGCTGATCCGGGTCGGGAAGTTGGCCTTGATCGTGCCGGTGATGACGTCGACCGAAGGCCGTTGGGTCGCCATGATCAGGTGAATGCCCGAGGCCCGCGCCATCTGCGCCAGACGCTGGATGCAAGCCTCGATCTCCTTGCCCGCGACCATCATCAGGTCGGCCATCTCGTCGACGATCACGACGATATAGGGCAGCGTCTTGGGCAGGAATTCCTCGGTCTCGAAGACCGGCTCGCCGGTCTCGTCGTCAAAGCCGGTCTGCACCGTGCGCTTGAACATCTCGCCCTTGGCCATCGCGTCGCGCACCCGGCCGTTATATCCCTCGATGTTGCGCACGCCCATCTTGGACATCTTGCGATAGCGTTCCTCCATCTCGCCCACGACCCATTTCAGCGCGACGACGGCCTTCTTGGGGTCGGTGACGACCGGGGACAGCAGATGCGGGATGCCGTCATAGACCGACAGTTCCAGCATCTTGGGGTCGATCATGATCAGCCGGCATTCATCGGGCGTCAGCTTGTAGAGAAGCGACAGGATCATGGTGTTGATCGCGACCGACTTGCCCGACCCGGTGGTCCCCGCGATCAGCAGGTGGGGCATCTTGGCCAGGTTCGCGACGACCGGATCGCCGCCGATATCCTTGCCCAGCGCCAGCGGCAGCCGCTGGGCGCTGTCGCCGAAATCGCGCGCCGACAGGATCTCGCGCAGCACCACCTTCTCGCGGCGCGCATTGGGCAGTTCGATCCCGATCACGCTGCGCCCGGGCACGGTCGAGACCCGGGCCGACAGCGCCGACATGCTGCGCGCGATGTCGTCGGCCAGGCCGATCACCCGGCTGGCCTTGAGACCCGGCGCCGGTTCCAGCTCGTACATGGTGACGACGGGGCCGGGCCGGACCGAGACGATCTCGCCCTTCACGCCGTAATCGTCCAGCACGTTTTCCAGCATGCGGGCATTCTCTTCCAGCGCCTCTTCGCTGAGGTAATGCCGCTCGATGGTGTCGGGATTGGTCAGGAGCGACAGCGGCGGGTGCTGATAGCCGTCTTCCGAATCGTCGAATTGCAGGCCCGGCTGGGCCTCGTCGCGGGCGCGCCGCGAGGGCAGGACCGACTTGCGCGGCGGCTGCTCGACCAGCTTGCGCGGTTCAACGACCGGGATCGAGGGGCGCGGCGGCTGGACGGGCTGAGGCGCAGCCTCGTATGGCGCCTCGAACCCATCCTCGTCCTCGAAGGCATCGATCTCGGGCACGTCGATCCGGGCCCCCGGCGCGGGCGCCTGCGGCACGGTCAGCGCGGCGCCGCGCACCACCGGCGGCTCGGGGCGGAAGCCCGTCGGCACCGGCGCGCTGCGGGTCGAACGCGACCGGATCACGTCGGCGATCCGCGCCCGGATGCGTTCTTCGGCGGCAGGCGTCATCGCCGGACCGTCCTCGTCCTCGTCATCGATCAGGTCGGGGTCGGCCCGGCGGCGAAAGACCGGCAGCCGCGAGAACAGACCGGCCCGGGCGGGCGCCTCCTCGGCGTCGTCATAGTCGTCCTCGTCATCGAAGTCCGGGGCGACCGGGTCGGCCCGGGACGAACGGCGCGCCTGAACCCCCTCGCCATAGCGCACCGCGCCATGCAGGGCGCCGCGCAACCCGCGCCCGGTCGCGCCGCGCAGCGCGTCATAGCTGAGGATCAGACCCAGCAGAACGCCGCGCCCGAACCGGCGCAGCTCGTCCCGGTCGACCCCCATCACGAACAGCCCCAGCGCCAGCGTGCCGAGCCAGACCAGCGCCGACACGAGCTTGAGCCCGACGATGGTGTCGATGGGCACGAGCCCCAGCACCGCGCCCAGCACGGTATCGCCGAAAAGCCCGCCCATGCCGAAGCTGTGGGTCCATTCGGGGGTCGGCACATGGGTCGCCGTGTAGACCGAGGCCAGACAGACCAGGAAGGGCGCGAAGATCACCCGCGACAGCGCCCGCTCCTCGCCCCAATGGGCGGCCAGCCGGACACCCCAGGCCGCGGGCACCGCAACCAGCGCCCAGCCGCCATAGCCAACGACGATGTAGATCGGCGAGGCAATCGAGGCGCCGAACCGGCCCAGAAGGTTCTGGGCCGGCGCATCGGTCGCCGACAGCCAGCTCGGGTCGTCGGTCACGTAGCTGCCCAGCGTCATCGCCAGAAGCGCCGCCAGCAGCATCAGACCGATGCCCAGAAGCTCCTTGCCCCGCCGCTCGATGGCGGCCTGGGTGGTCTGGTCAAGCAGGGGTTCGCGTCGTTTCATCTGATAAGAAGCCATGCCCTTGCCCCCTCAACCGTACAGACAGCCGCGCAACCGGACCAGCGCCGCCGCCATTTCGTCCTCGGGCGCCACCATGGCCACGCGGATATAGCCCGCACCCGGATTGGCGCCCTCGACCTCGCGCGAGAGATAGGCGCCGGGCAAGACCCGCACTCCCGTCTCGCGCCAGAGCCTCAGCGCCGCCGCCTCGCCATCTGCGACCGGCAGCCACAGGAAGAACCCCGCCTCGGGTGGCCGGTAGCCCGGCACAGCGCCGAGGATCTCGTCAGCGCGGGTATATTTGCGCACATATTGCGCCCGGCTCGCCTCGACATGGACCTCGTCGGCCCAGAGCCGTTCGGCCGCGCGCTGCAGCGGCAGCGGCAGCGGCGCCCCGGCATAGGACCGAAGCTGCTTGATCCGGCGCAGGCTTTCCGGCCCGCCGGCGGCGAACCCGGACCGGAGCCCCGGCAGGTTCGAGCGTTTCGACAGCGAATGGAACGCCACGACCCGTTCCGGATCGGCCCCAAGCTCCTGCGCGACGGTCAGCGCCCCCGTGGGCGGCGTGTCGCGATAGATCTCGGAATAGCATTCGTCGGCGAAGATCTGGAAATCGTGCTTTTCGGCCAGCCGGATCAGGTCGGCCCAGTAGCTGCGGTCGGCCACCGCGCCCTGCGGGTTCGAGGGCGAGCAGAGATAGGCGATGGCGACGCGGTCCAGCAGTTCGGGCGGCAACGCGGCGAAATCGGGCAGAAAGCCGGTTTCGGCGGTCGCGGGCACATAGACCGGATCGGCCGCCACCGCCAGCGCGGCCACGGCATAGACCTGATAGAACGGGTTCGGCGTCAGGATGACCGGTCGGGCGCCCGCTTTCGTCTCGGGGCACAGCGCGAGAGCCGCATTGAACAGCCCCTCGCGGGTGCCGTTCAGCGTGGTGATCTGCGTCTCGGGATCGAGCGTCACGCCATAGCGGCGGGCGACCCAGCCTGCGATGGCCGCGCGCAACTCGGGCGTGCCCTCGTTCGGAGGGTATTTGCCAAATTCATGGGCATGCGCGGCAACGATGCCGGCGACCCAGTCGGGAAAGGCGTGCCTCGGCTCGCCGATGGTCATGTGCACGGGCACGCCGCCGGGCTCATGCACGTCCAGAAGACGCCTGAGTCGCGGGAACGCGTAGTCCGGAAGGTTCGAAAACCGCTCGGGAAAGGTCATGGACCCCAATCTTGTCTGTCGTACTGCCTCGGTTCGGAGTCGTCTGTGCGCTCCGATTGTGCCCCACGATAGACCTTCGCCGCGCCGGGGTCCAGAAAGCCCGGCGCGGTCAACCCGGTGCCGGGCGAAGTTGTGGCATTTAGGTCAGGGCGCGTTCCGCCGCCGCGCCGATCCGCAACAGCCGCTCTTCGGACATCGGCAGCCCGAGAAACGAGATCCCCGTGGACGGCACGCCGGTCGGCAGGGTCAGCACCGCGCTGCCCATCAGGTTGCCGATCCGGGTGTTGCGCAGCGCCAGCAGGTTCTCGGCCATGAAGAACTCGGAATCGGCCATCAGCCGGTCGACATTGGGCGGCAGGATCGGACAGGTCGGCAGCAGCACCGCGTCATATCCCGCGATGCGCGCGGCCCAGGTCGCCCGCAGCCGGTCGAGCAGCTGCCAGGCGGCGACATAATCGGCCCCCGAGAAGGTCTTGCCGCCGCGGAACCGGTCCAGCACCGGCGGGTACATCTTTTCGGGCTCGGCCTCGATCATCGTGCGCCAGGTTCCATAGGCCTCGGTCGCGAACAGCACGCCCGCCAGCGCCAGCGCCTCGGCCACTTCGGGCGCCTGCGCCCGGACGATGGTCGCGCCCTCTTCGGCAAGCCGCCCGATGGCGTGGTTGAAGCCTGCCCGGGGCGCATCGCGCAGACTGTCGAGCGCGACCGTCTCCAGCACCAGGAACTGGGTGCCCTTGAGGCTGGCCCCGGACAGATCGGCCGGTCGGCCCCCTTCCAGCGCGGCCAGCAGCAGGGCTGCATCCTCGACGGTCCGCGTCAGCGGCCCGACCGTGTCGAATTTCGGGCACAGCGGCACCACGCCCTTCAGCGAGACCCGCCCAGACGTGGTCTTGAGCCCCACAAGATCGTTCCAGACCGCCGGGACGCGCACCGAGCCCCCGGTATCGGACCCGATTGCGCCCGCGGCCAGCCCGAAGGCCACCGAGGCCGCCGCCCCCGAGGACGATCCGCCCGGCGCCCCCTTGGGGTCGTTGATGCAGGGCGGTGTCGCCGTCACCGGGTTCAGCCCCAGCCCTGAAAAGGCCAGTTCGGTCATATGGGTCTTGCCCAGGCAGACCAGACCGCCCGCGGTCGCTGCGGCCAGCACCTCGGCATCGCGATCGGGCACCCGGCCCTGCAACAGCGCCGCCCCGGCCTCGGTCGCGGCGCCCGCGCTGTCGAACAGGTCCTTCCACGAGATCGGCACCCCGTCGAGCGGCCCGAGCCGAAGCCCGGCCCGCGCCCGGTCGCGTGCGGCCTGGGCCTCGGACAGCGCCCTGGCCCGGGTGGTGCGGGCATAGATCCGGTCGCGCAACGGATGGCCCGCGATCTCGTCGAGGAAGGTCGCGGTCAGGTCAACAGGGTCGATCTTGCCCGTCTCGATACCGCGGCCCAGATCGCCTGCACTCATTCCCAACCAGTTCTGCACCATACGCGGCCTCCACCGTCCAAATACCTGCGCGCGAGGCTAGCGGGGCCGGGGCTTATGGACAATCCCGGGCGGACCGCCATATTCACGCCATGACCTACGATTCCGAGATCCTGATCGTCGGCGGCGGGCTGAACGGCCCGGCGCTTGCGCTTGCGCTGGCCCGCGCCGGGCTCTCTGTCACCGTGATAGACGCCCTGCCCCGGGCCGATCGCAGCGGCGACCGCTTCGACGGCCGGTCCTATGCGCTGGCGCTGGGCTCGACCCGGCTGCTGTCGGCCATCGGGGTCTGGCCCGGGCTCGCCCATCGCAGCCAGCCGATCCTCGAGATCGTCGCCTCGGACGGGCGCGCGGGCGAGGGGGCTGCGCCCTTCTTCCTCGACTTCCACCATGGCGAGATCGAGGAAGGCCCGATGGGCCACATGATCGAGGACCGCTACCTGCGCCAGGCGATGCTGGAGGCGCTTGAGGCCGAGCCCAAGGTTACGACGCTGTCGGGCGAGACCGTGATCGCGCAAGAGACCGACGCGACCGGCATCGCGGTGACGCTGGCCTCGGGGCGGCGGCTGCGCGGGCGGGTGCTGGTCGGCTGCGACGGTCGCCGGTCGGGCACTGCCCAGCGCGCGGGCATCCGCCGCACCGGCCATGAGTACGGCCAGACCGCGCTGGTCTGTGCCATCGCCCATGAGCGCCCGCATAACGGCACCGCGCATCAGTTCTTCATGCCGCCGGGGCCGCTGGCGATCCTGCCGCTTCCCGGCAACCGCAGCTCCATCGTCTGGAGCGAACGTCACGCCCAGGCCGCCGCGATCCAGGCGCTGGACGACGCCGCCTATCTGGACGTGCTGCGGCCCCGCTTCGGCGACTTCCTGGGCGAGATCCGGCTGGAAGGCGACCGCTTTGCCTATCCGCTGAGCCTGACGCTGGCCAATGCCTTCTGCGCGCCCCGGCTGGCGCTTCTGGGCGACGCGGCCCATGGGGTGCACCCCATCGCCGGACAGGGGCTGAACCTTGGGCTGCGCGACGTGGGCGCCCTGGCCGAGGTGCTGGTCGGGGCGAAACGGCGGGGCGAGGATATCGGCGCCATCGACGTGCTCGAACGCTACCAGTCCTGGCGGCGCTTCGACACGACCCTGATGGCGGCCGGGACCGATACGGTCAACGCGCTCTTCTCGAACGACAATCCGCTGCTGCGGCTGGGTCGCGACCTGGGCCTTGGCGCGGTTGCGGCCCTTCCCGGACTGCGCCGCCGCTTTATCCGCGAGGCCGCCGGGCTGACCGGCACCCTGCCCCGGCTGATGACCGGGCGGCCGCTTTAGTCCCTGCCTTTCCGAAGCCCCGAAACGAAATCGCCCGGCCATTGGCCGGGCGTTCCGTTTGTCGCTCGATAAGGTTTGCAGAGGGCCTTGCGGATCAGGCGCCCGCGGGTTGCGCGGCCCCGCGATTGCGGCGCCAGATCGAGAAATTCAGCGCCCAGGCATAGCTGGTCCAGACCACATAGGGGGCAATCAGCAGCCCCGCGAACATGTCGGTCTGATAGAACGAAACCGCCATGGCCAGGACCGAGATCCACATCCCGCAGAGCACGAGCAGCGCCGCGCCGGGCCGGTGCAGGCCGAAAAAGACCGGCGACCAGAGCGTGTTGAAGGCGACCTGCAAGCCCCAGATCGCCAGCGCATAGACAAGCAGCGGGCTGCCCGAGATCGCGACGCGCGTCGCGGCATAGGCCATGCAGATGTAAAGCACGAACCACGCCACCGGAAAGAGCCAGTTCGGCGGGGTCCATTTGGGTTTGTCGATGCGGTCATACCAGCCGTCAGGCGAGAAGAACGCACCGGTCGCGCCAGCCGCATAGGTGGTGGCGAGGAATATTCCGAAGAGGGGCCAATCGATCATCATGGATCTTAAATAGCCTCGCGGCGATATTGTTCCAATGTGGCACCGCGTCTCGCGCGCTCGCGCGCCTCGAGCTGGGCCAGGATCGAGATGATCTCGCCCGCGCGGCCCTCGCCCCAAGGGTTGTCCGACGGTCGTCGGGTTGCCGTTGCGTCGACCAGATAGGCACATTCGGGCAGCGGCTTGCCGTACAGCACGGCCGAGCGCGGCATGACCGTGACCGCCATCGCCTGCGCCGCCGACCAGATCAGCCAGCCAAGCTTCTGGCCCTTGCTGGTATAGGCGCGGCGCGTGATGTTGTCGTAATCGGCGCGGCGCACCTCGCGGCCGATGGCGGCATAGATGTGACGCGCGGCAAAGATCCCCGGGCGACAGGCGAAGGGCAGTTCGGCCACCCCCGGCTCGGACCGGAAATACAGCCGGTTGGCATCCGACAGCAGCTTCTGGGTCAGGCGGCGGATGCTGGGCGAGGGCTGCGGCCGGGCCAGAAACTCGTCGACGTCGAGCCCGATCTCGGCCATCCATTGCAGCGGCAGGTAGAAGCGCCCCTCGGCCGCGTCCTCGCCCACGTCGCGGGCGATATTGGTCAGCTGCATCGCGACGCCCAGATCGCAGGCCCGCGCCAGCGCATGCGGATCGCGGACCCGCATCAGCACCGCCATCATCACACCGACCGCCGCTGCGACCCGCGCCGAATAGGCGTAGACCCCCGACAGCGTTTCATAACGCCGCCCCATCGCGTCCCAAGCCATGCCCTCCAGCAGGGCTTCGGGCAGGGTGCGCGGCATCTCGAACTCGTCGACCACCGCCGCGAAGGCCCGGTCGCAGGGCGCGTTCCGGGGCTGGCCGCGATAGATCAGGTCCAGCCGCTCGCCCAGCATCAGCACGGCGGCCGACTTGTCATGGGTCAGATCGACCGCATCGTCGGTCAGCCGGCAGAAGGCATAAAGCGCCAGCGCCGGGTCGCGGACCCGGGCCGGCAGCAGTTTCGAGGCCGCATGGAACGAATAGGACCCGGTGCGGATCGAGTCCTCGCAATGCTTCAGATCCGCCGGATCGATCATCTCAGCCCGCCGCGACACGATCCGCATCGGGCACGAGCTTGGCCATCACCTCGGCCGAGGTGACGACGCTGGGCAGGCCCGCGCCGGGATGGGTGCCTGCGCCCACCAGATACAGCCCCTCGACCTCTTCGCTGATGTTGTGCGGGCGGAAATTGGCGCTCTGGAAGATCCGCGGCTCCAGCGAGAACCCGGCGCCGAAGGGCGACAGATAGCGCGCCTGGAAGCTGTTCGGCGTGAAGACGAGGCTGGTCGAGACATGCTGCCCGAGCCCCGGCATCAGCTTTTCTTCCATGAAGTTCAGCACCATCTTGCGGTAGCGTTCGGCATTGGCCGTCCAGTCGACCGGGTGATCGGCATGCAGGTTCGGCACCGGCGACAGCGCATAGAAGGTATCGTCGCCCTCGGGCGCGGCCGTCGGGTCGGTGACGCTGGGCCGGTGGATGTAAAGGCTCATGTCATCGGCCAGATGTTCGGGCTTGAAGAAGATGTCCTTCACCAGCCCCTTGTAGCGCGGCCCGTTCAGCACAGTGTGATGGCCCACGTCCTTCCACATGCCGCGGGTGCCCTTGGTGCCGAAATACCAGACGAAAAGCCCCATCGACCAGCGCTTCTTCGCCAGGCTTTCATCGGTCCAGCGCCAGCGGCGGGTGTTGCGCAGCAGGTGGCTGTAGGTAAAGCCCGAGTCGGCATTCGAGACGACGACATCGGCCTTGAGAACCTCGCCCGAGGCCAGCTTGACCCCGGTCGCCCTGTGCTTCGTCACCAGGATCTCGTCGACCTCGGTCTGCATCCGCAGCACGCCGCCCTGATCCTCGATGACGCCCGCCATCGCCTTGGCGATCGCGGCGACGCCGCCCATCGCGTAATGCACCCCGAATTCCTTCTCGAGATGGCTGACGAGGATATACATCGAGGTGACGTTGAACGGATCGCCCCCGATGAACAGCGGATGGAACGACAGCGCCATGCGCAGGCGTTCATCCTTCACCCGGCTCGCGGCATGGGCGTAGACGGACCGGTCAGCGCGCAGCATCCCGAAGATGTGCAGGACCTTGGCCAGTTCCTTCCACTCGTTCATCGGACGGCGGCCGAGCCCCTCGAACCCGAACCAGTAGCGTTTCTCGCTGTCCTTCAGGAACTGGTCATAGCCCGCCAGATCGCCCGGCGAGAGCCGCGCCACCTCGGCCCGCATTTTTTCCGTGTCCTGCCGGGCGCGGAAGCGTTCGCCGTCGGGGAAGACGATCTCGTAGAACGGGTCCATCGGGACCAGCGAGACGTCCTTGTCGAAATCGCGCCCACAGGCGGACCAAAGGTCGCGGAAGACCTGCGGCACGGTGACGATGGTCGGCCCCAGATCGAAGCGGTGCCTGTCCTGCCAGATCGCCGATCCGCGCCCGCCGGGCACGTCGAGCTTGTCGATGACGGTGACGGAATATCCCTTGGCGCCCAGACGCATGGCCGCGGCCAGTCCGCCCAACCCGGCTCCGATTACAACGGCGTGCGGGCGTTTGGCCCGAACGGCCTCATCCGCCAGGGCGGGATCGACTCGTGTCATCATGTCGCTAGGTTAAACCTGTCTAGTTTAGTTTACAATGCTTCTACCGGATACGCGCCGGGGGCGGCAGGTTCCTTGCGGTCGCACCCCGAAGAGCCCAGAAGATGACCGACAGCCGTTTAGGAGAGTCGCATATGCAAGTCGTCACCATCAGCTTTTTTCGTTATGACAACTGGGCTTCGCGCCTCGAGGCGCTGAGCCAGATGGCCCGCGGCCGCTACGCTTTGAAGACCGTTCCGGGGCTGGAATTCTTCAAGCTTCTGGGCACCGGCTCGGACGAGGGGTTCAACCCGCGCCCCAACGTCAACGTCAACGCGATTCTCTGCGTCTGGCCCGACATGGCGACCGCCAAGGCGGGCCTGAAGGGCTCGATCACCCACCGGACGCTGCGTGATCACTCCTGCGAAGCCTACACGATCTACCTGACCCCCACCTCGGCCCGCGGCATGTGGTCCGGCGTCGAGCCGCTGAAGGTCACCGAAAAGGCCGAACCGGGCCCGCTGGCCGTGCTGACCCGCGCCACCGTCAAGCTGCCCATCGCGCTGCAGTTCTGGAAGCACGTGCCGCAGATCCAGAAAGAGGTCGCGGCCGACCCGACCTGCGTCTTCCACATGGGCATGGCCGAGGTGCCCTGGGTGCAGCAGGTCACCTTCTCGCTGTGGAAGGGCACCGGCACGATGGCGGGCTTCGCCCATGGCGAGACCCCGCATGGCCATGCGATCCGGGCCGCCTATGGCGACCACTGGTTCAAGGAAGACCTCTATGCCCGCTTCAAAATCCTCGAGGAAGAGGGTACGTGGGAGGGCGGAAGCCCGATGGCCCTGCTGAACGCCGACGCCAGACCGGCTGCCCCGGCCCCGGCCGCACCGCCCGCGGCTGAAAAACCGGTGGCCGAAGAACCCGCGGCCGAGAAACCCGCGAAGCCCACGAAGGCCCCCAAGAAATCCCGGGGACCCAAGAAATCGAAAGTGAACGCATGACTCAACCCTTTCCCTTCTCCGCCATCGTCGGCCAGGAGGAGATGAAGCAGGCGATGATCCTCACGGCAATCGACCCGGGGATCGGTGGCGTTCTGGTGTTCGGCGACCGCGGAACCGGCAAATCGACGGCCGTACGCGCGCTGGCCGCCCTTCTGCCGCCGATCCACGCGGTCGCAAGCTGCCCGGTCAACTCGCCCTCGCTGGACCAGTGCCCGGACTGGGCGCACCTGACCTCGACCGAGATCGTCACGCGGCCGACCCCCGTGGTCGACCTGCCGCTGGGCGTGACCGAGGACCGGGTGGTCGGCGCGCTCGACATCGAGAAGGCGCTGACCAATGGCGAGAAGGCGTTCGAGCCCGGCCTGCTGGCGCGGGCGAACCGCGGCTATCTCTATATCGACGAGGTCAACCTGCTGGAGGACCATATCGTCGACCTGCTGCTGGACGTCGCCCAGTCGGGCGAGAACGTGGTGGAACGGGAAGGTCTGTCGATCCGGCACCCGGCGCGCTTCGTGCTCGTCGGGTCCGGCAACCCCGAAGAGGGCGAGCTGCGCCCGCAGCTTCTGGACCGCTTCGGCCTGTCGGTCGAGGTGACCTCGCCCAAGGACATCGACACCCGGATCGAGGTGATCCGCCGCCGCGACACCTACGAGATGGACTACGAGGGCTTCATGGAGAAATGGCGCCCCGCCGATGCCGAGCTGCGCGACCGGATCGTGGCCGCCCGGGGCCATCTCAAGACCATGGCCAGCGACGAGTCCGTGCTGCGCGACTGCGCCGAGCTGTGCCTGGCGCTGGGCTCCGACGGGCTTCGGGGCGAACTGACGCTGCTGAAGGCGTCGCGTGCGCTGGCGGCCTTCGAGGGCGCCGATGCGGTGACCCGGGCGCATGTGCGTCAGGTCGCGCCCTCTGCGCTGCGCCACCGCCTGCGCCGCGATCCGCTGGACGAGGCCGGGTCCACCACCCGCGTGGGCCGCGTGGTCGAGGAGGTGCTGGGTGAGCCTGCCTGACGGGGTCTGGACCCGGGTCGAGATCGGTCTGAACGCACTGGCCGTCGATCCGGCCGGGCTGGGGGGCCTGTGGCTCCGCGCCCGGTCGGGGCCGGTGCGCGACCGGGTGATCGAGGCCCTGCCCGCCCTGCCCCTTCCGCTCAAGCGCCTGCATCCCTCGATCGGCGACGAGCAGCTGTTCGGCGGCATCGACCTGACGGCGACTCTGTCTTCGGGCAAGCTGGTCGAACGGGCGGGCCTTCTGGCCGAGCCCGCGATTCTGGTGCTGCCGATGGCCGAACGCACCCAGCCCGGGCTGGCCGCGCGGCTGGCCGGGGCGATGGATCAGGGCACCGGCCATTGCCTGATCGCCATGGACGAGGGCGCCGAGCCGCAGGAGACCCTGCCCGCGGCGCTGACCGACCGGCTGGCGCTGCATCTCGATCTGGACGCGCTGCCCTGGGGCCAGACCGAGCGGATCGCGATGGATACCGACGCGCTGGCCGCGGCCCGCGCGCGTCTGCCGGGCGTCCGCGCGGACGACAAGGTGCTGGAAGACCTGACCGTGCTGGCGGTGCGCCTGGGCATCGACTCGCTGCGCGCGCCGATGCTGGCGCTGAAGGCCGCCAAGGCGCTGGCGGCACTTGCGGGCAATGACGCGGTCGATCAGGACGATCTGACCGCCGCCGTCCAGCTGGTGCTGGCCCCCCGCGCGACGCAATTCCCCGAAGAACCGGCCGAGGACGACCAGCCGCCCCAGGACCCGCCCCCGCCGGACCCCGAACAGGGCGACAGAGACCAGAACGAAGGCGAGGCGCAGTCGCTGGACGACCTGCCGCTGCAGGACATCCTGCTGGAGGCCGCCAAGGCGACGCTGCCCGCGGACCTTCTGGCGAACCTTGCCGCGCGGAAGGCACAGCGCGCGGGCGGCGGCATTTCCGGCGCGGGCGCCAAGCGCAAGGGCAACCGGCGCGGCCGGCCGATCCCGTCCCGGCGCGGGCGGCTGGATACCGGCGCCCGGCTCGACGTGATCTCGACGCTTCGGGCCGCGGCCCCCTGGCAGACCATCCGCAAGCGGGAATCGAGCTTCGAGCGGTCCTTGCATATCCGCACCGACGACTTCCGGATCAAGCGCTTCGAAGAGAAATCCGACCGGCTGCTGATCTTCGTGGTCGATGCCTCGGGCTCGGCGGCGATGACCCGTCTGGCCGAGGCAAAGGGCGCGGTGGAACTGCTGCTGGCCGAAGCCTATGCCCGCCGCGACCATGTCGCGCTGGTCGCGTTCCGGGGCGAGGCGGCCGAGCTGCTGCTGCCGCCGACCCGCTCGCTGGTCCAGACCAAGCGGCGGCTGGCGGCGCTTCCGGGCGGCGGCGGCACGCCGCTGGCGGCCGGGCTGAAAACCGCGCTGGAACTGGCGATCCAGTCCAAGGGCCGGGGCATGACCCCCACCGTCGCGCTGCTGACCGACGGGCGTGCCAACATCGCGCTCGACGGCACCGCGAACCGGGCGCTGGCGGCCGAGGATGCCGAACGGATGGCGATCGCGATCAGGGCGAACGGCTACCCGGCGATGGTGATCGACATGGGCCAGCGGCCCGAACGGTCGCTGAAGGCGCTGGCCGACACACTGGGCGCGCCCTACATCCCGCTGCCGAGAGCCGACGCCAACCGGCTCTCGACCGCTGTATCGGCCGCTCTCGACGCGTAAGAGGACGCATGGACTGGACCCGGGACGGAAAAGATTGGCCGAACCGGGAGTTTTCCCGGTTCGTGCGCCACCGCCCCCATTACTGGCACCTTCAGGTGGCGGGCGACGGGCCTGTGGTGCTGCTGATCCATGGCACCGGCGGCGCGACCCATAGCTGGCGCGATGTGCTGCCCATTCTGGCCGAACGCTACCGCGTGGTGGCGCTGGACCTGCCCGGTCAGGGCTTCACCAAGCTCGGCGCGCGGCAGCGCTGCGGGCTCGATGCGATGAGCCGCGACATCTCGGCCCTGCTCGACGGCGAGGGCCTGCTGCCCGACGCCATTGTCGGCCATTCGGCGGGCGCGGCCATCGCGCTCCGGATGGTGCGCGACCTGAAGCGCCCCCCGAAGGCGCTGGTCGGGCTGAACGCGGCGCTGGAAAGCTTCAAGGGGCCTGCGGGCTTCGTCTTTCCGATGATGGCGCGGATGATGGCACTGAACCCGTTCTCGGCCTCGGAAATCTCGCGCTGGCTGGGCACGGCCGCCGGGGTCGAATACATGATCGCCGGGATCGGCAGCGAGATCTCGCCCGAGGGGCTGGCGCTTTACCGGCGGCTGGTGGCCGACCGCCACCATACCGACGCGACGCTGGCCATGGTCGCGCAATGGTCGCTCGACGGCCTGCAGCACGACCTGCCCTCGATCGACGTGCCGACCCTGCTGATCGTGGGAGAGGACGATCGGGCGGTGCCGGTCTCGGGCTCGGTGCGGGCGGTGGCGCGGCTGCCGCAGGCAGAGCTTGCGCGGTTCCCGGGGCTTGGCCATCTGGCCCATGAAGAGGCCCCCGAAGCGGTGACCGCCCGGATCGAGGCCTTTCTCGAAGACCGGCTCTGACCGGAAATCCCGACGGCGGCCATGAAAAAGGCCGCCGGGCAGGCCGGCGACCGTTTCGCGCGACAGTCCGAGCTTATTCGTGGGTGCCGAAGCTCGCGATATAGGCGAAGACGTCGCGGATTTCCTGTTCCTTGACGCGCTGGTTGGTCATCAGCCCACGGCCCTTGGGGTCCTGGGTGTAGTCGCGCAGGAAATCGGTCGGGCCGGGCACGTATTTGACCAGCTCGTCCTCGGTCCAGACCAGACCCTTTTCGCCGGCCTCTTTCATGAGATCGGAATACCTGAAGCCCTCGATGGCGGCGGCATGGCGGCCGGGCATCTTGAAGAGGTTGGGGCCGACCTTGGCATTGCGCCCGGCGACCACCTCGCCCGCGTCATTCTCGACGACGTGGCAGGTCTGACAGATCTTGTTGAACACCTTCTCGCCTTCAGCCGGATCGCCGGTCACATCGACGGCAAGCGCCGGGCCGGCAATCAGGGCCGCCGCGGCGGCGGCGAGCGCGAATTTCGAATTCATGGGTCTCTCCCTGACTCAACTGAACCGGTGCATACCATGGAACGCAGGCACCGGAAGGTCAATCTATATGGGTCGCTAAACAAAGGGTTTCCGACCAATGGATGCATGCGCCGCGGCCCCCGGGGGACACACGCGCGGAGCGACTTTCTGGTTTTAAAGGATTTCCAGGCTCAGGCGCCGAAGCCCGCAGAGAGCCGCGATTCGCCCGCCTTGCCCCGGTCAGGTCCGGCCAAGATCATTCGGGCGGATCTTGTCGTCCTCGGACCGCTCTTTGCGTTCCGGCAGCATCCAGCGCCAGAGCCGCTCGTCGGGCAGCGGCAGCACCATCAGCCAGTGTTCCAGAAGCGCCAGTGCGGTGATGGCGGTCAGCAGCGCAAAGCCCACCGTGTCATGCGGGTCGCTGACCGCAAACAGCCGTTCCATGAAGCAGGCGACCGCGAAGGTCAGCGCCGAGATCGAGAACGGGAAAAGCCAGTTCAGCCGCGAGATCTTGAAATGGCTCGGCAGATGAGCCAGCGGCGTTGGCAGGAACTCGACATTGATCTTGGGCACGCCGAGGAAGAGGTTCAGCTTGGCCGAGATCCGCGCGAAGAACAGGATGATGAAAGTCCAGACCCCGACCCCGTTGGCCGAGTCGTGGCTGGTGACCAGCATCGCGAAGAGAATGACCACCAGCAGCGTCTCGTGATAGGCGATGGTGCCATAGGCGCGCATGAACCGTTCCCAGCCGCGCGCATGCGGGTGACAGCGGGTGGTATTGGGGCCGGTGACGACCCCGGTCAGGAAGGCCAGTTCCACCCAGCCCCAGATTGCGATGGCCGCCAGAAAGGCCAGATAGGCGGTCGCCACGGTTTCCACATGGCGGGTCATCTCGAACAGCCACACCCCGCCGCCCAGAAGCGGCAGGGCCATGACCGTGGCCCGAAGATGTGCAAGGCGTCCCCGGTGTTCGGCGCGGCGCACGACGATCAGGATTGCCCCGGTCGAGAACCACCAGATGAACAGGGCGGCCAGCGCCGCGAACCACGCCGTTGCGATCAATAGACAGGCTCCATGCGGGTCGAGGCCGGGACCTCATGCCGTTGCGCCGGAATGGTCAGAAGCGACAGGAACGCCCGGGCCGCCTTTGCAGAGCCCGCCCATTCTGCCAGCTTGCCCGCCACACCGCCCTGCCGCCGTGCCGCGTCGATGGCGACGCTGGCCTCCTGCAGGGCCGTCAGCCCCCTCGCCCAGCGCGGATGGTCGATATCGAGCGTGATCGGGAAGATCTGCTTCGACAGGTCCGAGGTCTTGCGGAAGACCTCGTGCCCGTACCAGTCGGTATCGACGCCCAGCGCCTTGTGAAAGGCGGGCCGCTGGTGATCGCGCACATGCATGGTGGCGAAAACCGCGGTCAGGAAGAACTTGATCCACAGGACATTGACGCCCGAGGTCAGTTTCGGGTCGGTCTTCATCAGCAGCGCGAAGGCTTCGCCATGGCGGAACTCGTCGTTGCACCATTCGCGGAACCACTTGAAGATCGGATGGAACCGCCTTTCGGGATGCTCTTCGAGATGGCGGAAGATCGTGATGTAGCGGGCATAGCCGATCTTCTCGCTGAGATAGGTCGCGTAGTAGATGAACTTGGGCCGGAAGTAGGTGTATTTCTTCTTCTGGGTCAGAAAGCCCAGATTGACCGCGATCCCGGCCTCGCGCAGCGCATCGTTGATGAAGCCCGCATGCCGCGCCTCGTCCCGCGCCATCAGCTGGAACAGTTCGGTCACATCGTGATTGGACCCGCGTCGCTTCATCTCCTTGTAAAGCACGCAGCCCGAGAATTCGGCGGTGCAGGAGCTGATCAGGAAGTCGATGAACTCCTTGCGCAACTCGGGCTCCATCCCCTCCCAGTCGACATGGTCCCAGGTCTCGTCCTTGCGGAAATGGCCTTTGTTCGGGTCGGCCTGCATCTCGGCGATCAGCGCGTCCCAGTCGGCCCGGACGGGGGTGACGTCGATGGCGTCGAGCGCCTCGAAATCGGTGGTGTAGAAGCGCGGCGTCAGCAGGGTGTCCTGCATCGCGACGGCGGTCGCGGTTTCGCTGTCCAGAACGGCCTGCTGTTCCTGGATCGCAAGACCTTCCTCGACGGTGGTTGCATCGGCGGTATGGACGTTCACAGCTTCACCTCCCCGGAAAAGGAGAATTCGCAAAGCTCCATGAAGTCCAGATCCCCGGTCAGCCGCGTCCAAAGACGTTCCAGCGGCGTCGCCCGGGTGATGACGGCGATGCGGTCTTCCCTTACCACTTCGCCATAGGGGGCCATGATCTCGGGGCCTTGCACCAGCACCTCGTCGCCCGGATGCACGACGGCTCCATTGTTGAACCGCACATGCGCATGCAGGCTGTCGAACTTGTGCGAGACCTCAACCGTACACGGTGCGGTCTCCTTCCGTCGGGTGAACATTCCCATCTTTCGGTTCCCTGTTTTTGAGTGTGGAGGGCATGTTCCCGATCCCTCCGGTCAGTCCAGCAGCCGCGCGAAAGCCGCTGTGTTGTCGGCGCCGAAGCCGACCAGTTCCGCACGCCAACCGGTGTGGTCGTCGTACAGAGAAATCCGTCCGTCCTTGAACCGGACCAGCCTGACCGGGGCGTCGAGCGCCACGCCGGCCTGCTTGCGCTTGAGCTCGAGCGCGCGCCAGACACCGGCCACGAAGCCGCCCTCGTTCGGGGCGAACTCGAAGACCTGGTTGCCTTCGGTGTCGTAGACCTTGGCCGAGCCGTCGATCTTGGCATCGATCACGATCTGGCGTTCCACCGCCACCGGGGCCCCGGCATCGGGCAGCGCGTCGAGCGGCCGGTCGGTCAGCCGGGCATAGGTCACGAGGATCAGCGCGAACAGCGCCACCCCGAACATCCCCTTGATCAGGATCGGCGGGATCTTTTCCCCGTGATTGTAGGGGCCGGTGTGCCGGTTGTTGCGGGCCATGTCTTACTCCGCTGCAAGCGTGTCGTCGTCCCCGACACGCGTGAGCCTGGGTTCGGAGACCCGCGTTTCCGCTGCGTCGGCGATCAGTCGTGCGACCTTCGCCGCCTCAGGGATGCAGCGGAACGCGGGTTCCGTGCGGGCCATCCGCCACGGGCGGACATGGGGCCAGCACAAGAGGTACGAGAACTTGGTGGTTCCCATCAATTCGAAGGCGATCGAGCCGGTGCCGGACTTTCTGAGGTCCAGATTGGCATTGCCGATCCACGTGTAGGGCAGGTTCAGCGTCATATCGAGCGCCGCCCCGATGCGAAGGGCCACGCGCCGGTTGGTGACGGTATAGACCGTCGCCCGGGCCTGGACGAAGGCCGTGATCAGCAACAGCAGGCAGACCACGGCCCCCAGGACCAGGAAGAACGAGGACGCGACCGCCGCTTGCGACCAGGGCATGGTCTCGGCAGCGACGATCATGCGCCAGAGGAAGAGGACGACGAAGTAACCGGCCACCCAATACAGCGCAAGGCTTTCCCGGGCGAGCGCCCACCAGGCCGGCCGGCCCTGCCAGAGGATGTGTTCCCCCTCGGGCAGGCGTTCCGGCAATCCCTTGATGGGCTCGACAGCGAAATCGTCGTCGGACATTGCGTCCCTTCCTCAGAACTGCGGTTCGAGCCGCTCGGCGGGGTCGGCGTAAAGCTTGCCGCCCGCGTAATAGGCACAGACCTTGTCTTCTTCGAGTTTGGTGATCTGGCCCGACGACTTGATGGTCGGGACGCCGGCAAAATGCTTGCCGTAGATCGAGTGCACCGAAACCTCGGGCTTGAACCAGCCGATCTTGGCCAGCTGCATCGGCAGCAGGCGGCGGCCGCCGCCATGGGCGCCGTCAAGTTCCAGCTCGAGGTAGCGCACCAGCTGTTCCGGCTCGTCGACCCACATGTCGACGATGGTGCCGACCTTCTCGCCGTCGCCCGCGATGACCGGCATGCCGCGCGGGTCGCGACCGGCCGAGACCTTGAAGGTCTTCAGAGCCGACAGCGGCTGGATCTTCGGATGGCCGCGGCCGTCAAGCTCGGGCTCGTCCTTGCGGGCAACCCAGGCGGCCGGACCCACGCCGTCGACCATCGGGTCGCCGGTCGGCTCCAGCGGGTAGCCGTTGTTCTTGGTGACCTTCTTCAGCGCCAGATCCGCATTGCGGGGATCGGTCTGCATGTCGGGCACGGTTTTTTCGCCCTGGCCGTGCGGCAGCTTGAAGGTCTTCGCCGCGGGCAGCGGAAACATGCCCTGGTTCGGCGCGGGGTTCCCCATCTCGTCTTCCAGCGGGTAGCCCTCATGCATGTTCATCCGTTGGAGATAGAAAATCAGCCCAGCGAAGAACAGCCAGAACGACCAGATGGCCAGACTGGCGATGTCGAAGTTTCCGAAAAAAGCGTTGACCATGGGTATCGGTCCTCCGGGTCAGGTTGGGAAGTCGGCCAGCCCGATCTTGGCCGAGGAATCCCTGTTGGGATGGTTGCGGTCCTGCGGGCGCACAAGCGGCCCCAGAACCATGAGTGTCACGAAGAGAAGGACGATCTCAATGTGGTAGACCGCCGCGTATCCGGTGGCCGGCGTGTTGAGCCCTTCGCCCAGAACGCCCGCCGTCGCAAGATGCCCGATTCCGTCCCGAAGCCCGCCGCCCAGCGCCACGGCCAGTCCAGAGGCGGTCGCCTGCGCGGCCCCCCAGGCGCCCAGCGCAAGCCCGCGGCCCGCGAAATCCCGGACCGGCAGCGCCATCGCCGCGGTCAGCGTCGAGACAGAGAAAAGCCCGCCGCCAAAGCCGATCAGCATGGCGCCGAGGAAGAACAGCAAGCCCGAATGCAGCGGCCCGGCAAAGATCACCAGGGTGAAGGCCACGATGCCGCCAAGGATGCCAAGCGCCCCCATCCGGTGCGAGTTCATGCCCTGGCCCAGCCAGCGCGCCGCGAGCCCGAAGCCCACCAGCGCCCCGAAGGCCCAAAGCGCGGTCAGAAGCGTGGTTGACGACACCGACAGCCCGAGGATCTGCCCGCCATAGGGTTCCAGCAGAACATCCTGCATCGAGAAGGCCAGCGTGCCGACGAAGACCACCGCCAGCAGACGCCCCGCGCTGCCGCCCCGCACGAAATCGCGCCAGGCATCGCCGAAGCTCGGCTGCGGCGCCTCGCGCTCTTCCTTCGACATCGGGCACATGCGCTCCTGTTTCCAGAGCGCGACAACGTTCAGCAGGATCGTCACGACGGCCGCGCCCTGCACCACCCGGATCAGCCGGATCGACGAGAAATCGCGCAACAGCCAGCCGATGATGATGGACGACACGCCCATCCCCAGCAGGAACATCACATAAAGCAGCGCCACGACCCGCGGCCGGGTCTCGTCGGTCGCCCGGTCGGACGCCAGCGCCAGACCTGCGGTCTGGGTCATGTGCAGCCCGAGCCCGGTCATCAGGAAGGCGATGGCGGCAAAGACCTCGCCCGCCCAGGCCGGACCCAGCGTCTGGTCGCCCGACAGCAGCAGCAGCGAAAACGGCATGATCGCCAGCCCGCCCATCTGCCAGAGCGTACCGAACCACATGTAGGGGACGCGCTTCCAGCCGATGGCCGATCTGTGGTTGTCGGACCGGAAGCCCATCAGCGCGCGGAACGGCGCGACCAGAACCGGCACGGCGATCATCATCGCCACGACGATCGCGGGCACCGAAAGCTCGACGATCATCACCCGGTTCAGCGTGCCCAGCAGCATCACCGTCGCCATCCCCACCGACACCTGGAACAGCGACAGCCGCAGCAGCTCGTTCATCGGCAGTCCGTCCGAGGCGGCATCGGCGAAGGGCAGGAACTTCGCCGACAGCTTCGTCAGGGGATGAGGCTTCTTGCTCATCTTTCAAGCTCCATGGCCTGGCTGATGTAGAACCCCTTGGCGACCCGCGCGACGGCACGAAGCCGCCCCTTCACGCCGGCCTTGCGCAGGGCGCCCGCGATCCGCGCCTCGGAATGCGGAATGATCCGGGGCGAGCGGTCGGACCGCGGAAAGAGCTTGCCGACCACATGCATGGCGGTCAGCAGGGGCGTTTTCGGCGCGACGGTAAAGACGATCTTGTTGCGGGTCCGGGGCGCAAGCTTGCCCAGGGCCTCGGCGATGTCGCGAGCCTTGTAATGGATCAGGCTGTCCATCGCCATGACATAGTCGAAGCTGCCCAGCCGGTCGCTCAGCATGTCGCCCGCCACGAAGGTGATCTGGCGATGATACTTATCAGGGATCCGGCTTTTCGCCACGTCCAGCAGGCTTTGCGAAATGTCGCAGGCCACGACCTCGGCGCCGCGCTGGACCAGCTCCAGCGTCATCGGCCCGGCGCCGCATCCGGCGTCGAGCACCCGACACCCGGTCAGGTCGTCGGGCAGGCGCGCCAGCATCGCGGCACGCATCTGGTCGCGCCCCTCGCGCACCGTCTGGCGGATGCGCGACACAGGGGCATCCGAGGTCAGATGCTCCCATGTCTTGGCGGCGGTGCGACCGAAGTAGGTCTCGAGTCGTTCCCGGGTGCGGGCGTAGCTGTCCATCAATCGAACCCAAGCAGTTCAAAGATTTCGCGGTCGGGCAGCGGATGCGGTGCCAGGGGCTCGGTTCCGGCCCAGAGCAGCTCCGCCAGCCGCAGGTATTCGGCACGGCACTGAACGATGTCCTCGTCGTCGGGCATCTCGAACAGCGTCTTCTTCATCAGCCGCGAGCGGCGGATCGCATCGACCAGCGGCATATGCGCGATACGCTCGAAGCCCACGCGCTTGCAGTACTTGTCGACCTGGTCGGTATCTTCCGACCGGTTCGCAATGCAGCCCGCCAGCCGCACGTTGTAGTTCTTCGACTTGGCCTGAACCGCGGCGATGATCCGGTTCATGGCGTAGATCGAGTCGAAATCGTTCGCGGTCACGATCACCGCGCGGTCGGCATGCTGCAGTGGCGCGGCGAAGCCGCCGCAAACCACGTCGCCCAGAACGTCGAAGATCACCACATCGGTATCTTCCAGCATGTGGTGCTGTTTCAGCAGCTTGACGGTCTGACCGACGACATAGCCGCCGCAGCCGGTGCCCGCGGGCGGGCCGCCCGCCTCGACGCACATCACGCCGTTGAAGCCCTCGACCATGAAATCCTCGGGCCGCAGCTCTTCGGGGTGGAAATCCACCTCCTTGAGCACGTCGATCACCGTGGATTGCAGATGCCCCGTCAGGGTGAAGGTCGAATCATGCTTGGGATCGCAGCCGATCTGCAGAACGCGCTTGCCCAGCATCGAGAAGGCCGCCGACAGGTTCGACGAGGTCGTCGACTTGCCGATCCCGCCCTTGCCATAGATCGAAAAGACCTTGGCCCCCTCGATCTTCATCGTTTCGTCCTGATGGACCTGAACGGAGCCTTCGCCGTCCTCGCCTCTCAGCACCGGAATGTCATCTCTGGGGCTCATTGGTTCCCTCCGTTCGCGGCTTATTCCGCCGCCACTATGCCTTCAAGCCGGTCTTCCAGCTCATCGGCCGCCGCCTGCAATGCGGCCAGGGTTTCGGCGTCGGGTTGCCAGTAGTTGCGGTCATGGGCTTCGAGAAGGCGGTTCGCCATCCGGGCCGATGCCGCAGGGTTCAGGCTGGCCAGCCGTTTTCTCATGTCTTCGTCCAGGACGAAGGTTTCCGACAGCCGTTGATACACCCACGGTTCCACCTGGCCGGTTGTCGCCGACCACCCGAGAGTGTTGGTGACCTGCGCCTCGATCTGGCGCACGCCTTCATGCCCGTGCTTGAGCATGCCTTCGAACCATTTGGGGTTCAGGCTGCGCGACCGGGTTTCGAGCGCGACCTGATCCTGAAGCGTGCGCACCTTGCCCTCGCCCCGGGTCTGGTCGCCGATATAGACGGCCGCGTCCTGCCCGCCCCGGGCGCGTTTGACCGCCCGCGCGATGCCGCCCAGCGTGTCGAAATAGTGGTCGACGGTCGTCACGCCGAGTTCCACGCTTTCGAGGTTCTGATAGGCGACATCCACATCCTTCAGCGTCTGCTGCAACAGCGCCGCATTGGCCCTCGACTTGCCGTCGCGCCCATAGGCGAAGCTTTTGCGCGCCTCATAGGCATCGGCCAACTCGTCCTCGTCGCCCCAGGCGCCGCTGTCGACCAGCCCGTTGACGTTCGAGCCATAGGCGCCCTCGGCATTCGAGAAGACCCGCAGCGCCGCGGTTTCCATGTCGACGCCCATCTTTTCGGCATGGGCCAGCGAATGGGCACGGATGAAGTTCAGCTCCAGCGGCTCGTCCTCGGCCATCGCGGCCTTCCAGGCGGCCTCGGCCAGCATCCGGGTCTGCAAGGGCAGCAGGTCGCGGAAGATGCCCGACAGCGTCATCACCACATCGACCCGGGGCCGGCCGAGTTCCTCCAGCGGCACCAGATCGGCGCCCGCCAGACGGCCGTAATTGTCGAACCGCGGCTTCGCGCCCATCAGCGCCATGGCCTGGGCGATGGGCCCGCCGTCGGATTTGATGTTGTCCGACCCCCACAGCACCATCGCCACCGAGCGCGGCAGCGTCGCATGGGTGTCCAAGAGCTTCTGCGCCTGCTTCGCGCCTTCCAGCATCGCGAACTGGGTCGGCATGCGGAACGGGTCGAAGGCGTGGATGTTGCGCCCCGTCGGCAGCACATCGGCCGACCGGATCAGATCGCCCCCGGGCACAGGCTTGATGTAGCGCCCCCCCAGCGCGCGCATGATCGCGGGCAGCTCGGTGTCCTGCTGAAGCCAGTAATCGACCTTCTCGCGGGTCTCGGCATCGGTATCGGTCATCACCCGCAGATGCTCGGCCCGTTCCTCGGGCGTTGCCGTGCGGCCGACCACGTGCAGCCCGTCGGGGATCAGCGCGTCCTCGGTTTCCAGAAGCTTCAGCCACAGCTTTTCGGGCGGGGTGCCGGTCATGTCGACGGCATCGGCCTGAGCCGCGATCAGCTCTTCCAGATCGGCCTGCTCGGGCGAGCCGGGCTCGGTCTGGCGCCAGCGCGTGAGGCTGTCCTTCAGCTCCTGCAACCCCTTGTAAAGCCCCGAGGCGGCCAGAGGCGGCGTCAGGTGGGTGATCGTCACCGCGTTCGACCGGCGCTTGGCCAGCGTCGCCTCGGAGGGGTTGTTCGAGGCATAGAGATAGACGTTCGGCATGTCGCCGATCAGCCGGTCGGGCCAGTCGCGGAAGCACATGCCCGCCTGCTTGCCCGGCATGAATTCCAGCGCCCCATGCATCCCGAAATGCAAAAGCACATCCGCGCGGAAGGTGTTCTTCAGCCAAAGATAAAATGCGCTGAACGCATGGGTCGGCGCGAAGCCCCGCTCAAAGAGCAGCCGCATCGGGTCGCCCTCGTAGCCGAAAGTCGGCTGGACGCCCACGAAGACATTGCCGAATTCGCGGCCCAGCACGAAGACGCCGCGCCCGTCCGACCGGATCTTGCCCGGGGCAGGCCCCCAGACGGATTCGATCTCGGCAAGCCAGGGCGTGCCGCGCACCAGATCGTCGGCGGGCACATGGGCGGCCACGTTGCCTTCTTGCCCGTAGGTCTTGGCATTGCCCTCGAGGATCGCCGCGCGCAGCTCGTCGACCGTGGCGGGCAGCTCGCCGGTCTGGTAGCCCTCGGACTTCATCCGGTGCAGCGTGTTGAACAGGCTCTCGAAGACCGACAGGTAGGCGGCAGTGCCGATGGCGCCCGCATTCGGCGGGAAGCCGAACAGGATGATGCCGACCTTGCGGCTTTCGGTTTCCGACCAGCGCAGCCGGGACAGCCGCTCGATCCGGGCGGCCAGCGTCGCCACGCGCTCGGAACAGGCGGCCATTTCCTTGGCCTCGCCCTTGTGGGTGCAGTCGCGCGGGCAGCCCTTGCAGCCCTCGGGGCCGTGGCGACCGCCAAAGACGGTGGGCGAGATCGCCCCGTCGAGTTCCGGCAGCGCGATCAGCATGGTGGTCTCGACCGGACCGAGCCCGCCCGAGGATTCGCTCCATTGCCCCAGCGTCTGGAACTCCAGCGGATGGGCGGCGATATATGGCACGTCGAGCCCGCTCAGCACCTCGACCGCGGCGTCGCTGTCGTTATAGGCCGGACCGCCGATCAGACTGAACCCGGTCAGCGACACCAGCGTGTCGATATGAACGCTCCGCTCGCCGGTGAAATAGGCGGCAATGGCGGGCCGGGCATCGAGCCCGCCGGCGAAGGCCGCGATCACCCGGATGCCGCGGTCTTCCAGCGCCCGGATCACCGCGTCGTAATGGGCGGTATCCGAAGCAAGGATATAGGAGCGCATCAGAAGGATGCCGACCGTCGCCACCGGCGCTGCGGGCTGCGGCAGATCGGCGATGTCGGTGGTGATGCGATGCGGGATGTCGGGGTGGTAGAGCCCGGTCTCGGGATATTCGATCGGCGCCTCGGACGCGCCGCCGCGCCAGGAGGCGTCCTTGGCATAGCGCGAGATCAGGAACCGCACCATCTGCTCGACGTTGTCGTCGGACCCGCCCAGCCAGTATTGCATGGTCAGGAACCAGGCGCGCAGGTCCTGCGCCTTGCCCGGCAGGTATTTCAGCATCTTGGGCAGGCGGCGCAGCATGGCCATCTGCTTTTCGCCGCCGGTCTTGACCTGGCCGTTCTCGTCCCGGACGTTGCCGCGCAGCTTTTTCAAAAGCTTCATCGGCCCCGAGGCGGGCTTGGACATATCGAGATCGCCCATCCGGGTCAGCTGCACGATCTGCTTGTCGGCGATGATGCCGATCATCGCGTCGCAATCGTCGCGCCGGGCCTTCAGCTCGGGCAGGATGGCGTTGATATGCTCCTCGATGAACAGCAGGTTCACCAGGATGATGTCGGCATTCAGAACGTCGTCCTTCGCGCGGACCAGCGCGCCCGGGTTTTCCGACCAGGTCGCGGCGGCATGCACGCTGACCCTCAGCCCCGGAAAGTCGCCAGCAAGACGCTCGGTCACCCGCTCGCAGGGACCCGCGGAATGCGAATCCAGCGTGACGATGACTACTCGATACCCGGGGTAATGACGTTCATCGCGCATAATGGGCCTTCGCCTCGTACAAGGTTTCGACACTGATCTCGTGCACGCCCTTCTCGAGCGCGAACTTCTCGGTATTCCGCTTGGCCTTGCCGCGCACGAAGAACGGGATCTTCTTCAGCTCCTTCTCGGCCGCGCTCAGCCAGACGATCTCGCCCTCGGCCGGGGCCGCGCCGGCGGCCGCTTCCTGATCGGTCTCGGGCTCGGCCTCGACGGCCCGGGCCTTGGCCGCGCCGCCATGATGCGAGGCACCGGCCTCGTCGTGGAACTCGAAATCCTCGCGGAACATGTGCAGCAGGTGCTCTTCGAGCCCCATCACCAGCGGATGGACCAGCGTGTCGAAGATCACGTTGGCGCCCTCCCAGCCCATCTGCGGGCTGTAGCGGGCGGGGAAGTCCTGAACGTGCACGGGCGCCGAGATCACCGCGCAGGGAATGCCCAGACGCTTGCCGATATGGCGCTCCATCTGGGTGCCGAGGATCATCTCGGGGGCCAGATCCTCGATGGCCTTCTCGACCTCGAGGTAGTCGTCGCTGATCAGCGCCTCGACCCCGAATTCGGACGCAAGCTTGCGGATGTCGCGGGCGAATTCGCGGTTGTAGCAACCAAGCCCCACCACCTCGAAGCCCATCTCGTCGCGCGCGACCCGGGCCATGGCCTTCACATGGGTCGCATCGCCGAAGAGGAAGACGCGCTTGCCGGTCAGGTAGGTCGAATCGACCGATTGCGAATACCAGGGCATCCTCAGGCGGGCATCGTCGGCCTTCGGCTCGACGCCCGCGATCCGCGCCACCTCGGCGATGAAATCGCGGGTCGCGCCGACGCCGATCGGTACCGTCTTGGTGAAGGGCTGGCCGAGGTTTTTTTCCATCCAGCGCGCCGCGGTCTCGGCATGCTCGGGATACATCAGCACGTTGAAATGCGCGGCCCCCATGCGGGCGATGTCGGCGGGCGTGGCGCCCATCGGCGCAACCACGTTCACCGCAATCCCCATCTCTTCCAGCAGCGCCGTCACCTCGGTGATGTCGTCGCGATGGCGGAAGCCCAGCCCCACCGGCCCGATCAGGTTGGCCGAGACATGGGCCGTGCGCTCCATCGGCCGGGCGATGGCTTTGACGATCTGGTAGAAGGTCTCGTCCGAGCCGAAGTTTTCCTTGCGCTGATAGCTCGGCAGTTCCAGCGGGATCACCGGAATGCCCAGATCCATGGTCGCGGCCATGCCCTCGGGGTCGTCCTGGATCAGCTCGGCGGTGCAGGAAGACCCCACGATCATCGCCTGCGGCTTGAACCGGTCGAAGGCGTCATGCAGCGCGGTCTTGAAGAGGTTCGCGGTATCCTCGCCCAGATCGCGCGCCTGGAAGGTGGTGTAGCTGACCGGCGGGCGATGGTTGCGCCGTTCGATCATCGTGAACAGCAGGTCGGCATAGGTGTCGCCCTGCGGCGCGTGCAGCACGTAATGCAGCCCCTTCATCGCGGTCGCGACACGCATCGCGCCGACATGGGGCGGGCCTTCATAGGTCCAGACGGTCAGCTTCATGCCGCGCCCTCCAGCCCGGCCAGAATTGCGCGGCGGCGCAACGGGCGGGCGAAGAGACCGGCCAGATCGCCGGCCTGCTCATAGAAATGGACGGGCGTGAACACCAGTTCGATGGCCCATTTCGTGGTCATGCCTTCGGACTCCAGCGGGTTCGCAAGCCCGAGCCCGCAGACCGTCAGGTCGGGCCGGGCGGCCCGGCAGCGGTCGAGCTGCAGATCGACATCCTGGCCCTCGGCGATCACCGGCCCCTCGGCCAGAAGATCGAGATCGGGACCGACGATCTGCTTGTTGATGAAGGGGGCGCCGACCTCGACCGCGGTCATGCCGCATTCGCGGGTCAGGAAGCGCGCCAGCGGAATTTCCAGCTGGCTGTCGGGGAAGAAGAAGATCGACTTGCCGCCCAGCGTCTCGGCGGCGGCGGCGATGGCCTTGCGGGCGCGGGCGCGCGGGGCGTCGGTGACCTTCGCGAAGGTCTCAGGCGAGACCCCGAATTCCTGCGCCACGGCCCAGAGCCAGGCGGTCGTGCCCTCTTCGCCGAAGGGGAACGGCGCGGGCAGGATGCGCGCGCCGCGGCGTTCCAGCCCGGCGGCGGTCTCGTTCAGGAAGGGCTGGGTCAGCGCCACGACGGTATGCGCCCCCACCCCGGGCGCTTCGGCCGCGCGGTGAGCGGGCAGGCAGCGCACGGGCGCCACGCCCATCTCGGCCAGCAGCGACAGCGCCTGATCCTCGACCACATCGGGCAGCGCACCGACCATCAGCAGTTGACGCTCGTCGGTTGCGGGCAGGGTCGGCACCATGGTCGCGAGGCAGGCATCTTCGCCCTCGGTGAAGGTCGTCTCGATGCCCGAGCCGGAATAGTTCATTACCCGCACATGCGGCGCATGGCGTTCGGTCAGCCGTTCGGCCGCGCGGTGCAGGTCAAGCTTGATCACCTCGGACGGGCAGGAGCCCACCAGGAAGAGCTGTTTGATATCGGGACGGCGCGCCAGCAGCCGGTCGACCTCGCGGTCAAGCTCGGCGTTGGCATCGGCCAGCCCGGCCAGATCCTTTTCTTCAAGGATCGCGGTGCCGAAGCGCGGCTCGGCGAAAATCATCACGCCCGCGGCCGATTGCAGCAGATGCGCGCAGGTGCGCGAACCGACCACCAGGAAGAAGGCGTCCTGCATCTTGCGGTGCAGCCAGATGATCCCGGTCAGACCGCAGAACACCTCGCGCTGGCCGCGTTCCTTCAGGACAGGGGCGTTGCGGCAGCCGGCGGCGGGCGGGGCGGGGGTAAATCCGGTCATGCGGCGACCTCCGTTGCCTCACCCTGCAACCGGGCCATCCGCAGCTTCCACAGGAACTGCCCGGCATTGATGACATAGGTGCTGTAGGCCGCCAGCGCGATCAGCATCTGGCCGGTCGGACCCACGCTGCCAGTCAGCAGCGCCCACAGATACAAGGTATGCAGCGCGATCACCGCCATCGAGAAGACGTCTTCCCAGAAGAAGGCGGGAGCAAAGAGATAGCGGCCGAACACGACCTTCTCCCAGATCGCACCGGTGACCATGATGGTGTAAAGCACGAAGGTCTTGATCACGATCGAGATCGTGGCCGCCTCGTAGCCCGCCCCGGTCACAAGGTACCGCAGGACGAGAACCAGCGAGACCAGAAAGACCAAGAACTGCAACGGCGCCAGAACGCCCTGCACGACGGTCCATTTGGTCGAGTCGCGACGGCGACGTTCTTCCGGCGTATAGAGTTGGACCGCCCTTGGGGCGGTTCCCACGTTTTCCGGCATCCTCCGACTCCCTGACAGACGGTGGCTTGGGCCTCACGTTAGACCTCTGGCGCGGAAAGTGTCAATTGTAATTTACACTCTTTCCGTTTACACTCCTCTTGATCCGAGGGGTGTCGAGCGCTTGGGGCAGAGTAAAAGAGCCTATATTTTCTAGGGACTTGCCTGCGCCGTCTTGATTCCTCCAGCCACGAGGGCCAACAAGTGTCAATCGGCTTTGACAACGCTGGACAGTCCCCAGAGCGCCTTGCGCACCGGTCGCCTCGAATCCGCCGGGACCGTCCTCGGCCGGGGGCGTATCATGGCTGAGCCGCAGAAGTCGATAGCGCCCGCCGCGCCGCCCTCCCGCCCCTGCGAGCGTCATGACGAGGTCGAAACCCTCGCGGGCCAGGTGCTTTCGGCGCTGGCGCAGCGCTCGGGCGACGGGGTCCAGGCGGTGAGCCCCAAAATTCTGGCGGAATTCTGCGCCGACGTGCTGCGCGGCGACCGGTCGATCCGGACCGGGGCCCTGGCCACGCTGCGCCGCCACGGGATTTCCTCGACCGCCATCGTCGACGGCTATATCCCCGCCGCCGCGCGCGAGCTGGGCGACCGCTGGTGCCGCGACGATCTGAGCTTTGCCGACGTGACCATCGGCGCGGCGCGACTGCAGGCGATGTTGCGCGAACTGGGCGCGGCCAATGCCGACGACATGCTGGCCGCATCGGACGCGCCCAACATCATGATGATCGTGCCGCATGACGAATTCCACACGCTGGGCGGCATGACCGCCGCCAACCAGATGCGCCGCATGGGCGCGTCGGTCTCTCTGGCGCTGGGCCAGACCGAGGACGAGATCCTGCAAAAGGCCATGGCCCGGCAATTCGATCTGGTGGCGATTTCCGTCTCCTGCCGCCAGAAGCTCGACTCGGCCCGGCGCCTGGTGAACGGCTTGCGCCGGGCGCTCGGCACCGGCGTGCCGATCGTGATCGGCGGCCTGGTCGCCGAGGGGGCCGAGGATGTCTGCGCGCTGACCGGCGCGGATGCGGCCACATCGGACGCGCGCGAGGCGTTGCGCCTGTGCGGTATGAACGGAAGAACGCTGGCGCCCGGCGCAGGCCGGTCGGAGCAGGACCAGTGACGGGGAGGCGGCCGGGACGGCCGGAAATGGGCGCGTGACGTCAAGGGGCACCAAATACTGGAACAGCGGCGCGATCCCTCTCATCGCGCCCGAGATGCTGGGCGAAATCATCGCCACGGCCTGCGACATCGCGATCGTCCTCTCGCCCGAGGGCCGCGTGCTGTCGGTTCTGGTCAACAAGGATCATCACGCCCATGGGCAGCTCGATCACTGGGAAGGCCGCGACATCCGCGACGTGCTGACCCAGGACAGCCGCCCCAAGCTCGACTCGCGGCTCGAATTCTTCGCCAGAGGCGGCGAGACCGGGAAACCGGTCGAGCTGAACCATGCCGATGGCGAGGGCTGGTCTTTCCCGGTCCGCTATTCCTTCCACACCATCGGCCCCGACGGCAGCACGCTGCTGATGCTGGGCCGCGACCTGCGCCCCATCGCCGAGATGCAGATGCAGCTCATCGAGGCGCAGATGGCGCTGGAGCGGGACTACGAGACCCAGCGCGAATATGACACCCGCTATCGCGTGCTGTCCGAATCGACCCGCGACGCCTTCGTCTTCGTCGGCACCAAGTCGGGCCGGGTGGTCGATGCCAATCCGGTGGCCTGCGAGCTTCTGGGCGCCGAGCGCGCCGAACTGATCGGCAACGCCTTCGCCCAAGAATTCGACGGCCGTCGCCGGGCCGAGTTCCTCGAGGCGCTGAGCCAGGTGGCCCTGTCGCCCGAGGCGCATCCGCTGCCGCTGGAAACCCGGCGGACCCGGGTCCGGATCAGGCTGCGCCCGATCGCCTTCCGCGCGGCGGGCGAGCCGCTGATCCTGTGTCGGCTGGACCGGGCCGAGGACCGCGAGCCCAATGGCGGCGAAATGGGCGAGACGCTTCTGGCCTTCTACCGCCAGGGCGTCGACGCGCTGGTCTTCACCGACACGCAAGGCGTGATCCTTGCCGCCAATGACAGCTTCCTAGGGCTTGCCGACGCCCCGCATGTGGCGTCGGTCAAGGGCCGGTCTCTGGGCGATTATCTGGTGCGCGGCAGCGTCGATCTGAGGGTCCTCGTCGAAAACGCCACCCGCAGCGGGCAGATGCGGTTCTTCGCCACCAAGCTGTCGGGCGAATATGGTGCCCAGGTTTCGGTCGAGATCTCGGCTACCTATCTCAAGGACCAGGCCAGCCCCTGCATCGTCTACGTGATCCGCGACGCCAGCCGCATGGAAGGCGCGCGCAGGCCCGGCGTCGCGGTGTCGGACGATGCGATGCGCTCGGTGATGGAGCTGGTGGGTTCCGCCAGCCTAAAGGACATCGTCGCCGAGACCACCGATGTGGTCGAGAAGATGTGCATCGAGACCGCCGTCGAGTTGACGCGGAACAACCGCGTGGCGGCGGCCGAGATGCTGGGGCTCTCGCGCCAGAGCCTGTATGTGAAGCTCCGGAAATACGGGCTCCTCAGCAGAGACGGGGGCGACTCGTGACGCCCCTGCAGGGAAGCAAGACCCGCCCCGAACGGGGCCAGGAGAATCTGCGGAAGACATGACCGATATCTCGAACGTGCCGAACCGGCGTCTGCCGGACCCCGCCGCCATGGTGACGCTGATCAAGCCGATCACGTGGTTTCCCCCGATGTGGGCCTATCTTTGCGGCACCGTATCCTCGGGGGTGTCGCCCCTGTCGAAACCGGGCCTCGTCCTTTTGGGCATGGTGCTGGCGGGCCCCGTGGTCTGCGGCATGAGCCAGGCGGCGAATGACTGGTGCGACCGGCACGTCGATGCCATCAACGAACCCTACCGCCCGATCCCCTCGGGCCGCATTCCGGGGCGCTGGGGGTTCTATATCGCCTGCGCCATGTCGCTTCTGGCGCTGGTCATCGGCTGGCAGCTGGGCCCCTGGGGCTTTGTCGCCACGATCCTCGGCGTCGCCGCCGCCTGGGCCTATTCGGCCGAGCCCGTCCGTCTGAAGAAATCGGGCTGGTGGGGGCCGGGGCTTGTCGGCATCTCGTATGAATCGCTCCCGTGGTTCACCGGCGCGGCCGTGCTGTCGGCGGGCGCCCCTTCGATCTATGTGGTCGTGATCGCGCTGCTTTACGGGATCGGCGCCCATGGCATCATGACGCTGAACGACTTCAAGGCGCTGGAGGGCGACCGCCAAATGGGCGTGAACTCGCTGCCCGTCACCATGGGTCCGCGCAAGGCCGCCTGGGTCGCGTCCATCGTGATGGCGGTGCCGCAGGCGGTGGTGATCGGGCTTCTGGTCCTGTGGGACCGGCCGTTCCATGCGGCGGGTGTGACCGCCGTGCTGCTGGCGCAGTTCTGGGCGATGTCGGTGATGATGAAGGACCCCAAGGGCAAGGCGCCCTGGTATAATGGCGTCGGTGTCGTGCTGTACGTGTCCGGCATGATGATCTCGGCCCTCGCGATCCGGTCGCTCGGAGCGCTCTGATGACGCTGAGCTGGCTGCAGATCGTCCGGCTGGGGCTCGTGCAGATGAGCCTTGGCGCGGTCGTGGTGCTGACCTCGTCCACGCTGAACCGGCTGATGGTGGTCGAGCTGGCGCTTCCGGCAGTGCTGCCGGGGCTGCTGGTCGCGCTGCATTACGCGATCCAGATCACCCGGCCCAGCTGGGGGTTCCTGTCGGACACGCGCGGCCAGCGCACCCGGTTCATCATCGGCGGCATGGCGATCCTGGCGCTGGGCGGCTATCTGGCCGCGACCGGCGTCGTGGTGATGGAAAACCACTATGGCGCGGGGCTGGCGCTGTCGATCCTGGCCTATGCGCTGATCGGCATCGGCGTCGCCGCCTGCGGCACCTCGCTTCTGGCGCTGCTGGCCACCGCCACCGCGCCCGAGCGCCGCGCGGCGGCCGCCACCATTACCTGGCTGATGATGATTGCGGGCATCGGCATCACCGCCGGAACGGTCGGCGCCTTCCTCGATCCCTATACGCCCGCGCTCCTGCTGGAGATCGTGACCGTGGTCACCCTGGGCGCGGTCGCGGTGACCACGCTGGCTGTCTGGGGCATCGAAAAGCGGGTGGTCGCCCATCGCGAACCCGACGAGATGCCGTTCTGGAAAGGCATCGGCGAGGTCTGGGCCGAGCCCCGCGCCCGCGTCTTCACGCTGTTCGTGTTCCTGTCGATGGTCGCCTATTTCATGCAGGAACTGATCCTCGAGCCGTTCTCGGGGCTTGTCTTCGACTTCACCCCCGGCCAGTCGACCTCGCTGTCGGGGTCCCAGCATGGCGGCGTCTTCCTCGGCATGGTCGTGGTCGGCATCGGCAGTTCGGTGCTGCGGATCTGGGCGCTCAGGACCTGGGTGATCCTCGGCTGCCTCGGCTCGGCCGCGGCGCTGACCAGCATCGCGGCGCTGGGACATTTCGGCGCGCATCTGCCGCTGACGCCCGCCGTGGTGCTGATGGGCTTTTTCAACGGCATCTTCACCGTCGCCGCCATCGGCGCGATGATGGCGCTGGCAGGCGAGGGCCGCGACGCGCGCGAAGGCACGCGGATGGGCCTTTGGGGCGCCGCGCAGGCGATTGCCGCGGGCTTTGGCGGCCTTGTCGGTGCTGCGGCGGCCGACGGTTTGCGCCAGATCATGGACGACGCACCCGCCTTTGGCGTGGTGTTCCTGACCGAAGCGATCCTCTTCGTGCTCGCTGCTGTAATGGCACTGAGGATCATGGATGGAAATCGACCCACAACGGAACACGCAGGTCTTGTGCCAGGGGAGTAAGACAGATGATTTATGACGTTGTTGTCGTCGGGGGCGGCCCCGCCGGCGCCACCGCCGCAGAGGATCTTGCCCGTTCGGGCAAGAAGGTCGCGCTTCTCGACCGCGAGGGCCGGATCAAGCCCTGCGGCGGCGCGATCCCGCCGCGCCTGATGCGCGATTTCAACATCTCCGACGAACAGCTGGTGGCGAAGATCGACACCGCGCGGATGATCTCGCCCTCGGGCCGCTTCGTCGACATCCCGATCGAGAACGGCTTTGTCGGCATGGTCGACCGCAAGGATTTCGACCCGTTCCTGCGCGCCCGCGCCGAACGCGCCGGGGCCGTGCGCTATACCGGGACCTTCGTCCGGGTCGAGCGCGAGGAGGAAAAGACCTTCCTCGTCTTCCGCGACAAGCAGTCGAAGGAAGAGGTCAGGCTGCAGACCAAGTTCATCATCGGCGCCGACGGGGCGCGGTCTGACGTCGCGCGTGCCGAAGTGCCCGGCGGCGACAAGATCCCCTATGTGATCGCCTATCACGAGATCATCGACGCCCCCATGGCGGTCGGCAACTACCAGCCCAACCGCTGCGACGTGATCTATGACGGCCGGATCAGCCCCGATTTCTACGGCTGGGTGTTCCCGCACGGGCATACCTGCTCGGTCGGGATGGGCACCGGCGTCGACGGCTTCGACCTGAAACAGGCGACCGCCGATCTGCGCAAGATGGCCGGGCTCGACCAGGCCGAGACGATCCGCAAGGAAGGCGCGCCGATCCCGCTGCGCCCGATGGACAAGTGGGACAACGGCCGCGACGTGGTCGTGGTGGGCGATGCCGCGGGCACCGTGGCGCCGAGTTCAGGCGAGGGCATCTATTACGCCATGTTCGGCGGGCGCGTGGGCGCCGCGGCGGTCTCGGCGGCGCTGGCCTCGGGCCGGGCGTCGGACCTGAAACTGGCGCGGCAGATGTTCATGAAGGACCACAAGAACACCTACAAGGCGCTGCAGGCGATGCAGGACGCCTATTACCACAGCGACGAACGGCGCGAACGCTTCGTATCGCTCTGCCACGATGTCGACGTGCAGACGCTGACCTTCGAATCCTACATGAACAAGAAGCTGACCAAGAAACGCCCGCTTGCCCATCTCAAGATCGGCATCAAGAACGTCGCCCACCTGACCGGCCTGGTGTCGCCGCAATACACATGAGCGAGATGATCCCGGCCTGGGTCAACGGCCAACTGACACCTGTCGAGAAGCTGGAGGCCCATCAGAAGGGCCTCCGCCACAAGGCGATCTCGGTCTTCGTGATGGATGGCGACCGCGTGCTGATCCAGCGCCGGGCGCTGGGCAAGTATCACACGCCCGGTTTCTGGGCGAATACCTGCTGCACCCATCCGCGCTGGAACGAGGAGTCGAAGACCTGCGCCAACCGGCGGCTGGCCGAAGAGCTGGGGATCACCGGGCTGACGCTCGAATTCCGCGAGCAGGTCGAATACCGCGCCGAGGTCGGCAACGGGCTGATCGAACATGAGGTGGTCGACATCTTCATCGCCGCGGCGGGGCCGGACCTGAAATGGGACCTGAACCCCGAAGAGGTGATGGATGCCCGCTGGATCGCGCTTGACGATCTGGCCCGCGAGACCCGCGAGACCGAGGGCGTCTATACGCCCTGGCTGCGGATCTATCTTGAAAAGCACAGCGACGCGATCTTCGGATCGCTCGCCTCGGCCTGAGGGCAAGGCCGGTCCGGGCTTTGGCCCGGGCCGGTTCTCACCGCCTGCGCCGTCAGGCCCGCCGCACCAGCCGCACCAGCGGCAGGATCGCAAGGCTCACCGCCGCGACCAGCACCGATCCGGCCGCGATGCCCACCACACCGTCCAGCGCCGCCGTCACGATCCATTCGGTCGCGCCATTTCCCACCGGGACTGCCCCGGCCACGGCCACGGCCGCGTGGTGGATGGCCTCCTGCGGCAGATGCCAGCCAAGCTCGTGGGCGCCATGGACCAGGATCGAGCCCCCGACCCAGATCATCGCGGCCGTGCCCACCACCAGCAGCAGCGTCATGACCTTGGGCATGGCCCGCACGATCCCGATGCCAAGCCCGCGCGTCAGCGCCAGCCGTCCCTTCTCGGCCATCGCCAGCCCGATATCGTCGGCCTTCACGATCAGCCCGACCGCGCCATAGACGACGACGGTGATCAACGCGCCTGCCAGCGCCATCGCCGCCGCCTCGACCCAGATCGTCAGATGATCGGGCAATGAGGCAAGGATGATGGTCATGATCTCGGCCGACAGGATGAAATCGGTCTTGATCGCGCCCTTGACCTTGGCCTCTTCCAGATGGGCCGCCGACATCTGGCTGTCCGGCCCGGCCTCGGCCGCGTGATGGGACGGCCGAAGCGCGTGCCAGATCTTCTCGACCCCCTCGAAGCAAAGGTAGCACCCGCCCAGCATCAGCAGCGGCGCGATGGCCCAGGGCGCGAATTGCGACAGCACCAGCGCAACGGGCAGAAGGATCACCAGCTTGTTGAACAGCGATCCGCGGGCGATTCCCCAGACGATGGGCAACTCGCGCGCGGGCGCGAATCCGCGGACGTATTTCGGCGTCACCGCGGCGTCGTCGACAACCGCCCCCGCCGCCTTGGACGAGGCCTTGACCGCCTGCCCGACCACGTCGTCAACCGATGCGGACGCAACCTTGGCGATCGCCGCCACGTCATCGAGCAGCGCCAGTAATCCGCTCATTGCCTGTATCTTCCCGTTCTGCCTTGCCGTCCTGCCGGCCAAGGATAGCGCGCCGCCCTGCCGGGGCCAATGCCACCCGGCCGGAGCCGCCCTGCGGCATCCGCCCCCGCGCCCGGATCGGCAAGCTCCCGCCCGACCGGACATCATGACATTCCTTTCGAAATCTCGGATTGACGCAATGCTGCTGTTGTTCTTGAGTTGTATTAATCATAAAGACAACTCTCGCGCGATCATCACACCCGTTCGCCGGGAACCATCAGGGTAACTGCCATGGACTCCGACCAGCACCAGCCGGCCGAGGCCCGTTTCATGCGGCCAGTCGACGCCTTCTGCCGACCGCTGCCGGAGGCCAGCCTGCGCCGAGTCGTGCAGGAGGCCCTGATGCGCGTGGCCCGCCTGCCCGGCCCGCCGCCGTCGCGCCGCACGTGGCCCGAACCGCCCGCTCCGACAGAGGTCGAGGCGCTCTGCATGGCGCTCGTGACTGGCGATCTTGCCCAGTCCCGCCTGATCCTCGATGCGCATCTGGCCGCAGGGCGCGACAAGACCTGGATAGCCGCGGCGCTGTTGCCCGAGGCCGCACGGCTGATGGGCCGCCTCTGGGAAAGCGACGAGGTCAGTTTCGTTCAGGTGGGTCAGGCCGTGGGCCAGCTTCAGCGGCTTTTGCGGCTTTTGCGAGGCGAGGCCGGTCCCCGCCCGGTCGATCCGACGCGGCGGGCGCTTTTCGCAACGCCCGAGGTCGAAACCCACACCTTCGGGGTGATCGTGGCTGCCGACATGTTCCGCGACCACGGCTGGGAGATCGAACTGTCGCTATCCGAACCGCAGGACAAGCTGATCTCCGACCTGACTCAATCGCGGGTGCGCCTTCTGGGCCTGTCCGCCGCCGGACCCCGGTCGGCACTGCCGCTGACGCGGCTGGTCGAGGCGGTCAACGCGGCGCTGCCCGAGATTCGGGTGCTGATCTGCGGCAAGATCCTGCACAACTGCCCCGAAATCGCACGCCAGATCCCTGCCGACGGGCATGCCGACGACCTGGAAACCGCGCTTTCCCTGGCCGACCGGCTGGTCCTGGAGGCATGCCGCTGACAGCCCCACCCAATGCCCGCCCCCGCTCGCAGCACCCGGGGCCGCACCTAGGGCGCCGTGCCGCAGACCGGGCGCGAAAGGCACGATCCCGTCGAAAGTGGTCGACGCATTCACGTGCCAGTAGCAAGGACTCGCGCTCTGCGCTAAAATACCTCACCTGACGGCAGCGCAGAGGCCGCTCGGCCCTCTTCCTCTTCAGCATGGCACCGCCCGGGAACGGCGCCCAAGACCAAGAAAGGGAGCTCGGCATGACAAAGGACCTGATGATCGCGCGTCATCGCGAGGACGCCTTGTATGAGGTGGCCGAGACGCTGGACGGGCTGACGATGTATCTGAGGGCGATCGACAACAAGGCCACCTCGGAACCTGCGCTGGGAAAGCTTGCGCTGCGGATCGAAGGACTCGCCGAGTCGGTCCGCGGTGAGATCGGCCGCCGACGTGCCGCGCAGGTGCGAACGTATCGGCATCTGCATTGAGGCCGTGCCGCGCCCCGCAGCTGTCCGAGGCAACGGGCAATTTTCACGGCCGGGCGGACCCCGGGCGCTGTCGGCAGCCCCAAGACGGCCAGACGGTCCACAGGAGGGGTTTGACCGGATCTTGTGTCTTCGGTCGTTCCCGCGGTGGTTCCGCACGGGGTCCGATCCGGCGGCCTGCCCTGTTATGACTTGACGTATTGACGAAACCTTCGGTGCCGGGCAGCGTTCATGACCAACGTCTGGGCCCTGTTCGATTGAAACGGTATGGATACATTTCGTAACCCCTCGTTGCCCGGGGTCTGCACGACCAAGCGACACCTCGAGGCCTTCGGGCGCAGCGATCTCGCGGCGGCGGTCCTGATGGAGCGGATCGTCCGCGACGCCTACGATTCGAAGAGTTCCAGCGCGATCCAGCCGCTGCAATGGTCGATCCTGCGCTATATCGAGCGATCGCCCGAAGACCGCTGCACCCTGACGCTCATCACCAGCTATCTGGGCCTGACCCATGCCCCGGTCAGCCGCGCGGTCCGGACCATGCGCGACCGCGGGCTTGTCGGGCAGCGCAGCCATCCGCGCGACGCCCGCAGCGCGATCATCTCGCTGACCGAGGCCGGACGGGCCGCGCTGGAGCTTGACCCGATCCGGAAGATCGCCTTACTTGTGGGCACCCTGCCGGACAGCGAGCGGGCCGCGATCAAGCGGGCGCTCCGGTCCATCGCGATTTCGCTCTCGTCCTGAGTGAGGAGGCCTCGATGCCGAAGGTCGTGGTGATCGACGATGACGTCGAGATTCTGAAGATCTTCCCGCGTCTCCTGGCCGGAAGCGAGTTCGAACCCTGCTGCACTTCGGATGTCGAGGCCTTTCTTGAGCGCGTCCGCAGCGACCGGCCGGTGGCCGCCATCGTCGATTTCTGGCTGCTCGACAATAGCGCCCTGCCGCTGCTGGACCGGCTCCGGGCCGAAGGGCAGGACCTGCCGGTGGTGCTGATGTCGGGCGGCGGCGGCGGCCATTCGGCGCTGATGGCCGAAACCCTCGGCGAGGTCTGCGGGATCGTGTCGTTCCTGCACAAGCCGTTCCGGCGGGCGGAAGTGATCGAGGCTCTGCGCGGCGCGACGGTCGCGCTGAACTGACCGCAACGGCGGGCCGGGGCATGGGTCAGGCCGCCAGCGGCAGGTAAAGCGACACCCGCGTCCCCGCCCGCGAGCTGGCGATGTCGAGGCCGCCCTGCGCGCTCCGGGTGAACCCCTGCACCATCGCAAGGCCCAGCCCCGTTCCCTCGCCCGCCGGTTTGGTGGTGAAGAACGGCTCGGTCACCCGGCTCAGGATCTCGTCGGGGATGCCGCTGCCGGTATCGGTGATCGAGATTTCCGCATAGGCGCCACGCGGCAGCTGCGAGCCGTCCAGCATCGGGCGCGGCGCGGTCAGGCGCACCGGGCGGGTTTCCAGTGCCAGCCCGCCGCCCAGCCGCAGCGCATCGCGCGCGTTCAGCAGCAGATTGATCAGCGCGGCCACCAGCTGGTCCTGCGCGACCTCGACCAGCACCGGCGCCTCGGGCGGTGCGATCCGCATCCGGATGGTGGGCGGGATCAGCGGCCGCACCAGCGACCGGACCTCTTCCAGCGCCAGGGACATATCGACCCGGTCGCGGCCAGCCGGTTCCGCGCGCTGCGCAAAGGCCAGAAGACGGCGGGCCAGCGCCGCGGCCCGGTCGGCCGCCGCCGCGGCCTCGGCGATGCAGCGGTCGCGGTCGGTCGGGTCGGAACTGTCGCGGTAGAAATCCAGATTGGCCTGCAGCGCCATCAGCATATTGTTGAAATCATGCGCGATGCCACCGGCCAGTTCGCCCATCGCCTGCATCTTCTGAGCCTGCAGCGACCCGTGGGCGGCGGCCTCGGCCGCCAGTCTCAGGCGGCGTCCGGCCCAGATCGCATGGGCGAAATAGCCCAGCATCGCCAGCCCCGAGCCGGTGGCCGCCCCACGCACCGCCATCGAGTCGATCCGCGGCAGCGCCATCGCGACCAGCACCATCAGCGCCAGCCCGATGACCGCCGTCTCGGCCAGGACCAGCCAGCGCTGGCTGTCGCCGCGCCGGATCAGGAATACCATGGCGCAACCCAGCATCGAGAGCGCGGTGATCCGGATCGCCGCCTCGTCCTGGGCCCCCAGCGTGGTCGGAAGCCACAGGAAGGACACCAGCACTGCCAGGAACAGCCCGCCCGCAATCCGCGTGTCGCGTGCCCTGCAGATCCGGCCCCGGCTCCGCAGGAAGGCAAGATAGGCCAGATTGGCCAGGCCATAGCCCACCGTCCAGATCAGCACCGCGGTCCAGCCTTCGGTCTCCTGAAAAACGGCCCCGCCCACCGCCACGCCCAGCCACCGCAGCACAAATTCATGGGGTCGTCCGAATTCAAGCGCATAGAGCCGGTCGATTTCCCTGCGGTGATCCATTCTGTCCTCGGGGCAAGACGCATCGCGGCGCGGATCTTGCCAGCGCAACCCGCGCTTGTCACCTGCGCCCTGCGTGTGGGTCTGCCCGAAGACCTGCCCTAAGGTTCGGTTAACCTCGCTCGCCCTAGACTTCGGCCCGACACTGACGCAGGCTTGGGCCGATGCCATCCATCCTTTTCGTGCATGAGAACTTTCCGGCCCAGTTCGGCGGCATCGCCGGATATCTGGTCGCGCGCGGCTGGGACGTGGTCTTCGCCACCGCCGCCGAGGGGTTCCCACGGGACCGCGTGACCCGGATCGCCGCAAGCGGGTTGCGGGTGCTGGGCTATGGCCGCCACCGCGACGTGGACAAGGCCACCCACCGCTATCTGCGCGGCACCGAACGGGCGGTGCTGAACGGACAGGGTCTGGCCCGGGCCGCGATCACGCTGCGCCAGCAGGGATTTTCGCCTGATCTTGTGGTGGCCCATTCCGGCTGGGGTTCGGGCAGCTTCGCGCGGGTGGTCTGGCCCAAGGCGCGGTTCGTGCCCTATCTCGAATGGTGGTACAATTACCCGCCCGTCGACATGGAGTCGGAAAGCACCGACTCGGTCGAGGACCGTCACGCCGCCACGCTCTGCCGCAACCTGCCCTTCCTGCTGGACCTGCAGGCCGCCGACGCGATCCTGGTGCCGACCGCCTTTCAGCGCGACCAGTTGCCGGACTGGCTGCGGGAACGGGCAACCGTGATCCATGACGGCGTCGATATCGACGCGCTCGTCCGCCCGCCGCCGGGCGAGCCGCCCTTCACGCTGGAGGGTCTGCCCGACGCCGCGCCGCTGGTCACCTATGCCACGCGGGGCATGGAGCCGATGCGCGGCTTTCCCGAATTCATGGCCGATCTGGCGCGGCTGCAGGCCGAGGACGGCACCCTGCATGCGGTCGTCGCGGGCGAGGATTCGGTGCATTACGGCGGCCGCCTGCCCGAGGGCGACAGCTGGAAGGCGCGCGCCCTGGCCGCGCACGGCTTCGACATGACGCGGCTTCATTTCACCGGGCGGCTGCCCGCAGGCCGCTATCGGGCGCTGCTGCGCCGGTCCGACGCGCATGTCTACCTGACCCGGCCCTTCGTCCTGTCCTGGTCGCTGCTCGACGCGATGGCGGCGGCCTGCCCGATGGTCGTCTCGGACACGCCCCCGGTGCGCGAGGTGGTGCCGCCCGATGCCGCCCGCTTCGTCGAGTTCCAGACCCCCGGCGAGATCGCCGCAGGCATCGTGGCCCTTCTGGCCGACCGCGCAGCTGCCCGCACCATGGGCGAACGTGCCCGCGCCCATGCCGTCGCGCATTACGCCCAGAGCGATCTTTACCCGAAACGCGAGGCCTTCTTCCGCAGGGTGATCGCCGGTCCGGCGGGCCGCGCTCAGTAGCTCTGGGCGCGGCGGATGCGGTGCATCTCGTTGGCCCGCGCCATCGCCTCGCCCAGCGTGCGGATCCCCGTGGCCTGCAACTCGTCCAGCATGTGGCGGAAGACCTCGGCGGTGGCCAGCGCATCGCCCAGCGCCGTGTGCCGGTGCTCGGGGTCCAGCCGCACCCCGAAGCGGCAGGCCAGCGCATCCAACGTGTGATCCTCGGCATGGGGATAAAGGGCGGCCGACAGCAGCACGGTGCACAGCACCGGATGGTCGAAGCAAAGCCCCAGCCGGTCTTCCTTCATCTTCAGGAAGGCCATGTCGAAGGCCGCGTTATGGGCGACCAGCACCGCCCCCTCACAGAAGGCGTGAAACCGCCGCCCGACCGACACCACATCCGGCACGCCGCGCACCATCGCGTCGTCGATGCCATGGACCGCGGTCGATGAGGCCGGGATATGCCGCCCCGGATTGACCAGCGTGTTGAACACCTCGCCGCGCAGGATGCGCCCGTTCACGATGCGCAGCCCGGCGATCTGCACGATCTCGTCACCCTGTCGCGGCGCAAGCCCGGTCGTCTCGGTGTCGAAAACCACATAGCTGAGCCCGGACAGCGGGCGGTCGGCCAGCGTCCCGGCGGCCGCGCGCGGCAGCGAGAAATCGTAGAATTCCGGCCGCGGATCGGCGGGCGTCAGCACCGGCGCCGCCGCGGCCACCAGCGGCAGGACAAGCCGGTGCCCGGTCTCGGTCGGCTCGGCCCAAAGTTCGGTGCCATGGCCTTCCAGCGCGTCGCGGCCAAGATATTCGCCATAGCCCGCCGAAAGCGGCGCCGCGAGCCAGCGGTCGATCTGCCCGTCGCTGACCGGCGCGCCCGTCCAGTGCAGTTCCAGACAGACCTCGCGGCCCTCGGGCACCGCACGCAGCACGAAACCGCCGCGCTGGCCGTCCGCCCGCAGCCCCTCGATCACCCGGCCCAGAAGCTCGGAAATGGCGAACCCGTCGCAGCGGATGAACTGGCGCCCGCCCTCGAAGCGCAGATCCTCGGGCAGGCGCGCGGTCAGCGCATCGAAGATGTCGTCCGAGGCGACTGCGGGCATCGGCCATCGCCGGGTGGTGGCGACGCCATAGCGGTCGGCCACCTGGTTCATCCGGTCGACCAGCGTCGCCTGTTCGCTGCGCAGCTGGGAAAAGAAGGCCGACCGCACCTCGCCCGCCATGTCGGGATCGGATTCGATGGCGTCGAACAGTGCGCCGATGGCCGCTGTCGGTCGCCGCACCGCCTCGAGCATGGTGTTGAACAGGTGGTCGAGCTCGGCATGCGCCTCGAGATCCTCGGTCGCGTCGTGGAAGATCAGCACATAGCCCACGCGCTGCCCCTCGACCGCGACCGGGCTGACCCGGGCCATCAGGAACCGCTCGCCGCTGTCGGTGGCGGCCAGAAAGCGTTCGGCCTCGGCCTCGCCGCGCGCCGCCCGCGCGCCCATCCGGTCAAGCGCATGGGTCAGCGGTTCGGGCCTGAGAAAAGCGGTCAGCGGCCGGTCGAGCCCCAGATCGCCCAGAAGCCCAAGCGCCGCACGATTATACAGCATGATCCGGTGATCGGGCGTGGCCACCACCACCCCCTCGGCCAGATCGCGCAACAGCGCCTCGAACATCGCCTTTTCGCGGTTCAGCGCGGCGGTGCGTTCGGCCACCGCCCGGTCCTGCGCCTCGCGGGTCGCGGCCAGCGCATCGTGGATCGCATTGGCGGCTGGGGCCAGCGCCCCCAGATAGCGCGCGGGCGCCTCGTCGATATCGGCGGCGATGTCGACCCTGGCCCGGGTCTGCAGATCGGATGCCAGCGCCTGGATCGGGCGGGCCACATTCGAATCGAACAAGAGCCCCACCCAGGTCGCCAGCCCCAGCAGACCGCAGCCCGCCAGAACCCCCGCAATCACGTAGCCGTCGGCCGGTCCGCCCGCCCGGGCATGGCCGAACCACAGCGCGCCCCCCAGCAGCACCGTGCCGCCCAGCGCCAGCGCCCCGAAGAACAGTGCGAATCGAACTCTCAGCCCTAGCCGCTCATGCATCCATGTCTCCCCCCAGGAGCGCACGGATCTGGGCCGTTAGATCCGCAGTCGCAAAGGGTTTTGTCAGGAACGCATCCGCGCCCAGTGCCAGACCCTTGCGCCGCTCGACCTCTCCACCGCGCGCTGTCATCATGAGGACCTTAACATCCCTGAGGTCCTCGTCCTGCCGCATGATCTGGCAGATCTCGTAGCCCGAGCGTTCGGGCAACATCACGTCAAGCACCACCAGATCGGGCCGGTTTTCCTCCATGGCCCGAAGAGCGGCATTGCCGTCGCTGACCCGCCTTGTGTCGTAGCCCTGGCGCGAGATCAGGAATTCCAGCGCCAGCGCGATGCCGTCCTCGTCCTCGACCAGCAGAACCGACTTCTCGCCCATGCCCGCCGCTCCTCAGTCCTGCGGCACGCAGATCGCCCGGACCAGCGGATCGCCCGGCGCCAGCGGCTGCCAGTCGGCCACGGCCGGGTCGGTCAGGGTGGCGTCGGTGGCCTCGGCCCGGGCGGGCGCGGCGCAATCGATCAGCACCGTGACCGTGCGTGCCGCGTGCCAGCGCGCCAGCAGGTAAAGCTCGACCAGCCGGACCTCGGGCGCGTCGGGGCGGGACTGGGCGCCGATCAGATTGGCCGCCATCAGCCGCGTGGTGACGGGAGCGACCAGGGTCCAGGGCTTCCAGGCGATGGTCTCGTCGACATGGGTGACCTCGACCACGCCCTCGGGCAGGCTGGCCACGGTGCGCGCGCCCCACGTGTGTTCCGACCAGAGCGCATAGGCCAGCATCGCGACGGCCGCCGCCAGCGGCACCGCAAAGCGCGGCAGGCGGCGGCCGGTCAGCCGGTTCACCACCAGCACCAGCCCGCCCGTGCCGATCCCGGCAACGATGATCGCGATCAGTTCGATATACATGGCCTACCCCATCACGCCCCGGCCCTGCCCGGCCGAGGACTGCATTGTCTTGATCACCATGAACGCATCGCGCAGGTGGTTGCGTTCCAGCTCGGACAGTTGCGCTGGCGGCATGAAATTGTCGGGCCGCGCGCCCGCCCGGATCTGCGCCGCCTGATGCCTCAGCCGGGTCTCGGCGATGAAGTCATAGGCGTCGATCAGATCATGCGCGCCCGCCTTCGAGATCACGCCGGCCTCGCGCGCCGCCTCCAGCCGCTCGCGGGTGTTGACCGCCTGCAATTCGCCCCGGAGCGCATAGACCCGGCCCAGATCGACCACCGGCACGACGCCCGAATGCTTCAGATCGACCGTGTCCTTGTGCTCGCCCGACCGGATCAGGGCAAACCCGCGCAGAAGCCCCAAAGGCGGCGTATGCTTCAGCGAGTTCGACACCATATGCGCGACGAAGATCGAGTTCTTGCGGGCCATGGCCAGGGTTTCGGCCTGCAAATCGCGAAACAGCGCGGTCTCGCCATGGATCGGCCTCAGGTCGAACATCACCGAGGCCAGCATCTGCGCCTGATTGTCGGGCTGAGCGATCCAGCCCGCGAAATAGTCCCGCCAGACCCGGCGCGGCTGACGCCAGCGCGGATTGGTCGCCATCATGTCGCCCGGGCAATAGACGAAGCCGCAGGCATCGAGCCCGTCCGAGACGAATTTCGCCAGCGCGAGGAAATAGGCGTCCTGCCCGGGCTCGACGGCGTCGTCGAGGATCAGGCAATTGTCCTGATCGCTTTGCCCGGTCTGCTCGCGCCGGCCCTGGCTGCCGCAGGCCAGCCACAGATAGGGCACCGGCGGCGGGCCCAGTTCGGCCTCGGCCAGCACCAGAAGGCGCCTTGTGATGGCATCGGTGATGTCGGTGATCCGCCGGGTGATGGCGCTGGCCCCGGCGCCGGCGCTTACCAGCTGCGCCAGAAGGCTTGGCACCTGCGCCACGACGCGGGCCATCTCGGCGGCGCTGTCCGCATCGACGATCTCGGCGATCATGTGGCTGGCGGTCGCCGCCTGCTGGCGGAACAGATCGGTGCGCCCGATCAGCCCGACGATGCGCCCGCCCTCGGCCACCGGCAGATGGCTGATATTGTGATCGGCCAACCGCATCAGCGCGTCGAGCCCCAGCGCGTCGGGCGCGATGGTGATCAGATCCGAGGTCATCACCCGGGCGACCGGCGTGGTGCCGTCCAGCCCCTCGGCCAGCACCTTGTTGGCCAGATCGCGCACCGTGACGATGCCCGCGGGCGTCTCGCCCTCCATCAGGATCACCGAAGAGATCCCCTTGTCGCGCATCAGCCGCGCCACGTCGCGCACCGCAACCCCGACCGGGCAGGTCACAGGAGTCCGGGTCATCAGGTCCGACACTTTCAGCGCGGTCAGCCCGGCCGCGTCGGCGCCGCTGTCGGCAGGCCGCGCCGGGGCCGCGCGCTGGAACCAGGCGGCAAAGGCCGGAACCTCGTCGATGAGATCGTAGAACTGCTCTTTCGGCAGGCGGATCAGCACCGCGTCCTCGGACACCCGCGCGGTCAGCGTCGCCCGGCCCAGCCGCAGGAGCCCGCGTTCGCCGATCACGTCGCCAGGGCCGCGCAGCGCGACCGGGCCAGATCCGTCGGTCTCGATCTCGACGGTGCCGCTTTCGATCACCAGAAGCGCCTCGAGCCGCTCGCCCTCGTAGGACAGCGTCTGACCGGCTTCGGCCGCGATACGGGTCAGGCTGGGGCCAAGGGTCTCAAGCGCCGCTGCGGGCACCATGTCGAAGGGCGCATAGCGGGTCAGGCTGGCCAGGATATCGGCCTCGGACTCGGACATGGCTCTGGTCCTGTGCGGGCAGCGGGATCGTTCAAAAAACCTAAAAGGAAAACCCTGCCGTGACTACACAGGCCGGCGGGGCGGGAAAAAGGGGGCGGAAGCCCGCCCCCTTTGCGTATCGTCAGTGACCGGTCGCAGCACCGGCCCCGCGCGGCACGCGGATGCTTTCGACCAGCTCGACCACCTCGCGCGGCGGCGTCCGGGTCACGGCCGAGATGCCGAAGGCGACCGCGAAGTTCAGGACAGCGCCGACCGTGCCGATCGACAGCGGCGAGATGCCGAACAGGTAGTTCGCCGGAACGTCCTCGAAGGTGGCGGTGCCGGGGATGAAGAACCAGCCCTTGTAGAGGAAGATGTAGACGGCGGTGAAGATCAGGCCGACCAGCATCCCCGCGATGGCGCCTTCCTTGTTCACGCGCTTGGAGAAGATCCCCATCATCAGCGCCGGGAAGATCGTCGCCGCGGCCAGACCGAAGGCCAGAGCCACCACCTGCGCGGCAAAGCCGGGCGGGTTGAGGCCAAGCCAGGTCGCGATCAGGATCGCCCCGGTCATCGAGATCCGCGCGGCCAGAAGCTCGCCCTTTTCCGAGATGTTCGGGTTGATCGAGCCCTTGATCAGGTCATGCGAGATCGCCGACGAGATCGCCAGCAGCAGACCCGCCGCCGTCGACAGCGCCGCCGCCAGCGCCCCCGCCGCCACCAGCGCGATCACCCAGGAGGGCAGCGCCGCGATCTCGGGGTTGGCAAGCACCATGATGTCGTTGTCGATCTTGGTGACCTCGTTGCCCTGCCAGCCGCGTTCGGCCGCCAGCGCCTGCATCTCGGGGTTCTTGTCGTTGTAGTACTGGATCAGGCCGTCGCCGTTCAGGTCTTCCATCACCAGAAGCCCGGTCTGTTCCCAGGTCTTCACCCAGTTCAGCTTGGGATCAGTCTGGATCGCCTCGAGGCTGATCGCGTCGCCGTCAAGCGCATTGCCCGCGACCGCATTGGGCCACATGGTAGTGGTCAGGTTCAGCCGCGCCATGGACCCGACGGCCGGGGCCACGGTGTAAAGCAGCGCGATGAAGACCAGCGCCCAGCCCGCCGAGGTGCGCGCGTCGGCCACTTTCGGCACGGTGAAGAAGCGGATGATGACATGCGGCAGACCCGCGGTGCCGATCATCAGCGACATGGTGAAGAGGAACATGTTCAGCATGTTGGGCGTGTCGGCGGTGTACGCGGTAAAGCCCAGTTCCGTGACCACTTGGTCGAGTTTCGCAAGGAAGGTCTGGTCGCCACCGCCCGGCGCATAGTCCCCGATCAGCCCGAGCTGGGGCAGGAAGGACCCGGTCAGCGCCAGCGAGATGAAGATCGCCGGAATGGTATAGGCGATGATCAGCACGACATATTGCGCCACCTGCGTGTAGGTGATGCCCTTCATGCCGCCGAACACGGCATAGGCGAAGACGATGGCCGCGCCGATGTAAAGCCCGGTATCGGTCGAGACCTCGAGGAAGCGCCCGAAGGTCACGCCGACGCCGCGCATCTGCCCGATCACATAGGTGATCGAGATCACGATCAGGCAGATCACCGCCAGAAGCCGCGCGCCGCCCGAATAGAACCGGTCGCCGATGAATTCCGGCACGGTGAACTTGCCGAACTTGCGCAGATAGGGCGCCAGCAGCAGCGCCAGCAGCACATAGCCGCCGGTCCAGCCCATCAGGAAGGCCGACTGGGTATAGCCGCCAGCGGGCGCCAGCGCGATGATCCCGGCCATCGAGATGAACGAGGCCGCCGACATCCAGTCGGCGCCGGTCGCCATCCCGTTCAGGACCGGGTGCACGCCCCGGCCCGCGGCATAGAATTCCGCGGTCGAGCCCGCCCGGGCCCAGATCGCGATCCCGACATAGATGGCGAAGGTGATGCCGACGAAAACGAGGTTGAGGGTAAACTGATCCATCTGGTCCGGGCTCCCTTACTCGTCCACGCCGTGCTTGCGATCCAGCCCGTTCATCAGCCAGGCATAGACGAAGATCAGCACGAGAAAGACGTAGATCGAGCCCTGCTGGGCGAACCAGAAGCCCAGATCGGCGCCGCCGATCATGATGCCTTCCAGCATCGGCCGAAGCACGATGCCCAGACCGAAGGATGCGACCGCCCAGATCGCAAGGCAGATGAGGATGATGCGCACATTCGCGCGCCAGTAATCGGAGTCCTGTCCGGACATTGGGTTCCTCCCGTATGTCGGTTAGAGGGAACCGGCCGCCCACCTCCCGTTGCGGGCGGCCGGAGAGGATCGGGAAATGTCGCGCGGTGGGGTGCGGGGCGCCCCTAGCCGCGGTTCATCCTGTTATTGATCAGTTCGTCGACGACCGAAGGGTCGGCGAGGGTCGAGATGTCTCCGAGGGAGCCGAAATCGTTCTCGGCGATCTTGCGCAGGATCCGGCGCATGATCTT